>NZ_ANNV01000039.1 GCF_000346755.1 Pseudomonas sp. CBZ-4 | reverse complement strand
AAGCCAGCTCCCACACAAGCCAGCTCCCACAGTTACAGCAGGCCGCCGCCGTCGATGTCGATGACGGCGCCGGTCATGAAGCCATTCTCCATGGCCAGCACATAACCTGCCGCCACTTCCTCTGCCCGCCCGACCCGCCCAACCGGCAACGCGCCGCCCGCCTTGGCGAACATCGCCAGCCGCTGCTCCTCAGCCAACCCCGCATACGCCGGCGTATCGATCACCCCCGGGCTGATCACATTGACCCGACGCGGTGCCAGCTCCTTGGCCAATTGCTTGCCCAGTGCTTCGGTGGCGGCGTTGATACCGACCTTGATGAACTGTCCCGGTACGAGCTTGCGGCCCAGTTGCCCCGAGGTCAGGCTGATACTGCCGTGTGCGTCGAGGTGAGGCAGCGCCAGTTGGATCGCCCGCAACGCGCCCCAGAGTTTCACGTTGAAGTTGTCCTGGGCTTCGTCCAGGTCGGTGTCGGCCAGGTTTTTTGCGCGCACACTCGGGCCCGAGGTGTAGACCAGATGATCAAAGCGCCCGACGCTGGCGAACAGGCGTTGCAGCGAAGCGGCGTCGGTGACGTCTACCGGCTCGCTGCGCAGGCCGTTTTCGCCACCGGACGTCAGGCGCCGCCCGGCCAATACCACCTGTGCACCCCGAGCCGCAGCCGCCTTGGCCACGGCGGCACCAATACCGCTGCTGCCGCCGATGACGATGACGGTTTTGCCGTTGAGGGAAGAAGTCATGGAGAAATATCCTGGTTGAAAAGTGAGCGTTCATCTTCCCAACTTGGCAATCGGCGAAAAATCCCGGTAAAACGACAAGATCTTTAAAGGAATTTTACAAGTGAGCTCGATTCTCGACCTTGAAGTCTTCGTGCGCACCGCGGATTCGGGCAGCCTGTCTGCCGCCGCCCGCGGCCTTGGCCTCACCCCGGCGGCGGCCAGCATTGCCTTGAAACGCCTGGAAACCCGCTTGGGCATGCGCCTGTTGGCCCGCTCCACGCGCAGCATGCGCCTGACCGAAGAAGGCCGGCGTTACCTCGACAGCGTGCGCGTGGCGTTGGCGGCCTTGGCCGAAGGTGAGCTGGCGCTCAAGCAACAAAGCCAGGGCTTGAGCGGCTTGCTGCAACTGGCGGCGCCGTCGGATTTCGGACGCAATGTGCTGCTGGGCTGGCTGGATGCGTTCAAGGCCGAGCACCCGCATATCCGCCTGCAATTGCTGCTCAACGACAGCAACGCCGACTTGTTCCGCGAAACCGTGGACATCGCCCTGCGTTTTGGCGTGCCCCAGGACTCCAGCCTGGTGGCGCTGCCCATCGCCACCGAGCACTGTCGCGTCGCCTGCGCCAGCCCGGCTTACCTTGCACGACACGGCACGCCGCTTGAGCCCATGGACCTGGCCCGGCACAGCGCGCTGCGCTACATGCGCCAGGGCCAGGTGAGCAAGTCCTGGCGCTTTCAGCGGGGCACGCAGGTGCAGGAGGTCGAGGTGAGCGGGGACTTTCTCAGCGACGACGGTGAAGTCGTGCGCCGCTGGGCCCTGGCCGGGCACGGCATTGCCTACAAGGCCCAGCTGGATGTGGTCGGCGATATCGCCGCTGGCCGGCTGGTGCCGTTGTTCGCGGACTGGCAGGGAGAACCGGCGCCCTTCAACCTGATGTGCCCCCATCGGCTACAGGTGTCGGAGCGTGTGAAAGTGTTGCAGCGGTTTTTACAGGAACGCTGTCAGGCCTTGCTGAGCGCATGAAGAAACGCGTGCAGGGCTTGTTCCAGAGCGCTTGAGTCTGGTATTGCATGACGCACGTTTGACGACCAGGAGGAGTTATCCATGATTTATCGCACGTTGGGCCAGTCCGGGTTGAAGGTCAGTGCCTTGACCCTGGGCACCATGATGTTTGGCGAACAGACCAGCACCGAGGACTCGCTGCGCATCATCGGCAAGGCCTGGGACCAGGGCATCAATTTTATCGACACCGCGGACGTCTACACCGCTGGGCGCTCCGAGGAACTGGTGGGCGAAGCCATTGCCCGCCATCGCCAGGATTGGGTGGTGGCGTCCAAAGTCGGCTTTGGCCCGGCGGATGGCCTGCCCAACCGCAGCGGTTTGAACCGCAAGCGTATTTTCAATGCGCTGGAGGCCAGCCTCACCCGTCTCGACACGGACTACCTGGACATCTACTACCTGCACCGCGAAGACCACGACACGCCGCTGGACGTTACGGTGTCGGCGATTGGCGATCTGATCCGCCAGGGCAAGATCCGCTATTGGGGGCTGTCCAACTACCGTGGCTGGCGCATCGCCGAAGTGATTCGCGTGGCCGAGCGCCTGGGGGTCGACAAACCGGTGATCAGCCAGCCGCTGTACAACATCGTCAACCGTCAGGCCGAGGTCGAGCAGATCACGGCGGCGGCGGCCTACGGTTTGGGCGTGGTGCCTTACAGCCCGTTGGCCAGGGGTGTGCTCAGTGGCAAATATGCGCCGGATGTCACGCCCGAGGCCGGCAGCCGAGCCGCGCGCCAGGACAAACGCATCCTCGAAACCGAGTGGCGCGTGGAGTCACTGCGCATTGCCCAGCAAATCCAGGCGTACACCCAGGTGCGCGGCGTGGGGATTGTCGAATTTGCGATTGCCTGGGTGCTGAACAACGCGGCGGTGAGTTCGGCGATTGTCGGGCCGCGCACCGAGGCGCAGTGGGATGCCTACACCGGTGCGCTGGATGTGCAGATCACGGCTGAGGATGAAGCCTTCATTGATACGTTGGTCACACCGGGGCATTCGTCTACACCGGGGTTCAATGATGTCAGCCATTTCGTTTCGGGCCGCACCGCCCGCCCATAACCCGACCCACCGTGGCGAGGGAGCTTGCTCCCGCCGGGCTGCGTAGCGGCCCCAAAATCTTGGGAGCGCT
>NZ_ANNV01000038.1 GCF_000346755.1 Pseudomonas sp. CBZ-4 | reverse complement strand
CGCAGGCAAGCCAGCTCCCACAGTTGCCGGTTCCCACAGTTGAATGGTGAGCGACTGGACAAGTACCGGTCCGTACAGGTCCCTCCAAAAGTGACCCGCTGTAAGAACGGGACCCTAAGTGGCCGTTACCTAAATAACGGATATGTACCCCAAAAGAACAAAAGAGTATTTAACGAACAGTTTTTAGAACCATAAGCTCATCCCTATTCCAATAGAAGATCGAGCCCCCCATGCCCATACCCCGCCCCCTCATCGCCGTCCTAGGACTCCTGGCCCTCTCCATCGCAGCCACCACCGAAGCCCAGGAAACCCTGCGCATCGGCTACCAGAAATCCTCCACCCTGATCACCCTGCTAAAAACCCAAGGCACCCTGGAAAAAGCCCTCAACGCCAACCACATCGACGTAACCTGGCACGAATTCCCCAGCGGCCTGCCCCTGCTCGAAGCCCTGAACGTGGGCAACGTCGACATCAGCGCCGATGTCGCCGACACCGTGCCGATCTTCGCCCAGGCCGCCCAGGCCAAGCTCACCTACTTCGCCCAGGAAGCGCCCTCGCCTTCGGCCCAGGCCATCGTGGTGCGCAAAGACTCGCCGATCCAGCAACTGGGCGACTTGAAAGGCAAGAAAATCGCCGTCACCAAAGCCGCCGGCACCCACTACTTGCTGATCGCCGCACTGGCCAAAGCGGGCCTGGAATTCGCTGATATCGAACCCGCCTACCTGTCACCCGCCGACGGCCGCGCGGCGTTCGAGAACAACAAGGTGGATGCCTGGGTCACCTGGGAACCCTTCCTCACCGGCGTGCAACGCCAACTACCCACCCGCACCCTGGCGGACGGCGCCGGGTTGGCCAGCTACAAGCGCTATTACCTGACCGGCACGCCGTATGCCAAAGCCCACCCCGAGGTGTTGAAGGTGGTGTATGAGCAGCTGGAAAAGACCGGCCAATGGGTCAAGGCCCACCCGCAGGACGCGGCGAAAGTGCTTGGCCCGCTGTGGGGCAACCTGGATGTGGCCACGGTGGAAGCCGCCAATGCACATCGCAGCTATCGGGTGCAGCCGGTGACGGTTGATCAGTTGGGTGAGCAGCAGAAGATTGCCGATGCGTTTTTCAAGGCGGGCTTGTTGCCCAAGGCGGTCGATGCCAAGGATGTGCAGACCTGGAAGCCTTAAAAATGTGGGAGCGGGCTTGCCCGCGATAGCGCTCGTTCAGCAATAGATTTCTTGGCTGACACACCGCAATCGCGGGCAAGCCCGCTCCCACCGGTTAAACCGCCAGCCCCGTTTAACCGCGCTCAGTCAGCCCACGCGCCGCCAGCGCACCCAACACCCCGCCCACCATCGGTGCCAGCCAGAACAGCCACAGCTGCGCAATGTACTCGCCGCCTGCAAACAACGCCGGCCCGGTGCTGCGCGCCGGGTTCACCGAGGTGTTGGTCACCGGGATCAGGATCAGGTGGATCAAGGTCAGTGCCAGGCCGATGGCAATCGGCGCAAAACCGGCCACCGCGCCCGGGGCGGTCACGCGCAGGATGATAAAGACAAAGAAGAACGTGGCGATCAGTTCGGCCAACAAGGCCGCCTTCATGTCGAAGTGGCCTGGGCTCAAGGCGTCATAGCCGTTGGCGGCAAATCCACCCACGGCAAAATCGTCCTGGCCGTTGGCGATCAGGTACAGTGCCGCCGCCGCGCCAATCGCACCGCTGACCTGCGCCGCGATGTACGGCAGCACGTCAACCCCAGCCACCCGCCGCCCGGCCCACAGGCCCACAGTCACCGCCGGGTTGAAGTGCCCGCCCGAGATGCCGCCCACCGCATAGGCCATGGTCAACACCGTGAGGCCGAACGCCAGGGACACGCCGACAAAACCAATACCCAACTCCGGGAACGCCGCCGCCAGGATGGCGCTGCCACAGCCGCCGAAGGTCAGCCAGAAAGTACCCAGAAACTCTGCGGTCAAACGCTTTTGCACAATCGACTCCATTGCTGTTCAAGTGCCGTCACCACAGGGCGTGGGCGGTCCTGGGCGACGGTAGCAATGGGCATCGAGGCGCCCTGTAAGACTTGTCTGGTTTTAGCTGGGCGACACACCCGTCCCAAACTTGCGGATCGCCAGGCAATAGCCGATCAACGCCAGCGCCGCCAGCAAGCCGCCTGCTGCACCGATCCAGGCGAAGCCGAACTGGCTGCCGACCCAGCTCCCCATCAGCGCACCGCCGCCGATGCCGATGTTGTAGATGCCGGAAAACATCGCCATGGCCACGTCGGTCGCATCCGGCGCCAGTACCAGCACCTTGGACTGCATCGCCAGGCCAAAGCCCATGATCGCCATGCCCCAGAAAATGCTCAGGCCGACGAGATAGGATTCGGCCCCGCTCAACGGCAGCATCAGCGCCAGGCACGCCGCCAGGATGAACACCGCGCCGACCACGAACAGATGGGGATTGAAGCGGTGCACCAGGCTGAACAGCAATGAGCCGATGATGCCCGCGCCGCCGAACACCAGCAGGATCAGGGTCACGGCGCTGCCGCTCATGCCGGCCACGCCTTCGACGAAGGGTTCGATGTAGCTGTAGGCGGTGAACTGCGCGGTCACGGTCAGGGCGGTGAGCACGTAGAGCGCCACCAGCGCCGGGCGCTTGAACAGCAGCGGCAGGCTGCGCAGCGAGCCGGAATTCTGACTCGGCAACAGCGGCAAGGTGCGCGCCAGCCAGAACACCAGCGCGGCGGCGAAGGCGCCGATCACCAGGAACGTGGTGCGCCAGCCCATGGCCTCGCCGAGCAGGCGGCCCAGAGGAATGCCCAACACCATCGCCAGGGACGTACCGGTGGCCAACAGGCCGAGGGCCTGCACCTGTTTGCCGGCCGGCGCCAGGCGCACCGCCAGCGACGCAGTGATCGACCAGAACAACGCATGGGACAAGGCAATGCCGATGCGACTGACCATCAGCAAACCAAAGCTGGTGGCCACGCTGGACAGGACATGGCTGGCGATAAACATGCAGAACAGCACGATCAGCAGCTTGCGCCGCTCGACGTTGCGCGTCAGCAACATCACCGGCAGCGACGTCAGGGACACAATCCACGCGTAGATGGTGAGCATCAGGCCGACGCTCGACACCGGCATGTCAAAGCTCGCGCCAATGGCGCTGAGCAGCCCGACGGGGACAAATTCGGTGGTATTGAAGACAAACGCGGCCAACGCGAGGGCGATGACCGGCTGCCAATTGGCTTGGGGGGTTGCGGCTGAAATGCTCATTGAAGGGCGCGGTACTCGGACGATGATCAAACGGCTACCCAGGACAAGCGCCGCCGTTGAACATTCTATAGGTTTCTCGCCCGTCTGTTGGCGCTGATCCTGATCAAAAAGCCATCAGTTTCATCACGGCGCGGTCAGGGTGACCACGTAAAGCCCCGACTGAATCGGCTTTCCAAGGGTATCCACCAGCACATACCGCTGGTCGTAATAGCGTCCGTTGGCGTTGTCGCTCACCAACTTGACGTTGGCCGTCGCAGTACCCAGCGCCTGGACGCTGCGCACAGGTTGCACATCGAACTGATTGCCGCGAACGGCCTGCGGGCAACCCTTCAACTCCATGACCGCGCCGCCCGGTGAACTGCTGGCACAACCCGGCTCGACAATGCTGCCGTGAAACTGAATGACACCGCCCGATGCCGCCAGGCAACTGCCCGCCCATACCGCAAGGAAGCCGGTAACCCGTGATAACCGTTTGACGTGCATGACGACTTTCCTTCTTGGGTAGTTAAGAAGGTAGTCGTCCGCGCAGCCGCAGACTTTAGGACAATCGTCTCAAAAAGCCCGGCCTAGTGAGGCAGCGCGTAGATCACCGCTTGCCCAACCTGCGGGCTGTGCCGGCAAAACGTCGACAAGTCGAAACGCTCGTTCGTCCCCAGGCTGGCATTGACCACGACCAGATCGAAGCCAAGGCCGCCGCAGGCCAGCAGCGTCAACATCTCATCCAGGCTCGACACCGGCGCAATCGCGTAATAGCCCTGGCGATTGAAGTCCCGTTCCAGGCGCAGGCGCTGATGGTGCTGGGGGTCGGCGATCATGATGCGCAGGCGTTTATTGATCATGGCCGACTCCAGCACTGGACTTGCCCGCGCCCCTGCAACCAGCGCAGCAGGTCGGCACCGGGCATGGGCCGGGCGTGCCAGTAACCCTGGCCCTGGGCGCAGCCCATTTCCAGCAGTTGCTGTTGCTGCTCGGCGGTTTCGATGCCTTCGACCACCACCGACATGCCCAGGGTCTCGCCGAGGGCCAGGGTGCTGCCGATCACCGCTCGGCAACGCGGCTCATGGGCCAGGCCACGGACAAATTCAGCGTCGAGCTTGATTTCGTTGAACGGCAATTGGCACAGGCGCTGCAACGACGAGAACCCCGCGCCGAAATCGTCGATGGACAAACGACAACCCAGCATGCGCAAACGCACGAGGTTTTCCAGGGACACGGCGGGCACTTCCAGCAGGCCGCTTTCGGTGAGTTCAAAGGTGATGCTGCCACACGGCGCCTGGTAGGCCGCCAGCAGGCCTTTGATATGGGCGGTCAACCCGACATCGGCCAACTGCGCCGCGTGCAGGTTGAACGCCAGCTCCAGGCTCAACCCCAGGCCCTTGGCCTGGCGCTGCTGGGCCAGGGCCTGCTGCATCAAGGCGAACAACAGGTCGTCCATCAGCCCCGCACGCTCCATCGCCGGTAAAAACACTGCCGGTGACAGCACGCCCTTGGACGGATGGTGCCATCGCGCCAGCACTTCCACGCCGACCACGCTGCCGGTCTGCAAATCGAATTTGGGTTGGTACCAGGCTTGCAGCTGCTGATCGCGAAGCGCCCGGCGTACCTGCTGTTCATCGGCGACTTCCAGCGGCGATGGCGCCTCGAACGTCGCAGGCCGCTGGCTCAACGCGAGTGCCAGCAGCGGCTGCAACGCTTCGGCCAGCAGCGGCTTGCCGATATCGCCGAGCATGTTCAGCCCCAGCAAGGCGCCCATCTGCCGTACGGCGCGGCGCACGTCCCAGGGCAAGCCGCTGCTGACGATGATTGCCCCCACCTGGCCAGTGGCGCTGATGCGCTGGATAAACTCCAGCCCGTCCATGCCATCCATTTGCAGGTCGCACACCACCACGTCCACCGGCCCCTCTTGTGCAAGCACGGCCAGGGCCTCAGTGCCGTTGGCGGCCTCCAACACGTCACGGCAACCCAACTGTTTGAGCAGGCTTGTCGCCACCGACCGTTGGAACAGGTGGTCTTCCAGCACCAGGACACGAAGCGGCAATGGGGGCATCAAGGGGCACTCGCTGAAGAAGGGAATACCTGCATGGTGTGCGATTGAGCCACGCGGTTAGCGTGGAAATTACGCACAGACACGTAGGAAATTTCCCAAGCCGCTACAGGTACGCCGCCAACCGTTGCTCCAACGCATCCATTGCCTGTTGCAAGCCATCCACGGCTTCGGTCAACAGGGCCGAGTTCAGCCCCTCGCAGGCCACTTCCAAGGCTTCGCACGCCTGGATCAACCGCTGCGCCTTGATAATCCGCGCACCGCCCTTGACCCGGTGCGCCAGGTCGGCCAGCCCGCTGACGTCATGCAGGGTAAACAGTTGCATCAGCCGCGCCATGTCCTGCTCGTTGCTGGCGGCCAGGTCTTGCAGCAGGCTCTTGATCGAGGCTGCGTCGCCGCGGCTGAGCTGCTCCAGGCTGGTCAAGTCGATGTCGTCCGGTCCCTCATCGCCAGGCACCGGCAACACCAGGCACGCACTGAGGTCCTGCAAGCTGATGGGTTTGAACAGGCAGTCGTCCATGCCCGCCGCCAGGCAGCGGTCTTTTTCCTCGGGTTGGGCGTTGGCGGTGAGGCCGAGGATCAACCCGGCCGGCAAGCCCCTGGCGCGTTCTTCGTCACGAATCGCGCGGGCCAGCGCGTAGCCGTTCATCAACGGCATATTGCAATCGGTGATCACCACGTCGAACGCCTGCGCCCGCCAGGCGCGCAAGCCGTGGGCGCCATCCTCGGCATCCACCACCTGATGGCCGAGGTAATGCAACTGCTGGGTGAGCAACAGGCGGTTGGCCGGGTAGTCATCGATCACCAGCACCTTGAGCGCCCGGGAGGCCGGCGCTTGCAGCGGCGCAACGGCGGGCGGGATATCCAGCTCGACCAGGGTGGGCAAGCTGACGCGCATTTCCACCTGGGTGCCCTGCCCCAACACGCTGTTGAGCACCAGGCTGCCGCCCATCATTTCGCACAGGGTGCGGCTGATCATCAGGCCCAGCCCCGAACCGCCACGCGCCGACTGGCCATGGTTGCTGGCCTGGGCAAACGGGCTGAACAGCTGCTGCTGGTCTTCGCTGGAAATCCCGCTGCCGCTGTCTTCCACCCGCAGGCACAGCGCCAGGCGTTCATCATCCTGCCCCGGCTCGGCGCTGACCCGCAGGCGCACGTGGCCGCTGTGGGTGAACTTGATCGCATTGCTCAACAGGTTCGAGACGATCTGCTTGAAGCGCAGCGGGTCCACCAGCACCTGGCGGTTGACGCTGGCGTCGAGGTCGAGGATCAGTTGCAGCTGCTTCTGCCGCGCCAGGCCTTCAAAGATGCGCGCCACCGATTCCACCAGCTCGCGCAAGTTGGCGCGCTCCGGCGCCAGGGACAGACGGCCGGATTCGATGCGCGCAATGTCGAGGATGTCGCCGATCAAATCCAGCAAGCCCCGCGCCGCACCCGACGCCACTTCAATGGAGAGACGGTCGGTGACGCCCTGGTCGGCCTTTTTCAGCGCCAGTTCGAGCATGCCGATAATCGCGTTCATCGGCGTGCGGATTTCATGGCTCATGGTTGCCAGGAAGGTGGTCTTGGCGCGGTTGGCCGCATCGGCGCCATCCTTGGCGTCGTGCAGGGCCAGGAGCAGATGCTGGCGTTCACTGATGTCGATCCAGCCGCCGATCATGCCGCTGACTTCACCGTCGCTGCCGCGATACGGCAGCATCCAGTGGTAGATGGTCAGCACGCTGTCGGCGCCCATGGTCAGGCGGCGGTCCTGCACCCGTGGCACGCCCTCCTCCATCACCTGCAGATAATCGGCGTGGTAAGCCGCGGCCTCGTCGGCGTCTTTCAGCACGCCTTCGACCACGGTCTTGCCGAGCACGGCGTCACGCTCCACGCCAAACACGTGCAGGTAGCCGCTGTTGCAGATGCGCAGCCGCCCCTCGCGGTCGCGCACATAGATCGGGTGCGGCGTGCCGTCGATCAGCACGCGCATGAATTCCATCTGGTCGTTCAGGGCAATCTGCGCCTGTGTGCGCTGGCGCATCAGCCTGCGCAGGTAGGCGATCCAACCCAGCGCCACCAGCAGCAGAGCACCCGCCACGGCAAAACCCTGCAGGATCAGGCTGCGGTTGCGCAGCCAATAGCTGTCGTCCACGGCAATCTCGTTGCGCCAGCGGTTGGTGACTTCGTCCATCTCCTCCGGCGGGATGCTCAGCAGGGCTTTTTCCAGGATCGAATACAGTTCCAGCGCGCCGCGCGAGGTCGCGAACGCCACACGCGCCGACTCGGTACCGACCGTGGCGGTGATGCGCAAGCGGTCACGGTATTGGCGCGAGATCATGTAGCGCGCGGTGATCAACGAATTGACCGCGCCATCGGCCTGCCCGTCGGCCACCATGGCCATGGCTTCCTGGGCGCTCTCGGCGTTGACCAGGGCGATGTTGGGGAACGCCTCCAGCAACTGGTCGCGCACCGGGTTGCCGGTGATGATCGCCAGGCGCTTGCCCGCCATGTCATCCAGGGTGGCCGGGCTGTTCGGGCCGCTGCGGCTGATCAGCACGTAGGGTGAACTCAGGTAGGGCCGGGTAAAGCGCAGATGGCTCTCACGGGCCGCGCTGGGTGTAAGGGTGATCAGCAGGTCGGCTTCCTCCGTACGGATCTGCTCGATCAGGTCGGCGACAGACTGCGTGCGCACCACATCGAACTTCAAGCCGGTGCGCAACGCGACCTTGGCCAGCACATCGGCGCTGATCCCACGGAACTCGCCGTCTTCGTTGAAAAACGAGAACGGTACGAAACTGTCATCGATCGCCACCTTCAAACGCGGGTGAGCGGCCATCCAGCGCTGCTCGCTGGCGCTGAAGTGCAGCGCGATGCGCCCCGGCATGCTGCCGCCGCCCGCGCTCCAGCGGCGCAGGATGGTCATGCGCTCGCCCTGGGGAATCGCCGCCAGCGCCGAATTGATGATGTGCAGCAAGCGCGCGTTGGCCTGGGCGAACGCAAACGAGAAATTGCTCACTTCCATCTGCGAGAAGTCAGCCAACTGCACGTTGTTCAGGTAGTTCTTGTTGATCAGGTACTGGGCGCTGATGGAGTCGCCCAGGTACACGTCGGCATTGCCGAACGCCACCGCACCAATCGCGCTCAAGGTCGAGGGGTAGAGCTGCAACGTGGCCTGGGGGTAGAACGCCTGCACCGCGTCCGGTGGCAGGTAGTGGTAGAGCATGGCGATTTTCTTGCCCGCCAGGTCCGGCGCCAGCACCTGGCTCTTGGCGACCTGGGTGACCAGGGTCGGCTGGTCTTCGGCGTAGGCCGTGGACATCAGCAAGTCATGGTCGGCCTGTTCAAAGCCGTTGGCGGTGCCGAGAAAATCCACCGCGCCTTGCTTGAGGGCGTCGATCACGTCCGCACGGGAGGCATAACGGCGTACTTCCACCGGCGTGCGCAACAGCTCGCTGAGGAGCTTTGCGTAGTCGGCGGTGAGGCCTTCGTAATCTCGGCCGTTGGTGGTCATGCCGAAGGGCGAATAATCCGGCGCCGACGCCCCCAGCACCAACACGCGTTTACTGCGTAGCCAGCCCCAGTCCTGCTCCGACAGTGACACGGCGTATTCCGAGACATGGGAACGCCCGAGCACCTGATAGGTTTCAGCCGGTGCAGCGGCGAGGGCAGCCCCGTTCAGGCAGCCCGCCAGCAGCGCACCCAGCAGCCATTTATGCAGGAGAGTGTTCATTCAGACCAGATTGTTGCGCTTGGCGAAATCGGCCAGGTACACCACGGACTTGACCTTGAGCTTCTCGATCAAGCGGGTCTTGTAGGTGCTGATGGTCTTGTTGCTGAGCAGCATCGCGTCACCGATTTCCTTGTTGCTCAGGCCTTGGGACAGTTGCTGCAGGATGGTCAGTTCACGGTCGGACAGGGTCTGGATCAACTCAAGGTCAGTGGTTTGCGCATCACTGCGGCGCACCGAACTGTTGGCCAGGTTCGGAAAAAAGGTATAGCCGCCCATCACCGCCTTGATCGCCTTGACCAACTCGTCGAGGTCATTGGTCTTGGAGATATAACCCGCCGCGCCGGCTTTCATGCAGCGCATGGAATAGAACAGCGGCGACTGCGAGGTCAGCACCAGGATCTTGCACGACAGGCCCAGGGCGCAGATGCGCGAAATCACCTCCAGGCCGTCCAGCTTGGGCATGGCGATATCCAGCACGATCAGCTCGGGCTCATGCTCGCGGGCCAATTGCACGGCGTCGGCGCCGTTATCCGCCTCGGCCACGACCTCAAAGCCTTCCTGCTTCAAGAGCATCTTCACGGAGGAACGAATAAACGGATGATCGTCCACGACTAACGCTTTAAACATAACAACCCCTGTGCGACATGCCGGCTCAAAATACACGAGCGCGACCTGAGTGTAGGAAATATCTCAAAACTTTGAGAGGCCGGTCCCATGCGCTTCCAGCCAGGGCAACAAGTGGTGCCCCGCCATGGGCCGTGCCAGGTAAAAACCCTGGCCCAGCTCACACCCCAAGGCCAGCACACCATCACGGATAGGCGCGGTGCTGATCCCTTCGATCACCAGGCTCATGCCCAGCACATTGGCCAGCGCCCGGGTGCTTTTGATCATGCTGGGGTTGTGGCGCACAAAGCCGCCATCCAGCTTGAGTTGGTTGAACGGCAGTTGGCACAGCAGCTTGAGGGAGGAAAAGCCGTTGGCGAAGTCATCGATCGACAAACCACAGCCCAGCACACGCAGACGCAGCAGGTTCTCCTGCACGGCCGGCGCACTGTTGAGCAGGCCGTTTTCGGCCAACTCGAAGCGCAGCACGGAACCGCTGAACCCATGACGGCCCAAGGCCCACTGGATATGTGCGACCAGACTGCCGCCGAGCAATTGCGAGGCATGCAGGTTGAACGCCAGCTCCAGTGGCACCTGTTGCCGGCGCAGGATGCCCAGCAGGCTGAGGCCCTGTTCCAGCAGTTGCTTGAACATGTCGTCGATCAGGTCGTAGGCCAACACGGCGGCCAGGAAGTCTTCGGGCAACAACACGCCGCGGGCCGGGTGCTCCCAGCGCACCAAGGCTTCCGCACCGGCCAGTTGCCCGGTGCGGATCACGAATTTGGGCTGGAACCACGCACGGAATTCGCCCAGGGCCAGGCCGCGCTGGATCTCCAGCTCACTGGGCAGGGGTTTGACGCGGGGAGAGGCCATGCTTACCAACCACTTTGCGGGTGCGATGGGGCGGATAGTGGCCTGGAATCATCTGAATCTATAAGGGAAGCGTCCTGCCGATGCGTAGGACATTTCCCACAGGCAATTAAGGGTCAACCTGCTCCATCAGTTCGGCCACCGACTCGGGCCGTTGCGCATAGCGCTGGGCCAGCGCCGCGCAGACCATCAGCTGGATCTGGTGAAACAGCATCAGCGGCAGGATCAGCACGCCCATGGTTGCCCCGGCGAACAGCACCTGGGCCATCGGTACGCCCGTCGCCAGGCTTTTCTTCGAGCCGCAGAACAGGATGGTGATGCGGTCTTCCTGGTTAAAGCCGAACGCCTTGGCCAATACCGTCGACGCCACCAGTACCAAGGCCAGCAACACACAGCACGCCACCACCAGGCCGCCCAGTTCCCACAGCGGGATCTTGTGCCAGATGCCTTCATTGACCGCTTCGCTGAACGCGCCGTAGACCACCAGCAGGATCGAGCCTTGATCGACGAATTTCAGCCAGGACTTGTTGCGCCCCACCCACGCGCCAATCCAGCGCCGGGCGATCTGCCCGGCAATAAACGGCAGCAGCAGTTGCACGCTGATCTTGAGGATCGCGTCGAGGGTGTTACTGCCTTCGCCGTGCACGTTGAGCAACAGCGTCACCAACAGCGGCGTGAGGAAGATGCCAAACAGGCTCGACGCCGCCGCGCTGCAAATCGCCGCCGGGATATTGCCCCGCGCCAGCGAGGTAAAGGCAATCGCCGACTGCACCGTGGCCGGCAAGGCGCAGAGGTACAGCATGCCCATGTACAGGTCTTTGCCGATCAGCGGCGACAGCAGCGGCTTGAGCGCCAGGCCCAGCAACGGGAACAGCACGAAGGTCAGGCTGAACACCAACAGGTGCAGGCGCCAGTGGCCGGCACCGGCGATGATGGCCTGGTTCGACAGCTTGGCGCCGTGCAGGAAAAACAGTAGCGCGATGGCCAGGTTGGTGACCCAGCCAAAGGCCACGGCGGTCTGGCCGCTGGCGGGCAACAGCGAGGCGAGGATCACCGTGGCGATCAGGGTCAGGGTGAAGTTGTCGGGGAGAAAGCGCGGACGGGTCATAAGTGAGTTCTTCCGGGGGTTGCCAAGAGCGTCTCGGCGACTCTAACGTAACGGCTTGTTACCGACTAACGCCAATGAGCCAACAAATGCCGCCTAAAGGACATGACAAAACCGTGCGCCGCAGCGTGCCCGGGCTTTCCAGCTTGCCGAGGCCGGTGTATGGGCGCACCGAATCATTGCCCAATCGCGCCTTGACCCGCCGCCACAGTCACCCGTGGGTGCAATTGTCGTACGCGATTTCCGGGGTGCTGGAGATTCAGACCAGCGTTGGCCGCTTTGTCGCGCCGCCGCAACGCGCCGTGTGGATTCCGGCGGGCATGCCCCACCGCGTGTTCAGCTCGCCACGCACCGAGATGCGCAGCCTGTACCTCGATTGCAGCGTGACCACCTGGGCGGACGCGCGTTGCCACGTGCTGGAAGTGAGCAGTCTGCTGCGCGAATTGATCCGCAGCTTCAGCGAACTGCCGGTGGCCTATGTTGAGGACGGCGCGGACGGGCGCCTGGCCCAGGTGCTGCTGGACCAGTTGGCCGCAGCGCCCCAGGTGGACTTGATGCTGCCGTTGCCCATGGACCCGCGTTTGCGCCAGATCTACCGCAGCCTGAACCTGCACCCGGAGCAGCAGACCACCCTGGGGGACTGGAGCCGCAAATTGGCCGTAAGTGAAAAGACCCTGAGCCGCCTGTTCTTGAGCGACACCGGGCTGACCTTCCGCGCCTGGCGCCAGCGCTTGCGCCTGCTCACCGCCCTGCCCGCCCTGGAGCAAGGCGAGCGCGTGACGGATGTGGCGTTGGGGTGTGGGTATGAATCGACCTCGGCGTTTATCAATGCGTTTCGCCAGCAGTTTGAGGCGACGCCGGGGGAGTTTTTTCGCTGACTTACAGGTGTAGGTGATGCAAATGTGGGAGCGGGCTTGTGTGGGAGCGGGCTTGCTCGCGAATGCGGTGGGGCAGTTGGAACATCTTTGGCTGACACACCGCTTTCGCAGGCAAGCCAGCTCCCACAGGGGATTGGGTTTCCACTTCGGATCAGGTTTACACCGATCAAACTGTGGGAGCTGGCTTGCCAGCTCCCACAGTTTGATTTGTATGAGTCTGTTAGATATGGGCCTTGGCCAGGATCGCCTGGAGCAACACATCCGCCCCCGCCGTCGACCATTCAGGCGAAATTTCCTCCGCCTCGTTATGGCTCAACCCATCCACACACGGCACAAAGATCATCGCGGTCGGCGCTACCTGGTTGAGGTAGCAGGCATCATGCCCCGCGCCGGAAATCATTGGCCGATGGCTGTAACCCAACGCCTCGGCAGACGCTCGCACCACCTCCACGCAATCAGCGTCAAACGCAATCGGCGCGTACTGGAAGATCTGCTGCACGCTGTGCTGCAAGCCGATCCCCTCGGCGATCTGCGCCACCGCTTCGCGCAGTTGCTGGTCCTGGCGCGCCAGCACGGTTTCGTCCGGGTGACGGAATTCCACACTGAAAAACACGCGCCCCGGTACGACGTTGCGCGAGTTGGGGAAGATATTCGCCATGCCCACCGTGGCACGCCCTTCGGCGCCTTGTTCCAGGCCCAGGCCGTTGACCGCCTCGACCACGCGGGCGAAGCCGAGCAAGGCGTCGAGGCGATGGTCCATCGGTGTGGTGCCGGCGTGGGCGCTACGGCCCTTCAATTCGACTTCGTACCAGCGCTGGCCCTGGGCGCCGGTGACCACGCCGATGGTGATGCCTTGCGCTTCAAGGATCGGGCCTTGCTCGATGTGCAGCTCAAACGCCGCATGCACCGCCTGGCCGCCCACCGGGTGCGTGCCGGCATAACCGATCTGCTGCAACGCCTGACCAATGCTCACGCCGTTCTTGTCTGCGCGGGACAGGCCATATTCCAGGTCAAACACCCCGGCGTAGACCCCCGACGAAATCATCGCCGGGGCAAAGCGCGAGCCCTCTTCGTTGGTCCAGTTGACCACCTCGATCGGCCGGTCGGTCTCGATGCCGAGGTCGTTCAAGGTGCGCAGCACTTCCAGCCCGGCGAGCACGCCGTAGATGCCGTCGTACTTGCCGCCAAAGGGCTGGGAGTCGCCATGGGAGCCGGTCAGCACCGGCGCCAGGTGATCAAGACGCCCGGCGCGACGGGCGAAGATATTGCCCATGGCGTCCACGCGAATGCTGCAGCCGGCCGCCGTGCACCACTGCACGAACAGGTCGCGGCCGCGACGGTCTTCCTCGGTCAGCGCCAGGCGCGAGACGCCGCCTTTTTCGGTGGCGCCGATCTGCGCCATCTCCATCAGCGCGTCCCACAAACGCTCGCCGTTGACACGTGCCAGATTATTCATGGGGTTTGGCCCGGTAGCGGAAATCACAGCGATGGTCGCCGCCCATGATGGTCTGGGTGCGGATCAGCTCGATGTCGGGGTTGTAGCCGACGATAAACAGCTCGTCGCGGTTGCACGACAGCAAGTGGCCGATCTCGCCCAGGCCCATTTCGGTGTACATCTCGGCGTAGCGGCAGCGCTTGACGTCGTAGTCGTAGTGCTCGGCATCGCTGGCGATGATCTCGACCTTCAGCGCGTCGTCTTTTTCCCAGAGCACTTGCAGTTCGACAAAGCTCTTGAGGTCGGCGCGCTCTTCCAGCGACGCAAAATGCTTGCCCGCCTGGATCGCCGCATTGCCCACCGCTTCGCCGATCACGGCAGCGGCAAAGTCCTTGCCCTGCTCGCGCTTGAGAATCTCGTAGATCGGCTTGATGATTTCGGCCTCGATCCGCCGCCGGGCAAGAATGCCCAGTTCACCTTCCAGTTTGCTCATTTCATCTCTCCTCCAATCCAATGTGTGCACACCGTCAAATGTGGGAGCTGGCTTGCCTGCGATGGCGGTGTCCCAGCCGGCACATCATTGGCCGG
>NZ_ANNV01000037.1 GCF_000346755.1 Pseudomonas sp. CBZ-4 | reverse complement strand
CATCGCAGGCAAGCCAGCTCCCACACAAGCCAGCTCCCACAGTTGACTGCACGCATCCTGACTATTGAGGCCATTTTAGTACCGATGAACCTGCCCCTCTTCGCCCGGCGCCTGCTGCGCCCGCTGCTCGACCCGTACCGCCGCTATCGCCACGCCAAACTGATCCACGCCGTGCGCGTGTCCATCGGCTTGCTGGCGACGATCCTGCTGACCACCGGCATCAACCTGCCCCACGGCGAATGGGCCTCGGTGACCATGCTCATCGTGATCGGCGGCTTGCAGCACCACGGCAATATCGGCAAGAAAGCCGTGGAGCGCGCCTACGGCACCTTGATCGGCGCCAGTGTCGGCTTGCTGCTGGTGCTGCAACAGGCGTGGCTGGGCCAGCCGTTGCTGACCTACTTGCTGATGTCGGTGGTGTGCGGGTTCTTTTCCTATCACGCCATCGGCAAGGGTGGGTACATCGCGCTGCTGTCGGCGATCACCGTGTTTATCGTCGCCGGGCACGGGGACAATCCGGTGTCGGACGGTTTGTGGCGCACCGTGGATATCCTCATCGGTATCGTGCTCGCGCTGGCCTTCTCGTTCGCCCTGCCGCTGTATGCGGTGTATTCGTGGCGCTACAACCTGGCCAGTGCATTGCGTGATTGTGCCGAGATTTATAGCCGGATTATCAATGGCCAGTCGGTGACCGATGATCACCATGTGAAGGTGCTCAGTCGCCTGAATGCATCGATGGTGCAGTTGCGTTCGCTGATGCCCTCGGTGTCCAAGGAGGTGCGTATTTCCATGACGGAGCTGGATGCCATCCAGCGGCACTTGCGCATGTGCATCAGCACGTTGGAGATTCTCGGCAACACCCGGCCGGACCCGCGTGATGAACAGGCGATGGCGCGTATGCAGATGATGAAGGCCGAGCACCGGCAAATTCGGGTGCAGTTGATGGGGATGGCGCGGGCGTTGAAGTCAGGGGTGACGGAGCGGTTGGAGCGCTCACTGAATGTTAAGGGGAGTGACGTTGCAGTGGATGTGCTAATTGATGGTGAGTTTGATGGGTACCGGTTATTGACGTTGCAATTTGTGCAAAACATTAATGCGATGCACCAACGGCTCGCGAAAACATCAAAAAGATGGAAAATTTAAATATTTTTATAGCGTTGAATCTGTAGGGTGGGACCTGTTGATTCTGACAGTAGACACGCGTCACCATTAGATAGTTAATGATTGAGCGTCATCCACTTGGAGATACTCATGAACACTCAAACAGCTCCACAGAAAAACAAACACTTCCTAAAAATGCTGCTTGGCGTTGTCATTACCCTATCAATCAGTGCCTGCACCACGGCGCCTACTCCAGCCGATGTCGATACCTGTACACAAGCGGGCTATTTCAGAAGCTCGACGATAGTAGGTGGTTATTACCGGTGTGTTTGGAGTACTTCTTATAACAGATGGATCATGAGTCGCTACGCCTGCCCTGCCGGGCAGGAGTTTAACGAACAAAAACAAAAATGTGAGTAATATCAAACGAGCCCCCGGCAGTGATGCTGGGGGCTCGGCACTCAAGAGACAAACCAGCGCACAGCACTATGGATAGGGCAATTGCCGAAGGCAAATATCATCCAGACTATAATCGACATAAGTGACATTGTAGAAACTCAATCTGACGTCAAATGGCTTGCTGGGCAGATACCCCATAACCCCTTTAAGAGAGATCCAGGTATTGCTCGCAGTCATTGACGTGTTAACGGACCATGTTCCGACACGAATAGTCAGGCCAATGCGCGGCGACCCTAAACTGCTCACTCTAACCCTCAGGTTGATTTCATAGACCCCTTCAGCGATTGGGTGGAAGGTTTTGCTGAGCCCCACTGCTGAGCCAGTAGGCGGCCTGGCATGCCAGTAATAGTTTCCGTCAGCTTCATATTTGATGCTTGCCCCCCCCCCGATACTGTTCCACCCATTCGTACTGAAATCCGTGAAAGAGGTGCACTCACTTATCAGCGTCCGTTGTATTACCGTATAACTGGTCGAAGAAGACTCAACCGCATCCCACCTGTTTGTACCACCCTGAAAGTTTACTTCGGCAGTCACAGTGATCTGCGCATTGTCGGCCAGCGCTTC
>NZ_ANNV01000036.1 GCF_000346755.1 Pseudomonas sp. CBZ-4 | reverse complement strand
CCCAGCCGGCACATCTTGGGCCGGTATCCCGCCATCGCAGGCAAGCCAGCTCCCACACAAGCCAGCTCCCACAGTCGATCCAGTTATTTACCGCCTGCGACGCTTACGGGCTGCCATTGGTTGGCCTTGACCTGGTACACGGTGAACGACGGCTTCTTCAAGTTACCTTGCGCATCAAACGCGATAGTCCCCGTCACACCCGCGTAGCTGATGGCACGCAGCACCGGCAGGTACTTCTGCGGGTCAACCGAGTCGGCCTTCTCGATAGCCGCGATGAGCACGCCAACGCCGTCATAGGCAAACGGCGCGTGCAGTTCGATGTTGGTCTTGTAGCGCTCTTTGTAAGCTTGCTCGAAGGCCTTGCCACCCGGCATCTGCGCTATCGCCAGGCCCGGTTCCAGGGCAATCACGCCCTCGCCTTCGTTCTGCGCCAACTCCAGGAAGGTCTGGCTGACAAAACCACCGGCGCCCATCAGCGGTGCCTTGATCCCCAGTTGCTTGATGCGCCGCGCCAGCGGTGCGGCCTGGGCGTCGACGCCGCCGAAGAAGATCAGGTCCGGGTTCTGGCTGCGGATGTTGGTGAGTACGGCGCTGAAGTCGATGGTCTTGTCGTCCACGTATTCACGACCGACGACTGTCGCGCCACCGGCTTCGATGGCTTTGACGAACTGGTCCGCCAGGCCCTGGCCGAACGCGGTGCGGTCGTCGATCACGGCGATGCGCTTGGCTTTCAGCGTGTTCAACGCGTAATCGCCGGCGACCTGACCGCCATCGTCGTCATGGCCCATGATGCGGAAACTGGTGTCGAAACCCTGCTGGGTGTAGGCGTGGCCGGTGGCAACCGGTGCGACCTGGGCAATCCCGGCGTCGTGGTAGACCCGCGCGGCCGGGATGCTGGTGCCGGTGTTCCAGTGGCCGACCACGCCGACCACCCCTTCATCCACCAGGCGCTGGGCCACGGTGACGGCGGTGCGCGGGTCGGACTGGTCGTCTTCGGAGACCAGCTTGAAGGTCACGGCCTCGCCGTTGATCTTCGGGTGCTTGGCGTTGGCCTGGTCGATGGCCAGTTTCGCGCCGTTTTCCAGGTCTTTGCCGATGCGTGCGGACGGGCCGGTCAGCGGGCCAGCCAGGCCGATCAGCACGGTCTGGTCGGCCTGGGCCATGGCGCTGGCGAGACTGCTCAGGGCCAGGCCGATCAATGCGGTGTTCTTCAAAATACTCATCAGTGGTTCCTGCTTCTTTTCGGGCGGGTCGGAACACGCCGGGCGTCCGGTAGCGTCATGGTTGGGTTATTCGCCGAGGTACGCGCTGCGCACCTCGGGGTGTTCAAGCAAATCTGCGGATCGGCCGCTGAGGCTGATGCGCCCGGTGTCCATCACATAGGCGCGGTCGGTGACTTGCAGCGCCAGCCGCGCGTTCTGTTCCACCAGCAACAGGGTCATGCCCTGGCGGCAGACGTCGTCGATCACCTGGAAAATCTTCTCCACCATGATCGGCGCCAGGCCCATGGACGGCTCATCGAGGATCAGCAAGCGCGGGCGCGACAACAACGCGCGGGCCAGGGCGAGCATCTGCTGCTCGCCACCCGACAGCAGGCCGGCGGATTGCTGCAGGCGTTCTTCCAGGCGGGGGAAGTGTTCGAACAACTGGCGCATTTCGCGCTGCACCTGCGCGTTGTCGCGGCGCAAAAATGCGCCGGCCTGCAGGTTTTCCAGCACGCTCATGCGCGCGAAAATCCCGCGGCCTTCGGGGACCATCGCGATGCCTTGGCGCAGCAGTGTGTCCGGCGCCTGGCCAAGGATGGAGTGCCCGGCAAAACGGATCTCGCCCTTGGCGGCAGGCAGCAAACCGGTGAGCGCCTTGAGGCTGGAGGTCTTGCCCGCGCCGTTGGCGCCGATCAGGGTGACGCGCTCGCCTTCATCGATATGCAGGTCGAGGGCTTTGACGGCTTCGATGGCGCCGTAGCGCACCTGCAAACCTTCGACGTTCAACAGTGCTTCAGACATGGGCGCTGGCTCCCAGATAGGCCTGGATCACGGCCGGGTGCTGGCGCACGTCGGCGGGCGGGCCGACGGCGATGACCTGGCCGTAATCCAGCACGCTGATGCGGTCGCACACGCCCATCACCAGCTTGACGTCGTGCTCGATCAACAACAGGGTGCGGCCGTCGTCGCGGATCTTTTCCAGCAGGCCGCGCAGTTGCACTTTCTCGCTGGCGTTCATGCCCGCCGCCGGTTCATCCAGGGCCAGCAAGCGTGGTTCGGTGGCCAGGGCGCGGGCGATTTCCAGGCGGCGTTGGTGGCCGTAGCTCAGGCTGTCGGCGCGGTAATTGGCGTAGCCGGCCAGGCCGACATACGCCAGCAGGCGATGGGCGTGGGCACGGGTTTGCGCCTCTTCTTCCCGGGCGCGGCGATGCTGACTCAAGGCCGCCCACAGGCCATTGCGAGTGCGCACATGGCGCCCGACCATGACGTTTTCCAGGGCGCTCATGGCATTGAACAGGCGGATATTCTGGAAGGTACGCGCGATCCCCGCCTCGGCAACCTGGTGCACGCTGGTGGGCTGATAGTCGCGGCCATCCAGCTGGAAGCGCCCGGAGTCCGGCGTGTACAAGCCGGTCATGACGTTGAAGAAAGTGGTCTTGCCCGCGCCATTCGGGCCGATCAGGCCGTAGATCTCGCCGGGCTGGATGCTCAGGCTCACGTCGCTCAGCGCCGCGACGCCGCCGAAGTGTTTGTTGACCTTGTCGATCTGCAACAGCGGTGCGTTCATCGTGCCACTCCTTTGGGCCACAATCCGGCGGGTCGGTAGAGCATCGCCAGGATCAGCGCCAGGCCGTAGAACAACTGGCGGATGATCTCCGGGTCCACCAGCACCTGGCCGAACAGCGCCTGCTGCAACGGCCCCATGCTGGCGCGCAAGGCTTCGGGCAGGGCCGCGAGCAATACGCAGCCGAGGATGACCCCGGGGATATGGCCCATGCCGCCCAGCACCACCATCGCCAGTACGGCGATGGATTCGTTCAAGGTGAAGGATTCCGGCGAGACAAAGCCCTGGAACGAGGCGAACAACGCGCCGCTCACGCCGCCGAACGCCGCGCCAATGGCAAACGCCAGCAGCTTGAGACGCACGGTGTTGATACCCATGGCCTGGGCCGCGTCTTCGTCTTCGCGGATCGCCACCCAGGCACGGCCGATGCGCGAACGCTCCAGGCGGATGCAGGCAAACAGTATCAACACCACCAGCGCCGCAAACAGGTAGTAATAGAGGTACACCGACGGCAGGCGCAGGCCGAACAGCTCTTGGGTGCGCCCCAGGTTGACGCCGAGCAGGCTGACCGGATCCACCTGGGCGATGCCTTTGGGGCCATTGGTGATATTCACCGGGCGGTCGAGGTTGCGCAGCAGGATGCGGATGATTTCGCCGAAACCCAGGGTGACGATGGCCAGGTAGTCGCCGCGCAAGCGCAGGGTCGGCGCGCCCAGCACCACGCCAAAACCCGCGGCAAGCAGCGCGCCCAGCGGCAGGATCAGCCAGATCGAGGTGTGCATGCCCGCCGGCAACAGCGCCGCCAGTGCGGGGAACTGTTGCAGCAAATGCGGCGACGAGAGCAACGCAGCCAGGTAGGCGCCCACCGCGTAGAACGCGATAAAGCCCATATCCAAAAGCCCGGCGTAGCCGACCACGATGTTCAGGCCGAGGGCGAGCATGATGTACAGCAAGGCAAAGTCGAGGGTGCGCACCCAGGTGTTGCCGCCGGCGTGGCCGACGATCCACGGCGCCAGCACCAGGGCCACGGCGAGCAGCAACAGGCCCAGGCTCGCGCGTTTGTTGGGGGTCAGGGACTTGATCATGCGCGGCTCGCCAAACGTTCGCCCAACAACCCGGAAGGCCGGAACACCAGCACCGCGATCAACACGATAAAGGCGAACACATCCTGGTAATTGCTGCCGAATACGCCGTTGGTGGCCGCACCGAGGTAACCGGTGCCGAGGGCTTCGATCAAACCCAGCAGCAGGCCGCCGAGCATGGCGCCCTTGAGGTTGCCGATGCCGCCCAGCACTGCAGCGGTGAAGGCCTTGATACCGGGCAGGAAGCCCATGTAGAAGTGCGCGCTGCCGTAGTTGCTGGCCATCATGATCCCGGCGAGTGCCGCCAGGGCGCCGCCGATGGCGAAGGTCATGACGATGATGCGGTTCGGGCTGATGCCCATCAGGCTGGCGACTTGCGGGTTCTCCGCCACCGCACGCATGGCCCGGCCGAAGCGCGTGCGCTCCACCAGCACCAGCAACGCGACCATCACCGACAAGGCGACGGCAATCGTGGTCAGCGCCGTGGCGTTGGTGATGGCCGGGTGTGCGGAGGCGCCGGCCAGCACTTCGATCGGCTCCAGCGGCAGCAGTTGCGGGAACATCTGCGGGTTGCGTGTCCACACCAGCATGGCGAGGGTTTGCAGCAGCAGCGACACGCCGATGCCACTGATCAACGGCGCCAGGCGCGGGGCGTGACGCAGGCGGCGGTAGGCCACGCGCTCGATCACCACCGCCAACACCGCACAAAAGGCCATGGCGACGAGGGTCGCACAGAGCAACACCAGCATCGGCGCAAGACCTGGAAAGGCGGCCTGCAACAGACGAATCACCGACAAACCCACCAGCGCGCCGATCATCAGCACATCGCCATGGGCGAAGTTAATGATGCGCAAGATGCCGTAGACCATGGTGTAACCCAGGGCCACCAGCGCGTAGAGACTGCCCGTCATCAAACCGTTGAGCAGTTGTTGGATAAACCCATCCATGAAAACCATCGACCTCAGTGCGTGCAAGGGCGGCACACTAAGCATCTATTCTGTTTTTATCAAATAACAGAAAGTCATATGGTTATATCAACCCTTAAACAGGCTATTTATGCCATGAATGCGGCACTTATGGCTCTTTATTCGGCGCAAGAGTTAGTATTTAATTCAATACATGAATAAATCAGAACAGTTTACCAATGACCCTCCCCTGCGTGCCGTGCGCACTTTCGAAGCCTTTGCGCGCCATGGCGGGGTGAATGCCGCCGCGCGTGAGCTGGAAGTTTCCGCCTCGGCCATCAGCCATCAACTGCACTTGCTGGAAGATTTCCTGCAGCAACCGCTGACCTTGCGCCAGGGCCGCAACCTGGTGCTCACCGATGAAGGCCGCGAGTACTACCGCGCGATTCGCTCGGCGTTTGCGGTGCTGCGCAGCGCCACCGAACATGTGCGCGAAAAAAGCGCCACGCGCCAGGTGACCATCAGCCTGATCCCACTGTTTGGCATCAACCTGTTTATTCCACGCCTGGCGCATTTCCTGAAGGATCACCCGGCGCTGGACATCAACGTGACCTACGCCAACCACCGAAGCTACCCCAGCGACGCAGCCGACCTGTCGATTCGCTTCGGCACCGGGCACTGGCCGGGCTATCACAGCGAACCGCTGATCTCCGGCGCGGTGACGCCCTACTGCAGCCGCGCCTTCCTGGCGCAGCACGGCCCCATCGACACGCCCGAGGCCTTGAGCCAGTTGCCACTGCTGCACGACGAAGAACGCGGCACCTGGGGCCAATGGTTCGAAGCCGCCGAGGTGGATGCCACCGCGCTGAATGGCTTGCTACTGGAAGACGGCCAACTGGCGCTCACTGCCACCCTCACCGGCTTGGGCTGCGCGTTACTCCGCGAACCGCTGGTGGCACCGCTGGTGGCCAGTGGCGAGTTGGTGAAGTTGTTTGAGCTGGAGGTGAATGATGGCCGCCAGTATTACCTGTGCCGCCGGGCCAACAGCGAGTTGTCCAGCGAGGGCAATGATTTGTACGACTGGATCAAGCGCAGCTTGATTGCAGCCTGAACCGTTGATTAATCCCCCACAAACCGGCGCTCGGCTGCTATTGTGCCGCGCTTTGAAAAACCGCCGAACCTGCGAGGAAATACCTGTTGAACACTGACGAAAAAATGACCGGGGACCTGTTCGAGGTGGATAAGCGCCTGTCACTCAAACCCGTGGTGGACTTCAACAGCTACCTGCGCACCGCCTTCGGCGACGGCCCGTGCACCTGCATCCGCTGCACCGCCAGTGGTGGCGATGAAACAGGCTACGCGTTCCAGCACACCTTTACCTTTGACGGTAAACCCGCCCAGCGCCGCTTTGCCACCACGGCGGGCAGTGATGTGTTGCAGGTGTTGAAGAAGGCGTGGTTGTCGTACACCAAGGCAGAATTGGCGTTGAGCGGTGTGCTGGGGTTGGATACGGTGAAGGAGTTTGTCGAGCCGCAATTGCACAAGCGAGTGCTGCCGCTGTTTTTGGCCAGTGGGTTGGTCAAGGAAGTGGAAGGCGAGTTACAGGTCCAACCTCAAGCGGCTTAATCCAGAGCACACCGCCAAACCAAATCTACGCGGGTTTGCCTGCGATGGCGTTGGGTCAGCTGCATCTGTGTTGACTGACATGCCGCCATCGCGGGCAAGCCCGCTCCCACAGGGGATTGGGTTCACAGGCCAGATCAGGTTTACACCGCTCAAAAATGTGGGAGCTGGCTTGCCTGCGATGGCGCTGGGTCAGCTGCATCTGTGTTGACTGACATGCCGCCATCGCGGGCAAGCCCGCTCCCACAGGGGATTGGGTTCACAGGCCAGATCAGGTTTGCACCGCTCAAAACTGTGGGAGCTGGCTTGCCTGCGATGGCGCTCCCTCAACTGTTCTGCCCACCATCCACATTCAACGTGGCACCGGTGATAAAAGCCGCATCCGCGCCCACGAGAAACGCCACCACCCCGGCGATTTCTTCCGGCTGCCCATAACGCCCAAGCGCAGTCATCTGTTTTACCAGCGGCGCCATATCGCTGGTATCCGGGTTCATGTCGGTGTTGATCGGCCCTGGCTGTACAGTGTTTACCGTGATCCCGCGCGGCCCCAAGTCTCGTGCCCAGGCACGACCGTAAGCCGCTACTGCGGCCTTGCTCGCCGCATAGTCACCAATCCCGGGAAACGGCGCACGACTAGCAAACATGGTGCCGATGGACACGATACGCCCCCCATCGGCCAACAACGGTACGGCAGCACGCACCGCTGCCACCACACCATTAATGTTGATCGCCTGTTGGCGATCCAGGGCGGCGATATCGGCCAGGGGGTCACCCACTAAGCCCATGGTGAAGACGCCAGCACTGTTGACCAGAATGTCCAGGCGCCCGAAGTGCGCATGCACGGTCTTGACCAGCGCCGCTACCGCCGCACCGTCAGCTTGATCCGCCGCCACGGCCAGCCCCTTGACCCCGTACGCCTTGATGCTGCGCAGCACCGACTGCGCACGCTCGGGGGACTGGGAGTAGCTGAACGCCACATCGGCACCTTCAGCCGCCAGGCGCTTGGCGATGGCAGCGCCGATGCCGCGTGAAGCGCCGGTGACCAATGCGACTTTACCGTTGAGAGACTGGGTCATGGGAATTCCTTGGAAGCTGTCGATTCGCGGGTTGCGAGGCGTAAATCAAGGTAATCTCAACCGTGCACGTGATAAACGGCGAAAACCTGTATCCCGTATCACTCAATTCGTGACAATCCGCGAGGCTCCATGGACTACTTCCAGGCCGTACAAGCCTTCCTGCGTATCGTCGAGACCGGCAGCTTTGTGAAGGCGGCGGCGCAGTTACAAGTGCACCCCAACGCCGTGACCAAAATGGTGCAGGCGCTGGAGGCCCATCTGCGGGTAAAACTGCTAAACCGTACCACCCGCACGGTGACGCTGACCCCGGAAGGCAGCGCCTACCATGCGCGCATGGGCCGGGTGCTGGATCAATGGCTGGAAGCCGAATCAGACCTGGTGCTATCGGGCAGTCGCCCCAGCGGCCGGGTCCGGGTCGACATGGGCACCACCATCGCCACACTGCTGGTGATCCCGGCCTTGCACGATTTCCACAGCCGTTACCCGGACATCCAGATAGACATCGGCGCCAGCGACCGCACCGCAGACCTGGCCAGCGAAAGTATCGACTGCGTGATTCGTGGTGGCCACCTGCCGGACTCGACGCTGATTGCGCGAGGCCTGGGCAGCCTGGACTTTGTCACCTGCGCCACGCCCGCGTACCTGGCGGCGCACGGGGCACTGCACCATCCCTCGCAGCTCGAAGAGGCGCACACGCTGGTGCGCTACTTCTTCCCGACTTCCGGCAAGCACAACACGCTGACGCTGATACGCGGGGCCGAACAGGTGACGGTGAAGGGACGCCACATCGTGGCGGTCAATGACAGCAATGCCTACCTTGCGGCAGGCCTTGCCGGGCTGGGCGTGATCCACACCTTGCGCTTCATGGTGCAGCCTTCTATCGAAGCGGGCGCCTTGGCACAGGTGCTGCCAGAGTGGTCTGCGGCACCCAACCCGTTGTCAGTGGTGTACATGCCCAACCGGCACCTGAGCGCGCGGGTGCGGGTGTTTGTCGATTGGCTGGTGGAAGTGTTTGCCGCACACCCTCATGTGCGGCAATGAACCGTGCGGTCAGTAGCCGACGCCGCGCACGCCACCGGAAGCCCGGATAGACTCCCCGGTGATCCAATGGGCGTCCTCGGAGGCGAGGAACACGGCGAGGGGCGCAATGTCTTGAGGCTCACCAAACCGCCCCAGCGGTGTCCCGGCAATCAGCGACTGGCCAAACTCACCGGCAAAGTTGCCCGCCGTAGCCGGCGTGTTGGTGTGGCCCGGCAAGATCGAGTTGACCCGGATACCCTTTGGCCCCAACTCACGCGCCAGGGCAAAGGTCAGCGTATCCACCTCCCCCTTGGTCGCCGAATAGACACTGGACGCCAGGTAGGGGTCGGTGCTGAGGATCGAACTGATATTGATGATGCTGCCACCCTGCCCCAGCAACTTGACGGCTTCCCGCGCCGCGAGCAGGTAGCCCAGCACGTTGAGGTTGAACTGCGTGTGAAAGGCTTCTTCGGTCAGGTCCTCAATCATTTGGAACACGGCGACCCCGGCGTTGTTGACGAGGATATCCAACCTGCCGAATTGCTCGCGGACCGTGTCGAACAGGCGCGTGACATCGGCGCCCGCACTCATGTCCGCCTGCACGCTGATGGCGCTGCCGCCCTGCGCCTGAATCTGGCGAACGACTGCGTCGGCATCGGTATGACTGGTGGCGTAATTGACCACCACCGTTGCGCCGGCTGCCGCCAAGCCTTTTGCGATGCCGGCGCCAATGCCTTTTGATGCGCCAGTGACCAGTGCAATTTTTCCGTCGAGTTTCATCAGTGCGTACTTCCAAAGGTTAGGTGATACCGCGAGTCCCCAGTATTCGGGCCGACCGCGCAAGGGTGGTTGCCGGTTCTTCTCCCATGCTTGCCTATTCTTCTCAGCTGCCTTGCTTTGCGGGGCGTCGTGGCTCAAGGTCGTCCCATGAACAACGACCTGAATGAACTGCGCCACCTCGTGATGCGCGCACAAAACCGGTGGACTGACACCGGCCTGCCCCGCGTCGCGATGGTGCGTGCCGAAGCCTGCGCAGATCAGGTGTACCCGCCGATGCTGCATCTGGTGCTGCAAGGCGCAAAGACGTTGTCGATTGGCGATCAGGTTTCGACCTACGGGCCGTCGAGCTATTTCGTGGTACCCGTGGACGTGCCGGCCACCGGGCAGGTTCATCCGTGCGCAGCGGATTCGCCCTACCTGGCGCTCAGCCTGACCCTGGAGCCTTCGGTGATTGCAGCATTGTTGGCCGACACCCTGAACACGCCCGAACGTCCGCGCCCCCAAAGGTTCGCGGCCGTGCAGGCGCAGCCGGAAATGCTCGATGCCTGGCTGCGGATGATGCGGCTGATGGACCGACCCAACGAAGCGGCCGTACTGGCGCCGATGATCGAGCGAGAGATTCTGTTTCGGGCTCTACAAGGCCCATTGCGCGAAACCCTGGTGGACATGGCGCGCCCCGATGGACGCCTGACGCAGATCCGCCGCGCCACCGAGTGGATTCGTCAGCACTACACCGAACCTTTTCGCGTGGAGCCGCTAGCGGCGATGACCGACATGAGCGTGGCAGCGTTCTATCGGCACTTCAAAGCCATCACCGCAATGACGCCGATCCAATACCAGAAGCGTTTGCGCCTGTTGCGGGCGCGCTGGTTGCTGTTGTTTGACACCCTGGATGCGGCGTCCATCGCCTTTACCGTGGGTTATGAAAGTGCCTCGCAGTTCAGCCGCGAATACGCGCGGCTGTTCGGCTTGCCGCCCGCGAAGGATGCAGCCCGGTTCAAAACCCCTACCTAAACCAGGCGCGACAGGGCAATCAGATGCCCGCAAGCACCGCCGGATCGCCCGAGCGCCAGACGTTATCCACGGTCACGCGCTGGATCAGCCATACGCCCTCCTCCCGCACCAACTCAACGTCATAACGGTTCTTCATCAAGTAATGCCGCGAAGGATCGCTTTGCGGTACGTGCTGCGCCTCCACCAACGCATCCAGTCGCGCGTTATCACCGTCGAGGGTGACCCGTGCGTTGCTCACCGAGTGCGTGGTATCGAGCTGGCCGAGCGCGGCGGACAGCGCGCCGACGATGCCGTCGCGCCCTTCCAGCACCGGGTATTCAAAACCAGCCTTGGCGGCGGCCGGTCGGAAGTCCGAGATGGCGGTGGCGGTGAATGCCGAGGCAAGCAGGGCCGAGTCCTTCAGGTCAATACCTGCCGCGAAGCGATGCAGGGTGTCGATCACCGCACTGTTTTCGGCGGCCGTTTGCAGATCAGTCATGGTGCAATTCCTGTGAGTTCAATAATCAGTGATTTGAGTGCCGTCGATGGTCAGGGCAAAGCCCACGCCAAATAGCTTCGCCGGGGTTTCAAAGCCGGGCCGGCGCTCGCCACCGAGTACTCGACGCGCCGCTTCCACGGCGGCCAGTGGGGTGTAGCTGTAGCCGTTGACGGTTTCGATCACCGACCGCGCAACCGTGCCGTCGATGCCCGTGACTTCGGCCACGGCGCGGGCACGGTGAGCGTCGCGCTGGGCTTGGGTGGGGCCGTCGGGCAGTAGCGACAGGTCGCCTTCGGGGAAGGCTTCGCCGGTGATGTGCACGAACATCGCGATGTTCGGGATGGCGCTGGAATGCCAGGCCGTAATCAGGTCGCCAAACGACAACGGTGCGCACAGCGCAGGGCCGTCGCCAAAGTCCAGGAGCTGCGATTGCGCGTCCGGGGTGGCAAGCAATTCGCCGTCAATGCGCGCCATCACCCCAGCGCCGATGATCTCGCCGACACTCAGCGCCGAGCCCCGGGACATCGCGCCCGGCACCTGCAAGGCGATTTTCAGCGACTGCGGCTGCGGCACGCGGCGGGCGACGTGCATCGCCAGGCAGTCAGTGGGCACCACGTCCCAGCCCACGCCGGGCAGCAGCATCACATCCGCCCCGGCGCCGAGCTGTTCGGCCAGGCGGTACACATTGATTTCAGCGGTGATGTCCAGGTAGTCGGTGCCGCTGGCCATGCAGGCGCGCATCAAGGGTTCGGCGGTGTGGGCGAACGGACCGGCGAAGTTGAGCAGCACGTCGATGCCCTGCAACTGGCTGGCGTCAGCCGCAAACACGCGATACGGCACGTCCAGCTCTGCAGCCAGGGATGCCAGGCGCTCGGCGTTGCGGCCAGCGATCACCAGGTTCAGGCCGAGCTGTTGGGCATGTTCGGCCGCCATGCGCCCGGTGTAGCCGGTGGCGCCGTAGATCATCAGGGTTTTCATGGGGTGTGCTGCCAATTTTTGTAGACGAATTCAAGGCTGTAGCCGTCCGGATCGAGGACGTTGGCCGCGTAGTAGTTGGGGTCGTAGTGCAAGCGCGCGCCGGGCGCGCCGTTGTCGGTGGCGCCGTTTTCCAGGGCGGCGGCGTAGGCTTTTTCCACCTCTATGCGGTTGTTGGCGACAAAGCCCACGTGCACCGCCCGCCCTTCGACCACGCCTTCGCGCAGCCAGAAGAACATGCGCCCGTTGGCGCCGAAGCCCTTCAGGTCCGGGTGGCCGGGAGGGCCGTCTTTGCCGTCGTAGTCGAGCCGTGCGGTGATACCCAGTGGCTGGAGGGTGGCTTCATAGAAGCGGATGGAGCGTTGAATGTCGCCTACCGAGATAAACAGATGATCGAGCATCGTGTGACCTCCTGATTCAGATGATGTAGCCGCCGGCGACTTCAAGGGTCTGGGCGTTGATCCAGCGCCCTTCTTCCGACAGCAGCATGGCAATTACCCGCGCGACGTCTTCCGGTTCTCCGACACGCCTGAGGGCGGTTTGCCCGGCCAGCAGGGCCTCGAATTCATCGTCCAAGCCGCCACCCAATTCGGTGCGAATAGCGCCGGGGGACACGGCATTGGCGCGAATCCGGCGCTCACCGAACTCCTTGGCCATGTAACGGGTAAGTACGTCGAGGCCGCCCTTGAAGGCGGCGTAAGGTGCCACGCCGGCCGTGGCGACGCGGGTGGTAGCGCTGGTGAGGTTGACGATGCTGGCGTGTTCTTCCAACAACGGCAGTAACGTCTGAGTCAGGAAGAACGGCCCTTTCAGGTGCACGTTGAACAGGCCGTCGAACTGCGCCTCGGTCACCGACTCCAGGGGGTTGAACAGGCCATAGCCAGCGTTGTTCACCAGGCCGCTCAAGGTGCTGACGCCCCAGGTGCTTTGCAGGGCTTGTGTCAGCGTTTCGCGGAAAGTGGCGAATGTGCTGACAGCGGCAACATCCAATGCCAGCGCTACGGCCTTGCCACCGGCGGCTTCGATCCGCTGCACCACCGCCTGCGCCGCAGCCGGGTTGCGGTTGTAGGTGAGAATCACGCCATGGCCTTGGCGAGCACACAGCTCGGCGGTACTGGCACCGATCCCGCGGCTGCCTCCGGTAATCACGATGACGCTCATGGCCTGCTCCACTGTTGAAAAGTTGAGTGAGCACAGTAGCCGTCGCCCTACCCCGCGACTCAGCCGTTCCTACTTCAATACTGCCTGTTTCTGCTTTTTGCTTGCGCGAGCGTCGTAGGAAGGAACAGCATGGCCGTCATGAATACTCAACTGATCGAACTGCGCGCCTTGGCCGCAAACGCCGAAAACCGCCGTACCGAGACCGGCATCCCGCGCGTGGCGATGGTCCAGGGGGCGATTCCCGAGCATATGCTCGCGGCGGTGTATGAGCCGATGATCAACCTGATCCTACAGGGCAGTAAGTGCATGACCGTCGGCGACCGCACCTTGCATTACGACCCGGCGACGTATTTTGTGATGTCTATCGAGTTGCCCGCCGTGGGGGTGGTGAACCCGGCGAGTACCGGCGAGCCTTACCTGGCGGTGAGCTTGACCCTGGACGCGACCGTGCTGACCACGTTGCTCAACGACCTGCCAGTGCCCAGCGGGCGTTGCGAGCAGGAAGCGGGGTTTTCGGTGGCGGCCGTCACGCCCGCGCTGATGGATGCGTGGGTACGCATGCTGCGACTGATGGGCGATCCCGTGGCGATTGCCGCCTTGGCGCCGGCTTATGAACGGGAAATCCTCTATCACGTATTGCAAGGCCCCCACGGCTGGATGTTGCGCGAGATTGCCGCACCGGATACGGCCATGGCGCGGGTCAGCCGGGCCATCCAGTGGATTCGCCGTGACTTTGCCGAACCGATTCGCGTTGACGCGCTGGCATCAATGGCAACCATGAGCGTTTCGGCGTTTCACCGGCACTTCAAGGCGGTGACCAACCTGAGCCCGTTGCAGTATCAGAAACGTGTGCGGCTGTTGCAGGCGCGCACCTTGATGGTGGCCAGTGCGAGCAGCGTGACCAGCGCGGCGTTTGAGGTGGGGTATGAGAGCGCGACCCAGTTCAGCCGGGATTATGCGCGGGTGTTTGGGTTGCCGCCGGCGCGGGATACGGCGCGGATTTTGGCGGCGAACAAAGTTCGTCAGTAAGCGCTGGACTATTGTGGGAGCTGGCTTGCCTGCGATCGCGGTGGGTCAGCTATGTATCCGTCACTGATAAACCGCGATCGCAGGCAAGCCAGCTCCCACATTTGATCGTTTTTGTTCTGAGGCTTGTATTTCAATCCGAAAAACAAAACGGCACCTGAGTGCCGTTTTGTTTTATCCAACTCGATTACTTACGCGCCGCCTCCCACTGCTTAAGCAGATCACCGTATGCCACGGTCTCGCCTTTCGGCTTTTCGTTCGCCAGTTTCGGCTTCGGCGCACCCGGCTGGTCGAACCAGTATTGGGCGTCACGTTCTTCGTTCATTTTCGGGCCGCATACCGGTTGCACCTTGGAGCGTTCCAGGCGCGTCATGATCGCGTCTTGCTCCTTGGCCAGGTTGTCCAGTGCCTGCTGCGGGGTTTTCTCGCCGCTGGCGGCGGCGGCGATGTTGCTCCACCACAGCTGTGCCAGGCGTGGGTAGTCCGGCACGTTGGTGCCGGTCGGTGACCACTCGGTGCGGGCCGGGCTGCGGTAGAACTCCACCAGGCCACCCAGTTTCGGCGCCATGTCGGTCATGGCCTGGGAGTTGATGTCGGACTCACGAATCGGCGTCAGGCCGACGATGGTTTTCTTCAGCGAGACGGTTTTCGAGGTCACGAACTGGGCGTAGAGCCACGCCGCGAGTTTCTGTTTCTCCGGGGTGGACTTGAGGAAGGTCCAGGAGCCTACATCCTGATAGCCCTTCTTCATGCCCTTTTCCCAGTACGGTCCGACAGGCGACGGCGCCATCCGCCATTTCGGCGTGCCGTCGGCATTCACCACCGGCAACCCCGGCTTGACCATGTCGGCGGTAAACGCGGTGTACCAGAAGATCTGCTGGGCGATATTGCCCTGGGACGGCACCGGGCCGGACTCGGAGAAGGTCATGCCCGCCGCTTCCGGTGGTGCATAGGCTTTCATCCAGTCGACGTATTTTTGCGTGGCGAACACCGCGGCCGGGCCGTTGGTGTCGCCGCCACGGGTAACGCTGGAGCCCACCGGATGGCAGTCCTCGACACGAATGCCCCACTCGTCCACCGGCAAGCCGTTGGGCAAGCCTTTGTCGCCGCCACCGGCCATGGAGAACCACGCGTCGGTGAAGCGCCAGCCGAGGGACGGGTCTTTCTTGCCGTAGTCCATGTGCCCGTAGACGCGTTTGCCGTCGATTTCCTTGACGTCTTCGCTGAAGAATTTGGCGATGTCTTCGTAGGCCGACCAGTTCACCGGCACACCGAGGTCATAGCCGTACTTTTCCTTGAACTTGGCTTTCAAGTCCGCGCGTTCGAACCAGTCGGCGCGGAACCAATAGAGGTTGGCGAATTGCTGGTCGGGCAGCTGGTAGATCTTGCCGTCGGGCGCCGTGGTGAAGGAGATGCCGATAAAGTCCTTGATATCCAGGGTTGGCGAGGTGTAGTCCTTGCCTTCATTGGCCATCAGGTCGGTGATGGATTCCGTCTTGCCATAGCGAAAGTGTGTACCGATCAAGTCGGAATCGTTGACCCAGCCGTCGTAGATGTTTTTGTCGGACTGCATCTGGGTTTGCAGTTTTTCCACCACGTCGCCTTCCTGCAGCAGGTCGTGGGTCAGCTTGATCCCGGTGATTTCGCTGAAGGCCTTGGCCAGCACCTTGGATTCGTACTCGTGGGTGGTGAGGGTTTCCGACACCACGTTGATCTTCATCCCACGGAACGGTTCTGACGCCTTGATAAACCATTTCAACTCTTCGAGCTGCTGCTCGGCCGTGAGCGTTGATGGCTTGAACTCGCTGCCGATCCATTTTTTTGCCGCATCTTCGTACGCATCAGCCCAGGCCGAGGCACTCAAACCGCTGAGGGCCAGTACGGCGGCCAATGAAATGCTATGTCGCAGCTTATTGTTTTTATCGAACATAGAGACCTCCTGGTTGTTTATTCATAAGGGCACTAGCCCCAACGCATCACGCTCAACAGCCACACCAGGGACAGCGCAGTCGCTGCCCAGATGCTCCAGCCGGTGACGCCGATTACCAGCAAATGCAGGTAGGCGCTGCCGAGAAGACCGATAAACAAACGATCACCACGGGTGGTGCTGATCGGCAAAAAACCGCGCCGGGGAATACTCGGCGAACGCAGTTCCCAGGTGGTCATGCCCGCCAAAATCAGCGCGATGCCGCCAAAGAACAGTGCGGTTGGGGTGGTCCAGGCCATCCATTCCATCATCGACTCCTCAGACCCGGCCGAGGGCAAAGCCCTTGGCCACGTGGTTGCGAACAAACCAGATCACCAGCATGCCCGGCAGGATGGTCAACACCCCCGCCGCTGCCAGCACGCCCCAATCGATCCCCGACGCCGAGACCGTGCGGGTCATCACCGCCGCGATGGGCTTGGCGTTGACCGAGGTCAGGGTGCGCGCCAACAGCAACTCGACCCAGGAAAACATAAAGCAGAAAAACGCGGTGACGCCGATGCCGGAGCCGATCAGCGGGATAAAAATCTTGACGAAAAACTTCGGAAACGAGTAGCCGTCGATGTAGGCGGTTTCGTCAATTTCCTTGGGCACGCCGGACATGAAGCCTTCCAGAATCCACACCGCCAACGGCACGTTGAACAGGCAATGGGCCAGGGCCACGGCGATGTGGGTATCGAACAAGCCGATGGACGAATACAGCTGGAAGAACGGCAGCAAAAACACCGCCGGCGGCGCCATGCGGTTGGTCAGCAGCCAGAAGAACAGGTGCTTGTCGCCCAGGAAACGGTAGCGCGAAAACGCGTAGGCCGCTGGCAGCGCCACGGTAAGAGAAATCACCGTGTTCAGGCTGACGTAGTACAGCGAGTTGAGGTAACCGGTGTACCAGCTCGGGTCGGTGAAGATAACCTTGTAGTTCGCCAGGGTGAAGTCCTGCGGAAACAGCGTCAGCCCGCCAAGGATTTCGGTGTTGCTCTTGAAGGACATGTTCAGCAGCCAGTAGATCGGCACCAGCAGGAACAGGATGTAGATCAGCAGCGGGATAACCTTGCGCTTACTCATGTTGGCGGCCTCAGCGATTGGCGTCGGAGTGGGTCATGGCGGTGTAGAACAGCCAGGACACCAACAGGATGATCAGGAAGTACACCAGGGAAAACGCGGCGGCCGGGCCCAGGTCGAATTGACCTACAGCCATTTGAGTAAGCGTCTGACTGAGAAAGGTAGTGGCGTTACCCGGCCCGCCGCCAGTCAGTACGAAGGGCTCGGTGTAGATCATGAAGCTGTCCATGAAGCGCAGCATCACCGCGATCAACAGCACGCTTTTCATCTTCGGCAACTGGATATGTCGGAACACCGCCCACGCCGATGCGCGATCGATCCGCGCCGCCTGGTAGTACACATCCGGGATGGCCCGTAGTCCCGAGTAACACAGCAGCGCCACCAATGACGTCCAATGCCACACGTCCATGACCAGCACGGTGACCCAGGCGTCCGCCGTGTTGGCCGCATAGTTGTAGCTGATGCCCAGGGCGTTGAGGCTGTAACCCAACAAACCGATGTCCGCACGGCCGAAGATCTGCCAGATCGTGCCCACCACGTTCCACGGAATCAGCAGCGGAATGGCGAGGATGATCAGCACCAGCGAAGACCAGCGGCCCTTGGTCGGCATGGTCAGGGCGATGGCGATGCCCAGGGGAATTTCGATCAGCAGTACACAGGCCGAATAGATGAACTGGCGCAGCAATGAGTCATGCAGGCGCGGGTCAAGCAGGACCTGCTTGTACCAGTCGGCACCGACGAAGTAGCGGCTGGACTGGTCGAAAATGTCCTGCACCGAGTAGTTGACCACCGTCATCATCGGGATCACGGCACTGAACGCCACCAGCAGAAATACCGGCAGCACCAGCCACCACGCCTTGTTGTTCTGCACCTTGTTCATGGCTGCACCTCCAGCAGGTAATCGTCGGCGTAGACCATCAGCCACTGCGCGGGAAAGCTGATGGAAGCCTTGCCCTGCGGCACCGGCTTGTCTTCGGCCAGGCGTACTTTCAACAGCGTACCGTCGAGGTTGAGGGTCATGATCTTGTAGGTGCCGAGATCCTCCAGATGCGTGATGTCGGCTTGCAGGGCGTCAGGGTTGTACTCGTCCCACACATGGATAAATTCCGGGCGGATGCCGACCTGCAATTTCTTATAGGACGTGTCGCTGATGCGCTGCGCAATCGCTGCAGACAACGGCAGATGAGTCCCGGCAAACCGTACCCCGCCCGCCTCGGCCTGCACCTCGATCAGATTCATCCCAGGGCTGCCGATGAAATAGCCGACAAACGTATGGCTGGGCCGCTCGAACAACTCGCGGGGCGTGCCGAACTGCACGATCTGCCCGCCGTACATCACCGCGATCTTGTCGGCGAAGGTGGAGGCTTCCAGTTGGTCATGGGTGACGTAGACCATGGTGATGTTGAACTGCTCGTGGATCTGCTTGAGTTTGCGCCGCAGTTTCCACTTGAGGTGCGGGTCGATCACTGTCAGCGGCTCATCGAAGAGGATCGCCGACACATCGTCACGCACCAGGCCACGGCCCATGGAGACTTTCTGTTTTTCGTCGGCGGTAAGGTTGCGGGCCTTCTTCGACAGCAGGTTTTGCAGGTCGAGGACTTCGGCAATTTCCTGCACCTTGCTGTGAATGTTCGCCTCCGCCATGCCTTGGTTGCGCAGCGGGAAAGCCAGGTTGTCGAACACCGTCATGGTGTCGTACACCACCGGGAACTGGAACACCTGGGCGATGTTGCGTTTTTCCGGGGTGAGGTCATTGACCACCTTGCTGTCGAACAGCACCTGGCCTTCAGACGGACTGAGCAGGCCGGAGATGATATTGAGCAAGGTCGATTTGCCACAGCCGGAGGGCCCGAGCAAGGCGTAGGCCCCGCCCTGCTCCCATACATGGTTCATTTCCCGAATCGCGTAGTCCTCAGGGCCACTGGGCGTAGGGCTGTAGCTGTGGGCCAGGTTCTGCAAATGGATCTCGGCCATCAGGCAACCCTCGCGACACGGCGCCCGGGGGCCTGGACCAGACGGCCCTGGCTATCGAACACAAACAGTTTATGGGTGGGGATATACACGCGGATCGGCGCGTCGACGTCGTACTCATGCACCCCCGGCAGATGCAGCACCAGTAGGAAATGTTCGCTGCGCACATGCAGGAAGGTTTCCGAACCGCTGATCTCGGCGACTTCCACGGTCACCGCCAGTTCCAGGTCGTCGTCGTTGCTCGGCACCAGACTGATATGGCTGGGGCGCACACCGAAGCGGAATTCCCCTTCGCCGATGGGGCGCAAATCGACGTTGAGCGGAAAGTGCACGAAATTGGCAAAACTCACTTCGTTGCCACTGATGCGCCCCGGCATCAGGTTGATCGGCGGCTCGGAAAACAACTCGGCGGCGAGCACACTCTGCGGCTGGTGATAGACCTCGGCGGCCCTGCCGCTCTGGATCACCCGGCCCTCGTGAAGGATGGTGGTGGTGCCACCCAGTGCCAGGGCTTCGTTGGGTTCGGTGGTGGCGTAGATGGCGATGGTGTGGCGCGCCTTGAACAGCTCGCGCATTTCCTGACGCAGTTCTTCACGCAGTTTGTAGTCCAGGTTCACCAGCGGCTCATCGAACAGGATCAGCTCGGCATCCTTGACCAGCGCGCGGGCCATGGCCGTGCGTTGCTGCTGGCCGCCGGACAGCTCCAGCGGATGACGCTGCAGGAACTTCTCGATGCGCAACATTCTGGCGGTTTCGAGCACTTTGCTCTGGATCAACTCGTTGGCCACACCGGCCTGGCGCAAGGGCGAGGCGATGTTTTCGAAAACGGTCATGGTCGGGTAGTTGATGAACTGCTGGTACACCATCGACACGTTGCGCAAGCGCACCGGTTTGTGGGTGACATCCACGCCATTCATCAGGATGCGGCCGCTGTCGGGCTTGTCCAGGCCGGCCATCAGGCGCATCAGGCTGGTCTTGCCGGACAGGGTGCGGCCGAGCAGGACGTTAAAGGAGCCGGGCTCGAAACGCAGGGTGGCGTCGTCGATCCAGGTTTGGCCTTCAACGACGCGGGAGACATGTTCCAGGGTCAATGACATGACACGACCTTTTTATTATTGGAATGAATCTGGCCATTCGTCAGAGCGAGTTTCGTGCCAAAACTGCAAGTGCTTGATGTGTGAGGAGTTGGCCTGAACGGCATGTTCAGGTGTGAACAATTGGGGTGAACAACTGAACAGTTCGGGGGTTGACAATGAACAGTTCTGAACAACACTCTCTTGGCCATCGACACAGGCAACATGTGGGAGCGGGCTTGCCCGCGATGACGGTGTATCAGCTTGCCTATTCAGTGACTGACCCACCGCTATCGCGGGCAAGCCCGCTCCCACATTGGAGCTGCGCAAGGCTGTATAAAAATAACAATAAAAGAAGGTCACCCCATGGCCGAACCCTTGGCTCACGACACCCTTATCCAGGAATCCTGGCGCCGTTGCCGCGCGTTTGGCCTGGACCATCAAAGCGCCCCCAGCTTCGACCAACTGCCCGCCGAAGGCATCAGCCAACTGCTGGAAAGCCAGCATTCGCTGGTGCAGACCACCCACCAGGAAGTGCTGCCCTACTACGAAAACATCCTGAGCAATTCCAACTGCCTGATCATGCTGGCCGACAACCAGGGCCAGGTGCTGACGTCATGGGGTACCCAGCGCTTCATCGAGCCAAAGCTGGCCCGCGGCTTCAACCCCGGCGCCAGCTGGCGCGAGTGCTCCAGCGGCACCAATGCCATCGGCACCGCGCTGGCCTGCGCCCAGGCCGTGCATATCGAGCATGACGAACACTTCCTCAAGGCCAACCGCTTCATGACCGGTTCGGCGGCGCCGATCTTCGATGCGCAGCGCGAGATCATTGCCGTGCTGGACGTGTCCAGCGACAGCTACCTGCCTCCCTCCCACACCCTGGGCATGGTCAAGATGATGAGCCAGACCGTGGAAAACCGGCTGATCCTCAACCTGTTTCGCGGCGAGCATTTCCAATTGACCTTCAACACCGGCCTGAACAACCTGGACAGCCAATGGGCCGGCCTGCTGATCTTTGACGACAGCGGCCAGGTGCTGTCGGCTAACCGCCGCGCGGACAACCTGCTGGGGATCAGCTTGTCGCGGGTGATGATCGACCGTTTGTTCAAGGTGTCGCTGCTGGAGCTGTTGAACCAGCCAGAGGGACTGCCGTTCTCGTTGCAGGCGGCGGGACGCAATCGGTTCCAGTGCCTGTTGAAACGGCCCAAGCAGATGCCGGTGCAGGCGCGAGTATTCACACAACCAACGCCGCCAAAGCCTACGTCGATTGGGCTGAAAACCTTGCACTTTGGCGACCAACGCGTGGAAAAAGCCGTGCGCCAGGCCGAACGCCTGCTGGAGAAGGACATCCCGCTGCTGATCCACGGCGAAACCGGGGTGGGCAAAGAGGTGTTCGTCAAAGCCCTGCACCAGGCCAGTTCCCGCAGCCAGCAGGCATTTATCGCGGTGAACTGTGCAGCGATTCCTGCGGAGCTGGTGGAATCGGAACTGTTCGGGTACGAAAAAGGCGCGTTCACCGGCGCCAATCAGAAAGGCAGCATTGGCCTGATCCGCAAGGCCGACAAGGGCACGCTGTTCCTCGATGAAATCGGCGACATGCCGCTGCCGACCCAGGCGCGTTTACTGCGGGTCTTGCAGGAACGCTGCGTGCAGCCTGTGGGCAGCAGCGAGTTGTTCCCGGTGGATCTGCGCATTATCTCTGCCACCAACCGCGCCCTGCGGGAGTGGGTGCAGGCCGGGCGGTTTCGTGAGGATTTGTACTACCGCATCGGTGGCCTGACCCTGGAGCTGCCGCCCTTGCGCGAACGCACCGACAAGCAGGCGTTGTTCCAGCAACTGTGGCAGCAGCACCGCGAGCCAACCCAATGGGCCGGGCTGAGCGCCGAGGTGCTGGCGCTGTTCGAGCAGCACCCGTGGCCGGGGAATTTGCGCCAGGTGAGCAGCGTGTTGCAGGTGGCGCTGGCGATGGCCGAGGAGCAGCCGATCCGTGCGGAGCATCTGCCAGATGATTTTTTTGTGGATTTGCACGTGCCGGCACCACTGCCAACCGGTGAATCGCTGGATGACAGCATCGACTTGAACCAGCGCTTGAAGGCGCTCGGCGGGAATATTTCCCACCTGGCGCGGGAACTGGGCGTCAGCCGCAACACCCTGTACAAGCGCCTGCGCCAGAACGAGCGCTAGCGCGGCTTGACCACCACCAGCAGGTCGGTGAAGTACTCCACCTGGATCGGCAGGTTGTCTGCCAGTGCCGCGAGGGCCGCCGCCGTGTCATCGAGCTTGAACACCCCGGACACCCGCAGGTTCTGCAGCGCCTGGGGATCAAAGCGCACCATGCCGTGGCGGTAGCTGGCCAGGGTTTGCAGGACGTCGCCGAGGGGCTGGTCGTTGACCTTGAGCAGGCCACGGGTCCAGGCGTCCGGGTCGGCGCTGCCGGTGGCTTGCGCGGGTTGGACGCGGCCATGATCAAGGATCGCACGCTGGCCGGCCGTGACCTTGACCTCATCGCTGCTATCACCTTTGACGGCCACGGTGGATTCAATCACTGTCACCACGGTCGTGCCGTCCGCCGCGCGCTTGACCAGATAACGGGTGCCCAGCGCGGTCGCCGTGCCTTGGTCGGTGTGCACCACGAACGGCCGTCGTGCATCCTTGGCCACCTCCACCCACAGCTCGCCTTGCAGCAGCTCAATCACCCGTTGCTGGCCGTCGAACTTCACGTCCACCGCCGAATTGCTGTTGAGCTGTAGCTGGCTGCCGTCTTCGAGGGCGATCTGGCGGCGTTCGCCGACGCCGGTGCGTTGGTCGGCCATCCACAGCGGCAGGTGTTGCAGGCCGAACCAACCGCAGAGCACCAGGCCGAGCACACCGACCGCCTGGGCGCCACGCGAGCGTTGCGGCGCGAACGCGCGGTTGAGGGCTCGGCGTGCAGGCTGGGCGGGCAACGTCTCCAGGCTGCCCCACAGGCCGCGCATGCGCTCGATGGCGACGGCATGCCGTGGGTCGGCGTCGCACCAGGTGTGGAAGGCTTGGCGGTCCTCTTCGGTGACGTCTTCGTCGTGCAGGCGGGTCAGCCAATTCGCTGCCTGCTGAATGATTTGTTCGGAACTCATCACAGCGGATCGGCTCCGTGCAGGCTGTGGTAGCAGTGCACCAGGGCGCTGGAGATGTAGTTTTTGACGGTGCTGGAGGACACCTCCAGGCGCGTGGCGATCTCGCTGTAGGTCAGCCCGTCGAGACGGCTCAACAGGAACGCCTCGCGGGCCTTGGCGGGCAAGCCGGCGAGTATCTCGGCGATACGCTCCAGGGCTTGCAGCGCCACATGGATCGCAGCCGGGTCGGGCATGCCGGCGTCTTCGCACTGGATCACCAGGGCTTCCATGTAGGCTTTTTCGATACGCCGGCGGCGTGCGCCATCGATCAGCAGGCGCCCGGCGGTGGTGGCGAGAAAGGCGCGGGGTTCCTTGATGTTGTGCGGCTCGGCGAGCAGCAGCACGCGGATGAACGCGTCGTGGGCCAGGTCGGCGGCGTGTTGCGAACAGCCCAGTTTTTTGCGCAGCCAGTTGTGCAACCAGCCGTGGTGCTCGCTGTACATAGCCGCAAGGGTCTGCTGACGGGTTGAATCGTTCAGCACGGCCGGAATGTCATGCATGCGCAAAAACTTCTCAAATGGGAAATATTACCAATTGCGCGAACAATGCCAGTAAAACGGAGTATGAGCAAGAACCGCTGGGCAGCGCCTGGCACTGTGGGATTGGGTTGCCACTTTGGATCAGATGCACACCGGCGAAAATGTGGCAGCTGGCTTGCCTGCGATGGCAGTGGGTCAGCTGCATATGTGTT
>NZ_ANNV01000035.1 GCF_000346755.1 Pseudomonas sp. CBZ-4 | reverse complement strand
GGGGCTGCATTTCAATACGTTCAGGTTTTATGATCCGGATGTGGGGCGGTTTACTACGCCGGATCCGATTGGGTTGGCGGGGGGGATCAATGCCTACACTTATGCCGACAACCCCTTTGCCTGGGTCGATCCGTTAGGTCTTACGTGTGCAGGCAATGGAAAAGTCCACGGCAACAGCCACTCGAGCAAAAACCCTAATCACGTCTATGTCATCGTTGATACGAAGACAGGGCGAATGATGAAACCGGGAATCAGTGGGCGGCCGTTAAACAAGAATGGCACATCACCTCGCGCCAACCAGCAGGTCAATGCGCTCAATAAACCCCATGCAGGGCGCTACAAGGCGGTGATTGTTGAGAAGAACAAAACGCGACTTCAAGCCAAAGCTACCGAACAGAAAATTACAGACAAACACGCGGCGAGAAACAACGGCAACATGCCGTCGCCGATCCACAGAAACCCGCTACCGCAGGTTGACACGAGAGATGGCTACCTTAAATTATACGGCACGCCTGATAACCGTTAGTTTTTTGAAGTGAACGCCGCAATGAATCTAAATATGCTTATTCTGCAAGAAAGTGAAGCTTCTGCCCTGACGGACGGCATTCACATACGTCAAATGAGCCACCACATCACCCAGATATTCATGGCCTTGCTGCCAAAAGCCGAAATAAACGGCAGCAGCAAAATAGTTGTGTCACTAGGCCCTCGTGGCGACGAAGATCTATTTGATAATGTCTTGGGTGTGACAAATATCTTTGTAGAAGACTTCGACTTCAAACGTTTTCTCTCTCTCGATCGTTTCAACCAAGACAAGCTGCTGCTAGAGACGCTACGTCGCGCACTCATCGTGATTGCAGAAAGAAAAGAATCCAACTCTATGGCGACCGCGCTTATAAACTCGACCGCCGAAGCCGTATTGGAAACCCACTTTGAGCTAGACACTCCAATTAAAAAGCTTTCAAAAACCAGTAAAGACAAAAAGTACAAAGTCAACGCTTTCAGAACGTTGAATGCTGAGGTTGGTGAAGGTTGGTACTGCGAAGTACACAATTCAACACGACGAAAAACCTGGATGCATGAGCTTCCCGGCTATATCGATCGAAGTGACCTATTTAAAAGCGCAGAACTGTCTGAAGGCATCTACCAAGTAAAAAATCGCCTCAACAAAGTCGTATTTGAAATAATTATCTGACAAAAAAACCATGAGTTCCTCTAGAATGGCACAGGATACCTAAACAAGAAAACACAACAATATTCATGCATCAAACGAACCCGCCCGAGGTAAAGGGGACTGATTTATTTACCTGAATGGGTTGCCGGAACAGCTCACCCAAGCGGATGGGCATGAGGTCTGGCGGGCGACTTATCGGGTGTGGGCCAACACGCTGGAGGAAGTGCGCGAGCCGTATTACATCGAGGACAGAACCCGCGGTTTCGGGGGCAGTATCTGGACCGGGAGACGGGGCTGCATTTCAATACGTTCAGGTTTTATGATCC
>NZ_ANNV01000034.1 GCF_000346755.1 Pseudomonas sp. CBZ-4 | reverse complement strand
GGCAGAACAGCCTCTACTGGGTCAGTTTTCGGTCAGCGGCAACAGACGTTGATCCATAGCTTCAGTCAGGCAGTTCTCAATCGACAAGCTTCTAGGCTTCTAGACATAGCTAACGAAATGAAGGAGCAAGCTACGTTACTCAAAAACTGCGGATACAACGATCTAGCTGATTCGATTTTTCTGGAGTTTGACAAGCTTATGCTCGTGATTGAACAGATTCATGAAGTCAGAGATCAGCGCGACTGTGACCATAGTCCTAGCTAGTGGATGATTTCTGCTAATGCAATACCACTCCAACAAAATTTAGTCAATAGCTAATTCGGCGCAGATTGTCAACCCCTAAAAATGATGTTATTGTGACATCATGCTCGCCTAGGTAATCTAATCATGAATTCGGTCAGTCGGTCATTCGGTCAGCCGGTCAGTCACGTCTGTTGAACAGGTATTTCCCGGTTCAGAACGTTTGATTTCAGCTACCGATCCTAGCGGTAAGATCATTTACTGCAATGATGAATTTGCGAGCATAAGCGGCTATACGCGTGAAGAACTTGTGGGCAGCCCACATAACTTGGTTCGCCATCCCGATATGCCCCCAGCTGTTTTTGGGCTGATGTGGAGTTATCTAAAGTCTGGCAAAAGCTGGATGGGTATTGTAAAAAATCGTTGCAAAAATGGTGACTATTATTGGGTCAGCGCCTATGTCACGCCGATTGTTGAAAACGGCGCCTTAACTGGTTATGAGTCCGTTCGAGTCAAGCCAAGTCGTGAACAAATAGAGCGTGCACAAAAGCTTTATGCTCGCTTGCGCACAGGCAAAGAGGCCACTCCAGGGCATCATCACTGTGGAGTATTCCTCGCAAGACTAGCTTTACCTATGACCGCCGCAACGTTTGCGGTTTGCGCCTCAATTCTACTCCCGAGTCTGGCAGCTCAAGCAATAACAGCCGTACTTTTTCTTGCGATGGGCTGGTGGTCGTATACTAATCAGGGAAAACTTCTTCACCGGATCATTCAAAGTGTTCCCAATGCATTTTCAGATCCTATTAGTGCCCTCACGTACAGCGATAGCTACGGCCCTTCTGCACGATTGGAAATGATATTGATCAGTGAGGATGCACGCCTTAAAACCGCACTTACTCGGTTAGGCGATCTAGCTAGCCAAGTAGCCGAAGCTGCTGCTGACTCCTCCCTACTCTCTAACCAAACAGAGCATGCCTTACTTGAACAGAGAGCTGAAACGGACATGACGGCCGCTGCCATGACGGAGATGGCAGCATCGATCAATGAAGTCGCCGGGCATGTGCAGCAAACGGCAACTGAAGCGCAAACTGCGAATGAATTGGCCGAACAAGGGGATAAAGTCGCTGGTACGTCCCGAGAAGCGATACAGCTTCTTGCGACTACAGTAACGAATATCAGTACTGCCGTGGATAACCTTGCCAGTGAAACGCAGCAAATTATGTCTGCAGCAGAGGTTATTCAATCGATCGCAGACCAAACGAACTTACTTGCACTCAACGCAGCTATTGAGGCTGCTAGAGCTGGTGAGCAGGGGCGCGGTTTTGCGGTAGTTGCCGACGAAGTTCGTGCCTTGGCCAGCAAAACACGTGTGTCAACTCAACAAATTCAAAGTGTCATCGAGACCCTCAAAAAAGGTGCTGATGAGGCCGTTGATATTGCGAGACTGGGTATACGCGAGGCTGACCACGGCGTGCGACAAGTTATTGAGGCTCAGAGCGCTCTGCAAGGGATTCGTGAGGCCGTAGAAAGAATAACTGGAATGAGCCAGCAAATGGCAGCGGCATCAGAAGAACAGGCTCATGTCGCGGAGGATATTGCTCGCCAGATCAACAATGTCGCTGGGACAGTTGAGAAAACAGCGAAAAATGCCCACGCCGCAGTGATTCGAGGCGGTGAACTTGAAAACACATCCCGTGGGCTGCACGCATTGGTTGAGCGATTCAATAGATAGTGCCTTGTGGTATTAGTGAGGTTCAGCAATGAGTCAAGGATACCGTGCGGCAGTAGATGCGGCTGCTATCTTTTCAGAGACGGACATGCAGGGAAACATTACTTATGTTAACGAACAATTCTGTGCTATTTCTGGATATAGCGTGCACGAGTTGCTCGGAAAAAATCATCGTATCCTGAATTCATCTTTGCATCCACCTGAGTTTTTTGCGGAACTGTGGAAAACAATATCAAGTGGAAAAGTTTGGAAAGGTGAAATCTGCAATATTCGAAAGGACGGTACTTTATATTGGGTAGAAAGTACTATCGTGGCCACCTACGATAGCGAAGCCAACGTAAAAAAATATGTTTCTATCCGCTTTGATGTGACAGAAAAGCGGAAGCTGATGGAAGTACTGCAGTGGCGCGCAGATCATGATGTGCTAACTGGTTTACCTAATCGTTCTTTACTATACGATCGATTTAAACAGTCTGTAGCCACAGCACATCGGAACCATAGTTCGCTTGCGGTGTGTATACTCGACCTCGATGGCTTTAAATTGATCAATGATCGCTACGGTCATGCGATAGGTGATCGTTTGTTAGTAGAGGTAAGCGAACGTCTGAAAAAAATCATTCGCGGCGAAGACACCGTCGCGCGATTAGGTGGCGATGAGTTCGTGATCCTTTTGGGGTTAATGCATGCGAATGAATTGGAAATGGACATGCAAAGGATTCTGACGGCGCTTTCCCTAGCATATACAATTGACGGTATAGAACTTAATATTTCTGCTAGTATTGGTGTGACCATCTATCCAAAAGATGATGCGGATATCGACTCGCTCCTCCGTCACGCCGACCAGGCAATGTACAGAGCCAAACTGAGAGGTCGTGACTGCTATCATTTGTTCAATATATTACTGGATAATGAAGCCAGAACAGCCTTCGAAACTGTAGTACTCGTTAGCAAAGCCTTGCGTAATAATGAGTTATGCTTGCATTACCAGCCGAAAATAAATCTGAGCAGTGGGACCATTACTGGCTATGAAGCTTTATTGCGTTGGCAGCACCCGCAAGAGGGAATAATTTATCCGCAAAATTTTATCCCATTTGTTGAGCAAACTAATTTGATTGTCGATATTGGCAATTGGGTTATTGAACAGGCATTAACTCAAATCAGTAATTGGGCTGTGCTTGGAAAAACATGGTCAGTAGCGGTGAATATAGCAGCCTTACATTTTCAACGTGAGGATTTTGTCGAAACCTTAAAACACTTATTATCCCGTTTTCCAAATTCCTCACCACAGATGTTAGATATTGAAATTGTCGAATCAGTAATGCTGGAAAATATCCCGCTCGTAGTTAAAAATATTAATGAATGCAAAAAACTAGGAGTTACATTTTCATTAGATGATTTTGGCACTGGATATTCCTCGCTGAGCTATCTTAAAAAACTAGAGACGCATTCAATTAAGATTGATCAATCTTTTATTCGTGGAATACTTGACGACAAAAATAGCCTTTTATTGACGATCGCTATCATTGGTTTGGCCAAGTCATTTAATAGAGAAGTTATTGCTGAAGGTGTGGAGACAGTGGAGCAAGCTAAACTTTTGATGCGCCTAGGTTGCGACTCCGCACAAGGCTATGGTTTTGCGAAACCTATGCCGGTAGAGGCCGTCATCAGCTGGTCTAAACATTTTTCCCCAACCCATCTGTCCTTGGGGCCGAGTGATTTTTAAGCAGTTTGCGAAGATGAAATTTTTGTGTTTTTTCACTGGGATAAATTTAACTCCGGTGCATTTTTACTGATTTATTGCTCAATATCAATATTTCCGTTCTGACTTTGTGATACACTGTTTCAAGAGCCCACAAATTTTTGTAAAATCTAGACCTTTAGATCCCTGCTGCGCAGCTAACAAGCTGATATCGACGTCCAGGAATAATAAATTCAATGCAACGCCAGAAAGCTAGCAGAAAAAAAGTCACGGTAGCTATCAAGCTTCGTCTAGCGACGTTCTACACTCTGGAGGGATGGCTCCTCCTTGGAGGACCGAATCTACCTGAACCGTCAACCCTGGCTAGCTTTTTGGAAAACCTCGCTGATACGTTGGCGCGTGGCGTAATTGACCCAAATTCTATTGAAGCAGAACTGCTACGCTCGCTTGGACACCCACCGCCATCTTTAAGTCCGGTGGATTCAGCCCCGAAAAATCTCTGATCATTAACCAATTACGTCGAGCAGATCTGATGCTGAAAATGATATCCACACATCAAGTAAGGCTTGGGATGTATATCCAATCACTTGAAGGCAATTGGTTATCACATCCGTTTTGGAAGGCAAAATTTGTATTGTATGATCAGGCTGACCTAGAGGCTTTGCAAAACAGCAAAGTTTCGGCAGTGTGGATCGATTGTTCAAAAGGTACGGATATCACCGAAACAGCTGAGGATCCGAGTCAGGAACAAAAAGAACCACTAACTTATGCGGCACAAACACTGCCAACGCCAACGCCTGTTTCTACTACGGTGGCTGAAGAACTACATCGCGCATCGCAGATTCTCAACCATTCCAAACTTGCTGTGATGCAGTTATTCAATGAGGCCCGCCTCGGAAAAGCTATCGATATAGAACAATGTCTACCCATCGTAGAAGAAATTAGCACATCTGTGGCGAGGAACTCCTCCGCTCTCATTGGCCTGGCGCGACTGAAAACCAAGGACGAATACACCTATATGCACTCCGTTTCGGTTTGCGCTCTTATGGTTGCCTTGGCCCAGCAATTAGGACTGGATAACGAGCAGATTCGCGAAGCGGGGATTGCTGGACTGTTACACGACGTTGGTAAGATAGTAATTCCGGGAGTTGTGCTCAACAAACCGGGTAAGCTTACTGATGACGAATTTTCGGTAATGCGCAGGCATCCAGAACTTGGTCATGCCATGCTTCTCAAGAGCGAACTTATTCCCAAGTGCGCTCTAGATGTCTGCCTCCACCACCATGAGAAGATCGATGGCACTGGCTATCCGCACAGCCTCCAAGGCCAACAAATTAGTATTTTAGCGCGCATGGCGGCAATCTGTGATGTTTATGATGCTATTACCTCCAATCGTCCTTACAAGGAAGCTTGGGATCCCGCTAGCTCTCTCGCGCATATGTCGAAATGGACAGGGCATTTCGACAAAGAACTTTTTAATACCTTTGTCAAAACCGTAGGAATTTATCCGCTTGGCAGTTTGGTTAGATTACATTCCGGGTATTTGGGCGTGGTGATTGGGAAAAATCCGACCCATCTCAGCAGGCCGATTGTGCGCGTATTCTTCTCAGTTAAGTCTAAGACTACTATTGTGGAGCAGGTGGTGGATTTAGCACAAAGTTCGACAACAGATCGTATCGTCAGCCGGGAGGATCCAGCAAAGTGGGGGTTCAAAAACTTAGAAAACCTTTGGTGTTAATTCATGGTTCTAAGAACTGTAGGAGCGCCGGTTGCTCTAACAAATACGGAGAAACTCGTACGCTACAGGCTCGTTGCTGTTAATGAAAAAGATCAAAAAATAGCTCTATTCTTGCGCTTTCTGGATTTGGAAACCTGGCTGAAGCAGGGATGCCATCGCACCGATCAGATCATCCAGAGACCATGGCTTGTGTAAGTAGATCGTAGAAGGCGGGACTGATGCAGGATCTATCAAAGCCCCTGAGGTCAGAATCGATGCAATCGTCGGCCATCTTCCTCTCACCATTTCAATGAATTCTGTACCTTGAATTTGTCCAGGGACCCCATGATCGGCAATCACTAGCCTGCATTTTTCATGCGATTGCAGAAGATATGTTAACGCATCATCAGCAGTTTCAAATGCTAATGCCTCAGCCCCTACCTCCTCGACGATATCCACCATCAGTTCACGGAGCGTCGGATCATCTTCGACAATGATGACTCCGCCCAGAATTGGTAATAGGCCTTCCCGGTTAACGTACACTTTTTCACCTTCTTAACTAGCCAAAGACATCTACTCGCGCAAATCAGTTCTAGGGTTACTAAGTTTTAGGATTATCCGCCATCCGAACGACGGTTGCGATGCCCTAATTTTCCCTATGCATTATCCCTTTAGTGTACGATTTTTTCCGAATTCTTTCACTTCCCCAACACGCGCTACGTTGAAATCTGGAGGATCGACGGCCACCAACGGTGGCAGATTTCAATTTAGGCGCTGATCTGCTTGAGCCTGCGGCTAAATTCAGTGGCCCGACTCGCTGAGACGCCGGCAAGTTTTGCCAGCAAGGCATTAGAAATGAGCCCCGCCAAATGCTGGTACCGGTCCAGTTTTGAAACCCGTTGGTACGGTACTGCACCCAAAAAATTTTGCCGTTGCTCAACTATGGCAAAGGGCACACCTACCGCACGGCTGATTTTCGCAGCTGACATTGTGCCGAACAGTGATTCGTAGCCGAGCCACGGACCTACACAGTTTTTGATTCGCTGTTGTGCTGGTTCTTTCGGCAGTGCTTCCGCAAGCTCACGGCCTAAAGCTTCACGCCAATTTCTAACCGTTGTGCGCGAAACCCTAGCGAGGTTTGCAACTTCGTCGTCATGCACAAGCCCCAAGAGGGTCTTATATGGCCGCAACGGATGGTTTGTAGGAGGGGTTTGGGGAGCAATGGAACCAAAAACCAACATAAGCCCTACCACCTCCGCTCAGAGCCCTCTTCCCAGGCATCTGCCTCGATAAAGCAATTACGCATCTCGGCCTCTTGGCTGATCTCGGTCAGCAGATCATGTACCGTCTTATCCAGTGCCTCATCGTTGCGATAGGGAATGCTCAGCGCGTAGTTGCCCGACTCAAGCAGCTTCATGCCGTAAGGTTCCAGGCAGTAACGCTCGATATTCTCCAGTGCCCGTTTTTTACCACGCACGAACTTGCTGTTGTTCTCGACGGCCAGGCGCAATATGACCGTCGCGATCCGTTCGGCATTGTCCACTGCCGGTGGGACCGTGATGTTGAGATGCTGGGTGATTTTTGCGGGTACGCCGATCGTTATGCCGCGATGCCGGAGGTAGCGGTAAAGCGTGCTTTTGGAAATGTGCAGTTTCTTGCCAATGGCGCTCACACTTAACCGACCCTCTCGGTACAGCGTTTCTGCGGCCATAGCGGTCGCTTCCGCCTGAGCGGGCAGCCCCTTCGGGCGGCCACCGACTCGACCACGTGACCGTGCAGCGGACAAGCCTGCCTGTGTGCGCTCACGAATCAACTCACGTTCGAACTCTGCCAATGAAGCGAACAGGTTGAACACAAAGCGGCCTTGCGCGTGGGTGGTATCGATGGGGTCATTCAGACTTTGCAGGCCAACGTTACGAGCGGCCAATTCACCGACCAGTTCGACCAGGTGCTTGAGCGAGCGCCCTAGACGATCCAGCTTCCAAATCACCACAGCATCACCGGCCCGTACATGAACCAATAATTTGTCCAGTTCCGGACGTGCGCTTTTTGAGCCGCTGGCAACGTCTTGATAGATCCGCTCGCACCCTGCCTTTGTCAGAGCATCGATCTGGAGGTCGGCGTTCTGATCCCGAGTACTCACCCGCGCATAGCCAATTTTCATCAAAAGTACCGTTTACTCAACAGAGAAATTGAAAATAGAACCTTGATTAACGATACCAGTATTTAAAACCATAATATGGGCTAACTCGGAGCTGGGCAGGTCTTCCGTTAAAGTTCTATAAAACGAGGGTTTTATCGAACCGTTGCGGCGCAGTGAGGATCGAGTGTATAAACACATAAACACCTAACATTGGAAAAAGTCATGAATACCACTCGCTGGAACGTCGCCGTCTCCACCGACACCGACCAATCGCTTCGCATGTTTCTGGCCAGCCAAGGCGGTGGCCGTAAGGGCGACCTGTCGCGCTTCATCGAAGAAGCGGTGCGGGCACACATCCTGGAGCTGAGCGCCGAACAGGCCAAGGTTTCCAATGCCCATCTGAGTGAGGCCGAACTGACCGAAGCGGTTGAAGAAGCGCTCGACTGGGCGCGTAAGCGCTGATGCGGGTTGTATTGGATACCAACATTCTGTTCAGTGCGCTGATCTCACCGCATGGGTCTCCTGATGCGATCTATCGGGCCTGGCGTTCAGCTCGCTTCGAGGTGGTGACTTCACGGGCACAGCTCGACGAAATTCGTCGCGCCAGTCGTTACCCCAAGCTTCAGGCCATCCTTCAGCCTGCCAAAGTGGGGGCCATGATCAATAACCTGCAACGCGCCGTGGTATTGGAGCGGTTGACCATTGAGGTTGAAGCCGATGATCCGGATGACTCTTTTCTGCTGGCCATGGCTTTGGCGGGCAATGCGGACTACCTAGTAACCGGTGATCGACGCGCAGGCCTCTTGCAGCGCGGACATATCGAACGCACGCGGATTGTCACCCCCGCCGTGTTCTGCGCCGAGGTACTGTGATCGATGCCGGTTGGTTTTCTGACTCAGGAGCAACGCGACGGCTTTGGTCGCTACATCGATGCGCCCAGCCGTGATGAACTGGAGCGCTACTTCCACCTGAGCGATGAAGACCGTGAAGCCGTCCAGGTACTACGGGGCAACCATAACCGCTTGGGCTATGCCGTTCTGCTGACTACCGTTCGCTTCGTCGGTGTTTTGCCGGACAAACCCACGGCTGTGCCGGTGGAAGTCCTGCTTGTGCTTTGTCGGCAATTGGCAATCGCCGACCCTGACTGTCTTGTACGTTATAGCGATCATCGTCGCTGGATACATGCGGCCGATATTCAAGAGCGCTATGGCTATCGCCACTTTACTGACCCAGGCATCGGCTTTCGTTTGAGCCGATGGCTGTATGCCCTTTGCTGGACTGGTACTGATCGTCCTGGCGTGCTGTTCGAACGAGCTACCTCATGGCTGCTCACACAGAAAGTCCTATTGCCCGGAATTTCCCAGTTAGAGCGCTTCATTGCCCAACTGCGTAGCCGGGTTGAAGAACGCCTCTGGTACACCTTGGGCCGCAGCGTGACCGAGGAGCAAAGACAGCACCTACAAGACTTGCTTCTGGTGGCCGAAGGCAACCGTAGTTCCCGACTGGATCAACTACGCTCCGGCCCGGTGATGGTCAGTGGCCCTGCACTGGTTCGGGCGCTGCGTCGGCTGGATGATGTACGCGGGTTGGGTATCGCCTTACCGGCAGCTGCGCATATCCCTCCCAGCCGCATTGCCACCCTGGCTCGCTTTGCCAACACCGCGAAGGTCACGGCCATCAATCGACTGCCGGCGTCGCGCCGGTTGGCGACGTTGGTGGCATTCGCGGTTTCCTTGGAAGCCAGTGCGCACGACGATGCTCTGGAAGTTCTGGAAGCGCTACTGCGTGATATCTTCAACAACGCAGAGAAGGCTGACAAGAAGGCTCGGTTGCGTAGTCTAAAAGACCTGGATCGCTCGGCGGCAATGCTCGCCGCTGCGTGCAAGGTCGTGCTGGATAGCTCGATCAGCGATGACAATGTCCGTGCCCGGCTGTTCAACGACCTGCCACGTGTCACGCTGGAGAAAGCCCTGGAAGAGGTCAATGCGTTGATCCGTCCGGCCAACGATGTGTTTTACCTCGCTCTGGAGGAGCGCTACCGCAGCGTGCGCCGTTTCCTTCCTGACTTATTGAAACATATTCGCTTCGGCTTCAGCCCGGCGGGTAAGGGTGTGGCGGCTAGTTTGGACTGGTTGCAACTGAACTTGCCTCGCAGGAAGCCGGAGGATGACGTGCCGCAGGAGATCGTGGCCAAGGCTTGGCAGAACCACATCACTCGCGAAGATGGCTCCCTCGACATGGGCGCCTATGTCTTCTGCACGCTTGATGCACTACGCACGGCCCTACGCCGCCGCGATGTCTTTGTTGCACCCAGTTGGCGCTAGGCCGACCCGCGTATCGGTCTGCTCGATGGTGCAGAATGGCTGTCGGCGCGACCGATCATCTGTCGCTCACTGGGCCTGACTGTGGACGCCAAAACCACCTTGGACGCCTTGTCTGCCGAGCTGGATGCGACTTGGTACGCAGTCGCCGCTCGCCTGCCCGACAATCCTGCGATCCAGTTGAGTGAGAATACAGAGGGCAAAACCGAGCTGTCCCTCGGAGCGCTGGAGAAGCTGGAAGAGCCCAACTCGTTGCTGCAACTGCGTGCAGCCGTGGCCGACTTGATGCCGCGTGTCGATTTGCCGGAAATCCTGTTAGAAATCGCCGCTCGTACCGGCTTCACTGAAGCCTTCACCCATGTGTCCGAACGCAATGCGCGGGCCGACAACTTGGTGACGAGTTTGTGCGCAGTGCTCTTGGGAGGAGCCTGTAACACCGGCCTGGAGCCCTTGACTCGCAACGACAACCAAGCGCTGCGCCGTGACCGGCTGTCCTGGGTGAGCCAGAACTATCTCCGTGACGATACCCTGTCGGCAGCCAATGCCATTTTGGTGGCTGCGCAGAGTCAACTGGAGCTGGCTCAGGTCTGGGGCGGCGGCGAGGTGGCCTCCGCCGATGGCATGCGTTTTGTCGTACCTGTGCGTACCGTACATGCCGGCCCTAACCCGAAGTATTTCGGTACCGGCCGGGGCGTCACCTGGTACAACCTGATCTCCGACCAGTTTTCCGGTCTTAACGCCATTACGGTGCCCGGCACCCTGCGCGACAGCCTAGTATTGCTCGCGGTTGTGCTGGAACAACAGACCGAATTGCAGCCCACACAAATCATGACCGATACCGGTGCTTACAGCGATGTGGTGTTCGGGTTATTCCGTCTGCTCGGTTATCACTTCTGCCCGCGCCTGGCTGATGTCGGCGGTACCCGCTTCTGGCGCACCCGCCCGGACGCGGATTACGGCAAGCTCAACGGACTTGCTCGCCAGTCAGTCAAGCTCGACCTGATCGCCGAGCACTGGGATGACCTGTTGCGTTTGGCTGGCTCACTCAAACTTGGCCGAGTGCCGGCGACAGGCATCATGCGCACCCTACAAACGGGAGATCGTCCGACCCGTCTGGCCCAGGCGTTGGCAGAGTTCGGACGGATCGAGAAAACCCTGCATACGTTGACCTACATTGATGATGAGTCCAAGCGCCGCGCCACCCTGACCCAACTGAATCGCGGCGAAGGCCGACACAGCCTGGCTCGCGCCGTGTTCCATGGCAAACGAGGCGAGCTTCGCCAGCGCTACCGAGAAGGCCAGGAGGATCAACTCGGTGCCCTGGGCCTGGTGGTAAATATCATTGTGCTATGGAATACCCTCTACATGACGGCTGCCGTGGAGCGGTTAAAGCAGCACGGCTACCCGGTACAGGACGAAGACCTGGCTCGTTTGTCGCCGCTGATCTTCGAGCACATCAATATGTTGGGACGGTACTCCTTCGCGGTACCAGAAGAGGTCGCCCGAGGTGAGCTACGGCCACTGCGTAATCCAGACGACGATATTTAGGTGCGCAGGTCGAACTCAGTGGGCTATGTTGTCAGATAGCTTAGATGGGATTGACCACAGCATTTCTCAATAAGTAGAAACACTGTGGCTTAGAGAGTTATCTCAGCGCAGCAGCAATACAGGCATGGTGGCTGTTCGAAGCATCGTCGTAGTCGTGCTTCCTACCAAAAACTGCCTGATGCGTGAATGCCCATAGGCACCCATGACCAGCAGATCAATGCCGTGCTCTGTCTGATAATCGTGCAGAGCCGACTCCACCTCACCTTGTCTGATTTCAGCTTGGACTAGGAAGCCAGCCGAGAGAAGCATGCTTTGTGCTTTTCCCAGTGCCTCGTGATTGCTCACCGAATCTGCACCGACCGTAACAAGATGAATGGGCAAGTCTTTGCAAAGCGAACTGGCGGCAAACATTTGGATGGTTTTGTAGGCTGTGGAGCTGCCGTCAAATGCGAGCATCACCTTTTCGGGCTTTTTATAGCTGTTGGCTGTGATCAGGATAGGCCGGTGAATTGTTCGCACTACAGCTTCTATCTGGCTGCCAAGGCTGTGCGCGTTGCGTGAGTTGTCTTCACCCACTCTTCCTATCACCAACAGTCGAATATCCTCCTGAAGGTCGCTCAGACTTTCTACCAAGTGTCCGTGGCGCTGCTTCAGCTCAGGAAACGCAGCGCCGGAAATGACCGTTCGCTCCCTGGCCTTTTCCAGCATGTGTTGGCCCTGTTCCAGAGCGAGTCTGGCGCGTTGGGCATCCAATGTAGCCAGCTCCTCCAGCAGATGCTCTCGACTGCCGAGACCAATATTTCCACTTAGGTCAGCTGCTGCTGGGTATTTCTCTTCATCCAATACGTGAAGCAAGGTAAGAGGCGCGTTGAGTCGCTGCGACGCCCATGCTGCGTAGTCGCAGACCGCCAATGAGGATTGTGAGTTATCAATACATGCCATTACGTGGGTCATTGTCGATCTCCTTAGTGGCTCATGAGCTTGTCGATGGCGCCAGGTTTGTCATGCACGCCAAAGCGGTCAACGATTGTGGCGCTGGCCTCATTTAGACCCAGCACTTCAACCTCGGCGCCCTCGCGACGGAACTTGATTACCACTTTATCCAGCGCGGCGACGGCGGTGATATCCCAGAAATGCGCCTGTGTCAGATCGATGGTGACCTTGTTGAGCGCTTCCTTGAAGTCAAAAACTTCGGTGAACTTGTCTGCCGAGCTGAAGAACACCTGGCCTACCACGCGGTAAGTCCGATGCGACTCCGTCTCTTCAAGACTGCTCTTGATATCGAGGTAATGTCCGACCTTGTTCGCAAAGAACAACGAAGCCAGCAGTACGCCGACCAACACGCCGTAAGCCAGATTATGCGTTGCCACGACCACCACAACGGTCGCGACCATGACGAGGTTGGTCGACAGTGGGTGCTCTTTCAGATTGCGCAAGGAATCCCAGCTAAAGGTGCCGATGGATACCATGATCATCACAGCAACCAATGCAGCCATCGGGATCTTGGAGAGCCATTCGCCGAGGAAAACGACCATCAGCAGCAAGAAAATGCCCGCGCACAATGTGGAGAGACGGGTACGTCCACCGGATTTCACGTTGATGATCGACTGGCCGATCATGGCGCAGCCTGCCATACCGCCGAGCATCCCGGCAGCGATGTTGGCAATGCCTTGACCCTTGCATTCACGGTTTTTGTTGCTGGTGGTATCGGTCAAATCGTCGACGATGGTCGCGGTCATCATGGACTCAAGCAGACCTACTACGGCCAAGGCGGCTGAGTACGGGAAGATGATGCGCAGAGTTTCAACGTTCAGCGGGACTTCAGGCCACAGGAAAATCGGCAGCGTGTCCGGCAGTTCGCCCATGTCACCCACAGTGCGGATATCCAGACCGAGGTAAATAGCAATGGCCGTCAGGGCCAGGATGCACACCAGCGGCGAGGGAATCAGCTTGCCGATCTTCGGTACATACGGAAACAGATAGATTATTCCGAGGCCCACTACGGTCATGGCGTAAACGTGCCAGGTCACGTTGGTCAATTCAGGTAACTGCGCCATGAAAATCAGAATCGCCAATGCATTCACAAAGCCTGTGACTACCGAGCGCGAAACAAAGCGCATCAGAGAGCCCAGTTTCAGGTATCCAGCGAGGATTTGAAGCGCCCCGCAGAGCAAGGTGGCTGCCAGCAAATACTGAAGCCCGTGATCTTTTACCAGGGTGACCATCAGCAGTGCCATCGCACCGGTAGCTGCCGAGATCATGCCGGGTCGACCGCCGACGAAGGCGATGACAGCACAGATACAGAAGGAGGCGTAGAGACCGACCTTGGGGTCGACGCCGGCAATGATAGAGAAAGCAATGGCCTCCGGGATCAGCGCGAGCGCGACCACGATCCCCGCGAGCACGTCTCCACGGACGTTGGAAAACCACGTTTGTTTGAGCGATTGCAGCATCAGAATATCCAAGGCAATGCACCACACGCACACCAGGCAGATGGCGAGCGCGTCGATACGAATTCAAGTTGTGAGGATTATTTGGCTGTGTGCCTTGGGTGTAAAAACCGGGCATACAGCAGTACGCGACCGCGAGCGAAACTAGCGGAAGCGAGATGTTGCGAGGGGGCGTAGCGCTAAGGCGGCGTAGGCTGCCAGTAGATCGTTTGGAGTACAGTCATGCTGGTGTTCCTGTAGCTCAAGAGGTATGGCTGAGCGATAAAGTATACAGTGAAGATATCGTCAAATGCGACCTGCTGCCTCGTTTGGGTCAGTTCTTCCAGCCGTGCTGATCTCCCTAGGGCAAGTCTTTCTAGATTAAACCGCGACGAACTCCGCTGTCAGGCAGTGTACACATGGTGGAGAGATCAATTCAGATCCTCCTGGGGTCGATAGAGAAATCGGAAAAAATCGTACGCTAAGCATTCGGCCTGTCAGGTTGAGGCCATAGAGATTGACGCCTTGGCGTCAGAAAATGCAGAAAGCGGCCCTAGTCTGACGCGGTGCCAGTGAACCGCCTGACGCCGAGTTGAAGCCGTAAACTCAGCAACCTTCGATCAACTCGCCGAACAGTTCCTTAACCTTTGCACGTGCCTCGACCAGCGCAACTTGGCCTTGCTCAGTGATCTCATAGACACGCCGTTCACGTCGCCCGGTGCGTTCGTGGCGTGAGGTCAAATAGCCCTTCTTTTCCAGCCCGTGCAGCATTGGGTATACCGTCCCGGCGCTCAGCTCGTAGCCGTGTCGTTGCAGTTCTTCGATGATTCCCAGTCCGAAGACGGGCTTCTCGGCTGCATGGTGAAGTATGTGCAGGCGGATCAACCCGCCGTACAGGTCTTTATCTGTCATTTTTCGTGCCTCACAGCGCGATACTCAACAGCCAACCCGCTGCACCGCTGCCGACGACAACTAGCCACGGCGGGAGCTTCCAGAACATCAGTGCGACAAGGGCGACCAGGGCCAAGACAAAGTCTTGCGGCTGAAATATGGCGCTAGTCCATACAGGGTGATAGAACGCGGCCAGCAGCAGGCCAACCACCGCCGCATTGACCCCAGCCAGCGCGGCTTGCATGCCTGTATTGCGACGCAGGCGCTCCCAAAATGGCATGGCTCCCACAACCAGCAGAAAAGAGGGTGCGAAGATAGCCAGTAGGCACACAATACCGCCGACCCAGCCAGAGGGAGCGGTGCTCATCGAAGCACCAAGGAACGCGGCGAATGTGAACAATGGGCCGGGCACCGCTTGAGCCGCCCCGTACCCCGCGAGGAAGGATTCATTACTGACCCAGCCGGAGGACACCACTTCGGCTTGCAGCAGCGGCAACACAACGTGGCCACCACCGAACACTAGTGACCCCACACGATAGAAGGCGTCCACTACCACCATCGTTGGACTTGGCAGCAATTTTGCCAAGATCGGTAGGCCAATCAGCAGGGCAAAAAATAACGATAGCCAAAGTGCGCCGGCCCGGTGACTGACCGTGATAGGTAGTGGGTCGTGCTCAACAGTATGTGCTGGCTTGAACAATAGTCGGCCTATGATGCCTGCGGCAGCAATCACACCAACCTGCCCCCACGCGGACGGTACGAGCAGGACAGCACAGGCGGCAATCGCCATTATTGTGACTCTCAGCCCATCCGTACACAGGTTGCGCGCCATGCCCCATACCGCTTGGGCGACTACGGCAACGGCCACCACTTTTAGGCCATGCAACGCGCCCGGCGAAACGGAATCCCCATAGTTGGAAATGCCCAGCGCGAACAGGATTAAAGCTACGGCCGAAGGCAGCGTAAAGCCTGTCCAAGCAGCCAGCGCCCCGCTATATCCAGCCCGTGATAGCCCCAACGCTATGCCGACCTGGCTGCTTGCTGGGCCTGGAAGAAATTGGCACAGCGCCACTAAATCAGCATAGCTGCGTTCAGACAACCAGCGCCGTCGTGTGACGAACTCGTCACGGAAATAGCCTAAGTGCACGATGGGGCCGCCGAAGGAGGTCAATCCAAGGCGTAGAAAAATAAGAAAAACCGACCATGGGCTGCGGTCATCGGTGGAGGTATTAGTCATGCGTTGGCCTACCTGATTTTCCACAGATTAATCCATAATAATCGAACTTCGATAACGAAATTCGATTTTATAGCTGCCCAAAACGACTGGAGTACCGTGCAATTCGTACTGGGTGTCGCAATGCAAGTAATCGATGTTGTGCTAGCCGCTGGTTTTGTCTGCTAGCACAGTTCATTAGCAAAACACGCTTGGCCTTAGCGTACGATTTTTTCCGTTTTCTCTATTGCCCCCCTCCTGGTCACTCCGAATGCAAATAACTGGTCAAGAATGCAGCCGGCTGGTCAATAACGGCGCCAATGGGTGGTCAAGTTGCGCAATGGTTTTATCGAGTCGGATGCCTGGGAAGAGGGCTCTGAACGGAGCTAGTCGGGCTTACGTTGGTTTTTGGTTCCATTGCTCCCCAAACCCCTAGTAGGTAACCTTCTGCTTAACGGCATTGCGTTGCTCATGCTCCCGATTTCAGGATGGTATTGGAGCACGGTGGCGGACAAGCCAATACTCGTGGCGGGCATCTTCATGTTGGCTCCGCTGGTTGATCCAAACCCCGAGCTCAACCACCTCGCAAAAACGTTCACACCTGAACGGCTTGGGCTTGTGGTGCGTTGGGAGGTGGACATCTGTTGATTGCGCTCAAAAATCATTTGTTCGATAAGGATGACGTATTGGCGCGAATGCTTCCACAGCGCTTAAAATGGTCTCATCTGCATATTAGTTAAAACTGAAGTCAAGTTGTTCTTCTCGAGCGGATACATCAAATGTGATTCTCACCAAATACTGACCTGTTCAGCGACCAGGCGCATCTTCTGAACATGCTTCCAAAGGACGGAGTACTCAATGATTACGGTCGAGTAATGGCTGTCGATGAGGCCGATAGCCATTTCAACGAGTTAATGATGGCTGTTGCCTGGCAGCCTGACTCGGCTTTATTGAATGGTGAGTTGGTCAGGACGGCTCGGGAGGTTGCTTGGTATGCTGACAGGCCGTTTCGATACGTCCATTCAGGAATAGAGCGCCAAGCAATTCGCTGGCAAGGAAGCAGTTTGCTGCGGTTGAAACGCAGAATGGAGGAGCTTACCGGTCAGCGTTACAACTCTTGTTTGCTCAACCTCTACCATAATGGATCTCAAGCAATAGGATGGCACGCTGACGTTGAAGCTTCCGAGCCAAATGACTTCATTGCATCGCTCAGTCTCGGGGCTGCACGTAAGTTTGCGCTCAAGCATAAGGCGACCGGGGAGCTCCGTGAGCTCACATTGGAGCATGGTCAGGTTATCGTGATGCGTGGCGAGACCCAGCGTCACTGGCTGCATTCATTGTTGAAGACAAAGCAATCTGTAGGCTCACGAATCAGCCTGACGTTTCGATGCTTTCCTGAGCAATGGCGCGCCTAGCTAGTTTCGTTGTCATTTTGCTCACGATGTAACTCCGAGGCTGCTTGGAGGATACGAACAGCTCTCCAGGGCTTTCGCCCCGGGCAGCCGGTCAGTATTTGATAACGGTGCGAATCGATTTGCCTTCGTGCATCAGGTCGAATGCTTCGTTGATTCGCTCGAGCGGCATGGTGTGGGTAACGAAAGGTGCCAGCTCGATCTCACCTTTCATTGAGTCCTCAACCATCTTAGGCAGTTGGCTACGACCTTTGACGCCGCCGAAGGCGGAGCCTTTCCAAGTTCGGCCAGTGACCAACTGGAAAGGGCGGGTAGAAATTTCCTGGCCAGCACCGGCAACACCGATGACGATCGATTGACCCCAGCCGCGGTGGGCACACTCGAGTGCGGCACGCATCACGTGGACGTTACCGATGCACTCGAAAGAGTGATCGACGCCCCAGCCGGTCATTTCAATGATGACTTGCTGAATTGGCTGCTCATGATCCTTTGGATTGACACAGTCAGTGGCGCCGAACTGGCGTGCCAGTTCAAATTTGGCAGGATTGGTGTCGATGGCGATGATCCGACCCGCTTTGGCTTGACGCGCGCCTTGGATAGCGGCCAATCCGATGCCACCCAGACCGAATACAGCCACGGTGTCGCCCGGCTGAACCTTGGCGGTGTTATGCACCGCGCCGATACCGGTTGTTACGCCGCAGCCCAGTAGGCAAACGTGCTCAGGGTTGGCATCCGGATTGATCTTGGCGACCGATACTTCCGCAACTACGGTGTACTCGCTGAAGGTCGAGCAACCCATGTAGTGATACAGCGGCTGTCCGTTGTACGAGAAGCGTGTGGTGCCATCTGGCATCACACCTTTACCTTGAGTAGCGCGGACAGCGGTACAAAGGTTGGTTTTTCCGGACTTGCAGAACAAGCATTCTCCACATTCTGCGGTGTACAACGGGATAACGTGATCGCCAGGCTTCACGCTGGTCACACCTTCGCCGACTTCGATGACAATGCCGGCACCTTCGTGGCCAAGCACAACAGGAAACAGGCCTTCAGGATCATCACCGGAAAGGGTGAAGGCATCCGTGTGGCATACGCCCGTATCCGTGATTTTAATCAGCACTTCGCCTGCGCGAGGCGGCTCTACGTCGATCTCAACGATTTGAAGCGGTCTACCTGCTTCGAATGCAACTGCAGCACGAGATTTCATAGGGTTGTCTCCGTTGGATGGAACTTAAAAGATCCGGGGCTACCAGCACGGCGTCGGTGTCGACTAGGGTTACTTTAGGTATGTGCGTACCAGCGCAATGACCTCATCAATCGAAGACCGCTGTGCCTCGGTGGTATCTACTTGATTCGAAAACTCTTCCCTGAGATGACCTTCCAATACTCCCGCCATTAATCCATTTACCGCGCCACGCATCGCAGCAATTTGCTGCAAAACGGGCCCGCATTCAGCCCCTTGTTCCAGCGCAGTTTCCAATGCGTCCAGCTGTCCTCTTACTCGTCGCACGCGTCCCAGAACGCGTTTCTTTTCTTCAGGTGAATGAGGCATTTTTTCTCTCCAGTGGCGTGATACGGGAAAGTGTACACCGGTACTGGTGGGGGGTATATCTTGGTACTGGGGGGGAGTATAGTCATATACTGGTATGGAGTATATTAATTTTAGCGCGACGAGTTGCCGCACATGATCCGTTTTGTCATTCATTCCTGGCTTAAGAGGTGTCACGCCGTGTCGTGCTGGCGAGACGGGCTGGTCGTTCGTTCTAGGCCAGGGTCAAAACTTCGCAGAGCGATATGACTGCCGTCGGCGGAGTCGGAACGCGTTATTTGCTGGTTAAGGAGCGTAGGCGCCAAGTAGGGCCTACAACAATGCGCATTTTGTTTTTAAGCTCGCGCTGTTTTGTTTCTAATCCACTGGATCTAGGGAAACTCTGAAAAAGACTTCCCGATCTGGTGAAATACCCACCACGCACAAACGGAACAGTTGAGCCCCGATGAAACAGATGTCCTTCGCCGACGCCGAATATGCCGGCAAACGTAAGCAGACCCGCCGCGAGCGCTTCTTAATCGAGATGGATCAGGTGGTGCCCTGGAAGGGCTTGGTTAATTTGATCGAGCCGCATTATCCAAAGGGCGAAGGGGGCCGTCCGGCGTATCCATTGATGGCCATGTTGCGGGTTCATTTGATGCAAAACTGGTTCGGCTACAGTGATCCGGCGATGGAAGAAGCGCTCTATGAGACTACAATTTTGCGCCAGTTTTCGGGGCTGCACCTGGATCGGATCCCCGATGAAACCTTCATCAGGCATTCCGCTACCAATCAACACACCACGCTGCCCCCAAACCTTCCGACCTTATGTATATACCGATAGCGACATAGCTCGACTGATCAATGCCGTTGATGGCTTACATTCAACATTAATCGAACCACGTACCCTTCGAACGCTAGTGCTGCTTTTATACGGAACGGGCCTACGACTGAGCGAAGCGCTGCACTTGTGTTTTGCCGACGTCGACCTTGAGCAGAGTCTGTTAACGATCCGCGACACGAAGTTCTACAAGACGCGGTGGGTTCCGACTGGAACGCATTTAACCCAGATCCTGCACGATTACATCAAGACCGTCCACACATCGCCCGGCACCGCATTGGACACTCCACTGCTCGTTCGCCGTGATGGTGGTCAACTCAGTGCGAGCCACCTTCGCTGTCCATCGACTGACCACCTGGTACCAGCAGGGTGCCGATGTCCAAAGGCTCCTACCCATGCTGTCGACCTACCTGGGACACGCAAGCATCGCTGCGACCCAGGTTTATTTGCCGATGACACCGGAGCTGCTGATGGAGGCTTCGATTCGCTTTGAGCGATACGCAATGCTGGAGAAATAAACATGAACAATTCGAATCTGTTGGCCCCATGGGTTAAGCGCTTTCTTGCAGAGTATCTGGTCACTGTAAAAAACCTGGCACGCAGTACACAGCTCAGCTATCGCGACACGTTAGGTAGATTAATCCGCCATGCTGCGAACGAACTGGGTAAGCGTCCAGATCTGCTCAACGCTGATGAGCACTTCACTACCGGCCGGTAAGTCCTCATCCTCCAGCTCAGTCACACGAGCAGAGAACCCCTGCTGGTCCTTGTTAAGCAATACTGCCTTGAAACTCATGAGCAATCCCCACGGATAATGATTTGATGCCTCACCACGCCGGCTTATGCTGACATGACGAAGTCAGGTAGAACGAACTGACCGAGTTCCTCAATGACCTCACCTGCGGGGCGTTGGCCGTATTTCAAATTGATGATCACATGGTTAACGCCGATCTCCTGCAAGCTGTGCAGCAGCGGGATCAGGTGATGTCGCCCCAGTTGATAGCCCAGGTGGATCGGCCGAGGTGGTGTCTCCGGGTTATCTGTCAGGTCGATGTATAGCGACTGGGTGAAGGGTTTGAACAGTTCACCACATTCGGCACGAACCGCCGTGCGCCAGTCCTCGACAATCAGCTGCTGAGTCTTCGGTGCACGCGGATAGCTGATCCAGCCATGACTGCAGCGGGCGATCCACTCCAGCGTCTGGCGGCTATGGCCGGTGACGAAGAAAGGAATTTCCGCCGTCGTCGGCTTGGGAATCAGATCGGCCCCCTCAAGCGTGCCGCCGGACCAGGTCAAAGGCACGAAACTGCTGCGCTGAACCTCGCGAAATACCTTGAGGTATTCGCGGAACAGGCTGTCGCGTTGCTCCGGGTCGACACCGAATGCCGGAAACTCTACTGGACGGTCACCGGAAGCCACGCCGAGTAACAGGCGGCCACCGCTGAGCTGATCGACACTAGTTGCGGCCTTGGCGGTGTGTAGGGGATTGCGGATTGGCAGGATGACCGACGCGGTGCCCAGCGCAATCGAGCGAGTGTGTGCCGCCATAAAACCCAGGTAGACCCAGGGATCGAAGACCTGGCCCGAATCACCGAAGCTGGGGTCGCGTAACGGCACGTCGCGAAACCAGAGGGCAGAGAAACCCAGCTTCTCGGCGCGTTGGGCCAGGTTCACTTGGTCGAGCATACTCGGCGTATCGCCGGTAAAGGCTTCGAGGGGGAAGAAAAGACCTAGGCTCAGGCGGCCTTGGCGGTAGGTGTGCTGAAAGCCAGGTTGTTGCTGATAGGGAATGGAATTCGGAGTTAACATCTTCTCTCCTACATATTTCAAAACATAGATTTTGAAGGGCTGAAAAAACCCCTGCGAGCAGGCATCAAATCAGCGCTTTCAAGGCCACCTGGAACGCTGCGATGTTCTGCTCATGGCGTTTGTAATAAGTCCAGGGACCGATGCGTTGTGAGGTCACCAGTTGCGCCCGCTGCAAGGCAGCGAGATACAGCGAGACGGTCGACTGCGACAGGCCTACCCGATCCTGGATGATGCTCACGCAGACACCGACCTGCTCAGGATCCACCTCCTGCTCGGGGAAATGATGACGCGGATCCTTCAGCCAACTGAGGATGTTCAGGCGTGTTGGGTTGTCTAGCGCCTTCAGCGCTTCGCTTACGTCGATACTCATAGGTCACGCACGATAACTATTTTTTGCGATATTACGATATGCCCGCTCAACCGACAATGCGCCGGCCCCCGAACCGTATCGCTCGGGGGCCGGCACCTCGAGCGGACTATCCGCCATAGGTCGGATAGTCGGTGTAGCCGACAGCGGTTCCGCCGTACATGCTGGCCGGATCGACCGGGTTCAGCGGCCAGCCATTGGCAATCCGCTTGGGCAGGTCCGGGTTGGCGATGAACGGACGGCCGAAGGCGACCAGATCGCCCCAGCCCGCCTCGAGCACACGCTTGCCTCGCTCGGCGGTGTATTTGCCGGCATAGAGGATGCGCCCGCTGAAGACCTCGCGCACCGCGCTGCGGAAGCTTTCCGGCAGCTCCGGTGCGTTTTCCCAATCCGCCTCGGCCAGCGACAGGTAAGCGATGCCGACTTCTTCCAGCACCTTGACCGCTTCGACATAGGTCTCGTGTGGGTTTTCTTCGACCAGGCCGAGATATACGCGGGCCTCGTCGGTGCTGGCGAACAACGGGGCGAAACGCACGCCGAGCCGGTCTTTACCGACCACCGCGGCCACCGCCTGGGTCACCTCACGGAGGAAGCGCAGACGATTCTGCAACGAGCCGCCGTACTCGTCGTCGCGTTGATTGCTGTGCGCGGAAATGAACTGGTTGATCAGATAACCGTTGGCGGAGTGGATTTCCACGCCGTCGAAACCGGCGTCGAGGGCGTTGCGAGCGGCCTGTGCATAGAGCTGTACCAGCTCCTTGACCTCGGCGGTGGTCAGTGCACGTGGCATCGAAGGCGGCGCCAGGGCGCCGGTGCCGGGACCTGTCTCGATGAATACGCTGACGCCCTCGGCCGGGATCGCCGATGGCGCCACCGGGGCTTCGCCATTGGGTTGCAACGAGGTGTGCGAGACCCGGCCGACATGCCAGAGCTGGGCGAAGATGGTGCCGCCCTCGGCGTGTACCGCATCGGTCACTTTGCGCCAGCCGAGGATCTGATCGGCACTGTGGATGCCCGGGGTCCAGGCGTAGCCCTGGCCGCGCGGCTCGATCTGGGTGCCCTCGGTGACCATGAAGCCGGCACCGGTACGCTGGCGATAGTAGGTCGCCATCAGGTCATTGGGAATGTTGCCTGGCTGCGAGCTACGCGAACGGGTCAGCGGCGGCAGGACGATGCGGTTTTTCAGGCTGTAGGGGCCCAACGTGGTGCTTTCGAAAAGAATGGAATCTTTCATGTGTAACTACCTATATATTTGCGTTTGTAGATAAGTAGATGCTAGTGCCTGGACAGGCACCTCTCGAGCGCTCCGTTTAGAACAGGCCGGTGGACGTCCAAGCTCAGTCGCGTCCCTGCCGCCGCAAAGCGGTAGGGACGCGACTGGAGCGCCTTGTTGGGTTTGCTTAGCCGGGTAGCTTGGCCGCCAGGACGTCAACCTTCTCGATTGACGGCGGTTTGGCAAACAGCTCGGCAGCCTTTGCCATAAGCGCCGCTGCGACCTTGCCCGAAAGATGAGCCTGCCGACCTGCTTCATCCGGGAAGGCATCAAAGATGCCAAAGGTGGACGGCCCCAAGCGGATTCCGAACCACGCCGTAGTGGCTAGCTCTTCCTCCACTATTGGAAGGCCATCCAAGAGAAAGTTCTCTACCTCTTTCTCTTTCCCAGGCTTTGCTTCCAGACGAACGAACAACGCTACTTTGACCATGACGTGCCTCCTGTTGTTACGACGATATCACCATGCGTGACGCATTCCAGTAAGCCCAACGCGATATTCGCCGATTCGCCGATTTGCCGATTTGCCGATTTGCCGCCCAGCTCCAGCGTGGCGGGGATGAAGGGGCAGCGTCGAGTCATTTCCGCAGTCGCGGGAAAGGCGACTCTGCCCTCTCCTGGTCTTTCACGAACTGCCTCTACCGAGATACCGTGACGACGATCTTGCCAAACTGCTGGTTCGATTCCATGTAACGGTGCGCTTCGACGATCTGCTCGAAGGGGAAGGTCTTGGCAATGATCGGCTTCAGCTGTCCGGCCTCGAGGCCGCGCGTGATAAAAGCTTGCGCAGGCGCCAAGCGTTGCGGATCACCGGTCAGTTCGAACAGCGTGTAGCCGCGCACGCTCAGGGCTTTGTTCATCGCTGCCAAGGCCGGGAACGGCGTCTCCTGACCGCTGAGATTGCCATAGATGAAAAGCAGGCCCTGCTGACTCATCGCTTGCGCCAGTGTTTCGACTTGCGGCCCCGCGACCGGGTCGAAGGCGATGCGCGCGCCGCGACCGTCGGTGATCCGCATTACCTCCGCGACCAGGTCCTGCTCCTCGGTGGCGATCACATGCGCCGCCCCCGCCTCGCGTAGCGCCGCCTCCTTCGCGCGTGTCCGGGTCGTCGCGATCGGAATGGCGCCGACGCTGTTGGCGATCTGGATCGCGGCCAAGCCGACGCTGCTCGAAGCCGCCGTGATGATCACCGCATCACCGCGCTTGAGTTGGGCAATCTCGATCAGTGCGCCATAGGCGGTCAGATACTGCATCCAGATCGCCGCCCCCTTCACCGCGCCGACGCCCGCCGGCCGCTTCAGAACCCCCGTGGCCGGCACGATCGCCTGCTCGGCATAGACGCCAAACTTGTTCATGGAAAAAGCCGGAATCACGCTGACCGCTTCGCCAACCTCGAAGCCGTGAACGCCGCTGCCCAGCGCCTCGACGATGCCGGAAGCTTCGTAGCCGAGCCGGGCCGGCAGCTGCGTCGGCTCCAGGTACACACCCGAGCGGAACATGGCTTCCGCGCGATTCAGGCCGATCGCCTCGACGCGGATGCGCAGCTCGCCGGAGCCCGGAGCGCCAACTTCGAGCTCTTCGATCTGCAAGACTTCGGGGCCGCCGATCTGATGAAAACGGACAACATGGGTCATTTTGGGTCTCCTTCTATTGAGGGATGGGAACAGTGAGCCAGCCTTTGGCTGGCGCAGATTAGCCGCCCCGCGCGTTACAACGTCGCTTCGGTCTGTGTGTCCGGCGCGTCGCTACTTCACGGGCATGCAAATGCTATTCGTCATATCTATATTTGTAAATATGTAATTTTAATAATTTTATGCCCGTCCCTGCTCCCCCTATCTACGCTGCCTATGAACTCTCCCTGTCGAAAAAAATGCTGCCATCCGCTAAGTGCGCCACGGCGTGGTTCGCTCTTCGCCGGTCAACTGGGTCGCCTATGTAATCATGCCGTTATTTGCGCTCGCCAATGCCGGCGTAAGCCTTGATGGCGTCAATCTGGCCAATGAAGGCTCTTTGACGGTCATGCTCGGTGTGTCGTTGGCACTGCTCCTGGGCGCAAGAGCGCCAGCTATCCAGCCCAGCAGGTTTGCCTCACTCGGACGGCCGGGTACCTGGCAAACCTTCGGCTACTTTCATGCACGAAGGCAAACGCATGACAAACACCCACACTGACCACCACAGCCCGTGGTCTGTCTTTCTCATCTTTCTGCGCCTTGGACTAAGCTCCTTCGGCGGCCCCATCGTGCACTTAGGCTATTTCCGTGACGAGTTCGTCACACGACGGCGCTGGTTGTCCGAACGCAGTTATGCAGACTTGTTGGCACTGTGCCAATTCCTGCCAGGGCCTGCAAGCAGTCAGATTGGTATGGCCTTGGGTCTGTCCCGCTCGGGCTACGCTGGAGCCATGGCGGCTTGGGCAGGATTCACACTGCCCTCAGCCATTGCCCTGGTCCTGTTCGCGCTGGGTATATCTAACTAAGGCGATGCCGTCTCGTCGGGAGCGCTCCACGGTCTGAAAGTGGTGGCAGTACCTGTGGTTGCCCAAGCTGTATGGGGCACGCAACCTGTGCCCGGACGTATTGCGTGTCACCAGCATGGCGATTGCTGCCTGTGTCGTCCTACTTATGCCATCTGCGTGGGGGCAGGTCAGCATGATTGCTGCTGCTGCCATCGCTGGCCTGCTGCTGTTCAAGCCTACTCAGGACTGCGCACACGATCCGCTGCCGATCGCGGTAAGCCAGCGTGCCGGAGCGATCTGGCTAGCACTGTTCTGTACGTTGCTGATGGGGTTGCCTGTCTTGGCCCAACTGCTGCCGAGTCATGCCGTAGCAATGGTGGATGCCTTCTTCCGTAGCGGGTTACTGGTCTTCGGTGGCGGCCATGTCGTGCTGCCGCTGTTGCAAGCTGAGGTAGTGCCCTCCGGCTAGGTCAACAATGACGCGTTTCTTGCCGGATACGGTGCTGCGCAAGCGGTGCCCGGTCCTTTGCCCCAGCTGTGTGAATCGCCCCTGATTTTCTAGACACTCTCCAAGCTCATTGCATAACGCCCATTCAAGATGCCAACGGCGGGTTCGGTGGCAACGTTCTGAGTTCCACAAGTTGGCTGTTTAACACCGCGTTGTCTTGGAGCAGACGTTGTTGCTCTCTGGCAAGTTCGGTCAACTGGGATTCTGCTTGGGTGAAACGGTCCGTCAGAAGACGCCGCTCCCGCTCGGCCACAGCCAACTTCGTTCGCGTATCAGCCAAGCACTGTTCGTCCTGGACATGCCGCTGCTCCAGTGCCTGATGGATCTGTTTCAGCTCGGCGAGTTGCCGTGCCAACTGCTCCTGTGCGCTGCGGCTGAGGATCAGCGACTCCTGGGACGTGTGCAGGGTGCTCTGCAGTCGATCGTGGTCCTGCGCCCAGCGTTGTTCCTGTGCGTGCAGTTCGCCCAGGTGGGTTTGTTGTGCGAGCAGGCGCTGGCGGAGCTCTGTCAGCTCCTGTTCCAGGTGCTGCTGGCGTTGTTCCGCGGCCTGGCGCTCGTCGGCGCGCTGTTGCGCGACCGATGCCTGGTAATGCTCGAACTGCCCCTGCGCTTGCTGCAGGTGTTGGCTCAGTGTGGCTATTTCTGCGACGCGGTCGACCAGGCGCTGTTCGAGCCCGAGCTTTTCGCTGCCCAGACTGACCAAGGTGATTTCCTGCCGCTGCACGGTTTCTTCCAGCCCTTGGCTGCGTGCTTGGGCGGTGGCCAGCGCCTGACTTTGCTGCGCCTGTGCGTTGAGTAAAGCGTCCCGCTCGCTGAAAACCTGCTGCAACTGCTCCTGCAGCACGGCGGTGGCTTCGCGATGGGTCTGCTCCGACTGCTCGACTTGGAGGGTCGCCTGCGCCTGCACTGTTTCGTAGACCCCTTTCAACGCCAGGACCAGCTCGGCAGGCAGTCCAAGCTCCGCGTGCGCCACCGTGTCTTGGTGGGCTGCTTTCCAACGTTTTAACAGCGGCGCGATGGTGCTCTTGCTGCCGGTTCCGCCCAAGGCTTCGCGGACGCTGTCGATCGTTGGATTTTTGCCTTGAGCAACGAGCTGGGCGGCGGCGGCGGCGACGTGGACATACATGATCCCTGGGCGGGCCATAAGCACCTCGGATTTTTTCGTACCGTAGTATGGAAAACGTAATACTGCAGTTTAAGTACAGAATAGAACAGCCCGGCGAAACCCTCGGCGAACCGACGATAAGCGCGGTTATCGCGAGTTAGGCGTTCACGCTCGGCATTCGCTTCTATAATCCGCAGTACGCACGGCCTAAACAGGCGTTTCTTGATGACTACAAGAAATAACGATGAAATAGCCACCCCGTTACTGCTCGACGAGCGAGCAGCCCTTGCGCGTACCAACGGTACGCTCGCTACCCCGGAGCAGTTGGCCCAGCGCTACCAGCGCTTTCTCGCGGCCGCCACCTCCGACAACATCCGCCGAACCTACCGCTCGGCCATTCGCCACTTTCAGGCCTGGGGCGGCGTGCTGCCGTGCGATGAAGCCACGGTGATTCATTACCTGCTGACCTTCGCAGAAGCGTTGAACCCGCGCACTTTGTCCCTGCGCCTGACCGCGCTGGGGCAATGGCACCGCTTTCAGGGCTTTCCTGACCCGACCGCCAGCGCCACCGTACGCAAGACCTTGCGCGGTATCGAGCGAGTGCACGGGCGCCCGCGGCAGAAAGCCAAAGCCTTACTGCTGGAAGATCTCGACCTGATCGTGACGCACCTGGCCACGCTCGACGGGCTCGCGGCGCTGCGTGACAGCGCATTGATACAGGTGGGGTACTTCGGCGCGTTCCGACGCAGCGAACTGGTCATGCTGGAAGTGCACTACCTGCAGTGGGAGCGGGAAGGTCTACGGATCACGCTGCCGCGCTCCAAGACCGACCAGGAGGGTCAGGGCTTGGACAAGGCGATCCCCTACGGCGACAACATCTGCTGCCCAGCCAAGGCTTTGCGGTGCTGGTTGGATACCGCTCAGATTGAGCAAGGCCCGCTGTTCCGCCGCATCAGCCGCTGGGGTGTAGTCGGGGCTGCTCCGCTGAACGTGGGTAGCGTCAATGCCATCCTGGCGGCTCGCGCCCAGGAAGCGCGTCTGTCGCATGCCCCAGAGATGAGCAGCCACAGCCTGCGCCGTGGCCTGGCAACCAGCGCCCATCGCGCCGGTGCTGACTTTCTCGAGATCAAGCGCCAGGGTGGCTGGCGGCATGACGGCACCGTGCAAGGCTATATCGAGGAGGCCGGCGCCTTCGAAGAAAACGCGGCAGGCTCGCTCTTACGGCGTCAGCAAGATCCATGAGTCGACCGGAAGAAACTGCCTATCCGCGTCTTAAAACCGAGTTCAGCCCACAGGAACTCGGCGCGATTTATACACCCGGCCCTCAGGAGAAAGTCTTGATCTTTGGCTGGTATCGGCAAGCCCCTACGCGCGTCTGCCTCCTGATCCAGCTGAAACTCCTGCAACGGCTCGGCTATTTCCTTCCACTCGCAGCCACGCCACCGGCAATCCTTGAACATATCTGCCGCCTTGCAGGATTGCGAGTTCCCGCCAAGGTCGCCCTGCAGCGTTACGACCAATCCGGCAGCAAACCACGCCACCAGCAGCGGCTTCGCGTTCATCTGGGCATTCAGGTGCTGGATGCCGAGGGCGATCAGTGGCTGGACGAGGTCGCTCATCAAGCCGCCACCTCGAAGCAGGAACTACCCGACATCATCAACATCCTCATTGAAGAGCTGGTTCGCCGCCGTTATGAACTCCCGGGTTTTACACGGCTCAGCCGTCTGGCCCAGCAGGCCCGTGCCAGCGTCAACGAGTCGATTTATCAGAGTGTCGCCAATGTATTGCCAGCCTCTGCCACGGCGCGGCTGGATCAGCTATTGGAGCCCCAGGGGCGCAGTGCATGGGATGGCCTCAAGCGCGAACCGAAGCGTCCCGGCGCTCGTGAGGTTGCAAGCTTTCTCAAGCATATCAACGGACTGATCGAGCTGGCCGATGGACTTCCCTTGCTGACGAATATCGCGATCAGCAAGCGCACCCAGATGGTACTGGAAGCGCGAGCGCTCGATATCGCCGAAATGCGGGCGATGAAGGCCAACAAGCGCTACACCTTGGCCGTGCTCATGGTGCAGTCGCAACTGCAGAAGGCCATGGATGACGTGGCCGAAATCTTCATCAAGACCCTGCGCAGCCTGCACCGGATTGCCGAAGAACGCTTGCAGCAGTACCACCTGACCCATGTCCAGCAGGTGGATCGGCTGATCGGTCAATTCCGGGAGGTGCTCACCGTCCTACAAGCGCCTTTGCCGTCAGATGAGCGACTCGCACAGGTCGACGAAACCCTTGAGGGCGATCCTGCCTCCTGGATCGTCCAGTGCGATGAGCACATGGCCTTCGCCGGCAACAACTATTATCCGTTCATGTTGCAGCCATACCGCAGCAAGCGCTCGTTACTGTTTCAGTGCCTGGACGTGCTCGCACTCAAGTCCAGCTCGCAGGACGACGCGCTGTTGCAGGCGGTTGACTGGCTGCAGCGGCATCGCAACAGCCACCGCGAATACCTCACGCTCGGCGCGGACGAGTTTGCCGAAATGGCGCTGGAGGGGCTGCCCGAAAAGTGGCGAAAACTGATCTTCGCCAAGGGCGACACCGCCAGCAGTGAGACCTTGATTCACCGTAAGTATTTTGAGCTCTGCATCTTCTCTCAGGTTATGCAGGAGTTGAAATCCGGCGACCTCTACGTTGAGCACAGTGATCAATACGACGATTACCGCGAACACCTGGTGAGCTGGGATGAGTATCAGGAGGAAGTGCTGCGCTACGGCGAACTGGTGGGCATGGACGTCAATCCGGCCGCGTTCACCCAAGGCCTGCGCAACCAGTTGAGCGCGCTCGCGCAAACGGTCGACGACCACTTTCCGGATAACGAGCATGTGGATTTGACTGAATCCGGGCTGCTGATTCGGCGAACCGAACGAAGGGAGCCGCCGCCCCAGCTGCCCATCATCGATCAAGCCATCACGGCAACCGCCGAACCCAAAAGCATCTTGGACGTACTGACTGAAACAGAGCGTTGGCTTGACCTGCACCGCCTGTTTGGCCCGCTTTCTGGCTTCGAGGCCAAGCTCGATGAGCCACGTAAGCGTTTCATCACCACACTGTTCTGCTATGGCTGCAACCTAGGCGCATCCCAAACCGCGCGTTCGGTTAAAGGTTTCAGTCGCAAACAAGTGGCCTGGCTTAATCTCAAACACGTCACCGAAGAGCGGCTTGACAAGGCCATCGTGGCGGCTATCAACGCCTACAACCGCTTTGCCTTGCCGCGATATTGGGGGAGCGGAAAGGCCGCCTCCGCGGACGGCACCAAGTGGAATGTCTACGAACAGAATCTGCTTTCCGAGTACCACATCCGCTACGGTGGTTACGGCGGTATCGGCTACTACCATGTTTCCGACATGTATATCGCCCTGTTCAGCCGCTTCATTCCCTGCGGGGTCTACGAGGCGGTTTACATCCTGGATGGCCTGGTCAAAAACGACTCGGATATTCAGCCGGACACCGTGCATGGTGATACCCAGGCCCAGAATGCCCCTGTGTTTGGTCTAGCGCATCTGCTCGGTATCCAGCTGATGCCGAGAATTCGCAATATCAAGGAGCTCGTTTTCTTCAAACCGGAGAAGGGAAGCCACTATCGCCATATCAACAGCCTGTTCAGAGCCTCCATCGACTGGGCGCTGATTGAGCGCCACGTTCCAGACATGCTTCGAGTAGCCATCTCGATCAAAGCCGGCAAGATCACACCTTCAATGATCCTGCGCCGACTGGGGACCTACAGCCGGAAAAACAAGCTGTACTTCGCCTTCCGCGAGCTCGGCCGCGTGGTGCGTACGATGTTCCTGCTGAATTACATCAACGATATCGAACTCCGCCGGAACATCCACGCAGCCACCAACAAGAGCGAAGAGTTCAACAACTTCACTAAGTGGCTGTTCTTCGGCGGAGAGGGCATCATTGCCGAGAACGTGCGGCATGAGCAGCGCAAAGTCATCAAGTACAACCACCTAGTGGCGAATCTGGTGATCCTGCACAACGCGCAGGAAATGTCAAGGGTGCTCAAGGATCTGCAGCGGCAGGGACACCCAGTGGATGAGGCGGTGCTCAAGGCGCTGTCGCCGCATCGGACGAGTCATATCAATCGTTTCGGCGACTACACCCTGGACCTCGATCGGAAGATCAAACCGATTGACTACAAGATTCAGTTTTAGCTTTTAAATCATAAGCTTAATTGCATTTTGGCGAATTTGGTGCGAATCCCGGCCAACCCTCTTGTCGATAAGAACGTTCAAGGCAGTCGACGGCGCATCTGGATTGACGCTCAAACTGCATGTTCCACACCCTCGAGGAACTGAATGCCTGGCTGGGCCAACGCTGTCGTGCGTGCGCTCTGGAGCGAGCTGCTACACCCCTAGTGCAACGGGCTGACGGTGGCGGACGTTTTGGAGCTGGAGCGGGTCGAAATGGATGCCGACCGCCTTTGATGGCTACGTCGAGCACACCGTAAGGGTCTCCAGCACCTGCCTGATCTGCGTGGCACGAAATCGCGATTCGGTGCCGTGTGAGCGAGTCGGCCAGTGGGTCAGCAGCCGTCTATATCCCTCCCGGATCAGGGTCATCGCCGATGACACGATGATTGCCAGCCACGAGTGCCTATTTGATCGAGATCAGGTCAGTTTTGACTGGCAGCATTACATCCCACTCATCGAACGCAAACCCAGTGCACTGTGCAATGGCACGCCGTTTGCTGATCTGCCCACTCCGTTGCGGCTTCTCAAGCGGGGCCTGAGACATCACAGCAACGGTGATCAAATTATGACGTAGGTATTGGCTGCTGTGCCCATCGCTGGTCTCGACCCGGTGCTGGTAGCGGTAGAACTGGTGCTTGAGTCGGGACCTTCGGTCCCCCTGTGTGAAGCGCTGAGCGCGGCACGCGCGAAATCGATTGGCGCTTGCGAGGATTGTCTGGCGCCCTGAGTGCCGATCACATCCTAAATGTTCTCGCCCGACTCACCGCCACTGCACCGCCGCTCTCCGTAGAAACCAGCCTACAACTTAAGGTGGCACCCGTTGCCAACACGGCCCGATATTACCAACTCCGTACAACAGATGAGGAGAGCCGCCTGCCGGACTTGGAAATCAGGAATGACATCCTTTGACAGCCTCATCAACGCTGGGACAGGTTTATTCTTGCCTGCTGGATGTCGACAGTTCGCATGCTGAAGATTCCAGACTGAATGGGATTAGACCAGTCAATGGTAAGCTTTTCACAGGCTCGCCCCCCCCCCCC
>NZ_ANNV01000033.1 GCF_000346755.1 Pseudomonas sp. CBZ-4 | reverse complement strand
TGCATCGCAGGCAAGCCAGCTCCCACACAAGCCAGCTCCCACATAAAGCGGCTCCCACTAGGTTGTAGAGTTGAAGAATCAGCGCACGCCTTCAGCCCTCAATGCCGCCGGGGTGTAGTCCGCCGCCTTGGCATTGAAGCCAAACACGAAGCTGCTCTTCTCCTCGTTCTTCATGCCCAGCGCGATGTAGCGCCCGGCGATGATGTCGTACAGGGTTTCCACGGTGTACGCCGGGGTCTGGTGGTTGTAGTAGAACTGCGCATGCCCTTCCGCCACCCGCCACAGTTGGCCACGGCCGTCGTAGTGATCCACCAGCGCCACTTGCCAGCTGTCTTCGTCGATGTACATGTGGCGCTTGGCGTAGATGTGCCGCTCGCTCGGCTTGACCGTGCCGACCACTTCCCACACGCGGTGCAGTTCGTAGCGGGTCAGGTCCTGGTTGATGTGGCCGGCCTTGATGATGTCGTCGTACTTGAGGGTCGGCTGGTCCAGCTTGTAGCTGTTGTAGGGGATGTACATCTCCTTCTTGCCCACCAGTTTCCAGTCGTAGCGGTCGGGGGCGCCGGAGAACATGTCGAAGTTGTCGGACGTACGCAGGCCGTCGGACGCAGTGCCCGGCCCGTCATACGCCACTTGCGGCGCACGGCGTACGCGGCGTTGGCCAGCGTTGTAGATCCACGCCAGGCGCGGTTCCTTCACCTGGTCGAGGGTTTCGTGCACCAGCAGCACGTTGCCCGCCAGCCGCGCCGGCGCGGTCACCGATTGCTTGAAGAAGGTCAGCACGTTGGCCGCCTTGGCCGGGTCCATGTCGGGGATCAGTTGCGGCACCGCCACTTCTTCTTCGAAGCGGATCGGCGTGTAGCTGCCGTTGGTCTGCGGCGTGGCCTGGGTAATGATGCGGCGCAGGTTACCGCCGTGGTAACGGGTGATGTGGTTCCACAGCACTTCCACGCCATTTTTTGGAATCGGGAAGGCGTAGTAGCGGTTGCCGGTGAAGTTTTCCAGGCCGTTGCCGTCGTTGATCGGCTTGACGTTCAGCGCACTGCGCTTGATCGACTCATAGATATCCGCCGGCAAGTTGACCGTGCGATGGGTGGTGTACACCGGGATCTTGTAGGTCTCGGGGTAGCGCTTGAACATCGCCACCTGGCCTTCGGACAGCTTGTCCTTGTACTTGTCGACGGTAGCAGCGGTGATCACGAACAGCGGTTTTTCATTGGCGAACGGGTCGGCGAGGAAGCCTTTGCTGTCCACCGCGCCGGCATTTGCAGGAATGCCGCCAGTCCAGGCCGGGATCGACCCGTCGGCATTGCCGGCTTTTTCGGCGCCCACCGGGGTCAAGCTGGTGCCGAGCTTGGCGGCTTCTTCGGGCGATACGGCGGCCATGACATGGGCCGCCAGCAAACTCAGAGCCAATACAGCAAGTGTCTTACGCATGGAGTCTTGTCCTTCTTTTAGCCAGATCAGAAGTTCACGCCGAAGCTGAGGGCGAGGAAGTCACGGTCGGTGAGGGTGTTGTAGTCGCCGCCGAAAAAGTCGGTGTAGCTCAGGCTGGCGGTGTAGGTGCTGCGGTAGTCCGCATCCACGCCGACGCTGATGGCCTTGGCGCCCTTGTTGAACAGGCCGTTGGGGCCGTAGCCGGCGACGTCGTGGGACCACGACAGGTTGGGCTTGAGGTTCACCCCGAAAATCGCGTTGTTGTAGTCAAGGATCGCCCGGGCGCGGTAGCCCCAGGAGTTGGCCGTGACAAAACCGTCGGTGTCGCCCTGGAACCCGTAGGCGCCGTAGACCGAGTCGCGGCCGTAACGCAGCTTGGATTTGTCTTCCAGCCCGGCGACGTGGACGAAGGCCGCTTCACCCACCAACGTCAGGCGTTCGGCGCCCAGCACCTGGTCGAAGAATTGGGTCATGGTGCTTTGGATCTGGGTGATTTCCTTGCGGCGGTAGCCTTTGTTGTCGTCGCCGAAGTTACTGCGGATCGGTGAAGCCAGTTGGCCGGCAACCGGGTTGATCAGGGCCAGGGTCAGGTCGGTGGTGTTGAGCTGCACCGGCGCATTCGGGCGGTAGCTGATTTCGCCGGTCCACGCGGTGCCGGTGGGCAGGGTGGTGGAGAAACTGGCACCGAACAGGCGGATGTTTTCCGGGTAGTCGAGGTAGTACTGGCCACGGCCGAGCATCAGGCTCTGGACCAGCCCTGAGCCGGTGCCGGGCGCGATGCCGTTGGCTGCGCCGGAGATGGCGCCGAGCCTGGCCAGCGTGGTGGTGTTGGTGATGGTGCCCACGGTCGGCGTGCGGCTGTGGTAGTTCATGAAGTACAGGCCGTACTCGGTGTCATCCCCCAGCCAGCGCAAGGCCGCGCCGAACTGGCCGCCGTCACGGGCTTCACGGTCCCGGGCGCGCTGCACGATCACCCCTTCACGCGTCACTTGAAAACCCTGCCCGAACGCGGCGGCCACCGGTTGCAACGGCGCAATTGCCGGGTTGCCCACGGTGTAGTTGCCGTTGCAATCATGGGCCGCGACATCGCCACCAAAGAAGGTGCCGCAGTTATCCAGCACGGTGTTCTGCCAGTTCAACTGGTAGAAGCCTTCCACCGTCAGTTGGTTGGTCAGGCTCTGGGAGCCGAACAGCATGTTCACCGGGATCAGCCCTTCCTTGATCTCCGCGCCGGGGCGGCGGAAAGCCGACACGTCGATGGGGTTGATGCTGTTGATGGAGTTGCCGATAAAGGTGCTCTCGCCCCAACTGACCACCTGCTTGCCCAGGCGCACGTTGCCCGGTTGGTCGCCAATGGAATAGTTGTGATAGACGAAGGCATCCAGCAGTTGATAGCCGGACGAGCGCGCGCCTTCGTCGCGGTGGTGGTTGCTGATCTGCTTGAATTCGCGGTCTTCGTCTTGCAGCTCGAAGTCGTACCAGTATTTGCCGCGCACAAACAGGCCGCTGTCGCCGTACTTGAGCTCCAGGTCGTGCAGGCCCTTGAAGATCTTGGAGAAGGTTTCGCCCCTCTTGAAGTTCAGCCGCCCGTCATCCCCGGTAGACGCTTGCCCGGTGCCGCCATTGACGGTGCCCACCAGCTTTTTATCGGCATCGCGCATGCCCCAACTCGCGCCGACCGACAGCGAGGAGTCGAATTGCCCTTCGATCTCATCGCCAATGTTGAACGAAACAGCCTGCGCCTGCGCACAGCAACCCAGTGCAACCGCAGCGGCCAGCGCCTGAGGCGTGAAGATGGCGCGCATTGTTGTTTTTGTCATGCGTCTTCCCCGGTGAGTGACAGAAGGCCTCACCCTACTGCCGCGCATCAGGAGCGATAAGCGCACCAAGGAGGGATTCGTGTTGTCGCTCGAAAGGATGAGCGGCCGTGCGGGCAGCGGGTTTGGGCGGGGGTATGGATCGAATGGATGGTGGCTTATCAGGCCAATGGATGGCGCACCTGGCGACTGTTGCCGTATCGGTAACAGTCCTTGTCCTGAAGCGCTATTACTCATTTTGTTACAACCGACTATTCTTAGCGCGCTTTCAGGGCAAACAGCCCGCTTCCGCAACCGGAAGAACAGCCAGACTCAGCTGGATTGATGCCTGTTTTCAATCTGTTACCCGTGTTCACTGACGTGGATTTGTTGCTCCTTGATCCAACGTCTTACTTCGGCCGCTGCCTATGCAGCGGCCTTTTTTATGCCCGCAATAAAACGGGGCGCCGTCAGCGCCCCGCAGTATTCAATGTTTTTACAGCAACGATCAGAGGCTGTACTTCTGCAAGTTGGCCATCATTTCCTTCAGGGCCTCGATGTTGTCCTTGGGGTGAGCAGCGCCTTCGAAGTCGCAGATCTGTTGCCAGTGCGCGGCCACGTCGTCGGGCGAGAAGCCCGCTTCCGGGTCGAACCCCACACCCAGGCTGCGCTCCCAGCGGGTCTTGCCGATCCAGCCGCCGCCCACTTCGAACAGGCCGGCGGTTTCCTCGCACGCCTCGCTGCCCAGGTACACCACCAGCGGGCTGACCAGCTCCGGCTTGAGGCGCTCGAACACCTGCGGCGGGATCAGGCCTTCGGTCATGCGCGTGCCGCCAGTCGGGGCGATGGCGTTGACCAGGATATTGTTCTTGCGCCCTTCCAGCGCCAGGGTGCGGGTCAGGCCATACAGGCCGAGCTTGGCCATGCCGTAGTTGGACTGGCCGAAGTTGCCGTAGATGCCCGAGGTGGAGGCGGTGAAGATCACCCGGCCATAACCTTGCTCGCGCATGTGCGGCCAGGCGGCGCGGGTGACTTTGTAGGCGCCTTCGACATGCACCCGGTAAACCAGGTCCCAGTCGCTGTCGTCCATTTTGTGGAAGGTCTTGTCGCGCAGGATGCCGGCGTTGTTGACCACCACGTCGATACGGCCGAACACGTCCAGCGCGTGCTGCACGATCTTGTCACCGTCGGTGACAGAGTCATGGTTGGCTTCGGCAATACCGCCAGCGGCGCGGATTTCCGCGACCACGCGGTCGGCCGCCGAGGCATTGGCGCCTTCGCCCTGGGTCGAGCCGCCCAGGTCATTGACCAACACCTTGGCGCCGTGCCGGGCGAACAGCAGCGCATGGGCCCGGCCCAACCCGCCGCCGGCACCGGTGACGATCACGACCTTATCCTGGAACTGCACTGACTCACTCATACCGAACTCCGCTGGCGACAATGGGAATGGGTTGAGTGTCAGGCACGGGGCGTTTGGTCACAATAAAGTCAGCCAGGGCTGAATGGTGCGCGATAAGGCTGGGGGATGATGGCTAATGAGTCGAAGCGCTCACTGTGGCGCGGGCTTGTGTGGGAGCCAGCTCCCACACACGCCCGCTCCCACAGTTGAGCTGTGTGCGCTCAGGAATAGGCCATGTAGGGCATCGGCCCGGCGATCCGCTCGCGAAACGCCAGGTAGTGCTTGAGCACCTGCACCGGCGCTTCGATCTGCGGGTAGTGGCCAATGTTCGCCAGCAACACCGTATCGGCCTCGGGCACCAGTTGCTGGTAACGCTCCACCATATGCGCACCGGAAATCGGATCAGCCTCCCCGTCGATCACCCGCAACGGCACATCCCCGCGCTGCATCGCCTCCACCCAACGGTCACGCAAGCGGCGACGCTGGGGGATATAGGCGATCAGCTTGTGCAGGATCCGCGTGCCATCGTTGCAGTTGAGCAGGCTCCAGAAATCATCCAGGGCGCTTTCGCTGGGGCGCGTCGCCGGGCCGAATATCTGGCGGAAGCTGTCGGACAAGGCATTGCGCCCAAAGGCGCGGCCGATCATCCAACCCAACGGGCTGAGCAGGAGTTTCTGCACCAGCGCCGGCCGATGGGTTTCGGGGAACAGGCCGCCGTTGAGAAACACGCAACTGGCCATCTGGAAGCGGCCTTCGTAATGCCGCGCGAGCAATTCCTGGGCGACGCTGTCGCCGTAGTCATGGGCCAGCACATGCACCGGCTGATCCACACTCAAGTGCTCCAGCAACGCCTGTTGCACATCGGCCTGCTCCAGCAGGCAATAGTCGTGGTCGACGGGTTTGTCCGAGTCGCCAAACCCGAGCATGTCGCAGGCAATCACCAGATTGCGCTGGGCCAGGGGCTGCCACAGGTAATGCCAGTCCCAGCTGGCCGTGGGGAAGCCATGGATCAGCAGTAGCGGCTCGCCCTGCCCCGCCACCCAATAACGGAGGGTACGGCCACGGAAGACAAAACTCTGGCTGCGCTTGCGCCAGGCGCTGAGCGGGATCTCGGCGAGTGGCATCAGGTTTTATACCCAGGATCGATGCTGTCCAACTTGCGCAGCAACGCCGGCCAAGCCAGCGCGCCCCCCATCCCTTGTGCACTCTTGGTGACGGCCGCCACCATCGCCTTGGCCCCGGCCAGGATCTGCGGGCCGATCGGGATCAACTCGGCGCCGCCGTTTTGCGCCAGCACCTGGATGTCACAGGCACGCTGGAAGGTGAACATCATCAAGAAGGTGTCGGCGATGGTGCTGCCGCAGGTCAGCAGGCCGTGGTTGTGCAGCATCAGGAAATTGTTGTCACCCAGGTCGGCCTGCAAACGCGCCTTTTCTTCGTGGTTCAGCGCCACGCCTTCGTAGGCGTGATAGGCCAGGCTCGCCAGCACGAAGATCGATTGCTGGCTGATCGGCAGCACGCCCTGTTTCTGCGCCGCTACCGCGACACCGGCGGCGGTGTGGGTATGCAGCACACAGCTTACGTCATGGCGCACTTCATGGATCGCGCTGTGGATGGTGTAGCCCGCCGGGTTGATCTCGTAGGGGCTGTCCATCAGCTTGTTGCCGGCCTGATCGACCTTGACCAGGCTCGACGCGGTGATCTCGTGAAACATCAGCCCGTACGGATTGATCAGGAAATCATCGGTGCCCGGCACCTTGGCCGAGATGTGGGTGAAGATCAGGTCATCCCAGCCATGCAACGCCACCAGGCGATAGCAGGCTGCCAGGTCGACACGGGCTTGCCATTCGGCAGCGCTGACCTGGTCTTGGACATTTTGCGGCGATAGAACGGGGGCTAGGCTCACGGCAACGACCTCCTTGGCGCACTTTCTTATTGTTTTTTTGAGTGAAGGGCCAGTCTAGCCAGACCTCATGACGGAAGGAGTCGCCTTCGCAGCCAGCTTGGTGACCGAACGAGTCAGCCAAGAGAATAGTTCAAATCCGTGCACGCAGCGTCAGAGAAGCGCCGCCAATAAAGGCGCGGCGCCTCGACAGGCGGGGGGCTGCGCGAGTCTCCGATCAGCCGCGCAGTGCAGTGACCAGTTCAGCCAGCCACGGCTCGGCGTCGGCTTCCGGGGTGACGCTTTCGCTGGCGTCCAGGCGCAGCATCGGCAGGACTTCGCGCACGCCCAACTCGCCGAACAGTTCACGCAGTTGCTCGCCACCGCCGCAGAAGGTGTCGCCGTAGCTGGCGTCGCCCAGGCCGATCACCGCGCCTGGCAGGCCGCGCCAGGCGGCGGGCAATTGATCGCGGATGCTCGAATACAGCGGTTGCAGGTTGTCGGGCAACTCACCCATGCCGGTGGTCGATGTCACCGCCAGGAACGCGTCGGGAGCGAAGCCCTGCACGTCTGCCAGGGTGGCGCGCGGGTTGTGCCAGGCTTCAAAACCGGCGGCGTTGAGGATACCGGCGGCATGGCGGGCGACTTCTTCAGCGGTGCCGTAGACCGAGCCGGAAAGGATGGCGACTTTCATCAATCTGATCCTGTAGTTGAGTGAAAGCGTGGGATATTAGCAGCTGACACAAATTTTTCAGTGAGCCACGTGCAACATTCAAGCGTTGCCATACACTCCAATCGCCAAAAACAAGCCATGGACCGCTCAATGATTAACGCCAAACTGATGCAACTGGTCGTCAACGCCTCCAACGACGGCATCGTCGTCGCCGAACGGGAAGGCAAGGACAAGCCGCTGATCTACGTCAACCCGGCATTCGAACGGCTGACCGGCTACACCCTGGACGACATCCTGTATCAGGACTGCCGATTCCTGCAGTCGGGTGACCGCGATCAACCGGGGCTGATGGCCATTCGTGAGGCGCTGGACAGCGGCGGTGCGTGCCGTGAGATCCTGCGCAACTACCGCAAGGATGGCACACACTTCTTTAACGAACTGTCGCTTTCGACGGTGTACAACGCGGCCGACAAGCAGACCTACTTTGTCGGTGTGCAAAAAGACGTCACCCTCCAGGTCCAGGCCCAGCAACGCGTGGCCCAGTTGGAACGGGAATTGGCCGAGGTCAAGGCCGAGCTGGCCGCCCTCAAAGCGACGAGCGGATCTAACAAAATTTAGAAAACGGGGTCAGTAGAGAGGATAATGGCATTTTAACACCCTCCCCATTGAGCAAGATCAATGCACCGCGACGCGCTTCTGACCCAGGATGAGCTGGACTTCATTCAGAACATGCAGCACAACCCCCAGCTCAACCTGCGGGATGCTTCGTCGAGCCTGACGGTCAACGGCGGTGCGCAGATCCGCGATTTGCTGACCCGACTGGCCGCCCACGACCATGTCACCATCCAGGCGCAGTTCGATAACCAGCAACTCACCTTCCCCCTGCATCTAGTGGAAGATGAGTTTCATGCAGTGCATCTGCGTCTGGGGGTGCCGAGCATTTTCGAAGACGGCCCGATGATCCGCCCATGGCGCCTGGCGCTCGAAACGCCAGTAGCACTGGAGAACATCAAGGGCACACCCGGTGCTTTGTGGGTACACGAAGTGTCGTTCAAGGGGGTGTTGGTGGAGATCCGTGGCCGGGTCAAGGCGCCCAAGACCTTTGCCCTGTGGTTCAGCCCTTCCGGCTACGAACGCATTGCGCTACGCGGCACGCTGGAGCGGGAAACGGCGCGCGGCCTGTTCGCCTATCGCCTGAACCAGAGTGATGCGGATGAAATCGAGCGCCTGCGCCAATTCATCCTGCACCAGCACCGCCTGGTCCACCCGCACGTGCACGCCTGATCTCAGGTATCCAGCCGACCACTGAGAAAATGTTGCAGGCGGCGCTGCATCAAGCGTCCTTCATTGCCCAGGCAACCGACGGAAGAACCGGCCAGATCGTCCTCGGCCAGGTCAGACGCCGCCCCCGCCAGGAACAATGGGCAATCCAGGGTCAGCGCCAAGCGGTTGAGGCGACCGGCCAAATCCTGGCCATGGGAATGGTTGGAATACACGATCAGCGCCTGGGGCCGGGTCTTTTCACACACCAGCATCAACTCATCCACAGGCTGGCCCATGGCGATCACCTTCACCGCCAGGTCATCGCGACCGATCAACAGCGCCGCCACCAGCAGTTCCAATTTACGGCACTCGCCGGGCATGGCCGCCAGCAACACGCGCGGGGCCGATGACGCACAGCCGACATTCAGGCGCTGCCAGGCCTGCACCCGCAAAAAGGCATCGAAGAACAACCATTCGCTGGCCTGGCCAAAGCGGCCCTGATGACGAAGCAGATCGTGCCAGAGGGGCATCAGGATGTCCTGGAATGCCACGCTGAGGGGGTAGGTCGCAAAGATCTGCCCGTACAGGTGCTCCAGACGCCGGTCGTCAAAGGCACTCACGGCCTGCCTCAACCTTGCTTGCCATTGCGGCCACTCGGTCTCCTCGACCATGTCGCGCTCGCCACGAACGGCGTGCGCCTGCTGGTCGTCGCGGGCCAGGATCTTGCCGACCTTGCTGACGGCAACGCCCCGTTCGATCCAGTCGAGGATGCGATTGACCGTCTCGATATCGGCCTTGGAATAGAGGCGATGCCCGCTTTCGGTGCGAGTGGGCTGGATCAGGCCGTAGCGCCGCTCCCAGGCACGCAAGGTGACCGGGTTTATGCCTGTCAATCTCGACACTTCACGAATCGGAAACAGCTCATCGGGATCAGTCGCATCCAGATGCAAAATGCTATCAAGCGGAGCAGTAATCACGGGCATTTGAGACCAAAAAACCAATGGCAATTGGGGTCGCCATTTAACGCCTTAAGACCTGTCTTTTTCAAGTTCCCCAAGCTTCGGACCAATGCCACTGGCGTATTTTTGCAAAACAGGAATAATCCTTGCCTGTTTTTACATAGCGGCACTACCCCGCCGCCATGTTCGTGCGCCGCCTACCCGGCCCAGCGCACCCGTATATTTGGAGATACACAATGTCTACCTCACCCGTCACCCTGATGGTTGCGCGCCGCGTGGCCAAAGGTCGCTACGAAGAGTTGATGGCCTGGCTGCGCGAAGGCGAGCAATTGGCCACGGACTTTCCCGGTTACCTGGGTTCAGGCGTGCTTGCGCCGCCGCCCAATGATGACGAATTCCAGATTATCTTCCGCTTTGCCGACGAAAAAACCCTGCATGCCTGGGAGTTTTCCGCGTCCCGCAGTGCCTGGCTGGGCCGTGGCAGCGAGCTGTTCGCCGACCCGTCCGAGCATCGTGTGAGTGGCATTGATGGCTGGTTTGGCGCCATCGGCGCACGACCGCCGCGCTGGAAGCAGGCCGTGGCGATCTGGCTGGCATTTTTCCCGGTGTCGTTGATCTTCAACTTTGCGCTGGGCCCATTGCTCGCCGAGTTGGAGTTGGTCCCGCGTGTGCTGGTCAGCACCCTGGCCCTGACGCCGCTGATGGTTTACCTGTTCATTCCGCTGTCGACCCACCTGCTGGCCAACTGGCTGCATCCCGTGCCCGCACCGCGCAAGGCCAGCGAAGCCGCCGCGTGAGTACAGGGGGCCGCAGCGCTGGTATGATTTGAGCCTGCCAGCGAATCGAGCCCCCCAATGACTGCAACACACGCCCCGATCCTGATCACCGGCGCCGGCCAGCGTGTCGGCCTGCATTGCGCCCAGCGTCTGCTGGACGACGGCCACGCGGTGATTTTCAGCTACCGCAGCGAACGCCCTGGCGTGCAGGCCCTGCGCGAGCGCGGGGCGATCGGTGTGTTTGCCGATTTCTCCAGCGAAGCCGGCGTCATGGCATTTATCGCCGAACTGAACAGCCATACCCAAAGCCTGCGCGCGATCATCCACAACGCCTCGGCCTGGGTCGCGGAAACACCCGGCGACGAAAGCCGCGCCTTTACCGACATGTTCAGCGTGCACATGCTTGCGCCCTACCTGATCAACCTGCATTGTTCACCCTTGCTGCAACGCTCCACGCCAGCCGACATCGTGCATATCAGCGATGACGTGGTGCGCAAGGGCAGCCGCCAGCACATTGCCTATTGCGCCACCAAGGCCGGGCTCGACAGCCTCACGCTGTCGTTCGCCGCGCAGTTCGCGCCGCTGATCAAGGTCAACGGCATCGCCCCGGCGATGGTGATGTTCAACGACGGCGACGACGCGGCCTACCGTGCCAAGGTGCTGGCCAAGTCCGCACTGGGCACCGAACCCGGGCCCGAGGTGATCTACCAGAGCGTGCGTTACCTGCTGGACAACCCCTATGTCACCGGTACCACCCTGACCGTCAACGGCGGGCGGCATATCAAGTAAGCCGTTTGTGAGGATGTTGTATGACCTTGTCCCTGCCCCAACACTACCGCGAGATCCTCAAGAGCCTGGGCGAAGACCCGGAGCGTGAAGGTTTGCTCGACACCCCCAAGCGCGCGGCCAAGGCGATGCAGTACCTGTGCCACGGCTACGAACAGAACCTGGATGACATCGTCAACGGCGCACTGTTCACCTCCGACAATGACGAGATGGTGATCCTCAAGGACATCGAGTTGTACTCGCTGTGCGAGCACCACCTGCTGCCCTTTATCGGCAAGGCCCATGTGGCCTATATTCCGACCGGCAAGGTGCTCGGCCTGTCGAAGCTGGCGCGCATCGTCGATATGTATGCGCGGCGCCTGCAGATCCAGGAAAACCTCACGCGGCAAATCGCCGACGCCATCCAGCAAGTGACCCAGGCCGCCGGCGTGGCGGTGGTGATCGAAGCCAGGCACATGTGCATGATGATGCGCGGCGTGGAGAAACAGAATTCAACCATGAACACCTCGGTGATGCTCGGCGCGTTCCGCGAGTCGAACACCACGCGCATGGAGTTCCTGCAACTGATCGGACGGAGCAAGTAGCAATGCCACAACTTCAACCAGGCATGGCGCGCATCCGGGTCAAGGACCTGTGCCTGCGCACCTACATCGGCATCAACGAGGACGAGATCCTCAACAAGCAGGATGTGCTGATCAACCTGACCATCCTGTATGCCGCCCAGGAAGCCGTGCGCGACAATGACATCGACCACGCGCTGAACTACCGCACCATCACCAAGGCCATCATTGCCCACGTCGAAGGCAACCGCTTTGCCTTGCTGGAGCGTCTGACCCAGGAGCTGCTGGACCTGGTGATGAGCAATGAATCGGTGCTGTACGCCGAAGTCGAAGTGGACAAGCCCCATGCGCTGCGCTTTGCCGAATCGGTGTCGATTACCCTGGCGGCCAGCCGCTAACCCCTGAGATTTGCGTGAGCCCTATGAACGACCAACAACGCCTCGAACTCGAAGCCGCCGCTTTCCGCCGGCTGGTGGCCCACCTGGACAGCCGCAAGGATGTGCAGAACATCGACCTGATGAACCTCTCCGGTTTCTGCCGCAACTGCTTGTCCAAGTGGTACAAGGCCGAGGCCGATGAGCGCCAGATCGAGCTGAGCCTCGATGACGCCCGTGAAGTGGTGTACGGCATGCCGTACGCCGAGTGGAAAGCCCAATACCAGAAAGAAGCCAGCGCCGACCAACAGGCGGCGTTCGCCAAAGGAAAAACCCATGACTGATTTGAATACCCTGCGCGCCAGCCTTAACAGTGGCGAACATGTTTTTGCCGATACCTTGGCTTTTGTTGCCGCAGGTTATGACTACCAACCACAAGCCTTTACCAATGGCGAGGTGGAAAACGCCGCCGGGCAGAACGAGGGCTCGTGCAAGACCCTGGGCCTGGCTGTGCTGGAAGGCTTGAGCGATCAGGAAGCGCTGCTGGCATTTGGTGAGCATTACCGTTCGGTGGTGGCCACGCCTGAGGGCAGCGACCACGGCAACATTCGGGCGTTGATCGCCCATGGCCTGGCCGGCGTGAAGTTCACCGCACAACCCCTGACTCGCCGCTGATCCAACAGCGGAACACGATCAATGTGGGAGCCGGGCTTGCCCGCGATGGCGGTGGTGGCGGATACACCGCTATCGCAGGCAAGCCAGCTCCCACAGGGATTGGGTCAACACCTGAAGAACTGGGTGTTGCTTGAATCGCGAACATAAAAAAACCGGCCTCTCAGCCGGTTTTTTTATGTTGCAGCGCGCCTCAGTCGTCGAGGTAACGCTCGGCATCCAATGCCGCCATGCAACCAGCGCCGGCCGAGGTGATGGCCTGACGGTACACGTGGTCAGCCACGTCACCGGCGGCAAAGATACCTTCAATGCTGGTGGCAGTGGCGTTGCCTTCACGGCCGCCCTGCACGATCAGATAACCGTCTTTCAATTCCAGCTGGCCTTCGAACAGCGAGGTATTCGGCGTGTGGCCGATGGCGATGAATACGCCGTCGACTGTCAGCTCGTCGAAGCTGCCGTCGTTGTTTTTCAGGCGGGCACCGGTCACGCCCATGTTGTCGCCCAGGACTTCGTCCAGGGTGGCGTTGAGCTTGAGGATGATCTTGCCTTCAGCCACACGGGCGTGCAGCTTGTCGATCAGGATCTTCTCGGCGCGGAAGGTCTCGCGGCGGTGAACCAGGGTCACGGTGCTGGCGATGTTGGCCAGGTACAGCGCTTCTTCCACGGCGGTGTTGCCGCCACCGACCACGGCGACCGGTTTGTTGCGGTAGAAGAAACCGTCGCAGGTCGCGCAGGCGGAAACGCCTTTGCCCATGAACGCTTCTTCCGACGGCAGGCCCAGGTAACGGGCGCTGGCGCCGGTGGCGATAATCAGCGCGTCACAGGTGTAGACGCCGCTGTCGCCGGTCAGGCTGTAAGGCTTTTTCGAGAAATCGACTTTATTGATATGGTCGAAGACGATCTCGGTTTCAAAGCGCTCGGCGTGTTCTTTCATGCGCTCCATCAGCACCGGGCCGGTCAGGCCGTGCACGTCGCCGGGCCAGTTGTCGACTTCGGTGGTGGTGGTCAACTGGCCGCCCGCCTGCATGCCGGTGATCAGCAGCGGCTTGAGGTTGGCCCGGGCAGCGTAGACGGCAGCGCTGTAACCGGCAGGGCCGGAACCGAGAATAATCACTCGCGAATGACGGGTATCAGACATGACTCACTCCTATCGACCACCCGGACAACAAGGTGGCTGGAATAAAAAAGGACCGCGAAGCACTTGGGGAAGGCTTGAACTCGCACGTCCTGAAAAATAATGGGTGCAGCGTATAGAGGGGGGCAAGATTAAGGAAATACGGAATAACAATCCAGCTCATAGGCGGTCTCTATGCAGTTGGCGTGGTTGATCGACGCCTTTGTTACCGCTGATGTCGCCGCTTTCGCCCAGGTTACAAAGCCGGTAAGGTCGGCGCGTTCGTCCCTTTGCTCGGAGTTGTCCATGCCTGCCCCCGCTCTTTCCGGCCCGCAATACCTGCGTGAAGGCCTCAAACTGGTGCTCAGCCCTGGCCTGCGCCTGTTTGTCTTGCTGCCGCTGGCGATCAACCTGGTGCTGTTCGTCGGCCTGATCTATTTCGCCGGCCATCAGTTCAGCCTGTGGGTCGATCACTTGATGCCGACGCTGCCAAGCTGGCTGAGTTTTCTGAATTACCTGCTGTGGCCGTTGTTTGTGGTGCTGGTGGTACTGATGGTGTTTTTCACCTTCACCATGCTGGCCAATATCATCGCCGCGCCGTTCAACGGTTTTCTCTCGGAGAAAGTCGAAGTGGTGGTGCGCGGCACCGATGACTTCCCGGCGTTCAGCTGGGGCGAACTGATCGCCATGGTGCCACGCACCTTGGCCCGGGAAATGCGCAAGCTGGGTTACTTCCTGCCGCGGGCCATCGGCCTGTTTATCCTGTCGTTCATTCCAGTGGTCAACCTGATCGCCGCGCCGCTGTGGCTGCTGTTCGGGGTATGGATGATGGCGATCCAATACATTGACTATCCGGCGGACAACCACAAGCTGGGCTGGAACGAAATGCTCGCCTGGCTGCGCCAGAAACGCTGGCAGAGCATGAGCTTCGGCGGGATTGTCTACCTGGTGCTGCTGGTGCCGGTGGTCAACCTGCTGATGATGCCGGCAGCGGTGGCCGGGGCCACGCTGTTCTGGGTGCGTGAGCAGGGTGCCGAGACGATGGCCAAGTCATAAATCCATCATCCCAATGACACAATGACGACACGGCCCACAGTGACACTGTGGGTCATGACGACAGCCTCGCTTCACATCACCCTGATTACCGAAACCTTCCCGCCTGAGATCAACGGGGTGGCCAATACCCTTGGCCGCCTGTGCGACGGTTTGCGCGCGCGCGGCCATCAAGTCGAGCTGGTGCGCCCGCGCCAGGGCAGCGACCAGAGTCGCACCAGCGATAACGAATTGCTGCTGTGCCGTGGCTGGCCATTACCGGGCTACCCGGGCCTGCAGTGGGGCCAGTCGTCGATGCACAAGTTGCTCAGGCGTTGGACGCGCCAACGCCCGGACGTGCTGTACATCGCCACGGAAGGGCCGCTGGGCTTATCGGCCTTGCGCGCGGCACGGCGCCTGGGGATCAGCGTGGTCAGCGGTTTTCACACCAATTTCCAGCAGTATTCGAACCAATACGGCTTGAGCCTGCTGAGCCGAGTGGTCACCCACTACCTGCGCTGGTTCCATAACCGTTCGACCCTGACCCTGGTACCCAGCGCCAGCCAACGCCTGGAGCTGGAGCGCCGGCATTTCGAGCGCTTGGGGATGCTGTCGCGCGGGGTGGACAGCCAGCTGTTCCACCCGGCCAGGCGTGACAATGCACTGCGAGAGAACTGGGGCCTGGGCAATGACGATATTGCCGTGCTGCATGTAGGGCGCCTCGCCCAGGAAAAGAACCTCGGCGTGCTCAAGCGCTGCTTTGACTCCCTGCGCAGCACTTACCCACAGCGGCGGCTGAAACTGATCATCGTCGGCGATGGCCCGCAACGCCCGCTGCTGGAGCGTGAACTGCCCGACGCGGTGTTCTGCGGCACCCAGCGCGGCGAAGAGCTGGCGCGGCATTATGCGTCGGGTGACCTGTTCCTGTTTCCCAGCCTGACCGAAACCTTCGGCAATGTGGTGCTGGAGGCCATGGCTTCGGGGTTGGGCGTGGTGGCGTATGACCAGGCGGCCGCGACCCAGCATATCCGCCACGGCTACAACGGCGTGCTGGCGATGCCCGGGGATGAGGAGGCGTTTTGCGATGCGGCCAACTGGCTGCTGGAAGAGCAAGAGAATTTGCGCAGGGCACGGCTCAATGCTCGCCAGCACGCCAGCCGTCAGGGCTGGCCGGCGATTATCGAGCAATTCGAGAACCAGTTACGGGGTGTGTGCAAGGAACATTTGGCTGCACCAACAGTGCCTTACGCTCGTTGAATGGTCAGCAGATAACGTGAGTCGGTTCGCCCTCCTGCCAGCCTAGCCCGCGCGCAATGGCCCAGACACTAGGAGTTTTCCCGAGGCGCCGTCTGAATCGGCATGCCACAACGGGATATTTCAGGAACGTCGCGCCAACTATCACCACCTACATGACACCTGCCGTACGAGGGGTGTCCTCCCGATGGAGCCCCCCCAGAAAAGGCAGGTCACTTATGACGAAACATTAATAGAGCGCACTATGTCCACACTGATAAACGGATCAATGGCACTACAACTCCTACCTCATCACACGCCAACTCAGCGGCCGGCAGATGCTTACACATCCACAAGCCCGCAGATCGATCACGGCCGAGACCGCCCGCAGCCCCATCGCCCAGATACCAGTTGGCAGCCTGCGCAACCCCAACGCCCGGACAACAGCTGGCACCGCCCGCAACCCTACCGCCCGGATAACAGCTGGCAACCTGCGCAAACCCAGCGCCCGGACAACAGCTGGCACCGCCCGCAACCCAACCGCCCGGATAACAGCTGGCAACCTGCGCAACCCCAACGCCCGGACAACAGCTGGCACCGTCCGCAACCCTACCGCCCGGATAACACTTGGCAACCTGCGCAACCCCAGCGCCCGGACAACAGCTGGCACCGTCCGCAACCCTACCGCCCGGACAACGGCTGGCACCCTGCACAACCCCAACAACCGGACACCAATTGCCACCGTCCGCAACCCTACCGCCCGGAAAACGACTGGAACCCTGCACAACCCCAACGCCCGGACTACCAGACCACCGCTTACGACGAATATCAGCCACAGCCCCAGGATCGTCCGTACATACTGAACCGGACCTTTCCCTATCAGCCCTTTACATCGAACAGGCGGATGAACTCCCTCACGCCTAACCCATCTTGACCGACAACAAACCACACGCCTTGGAATCAGTGACGATCTGAAACCAGACGGGGGCTGGGTATCCCTACCCAGCCCCCGTCAGATAGCGGGAATAGCGTTCAGCATCCACTTCAAACCAGCGTCATCAACGCCTCACGACTGAACGGCAAGATATCCCCCTCGCGTCCTTCACGTACCTTGACCGCCCAATCCGGGTCCACCAGCAGCGCACGGCCCACAGCAACGAGGTCGAATTCATCGTTGTTCAGGCGCTCCAGCAGCTTCTCCAGGCTGGCCGGTTGCGCGACCTTGTCGGTATTGACCATAAATTGCAGGAACTCGCCATCCAGGCCGACGCTGCCCACCGTGATGGTCGGCTTGTCGGTGAGCTGGCGCGTCCAGCCGGCCAGGTTGAGGTCGGACCCTTCGAATTCCGGCTCCCAGAAACGCCGTGTAGAACAGTGGAAAATATCCACACCGGCGTCAGACAGTGGCTTGAGGAACTCACCCAATGCCTCGGGGGTTTGCACCAGGCGCGCGGTGTAATCCTGTTGTTTCCACTGGGAGAAACGGAAAATGATCGGGAAGTCCGGGCCTACGGCGGCGCGGGTAGCCTGGATCAGTTCTATGGCAAAACGCGAGCGGTTGGCCAGGCTGCCACCGTACTCGTCGGTGCGCTGGTTGCTGCCTTCCCAGAAGAACTGGTCCACCAGGTAGCCGTGGGCACCGTGGATCTCTACGCCGTCCATGCCGATGCTCTGGGCATCCTTGGCGGCCTGGGCGAAGGCGTTGATCACGTCCTTGATGTCCTGGATGGTCATGCCGTGGACGACCACGTTGCCGTCCTTGAGTTTTTCCGTCGGGCCATAGGCCGGCACGCTGGCATCAGGCTCGGTACCGATACGGCGCACGCTGCCGACATGCCACAACTGCGGGACGATCTTGCCGCCTTCTGCGTGCACGGCGTCGACCACTTTCTTCCAGCCGGCCAGGGCCGCTTCGCCGTAGAAGTGCGGGACGTTGGGGTAACCGTTGGAGGCCTGATGGCCGACCACGGTGCCTTCGGTGATGATCAGCCCCACACCGGCGGCGGCGCGGCGACGGTAGTACTCGATCACCTTGGAGTTGGGCACGCCGCCCGGCGAGAACGAGCGGGTCATCGGCGCCATGACCACACTGGTGGACAGTTGCAGAGCACCGAGCTGGAAGGGTTTGAACAGGGCTTGGACAGGCATGGGTGTACTCCACGTAAGGCGGGTTTATGACGTGGATAATATTGGCCACGCACAGGCTTGAATATCACTATTGATTTGGGTGATTAAGGGATAAAAGCTAGGATGGACAACTGGGCGAGGGAGCTTGCTCCCGCTGGGCTGCGTAGCGGCCCCAAAATCTTGGGAGCGCTTCGCACTCCAGCGGGAGCAAGCTCCCTCGCCACCGGTGATGGGTTCAGCTCAGGGCTTTTTCGATGGCCTGGACGATGGTGGGATCGTCCGGTGCCGTGCGTGGAGAGAAGCGCGCCAGCACGCGCCCATCTTTACCCAGCAGGAATTTTTCGAAGTTCCAGGTGATATCCCCAGGAAACTCGGCACCCTCCCCCGCCAGCAGCCGATACAGCTGGTGACGATCCGGCCCGTTGACGTCGAGCTTGCTGCCCAACGGGAACGTCACGCCGTAGTTGAGGCTGCAGAACTCGCGGATTTCCTCTTCGCTGCCCGGCTCCTGCCCCGCAAACTGATTGCACGGCAGGCCAAGCACGGTGAAACCCTGGTCCTTGTATTGCTGGTAGAGGTTTTCCAGCGCCGCGTATTGCGGGGTCAAGCCACACTTGGAGGCCACGTTGACCACCAGCACCACCTGGCCCTTGAAGGGCGCCAGTGGCAGCTCTTGTCCGTCCAAAGCTTTGAGTTTCAGGTCGTGGAAAGCACTCATGACGAACTCCAGATATCCCATGTTCTTGGCAAAGCGGCTCGTCGAGATTACAACCCGCAAGCCTGCAATCATAGACGCCGATTACAAAACCCGCCTGCGGGTTACTGAGCGGTCGGCCACGGCAAAATCGGAATCGCGGTCACGGCGTTCTGCGGGCTGCCTTCGATCAGGCGGTCGCTGTACACCAGGTAAACCAGGGTATTGCGCTTCTTGTCGAGGAAGCGCACCACCTGCATGGTCTTGAACACCAGCGAGGTGCGTTCCTTGAACACTTCGTCGCCGTCCTTGAGCTCGCCCTTGAAGCGGATCGGGCCGACCTGGCGGCAGGCGATCGAGGCTTCGGCGCGGTCTTCGGCCAGGCCCAGGCCGCCTTTGACGCCGCCGGTCTTGGCGCGCGACAGGTAGCACGTCACGCCATCGACCTTGGGGTCGTCAAAGGCTTCGACGACGATCCGGTCGTTGGGGCCGACGAACTTGAACACGGTCGACACCTGGCCGATTTCTTCGGCCGAGGCCAGCAGTGGCATGGCCAGCAGCAGGCCGAGCAATCCCTTCATTACGCGCATCGTGTATTCCTTTGGTTAGACCAGTATCAGGTTGTCGCGGTGAACCAGCTCCGGTTCCGCCATGTAACCCAATAGTCCGACAATCGCATCAGAAGATTGTCCAATGATTTTCTGCGCTTCCAGGGCGCTGTAGTTGGCCAGGCCACGGGCGATCTCACGACCGTCCGGCGCGACGCACACCACCATCTCGCCACGGCGGAAGCTGCCTTGCACCAACTTGACGCCCACCGGCAGCAAGCTCTTGTTGCCTTGGGACAGCGCCGATACCGCGCCCTCGTCCAGCACCAGGGTGCCACGGGTTTGCAGGTGCCCGGCCAGCCACTGCTTGCGCGCCGCCAGCATGCCGCGTTCCGGCGACAGCAGCGTACCGATGCGCTCGCCCGCCTTGAGCCGGTCCAGCACGCGCTCGATGCGCCCGCCGACGATGATGGTGTGGGCGCCGGAACGCGCGGCCAGGCGCGCAGCGCGCAACTTGGTCTGCATGCCGCCACGACCGAGGGCACCGCCGACGCTGCCGGCCACGGCGTCCAGCGCCGGGTCATCGGCGCGCGCCTCGTAGATCAGCTGGGCGTCTGGGTTGTTGCGCGGGTCGGCGTCGAACATGCCGTCGCGGTCGGTGAGGATCACCAACAGGTCGGCTTCCACCAGGTTGGCGACGAGGGCGGCCAGGGTGTCGTTGTCGCCGAAGCGGATTTCGTCGGTGACCACGGTGTCGTTTTCGTTGATCACCGGGATGACTTTCAGCTCCACCAGCGCGCGCAAGGTACTGCGGGCGTTGAGGTAGCGCTTGCGGTCGGACAGGTCGTCGTGGGTCAGCAGGATCTGCGCCGTGTGGCGGCCATGCTCGGCAAAGCTGGATTCCCAGGCTTGCACCAGGCCCATCTGGCCGATGGCGGCGGCGGCTTGCAGTTCGTGCATCGCGCTGGGTCGCGCGGTCCAGCCGAGGCGGCTCATCCCGGCGGCAACGGCCCCGGACGAGACCAACACCAACTCGACGCCAGCCTCATGCAAGGCCACCATCTGCTCGACCCAGACGCTCATGGCTGCGCGATCGAGCCCCTTGCCATCCGCCGTCAGCAGCGCACTTCCGATCTTTACGACCCAGCGCTGCGCACCTGTCACTTTGCTCCGCATCATCTTCAACCTTAGATTGAGGGCTGCGCGACCCAGCGCGGCCCATAACGTTAAACCCGGATACTAAAACGCCGCTCTAAAGGGAGCGGCGTTCAAGTTTATCGCAACGGATCAGTCGCGCACGTAAATGATTTCCGGACCGTCTTCATCATCCACGTCTTCTTCGTCCCAATCATCGTCGCCGATGTCATGGACCGACTTCACGCCACTGCGGCGCAGGGCACGCTGGTCATCCAGGGCCTGCAACTGGGCGCGGGCTTCGTCTTCGATCTGCTGATCGAGTTCAGCCAGCTCGGCCTTGAACACAGGGTCGGCCGCCAGGCGGTCGGCGCGGTCTTCGAGGTAGCGCATGATGTCGCGGGTCAGGCGCTCGGTGCCTTCTTTGGCGATGGCCGAGATCACGTAGACCGGACCTTCCCACTCCAGGCGATCGACGATTTCCTTGACGCGCTCTTCGTGCTCTTCTTCGAGGATCTGGTCGCACTTGTTCAGGACCAACCAGCGATCACGCTCGGCCAGGGCCGGGCTGAACTTGGTCAGCTCGCTGACGATCACTTCGGCGGCATCCGGTGCGCTGGTGTCATCCAGCGGCGCCATGTCCACGAGGTGCAGCAGCAAACGGGTGCGGGACAAGTGCTTGAGGAAGCGAATGCCCAGGCCAGCGCCGTCGGAAGCACCTTCGATCAGGCCGGGAATGTCGGCGACCACGAAGCTTTTCCAGCGATCCACGCTGACCACGCCCAGGTTTGGCACCAGGGTGGTGAACGGGTAATCGGCGACTTTCGGCTTGGCGGCCGACACCGAGCGGATGAAGGTACTTTTACCGGCGTTCGGCAAGCCCAGCAGGCCCACGTCAGCCAGTACTTTCATTTCCAGCTTGAGGTCACGCTGCTCGCCCGGCTTGCCTGGCGTGGTCTGGCGTGGCGCACGGTTGGTACTGGACTTGAATCGGGTGTTACCCAGACCGTGCCAGCCGCCCTGCACAACCATCAGTTTCTGGCCGGCCTTGGTCAGGTCGCCAATCACTTCCTGGGTAGCGGAGTCGATAATGGTGGTGCCGACCGGTACACGCAGTACCAGGTCTTCGCCTTTTTTACCGGTGCAGTCGGTGCTGCCGCCGTTGGAACCACGCTCGGCATCGAAGTGCCGGGTGTAACGATAGTCGACCAGGGTGTTGAGGTTTTCGTCGGCCATCATGTAGATGGAACCGCCGTCACCGCCGTCACCGCCGTTTGGGCCACCGTTTTCGATGAACTTTTCGCGACGGAAACTCATGCAACCGTTACCGCCGTCGCCTGCTTTTACTCGGATGGAAACTTCATCAACGAACTTCATAACAAAACGCCTCTCGCCGCACGGACGAGCTTAAGAAACCAAGACATAAGACTCTTGCAAAAATGAGCGCAGCGACCTCAATCAGCGACCGCATATCCAGCGCTTGAGCTCATTACAAACAGCTTTGCAAGAGACTCACTCCACAAACGAAAAAGCCCCGTCGCAAGACAGGGCTTTTCCAGCGATCTCGCAATTAAGCTGCGACAACGCTCACGTAACGGCGGTTGAACGCGCCTTTTACTTCAAACTTGATCACGCCTTCGATTTTCGCGAAGAGGGTGTGATCTTTACCCATGCCTACACCGTAACCGGCGTGGAATTGGGTGCCGCGCTGACGCACGATGATGTTGCCCGGAATGATTTTCTGGCCGCCATACATCTTGACGCCAAGGCGTTTGGCTTCTGAATCGCGACCGTTACGGGTACTACCACCAGCTTTTTTGTGTGCCATGAGTCAATTCTCCTAGTGAGGAATTAGGCTGAAATTAAGCCTGAATACCGGTGATTTTGATCTCGGTGTACCACTGGCGGTGGCCCATACGCTTCATGTGGTGCTTACGACGACGGAACTTGATGATGCGGACTTTATCGTGACGACCTTGGGAGATCACTTCAGCCACAACGGTAGCGCCAGCAACAACTGGAGCGCCGATGTTCACGTCATCGCCATTGGCGACCAACAGAACGCGATCAAAAGTAACGGATTCGCCGGTAGCGATTTCCAGTTTTTCGATCTTCAGGTATTCACCTGGGGCGACCTTGTATTGCTTGCCACCAGTAACAATTACTGCGTACGACATGGTATTTCTCCGATAATCCTGCTCACCCAGCTCTTTATAAGAAGAGGTATTGGCTGGCATGGCTGCATGGGATGGACGTCCCGAATGCAATTGCGTAAGGCAGGTGCTGCCCAGGAAGTTCAGGGTGCGCGATTGTACGCAAGGTAAATGGCTGTTGCAAGTGGCCGCCCATCGCGCCTTGACACCCGGGGGTGAGGGTCCTAGCATGCCGCGCAACCCTTCTGGAGCGACTGTCGCTGATGCAACCCCAAGCCTTCTACCGCGCGGTCGCGGACGATTTTAGCGCCGTCGATGGCATCATCAAGAAGCAGCTGACTTCTAAAGTGCCGCTGGTCTCCAAAATTGGCGACTACATTACGTCGGCCGGCGGCAAACGTCTGCGTCCTTTATTAGTGTTGCTGTGTGGCAAGGCCCTGGGCCGCGAAGGCGATGACCTGCGCCTGCTGGCCGCCACCATCGAATTCCTGCACACCGCCACCCTGCTGCATGACGACGTGGTCGACATGTCCGGCATGCGCCGTGGCCGTGAGACCGCCAACGCCATGTGGGGCAACGCCCCGAGCGTATTGGTGGGCGACTTCCTGTATTCGCGCTCGTTCGAGATGATGGTCGAACTGGGCTCGATGCCGGTGATGAAGATTCTGTCCCAGGCCACGCGCATCATCGCCGAAGGCGAAGTGTTGCAGCTGTCCAAGGTGCGCGACGCCAGCACCACCGAAGAAACCTACATGGAAGTGATTCGCGGCAAAACCGCGATGCTCTTCGAAGCCTCCACCCACAGCGCCGCCGCACTGTGTGGCGCGACCGCCGAACAGGCCGAAGCCCTACGCACCTTTGGCGACCACCTGGGCGTGGCGTTCCAATTGGTCGACGACCTGCTCGACTACCGTGGCGACGCCGAAACCCTGGGCAAGAACGTCGGTGACGACCTGGCCGAGGGCAAGCCAACCCTGCCGCTGATCTACACCATGCGCGAAGGCACGCCGGAACAGGCGGCCCTGGTGCGCAAGGCGATCCAGAAAGGCGGGATCGAAGACCTGGAAAGCATCCGCGAAGCCGTGGAAGCCTCGGGCTCGCTGGACTACACCGCGCAGTTGGCACGTGACTACGTGGCCCGTGCGATCAAATGCCTGGAAGCCCTGCCGGCCAGCGAATACCGGGATGCCCTGGTTGAGCTGAGCGAGTTTGCGGTCGCGCGTACCCACTGATTGCACACTGATCAATGTGGGAGCCAGCTCCCACATTAGACCCAGTCAAGCTCCACCCACCGCTAAAACCCTATATAATGTGCGACTTTTAGCCATCCCTGACTCTCAAGGAGCTTTAGTGAGCACGTTGCCACCCTGCCCGAAATGCAATTCCGAATACACCTACGAAGACGGCGCCCAGCTGATCTGCCCGGAATGCGCCCATGAGTGGTCCGCCAATGGCGAGACCGAAGCAGCCGGCGATGAAACCGTGAAGAAAGACTCTGTGGGCAACGTCCTGCAGGACGGCGACACCATCACCGTGATCAAGGACCTCAAGGTCAAGGGTACCTCCCTGGTGGTCAAGGTCGGCACCAAGGTCAAGAACATCCGCCTGTGCGACGGCGACCACGATATCGATTGCAAGATCGACGGTATCGGCCCGATGAAACTCAAGTCCGAGTTCGTGCGCAAGGTCTGAACCTGCTGCTTCCATCCCGCGCCCGCCGCGGGATGGCGTTTTGCCCTCCCGTTTGACTCCGCGCAATATCCACACAGAAAAAACCACAAACCGCCAATAGGCACTTGCTATTCTACGAATAAGAATTATTCTCATTGAAACTTATCAAGGAGAACCACCATGACTTATTTGATCGATGCCTGGCTCGACCGCCCGCACCCTTACCTGCGCATCCTGCACCGGGAAACCGGTGAAGTCTGTGCGGTGCTGGAAGAAGAAGCGCTCAACGAGCTGCAAGACCAGGGCGACCTGGACGTGAATGGCTTGAGTTCGAGTGAACCGGGGGTGTTGAAGGAGGTGGTGCGCAATCTGTTTCTGTTCTGTTATGCCCGAGCGTTGCGCCCGGCCACGGAGCTGCATGGCAAGTTTCATCCATGAAAATACCCGCAAAGCCTGAATGCACCGGCTTTATGGGGGAACCGGGCTTGCCCGCGATGCAGACGACTCGGTCAACCCTGCTACCGAGGTGATGCTATCGCAGGCAAGCCAGCTCCCACATAAAGCCAATGCTACCGGGTCTTACAGAACGTCGAGCAGCTCGACGTCGAACACCAGAACGCTGTGCGGCGGGATGCTGCCAACGCCTTGAGCGCCGTAAGCCAGTTCGCTCGGCACGTACAGACGCCATTTGCTGCCGGCATTCATCAGTTGCAGGGCTTCGGTCCAGCCAGCGATCACGCCGCCAACCGGGAATTCTGCAGGCTGGCCACGCTCGTAGGAGCTGTCGAACACAGTGCCGTCGATCAGGGTGCCGTGGTAGTGAGTGCGCACTTGATCTTCACGGGTTGGCTTGGCGCCATCACCGGCAGTCAGCACTTCAAATTGCAGGCCCGAAGCCAGGGTGGTGATGCCATCACGCTTGGCGTTTTCAGCCAGGAAAGCCAGGCCTTCGCCCGCTGCAGCTTCTGCCTTGGCAGCGGCTTCGGCTTGCATGATTTCACGGATAACCTTGAAGCTGGCAGCCATTTGCTCTTGGTCAACACGGCTTGGCTTGCCGGCGAAGGCGTCAGTCAGGCCGGCCAGGATTGCGTCCAGGCTCACGCCCGGCGGCGGGTTGTCGCGCAGTTGGTCGCCCAGTTGACGGCCGATGCCGTAGCTGACGCGGGTTTCATCGGTGGACAGATTGACTTCGGACATGAAGGTGCTCCGCTGTAGGACGACACACAAAAAAGCCGCACGAAGGCCGCACTTTTCCTGTCGCCCAAAACTAAAAGGGCCAGCAGACTAGCACACAACACCCGGCCTTGATGAGCGCCCCGGCGCACCTATCTACAACCAGACACGTGCCCCCCCACCCTGCCCATTCATCGGGCAGATCCGCTGTTTGCGCCTAACGGCGAAAAAGCCATTTCAGATTCACGTCGCGCCGCCGATACCCACCTACATACTTTGGCTGGCTCAAACAACAATACCGTCCAGCAAACAGATATCACCTTTGCGGAGCATTCGATGAATAGCTGGTTCGGCAACATTAGCGTCAATCTCAAACTGGGCCTGGGCTTTGGCCTGGTGCTGGTCCTCACCTCGATCCTGGCCCTTACCGGCTGGACCAGCCTGAGCGGTCTGATTGACCGCAGCAATTGGATGAGCGACATCACCCAGCTCAACGCTTCGCTGACCAAGCTGCGCATCGTGCGCCTGCAATACATGCTGGCCAACGGCGACGAAACCGTGGCACAAAACGTCCAGACCAGCCTGGATGCCTTCGCCGCCCAGCAGCAGAAACTGCTGGACAGCTTCAAGAGCCCGGAAAACCTCAAGCTGCTCAACGAGCAGAAAGCCGTCATCACCGCCTACCAGCAGTCCCTGAACAAAATGCGCGAGGCCTACCGTAACGGCAACGCCGCACGTCAGGTCATGGGCGACAAGGCCGACATCGCCAATGCCCAGATCAATGCACTCGACACCAGCGTGCAGCAAATGGCCGACAGCCCGGAGCGCTTCACCCAGTTCCAGGCCGTGACCCAGGCCAAGGAAGACTTCCAGCTGGCTCGTTACGAAGTACGCGGCTACACCAATAACGTCAACGCCGACACCGAAGCCCGCGCCGCCGCACAGATCGAAAAAGCCCTCGGTGGCCTGAAAAAACTCAGCGCAGTTTTTGGCGCCGACCAGCAAACCGCGCTGACCGCGCTGGAAACCGCCCTCGGCGCCTACCGCACGGCGGTACAAAGCTACAAGGCCGCCAACGCCAACATCGTCAGCGCCCGTGCCGAAATGACCACCCAAGGCGCCGATATCGTCACCATCAGCGACAAGCTCTACGACATCCAGCTGGACCGCCGCGACGCCGAAAGCGCCCAGGCCCGCAGCCTGCAATTGATCAGCACGTTGCTGGCGCTGCTGGTCGGCATCATCGCGGCCCTGGTCATCACCCGCCAGATCACCCGCCCACTGCAAGAAACCCTGGCCGTGGTGGAACGCATTGCTTCCGGCGATTTGAGCCACAACATCCAGGTCACCCGTCGTGATGAACTGGGCGTGCTGCAACAAGGCATCCAGCGCATGGGCACGACCCTGCGCGAATTGATCAGCGGGATCCGTGACGGTGTGACGCAAATCGCCAGCGCCGCCGAAGAGTTGTCGGCCGTGACCGAGCAGACCAGCGCCGGGGTGAACAGCCAGAAGATCGAAACCGATCAGGTCGCCACCGCCATGCACGAGATGACCGCCACCGTGCAGGAAGTCGCGCGCAACGCCGAACAGGCCTCCCAAGCCGCTTCCGACGCCGATGGCCAAGCCCGCGAAGGCGACAAGGTGGTGGCCGAAGCCATCGCCCAGATCGAACGCCTCGCCGCTGAAGTGGCACGCTCCACCGACGCCATGGCGCACCTGCAACAAGAGAGCAACAAGATCGGCAGCGTGATGGACGTGATCAAGGCCGTGGCCGAGCAGACCAACCTGTTGGCGCTCAACGCGGCCATTGAAGCCGCACGTGCCGGTGAGGCCGGTCGCGGCTTTGCCGTGGTCGCCGACGAAGTGCGTGGCCTGGCCCAGCGCACACAGAAATCCACCGAGGAAATCGAAGGCCTGGTGGCCGGCCTGCAAAATGGCACCCAGCAAGTGGCCACGGTGATGAACAACAGCCGCAGCCTCACGGACAGCAGCGTCGAGCTGACGCGCAAGGCCGGTGTGTCCCTGGAAAACATCACCCGCACGGTGTCGAATATCCAGTCGATGAACCAGCAGATCGCCGCCGCAGCCGAGCAGCAGAGTGCCGTGGCGGAAGAGATCAGCCGCAGTATCGTGAATGTGCGGGATGTGTCGGAGCAGACGGCTACGGCGAGTGACGAGACCGCCAAGTCGAGTGTTGAATTGGCGCGTTTGGGCAGCCAGTTGCAGCAGATGGTCAGTCACTTCCGGGTGTAAGCAACATCATTGTGGCGAGGGAGCTTGCTCCCGCTGGGTCGCGCAGCGGCCCCAACAATCTTGGGAGCGCTTCGCACTCCAGCGGGAGCAAGCTCCCTCGCCACAGGCAAACTTAGACATACTCGGCCCTCCGTGAGTTGGGCCTTACCTCCAGCGCACTTACCGGAACATGTGGGCCTTCGGACGCAGGTCAATGGTCCTGTGAGGTGACTGGGTTTATGGGCCTTCCGCATGAATCCGGCACGGGGTGCAAAACCCGTGGCGGTCGGTCCAAATATCTGCGCGCTAACCCAGCCAATCTCCATCACGACGAACACGGAACGAGGGCGATACTAACTCAGCCCTCCAAGCCAAGGTGTGACAAGCAACGCCAGATTATCCTTAAAGTTGTTGCCGTTTTTTACATGCATATTTACCAAGTTAGCTTGGCTTGTAGAAATGAAAACCGCCCATCGTCAAGGCTTGCTTAGCACCTTCGAGCAGCAGTAATATCGCCAACAGGTCAGTGGTCCTGTGAAACAGCAACCCAACCGCAAACTGGGATTGCAATAAAAAACCGCCTTAACGAAGGCGGTTTTTTATTGCCTGCGATTTACTCCTCAGCCCTCACCTTCTTCAACAAACACCAGCCGATTCCCAAACGGGTCCTTGATGCTCATCTCCCGCGAGCCCCAAGGCGTCTGTTCAACCTCAGGCTTGGCATAACGGTAATCCTTGCCCAGCAACTGCTGCTGGTAACCGTCCACCCCTTGCGCCTGAATCCGCACCGCCGCCCCCGGCGACGCATCGCCATGATGCTCGGACAAATGCAGCACGCACTCACCCAACGACACCTGCAAATACAGCGGGAAATTCGCCTCGAAGCGATGCTGCCAATCCACCGTGAACCCCAGGAAGTCGACGTAAAATTCCAGCGCCTTGGCCTCGTCGAAAATCCGCAAGATGGGGGTGACTTTTCCTAAGTGCATGGCAACCGCTCCGTGTATGAAAAGCACCCACTATAGAGACGAAAACCCCTTGCGCAAATCCCCGCTACGCGCCAGGAACCGACCCGGCCGTTGGCCATTGGCCTGGCCGTCGCAGTAGCTCAACACACCATTGATCCACACCCCGTCGATCCCTTCCGCCGCGCGCTGCGGATCCTTGAAGTCGGCCACGTCACGCACACGCATGGGATCAAACAACACCAGGTCGGCCCAATGCCCCTCGCGAATCTCACCCCGCTCGGCCAAGCCAAACCGCGCCGCCGACAACCCGGTCATCTTGTGCACCGCCGTGTGCAACGGGAACAAGCCCACATCCCGGCTGAAATGCCCCAACACCCGTGGGAACGCGCCCCACAAGCGCGGGTGGGGGAACGGATCTTCCGGCAACCCATCCGAGCCCACCATCGACAGCGGATGCGCGAGGATACGTCGCACATCCGCCTCATCCATCCCGTAGTACACCGCCCCCGCCGGTTGCAGGCGACGCGCCGCGTCCATCAGCGAAACGTCCCACTCGGCGGCGATGTCCTGCAAGTCGCGCCCGCCCAGTTCAGGGTGCGGTGTTGACCAGGTAATGGTGATACGAAACGCATCGGTGACCTGCTTGAGGTCCAGGGTCGAAGAGCTGGCCGCATAGGGATAACAATCACACCCCACCGGGTGGGTTTTCGCCGCCAATTCCAACGCCGCCAACAGCTGCGGACTACGCCCCCAGTTACCCGCTCCGGCACATTTAAGGTGGGAAATGATCACCGGCACCTTGGCATGCCGGCCGATCAGGAACGCTTCATCCATGGCCTCCAGCACCGGTTCGAATTCACTGCGCAAATGGGTGGTGTACACCGCACCGAACGCCGTCAGTTCTTCAGTGAGTTGCAGCACCTCATCGGTCTCGGCATTGAACGCGCTGGCGTACGCCAGCCCTGTAGATAACCCGAGCGCGCCGGCTTCGAGGCTTTCTTGCAGCTGCACGCGCATGGCGGCGATTTCATCCGGCGTGGCCGTGCGGTGCAGGTCGTCCATGTGGTTGCTGCGCAGCGCCGTATGGCCGATCAGGGCGGCGACGTTGACCGCCGGATGGGCGCGTTCGACGGCCGCTCGATAGTCGCTGAAACGCGGATAAACAAACGCCGAAGCGCTGCCGAGCAAATTCATCGGGTCCGGCGGATCACTGCGCAAACTCACCGGCGAGGCGCTAATGCCGCAATTGCCGACAATCACCGTGGTCACGCCCTGGCTCAGCTTGGGCAGCATCTGCGGTTGGCGGATCACCACCGTGTCATCGTGGGTGTGCACGTCGATAAAACCCGGCGCCAACACGCGGCCGCTGGCGTCGACCTCATGCTCGGCCGTCGCTGCCGAGAGGTCGCCGATCGCCGCGATGCGCCCCGCACGCAGCCCCACATCGGCGAGGTAGCCGGGGGTGTTGCTGCCATCAATGATCAGCGCCTGGCGAATCAACGTGTCGTACTTCATTTCAGTCTCCAAGCGGCAGGCTGTCAGGGCCGCCGCGGTAATCGTCGAGGGCCAGCTTGATCCGGCGCAGGCGTTCCCGGTTGTCGTCCGGCATGGCCAGCGCCAGCTCGGTGGCGAGCAGGTCGATGGCCAGCAGCATGCCGTAGCGCGCCGCCGTGGGTTTGTAGATAAAACTGGTTTCGGCCGGTTGCAGCGGCAGCAGCACGTCGGCCAACTGCGCCAGGGGTGAATCGGCCAGGGTGATGGCGATGATGCGCGCGTCGTAGTTGCGCGCCAGCGCCACCACGTCGAGCAACTCGGGGGTGCGGCCGGTCAGGGAGCACACGATCAACACATGCGCCGCGCCCAGGGTTGCCGCCGTGACGCGCATCATCACCGGGTCATGGCAGGCCGCTATCGGATAGCCCAGGCGCACCAGGCGCACCTGCAACTCATCGCTGCACAGGCTCGACGGGCCGCCCATGCCAAACGCGTGGATCATCCGCGCCTGGCCCAGCAGGTTCACGGCATCGACAAACCCCGCCTGATTGAAGCCGGACAGGTGCTGACGCAACGTCGCCTCGATATCGCCGAGAATCTGCCGATGAAACGCCGACTGTTCCGGCTTGCCCGCCGGGTCGAGGAAGCGGCTGCCGACGCCACTGGCCTGCGCCAGTTGCAGGCGCAGGTCGCGTAAATCGCGGCAGCCAACACTGCGGGCAAACCGCGACAGCGTGGCGGTGCTGACCTCGGCCCGCTGGGACAACTCTTCCAGGCTGGCCGACGCGGCAAAACCCACGTCATCGAGCATCAGCTTGGCGATACGGCCTTCGCCAGCGCTGAAGGAATCCTGGCGGGCGCGGATCTGGTAGAGGATGTCCATGGGGTCTCCGGGTTACAGAATGCAGGACAGACCATAGGTAAGACCGAACGCCACCACTGAAATCAGGGTTTCCAGCACGGTCCAGGTCTTGAAGGTCTGGATCACCGTCATATTGAAGTATTCCTTGATCAGCCAGAAGCCGCCGTCGTTGACGTGGGAAAAGATCACCGAGCCCGCACCAGTGGCCAGCACCAACAGTTCCGGGTGGGGATAACCCAGGCCCATGGCCACTGGCGCGACCACGCCGGAGGCGGTGGTCATGGCCACCGTCGCCGAACCCGTGGCGATACGCATCAGTGCGGCGAACAGCCAGCCCATCACCAACGGCGACAGCTGGAAGGCGTGGGCCAGGCCGAGGATTTCGTTGGTGACGCCGGCATCCACCAGAATCCGGTTCAAGCCACCGCCCGCGCCCACCAGCAAGGTGATGCTGGCGGTCGGCGCCAGGCATTCGTTGGTGAACTTGAGGATCGACTCGCGATTGAAGCCCTGGGCGATGCCCAAGGTCCAGAAACTCACCAAGGTCGCCAGCAGCAGCGCGATCACCGAGTTGCCGATAAACAACAGGAACTGGTTGAAACCGCTGCCCGGCGTGGAAAGCACGTTGGCCCAACCGCCGATCATCATCAGCACCACCGGCAACAGGATGGTGCCCATGGTCAGCGCAAAGCTCGGCAGGCGGGTGCGCGGTTCGCGCTCGATGAACTGGCGTTCCAGCGGGTTTTCCGCCGGCAGGTGAATGCGCGGCACGATGAATTTGGCGTACACCGGGCCGGCGATGATCGCCGTCGGGATGCCGATCAAAATCGCATACAGCACGGTCTGCCCCACCGACGCGTTATACGCCAGCACCGCCATCATCGCCGCCGGGTGTGGCGGCACCAGCGCATGCACCACCGACAAGCCGGCCACCATGGGCAAGCCGACCATCAGGATCGACACGCCCACCCGCCGCGCCACGGTAAAGGCGATCGGCACCAGCAACACAAAACCGACCTCGAAAAACAGCGGCAAGCCCACCAGGAACGCGATGCATACCATCGCCCAGTGCGCGTTGCGCTCGCCAAAGCGGTTGATCAGGGTGCGCGCCACCTGCTCGGCGCCGCCGGACTCGGCCATCATCTTGCCGAGCATGGTGCCCAACGCGACGACCAGGGCGATATGCCCCAGGGTCTTGCCGACGCCCGCTTCGTAGGAGCCCATGATGGTGTCTGCCGGCATCCCGGCCACCAGCGCCAGGCCGATGGACACCAGGGTGATGACGATAAACGGGTTGAGCCGGTAACGTGCAATCAGCACGATCAAAGCAATGATGGCGATGGCAGCGTATGCCAACAGCCCGAAGCCCAGTGATGCGGCCATGCGGTACTCCTCGGAAAGGGTCACGTCGAATTGGTTGTGAAACTCATAAATCATTACCGAGGCGTATTTTCAATTTTAATGAAAGTAATTTTCGCCCACAGACACGCGCTGTCGCGTTGGGATATGCCCGACGGCCACTGATGAAAATTCGGGGGGTGTTCTTACATGAAGATCAGAGGATGGCGGAAACTCAAGCGGCGCCATCCAGTCATAGAATGCGCAACCACCCAACAGCCAGGAAACCGCCCATGATTCGCACATCCCTCGCCGCCAGCGCCCTACTGCTCGCCCTGTGCGGCAGCGCCTCGGCCGCCGATAACGCGGCGCTGAAAAAATGCATGGACGGCGCCAACACCACCGCCGACATGGTCAATTGCAACGCCCGGGAAACCAAGGTGCAGGACAAGCGCCTGAACACGGCCTACAAGACCGCCCTCGCCGCTCAGGAAGGGGCGCGCAAGCAGCAACTGCAAGACGTGCAGCGCCTGTGGATAAAGTACCGCGATGCCAACTGCGCCTTTGCCGGCAGCGCCACCGGCGGCAGCATCGATCAGGTCAACGGCTCCGGCTGCGTGCTGGACATGACCCAGACCCGCGCCCAGGAGCTGGAAGACCTGGTCGGGCCATGAAACTATTTGTGGCGAGGGAGCTTGCTCCCGCTGGAGTGCGAAGCGCTCCCAAGACTTGGGGCCGCTACGCAGCCCAGCGGGAGCAAGCTCCCTCGCCACAAGTAGTCCAATCCAGCTCACCACTCAATCAGTCGGGGTGAACCTTGGCGCGCTTGAGCAGCTTCTTGCAGCGCTCCGACAAGTGCAGCACCCGCAGGTGCTTGCCGGCCTTGGCGTAGCGCTCGCGCAGGGTCATCAGCGCGGCAATCGCCGAGTAATCGACAAAGCTCAGGTGACGGCAATCCAGCGTCACCTGGGCCGGGTCGTTGGCCGGGTCGAACTGGTTCAGGAACGGCGTGGTCGAGGCAAAGAACAACGTGCCATGCAGGCGATAGAGCTTGCTGCCATCGGCCTCCAGATGCGCATCGGAATACAGCTCCCGCGCCTGCTGCCAGGCGAAGTTCAGCGCCGCAATCACAATCCCGCACAACACCGCCGTGGCCAGGTCGGTGAATACCGTGATCACCGTCACCGCGATAATCACCAGCACATCGTTGAACGGCACCTTGTTGATCACCCGCAAGGAAGCCCAGGCGAAGGTCTGCTGGGACACCACGAACATCACCCCGACCAGCGCCGCCAGCGGAATCCGCTCGATAAACGGCGACAGAAACAAGATAAACAACAGGATCATCACCCCGGCAAACACCCCGGAGAACCGCCCGCGCCCACCGGAACTGAGGTTGATCACGGTTTGCCCGATCATCGCGCAACCGCCCATGCCGCCAAATACGCCGGAGACCATGTTCGCCGCGCCCAGGGCCACGCTTTCGCGGTCGGGGTAGCCACGGGTCTCGGTGATTTCGTCGGTGAGGTTGAGGGTGAGCAGGGTTTCCAGCAGGCCGACCATGGCCATCAGGAACGCGTACGGCGCGATGATGCCGAGGGTTTCCAGGGTCCAGGGGATCTGCGGCAGGGCAAAGGTGGGGAGGCCGCCGGCGATGTGGGCCATGTCGCCCAACGTGCGGGTCGGCAGGCCGAGCAGGTACACCGCGAGGCCGACGCCGAGGATCGCCACCAGCGCCGGCGGCACCGCGCGGGTGATGCGCGGCAACAGGTAGACAATGGCCATGGTCACCAGCACCAGGCCGATCATCACGTACAACGGCGTGCCGCTGAGCCAGTGCTCACCGCTCTTGAAATGCTCCAGTTGCGCCAGCGCAATGATGATCGCCAAGCCATTCACAAACCCCAGCATCACCGGGTGCGGCACCATGCGCACCAGCTTGCCCAGGCGCAACAGGCCGAACGCGATCATGATCAACCCGCCCAGCAGCACCGTGGCCAGCAGGTATTCGACGCCGTGTTGCACCACCAACGCGACGATCACCACCGCCATCGAGCCCGCCGCACCCGAGACCATGCCGGGCCGACCACCGAACAGCGCGGTGAGGGTGCAGATGATAAAGGCGCCGTAGAGCCCCATCAGCGGGTTGAGGTGGGCCACCAGGGCAAAGGCGATGCATTCGGGCAGCAGCGCAAAAGACGTGGTGAGGCCGGCCAGGGCATCGGCGCGCAGACGGGTGAGGTTCATGAGGTACCAGGGTAATGCGGGGGATAAGGCGGGGGATGGTACGGAATTGAGCGGGGTGGGGCTAGTCTGGAGACCGAGTGGCCTTCATCGCAGGCAAGCCAGCTCCCACACTTGAATGTGTTCACAAATCAAAATGTGGGAGCTGGCTTTTGTGGGAGCTGGCTTGCCTGCGATGAAGACGACTGGGTCTCAAGCGAACATCAAACCATCTCGCGACGAATCCACTCGACTACAGATGTCCGCTGCGGCACCCACCCCAACACCTCCCGCGCCCGCTGCCCACGCACCCGGCTATTGGAACCCAAACCATAGTTGGCCATTTCATACCCCCACTCAGCCTCAGCCTCGGCCAACGGCCAATCCTGCGGTTGACCCAGGTTCAAGGCTTCGGCAATCGCCGTGGTCATGTCGATAAACGACGCCTCGCTGCTTTCGACAAAGTAGAACGTGCCCGGCACATTCCTGGTCAGCGCCAGCAAATACAACGCCACCACATCTTCAATATGCACGTTGGACCAGATGTTCTGCCCCGTCCCCACATGGCGCACCACCCCACTCTTGCGCGCCTGCTTGAGCAAGCGCGGCAATTGCACGCTGTCGCGCTTCACGCCCAGGCTGTGGCCGTAGATCAGGGTGTTGCAGATCACCGCCGAATTCACGCCGTCGTGGGCGGCGGCCAGGATCAGGTTGTCGATGGCGACGCGGGCGGCTTTATCCACCGTTGGTTCCGGCAAGTTGTCTTCGAAGTAGATGACCTCGCTGGCTTTGCCGCCCGACGCATCACCGACGATGCTCGAACCGCTGGTGTGCAGGAACGGTTTGTTCGACCCTTTCAGCGCCGCCAGCAAGGTTTCCACTGCTGCGCGATGGTCGCTGCTCGCGGCGTTGATCACCGCGTCAGCCTTCTGCGCCTGCTCGGTCAATACAGCCGCGTCGTCCAGGCTGCCGATCACCGGGGTGATGCCCAAGGCGGTCATTTCCGCCGCCTGCTCGGCGCTGCGCACCAGGCCGGTGACGGTGTGGCCAGCCTTGACCAGGCCAGTGGCGATGGAGCCACCGATAAAACCTGCGGCGCCGGTAACGAATACGTTCATGGAGCGTTCTCCTGACTGAGTAAGTGATGAGCCCAGTATCAAGGGCCGATCCTTGACGAATAAGCCCCTGCCGCCCAATTCACTCTTGCGCGGCGGTCACGAATCAGCAGGCATACCGCGCCAGTTTGGCCTGGATAAAGTCGAGGAAGCACTGGATACGCAGCGCCAACTGCGAGTTACGGTAATACACCGCGTGGATCGGCTGGCGATAACCGCTGTTGAACGCCTCCAGCACCGGCACCAGGCGCCCGGCGTCGATGTCGGCGCTGGTCATGAAGTTCGACAGGCAGCAAATGCCCTGCCCTTCCAGCGCCAACTGGCGCACGGTTTCGCCGCTGGAGGCAGAAACGCTCGGCTGGATCAGCCAGCGGTCGCCTTCCACATGGCGCAGCGGCCAATGGTTGAGGGTTTCGGTCTGGGTGAAGCCGAGCAGGGTGTGATCGGCCAGCTCGGCCACCGTGGTCGGCGCGCCGAATTGCGCGAGGTAGTCGGGGCTGGCAAGGATATGCAGCGGCGTACAGCCGAGGGAACGGGCATGCAGGGTGGAGTCGGCCAACACACCGATACGGATCGCAATGTCGGTGCTCTGTTCCAGCAGGTCGATGATCAAGTCATCGCTGTTCAGCTCCAGCTGGATGTCCGGGTACAAACGGCGAAATTCGGCGATGTACGGCACGATCCCATGCAGCATGAACGGCACCGCCGCGTTGATACGCAGGCGCCCGGCCGGGTTTTTCTGGCGCGACGACAGGCGTTCTTCCAGCTCATCCATCTGCGCCAGGATCACCTTGGCCTGCTCGAAGAAGTACTTGCCCTCTTCGGTCAGGTCCATGCGCCGCGTGGTGCGGTTGATCAGCGTGGTGTCAAGCTTGGCCTCCAGGCGCGACAGCGTGCGGCTGACCGCCGACGGCGTCTGCCCGACCTGCTCCGCCGCCGCGGAAATCGAGCCGCACTCAATCACGCTGACAAAGATTTGTAGCTCGTCGGATCGGGCTTTCACGGGCGGTCCTCGTTATCGGTTCGCCGCAGCTTACACCGAGAGGTTGAACACCTGCGCCAAGTGCTGCTCGTAGCGCGCCACATCGGCGTCGATGGCCGGGCGTTTCATCACGTCCACACAGAGGAAGGTCGGCAAGGCGGTCATGCCGAGGAATTCGTTGGCCTTGTGGAACGGGAAGTACACGGCGTCCACGCCCTTGGCTTCGAAGAAGTCGCTCGGGTCGTCGAAGGCTTGCTGCGGTGCGTTCCAGGTCAGCGACAGCATGTACTGCTTGCCCTGGATCAGGCCGCCGCTGCCGTATTTCTGCGACGCATCGGAGCGGGTGCGGCCATCGCTGGCGTACAGGCTGCCGTGGCCTTCGGTGAAGACTTCGTCGATGTACTTCTTCACGATCCACGGCGCGCCCATCCACCAGCCGGGCATTTGGTAGATGATCACGTCGGCCCAGAGGAACTTGGCGACCTCTTCAGCCACGTCGTAGCCGGCGTCGATATGGGTGACCTTGACGTCGATACCGCCACGGTCCAGCACGGCCAGGGCGGTGTCATGCAGGGTGGTGTTGTAGCGGCCATCGGAGTGGGCGAACTGTTTGCCGCCGTTGAGCAGGAGTACTTTTTTCATGGGAGGGTGTCCAGAGGTTGAAAATGTCTGGACGCAGACTAACGACCTCGGCCCCTCGGAATAAGCGGCCGCGCCGCAAAATACATTTGACTGAAATGCACGAATCCCTTGTCGATTGTTAACCACTGATCAGCAGATGAGCGCCCAACAGCGCCATGCCGATGAAAAATATCCGCTTGAACAGCTGCGCACTGATGCGCTGACGCACCACCTGGCCGAGCCACATGCCCAACAAGGCCGGGAACAGCGCCAGCAGTGAGGCGTTGATCTCACCGCCGCCCAACGTACCGCGCCAGGCCAACCCGGCGGCCAGCGCCAAGGTCGAGACGGTGAATGACAACCCCAGCGCCTGCACCAACTGATCGCGATTCAAGCCCAGCGCTTGCAGATACGGCACCGCCGGAATCACAAACACGCCAGTGGCCGAGGTAATGACGCCGGTGATCACGCCACACAGCGGGCCCAGCCAACGTTCGTTTGCGGGCTCGACCCTGAACGTGGGCAAGAACAGACCACTCAACGCATACACCAGCAATGCCCCGCCCAATGCGTGAACGACCCAACCGCCGCCGTCCATCCCCAACCACAGGGTGCCAAGCCCGGTGCCGAGCGAGATCAGCAACAGCATCGGCCACAGGCGTTTGAGCAAGGCGCCCAAGTGCCCGCCGAATGCCAATTGCCAGAGGTTGGTGACCGTCGAGGGAATGATCAGCAGCGCCGCAGCCTGCGCCGGCAGCATAGCCAGACCGAGCAGGCCCATGGCGACGGTGGGCAGGCCCAGGCCGATCACGCCCTTGACCGTGCCGGCCAGCAGGAAGGTGGCGAACACCAGCAGGGTCAGCGCGGGGCCGATGTCTTGGTAGAACGCGAGGAAGGTATTCATGGGGCGATTGTGCGGGGTTGGGGCGGGGTTGGGAATTCGCCATATACTGAGGCAGCCTCTTGTTTTGTGTGAGGCTGAGATCGCTATCGCAGGCAAGCCAGCTCCCACCTTTGAAAGTATTCACAAATCAAAATGTGGGAGCGGGCTTGCCCGCGATGAGGCCAGCCCAATCACCCGAGAACCCCAAGCCATGCACTTTGACCTGATCGACCTGCGCCTCTACCTGCACATCCTCGACACCGGCAACATCACCGCCGGCGCCGCCCGCAGCCATTTATCCCTGGCCGCCTCGAGCGCGCGCATCCGCGCCATGGAAGCCTCGCTGGGCATCGAATTCCTCGAACGCGGTCGCCGGGGCGTCACCCCGACACCCGCCGGCATTGCCCTCGCCCGTCACGCCCGCCTGCTGCTGCAACAGGCCGAACACCTGCAACAAGACCTCGCGGAATACGCCAACGGCAGCAAAGGCCAGGTGCGCCTGCTGTGCAACACCACGGCCCTCAGCGAATACCTGCCAGAATTGCTCGCAGACTTTCTGCGCGAACACCCCAACCTCGATATCGACCTGCAAGAGCTGCCCAGCCTGCGCATCACCCAGGCGTTGCGCCAGGGCACGGCGGACCTCGGGATTATTTCCGACGCCGTCGACACCCACGGTTTGCAGACCCAGCCCTTTCGCGACGACCCGCTGGTGTTGATCATGCCGCTGGACCATCCCCTGGCCACGGGCAGCGTGAGTTTTATCGACAGCCTGCAACACGACTACGTCGGCCTGGCCGCCAGCAGCGCCCTGGCGGTGTACCTGGAGGAACAGGCGCTGCACGCCGGGTTTCGCCTGCAAACACGGATTCGCGCCGAAGGGTTTGACGGGGTGATCCGCATGGTCGCCGGCGGCGTCGGCCTGGGCATCGTGCCCCAGGCCGCCCTGCAGCGTTGGCCGGCGGCGCAGCGTTTCAAGGCCCAGCCGCTCAATGAGGCCTGGGCCCGTCGCCGCTTGCTGTTAGCCGCACGCTCGTTCGAACAATTGCCCGGTTACGCCAGAGCCTTGTCTGCCGCCTTGGCCCGGCCCTTGCGGAAGAACCCGTAATACACCGCCGACAGAATCAGCAGGAACGGCACGCCAAACACCAGGGTCATCTTGAACGCCTCGGTGAAGTACGTGGTGATCATCACCGCGCCCATCAGCACCAGGCCCAGCAGCGTGCTGTAGGGAAACAGGCGCAGCTGGAACGACAGCTTCGGCCCGCCATGGCGCTTGCGATAGCGGCGGAAGAACAGGTGCGTGAGAAAGATCATGAACCAGGTGAAGATCGCGCCAAACATCGAGATGGCCATCATCAGGGTGAACGAGCTTTCCGGGTACACCACGTTGAGCAGGGTCGCCAGGGCAATGCCCGAGCTGGACAGCAACAGCGCGTTCAACGGGATGCCGCTCTTGCTCAACGCGCCCATGGATTTGGGTGCGAAGCCAGCGCGGGACAGGCTGAACATCATGCGCGTGGTGATATACAGCTGGCTGTTCATCGCCGACAGCGCTGCGATCAGGATCACGAAGTTCATCACCCCTGTGGCACCGGGAATGCCGATGGTCTGCATCACCGTGACGAACGGGCTCTGGGTCTGCCCGGCCTGGTTCCACGGCACGATGGCGAGCATCAGCGCCAGGGTCAGCAGGTAAAACACCACCAGCCGCACGATGGTGGCGCGGAAGGCTTTTTTCACCGCTTGCTCCGGGTCGGCGGCTTCACCGGCCGCCACGGCGATCATCTCCACGCTCAGGTAGCTGAAGATCGACACGATCACCGCCATCCACATGCCGCTCAGGCCATGGGGGAAAAAGCCGTCGTGGGCCGTGTAGTTCTGCACGCCGTATTCCGGGTTGCCGGAACCGAACACCACATACACCGCGAGGATGATGAAGCCGACGATGGCGCTGATCTTGATCGTCGAGAACCAGTATTCGAAGTTGCCGAAGGTCTTCACGCTGATGGCGTTGAGCACGATCAGCACGCTGGAAAACGACACGATCCACACCCACTCCGGCACGTTGGCGAACCAGTACTTCATGTACATCGCCACCGCCGTGACCTCGGCGCCCACCGCCAGCACAATCGCCGCCCAGTAGGCGTAGCGCACCAGGAACCCGGCCAGCGGGCTGATATAGAACTCGGCATACGCGCCAAAGGAGCCGGAGGTGGAATGGGCCACCGTCATCTCCGCCAGGCAGCCCATCAGCAGCAAGGTGATCAACGCGCCGATGGCGTAGCTCACCAGTACGCTGGGCCCGGCGTAGCCGATGGCGTAGGCGCTGCCCATGAACAGCCCGGTGCCAATGGCGCCGCCGATGGCGATCATGCTCATCTGGCCGGAAGTGAGCTGGCGCCTGAGGCCCAGTTCGCGTTGGGTGATTTCTGCAAAGCCGGTGTCTGGCGTGGTCACGTGGTGTGCCCCTTTATTATTGTGATTGTTGTTGCTGGCGCTGAACCCTGTGGGAGCTGGCTTGCCTGCGATAGCGGTGGTGAATGTTCCACCGCTATCGCAGGCAAGCCAGCTCCCACAGTTTGATCGGTGTTGTGTCAGGTCACGCTATTGCGGACTTTGAATTGTGGCTGGTCCCAGGTGCGCTGATCGAGGATGTCACCGAGGATTTCCACGGCATCGAATACCTCGGTAAAGCTGGTGTACAACGGCGTAAACCCAAACCGCATGATGCGCGGCTCGCGGTAGTCACCGATCACGCCCCGGGCTATCAGCGCCTGGATCACCGCGTACCCTTCGGGATGTTCAAAACTCACATGACTGCCGCGCTTGGCGTGTTCACGCGGGGTGATCAGCGCCAGGTCATGGGCGGCGCAACGCGCTTCGACCAACGCGATAAACAAGTCGGTCAACGCCAGGGATTTGCGGCGCAAGCTGGCCATATCGGTCTGCGCAAAAATCTCCAGGCCGCATTCCACCATGGCCAGCGAGGTGATCGGCTGGGTGCCGCACAGGTAACGGGCAATCCCGGCGCTCGGCGCATAGGTCGACTCCATGGCGAACTGGCGCGTGTGCCCAAACCAGCCCGACAACGGCTGGCGCACCAGGTCCACCAGCGCCGGGTTGACCCACACAAACGCCTGGGAGCCGGGGCCGCCATTGAGGTATTTGTAGGTGCAACCAATCGCGTAATCCGCCTCGGCCTGGTGCAGGTCGATGGGCACCGCGCCCGCCGAATGCGCCAAGTCCCAGATACTCAGCGCACCGCATTCGTGGCTCAACGCGGTGAGCGCCTGCATGTCGTACATGTAGCCGGTCTTGTAGTTGACGTGGGTGAGCATCACCACCGCCACGTCGGCGTCGATGGCGTGCGGCAACTCGTCCGGGCTGTTGACCAGCCGCAGGGAATAACCCTGTTGCAGCAGCTCGGCCAGGCCTTCGGCGATGTACAAGTCGGTGGGAAAGTTGCTCGCTTCGCTGACGATCACCTTGCGCTGCGGTTGACGCTGGCGTTGCACGCTCAACGCGGCGCTGAGCACCTTGAACAGGTTGATCGAAGTGGTATCGGTGATCACCACTTCGCCATCGCGCGCGCCGATCAACGGGGCCAGGCGATTACCCAGGCGTTGGGACAGATCTGCCCAGCCGGCGCTGTTCCAACTGCGGATCAAGCCATTGCCCCACTCCTCGCTGATCACCTGTTGCGCCCGTGCCAACGCCGCTACCGGGCGGGCGCCGAGGGAGTTGCCGTCGAGGTAGATCACCCCCTCCGGCAAGGCGAACTGCTGGCGCAGCGGCGCCAGCAGGTCTTGATCGTCGAGGGTTTGGCAATGGCTTCGGGTGGTCATGGTCTGTCCTGGTTTTTATAAGTGAAGATGGACCAAATAATGAACGAAGATTTAGAGAATTTTCGTGCAAAGTGGCGGGCAACAAGCTAATTAAGCTGTAGGAAATTCGAATTAAACCTCTAAACACGCGGATTTATTCTAAGCATGATTCTCGACGCCACCGACCTGCGCCTCCTGCATTTCCTGCAACAGGATGGGCGTATCAGCAACCAGGAACTGGCAGAGAAAGTCGCGCTGTCACCGTCCGCGTGCCTGCGCCGTTTGCGCCTGCTGGAAAGCGAGGGGATCATCAGCGGCTACCGCGCCGTGCTGAATGCCGAGCAGTTGGGCATCGAGTTGGAAGCCATCGTCCACCTGTCCCTGCGCCAGGATGTGGAGGATTGGCATGAGACGTTTATCAAGAAGGTGCAAGGCTGGCCGGAAGTGGCCAGTGCCTATGTGATCACCGGCGCGAGCAACTATGTGCTGCGGGTGCAGGCGCGCAACCTCAAGCACTTTTCGGACTTTATCGTGAACCACCTGAACCGCACGGCGGGGGTGATGGATATCCGTTCGGAGATTGTGTTGCAGAAGATCAAGGATCGGGATGAGGTGTTGGATCTGGTGATCCGCAAATAGTCGCAACACCACAAAAAAACCTGCAAAAACTGGACCCGGTGGGAGCTGGCTTGCCTGCGATAGCGGTGGTGAATGTTACATAGCTATCGCAGGCAAGCCAGCTCCCACAGGGTCCAGTTCCGACATTTTGGACCGTGTTATTCAGTCTTCCAGGGCACGCACGCGCTGCATGCGTTTCTGCTCTACCGGCGCAGCCGACGACTGCAACTCAAAGTCAAAATCAATCTGCGCAAACCGCCCTTCTACCCCAAACTCCCGCGCCAGTTGCTGATCGTCACTGAAACGAATCTCGGCAATCAACTCATCCCGCGTCGCATAGGCAAAGTCATCATGCAGGTACGGATCATCCGACAGGTTGATCTGCGTGGTCAGGTGCCGATGCCCCGGCGCCGAGATAAAGAAGTGAATATGCGCCGGCCGCTGCCCGTGGCGGCCCAGTTGATCGAGCAACTGCTGGGTCGGCCCGGTCGGCGGGCAACCGTAGCCCGACGGCACAATGCTGCGGAACCGGTAGTTGCCCTGGGCATCGGTCTCGATGCGGCGGCGCAGGTTGAACGCGGACTGGGAAGGGTCAAACCACGAGTAAGTCCCACCCGAATTGGCCTGCCACACATCGACAATCGCCCCGGCCAACGGCTTGCCGTCGGTGTCGCGCACCTGGCCGCGCATAAACAGCGGCGCCGCCGCGTCGGTGCCATCGTCCAGCCGCGCCTCGAACTTGGAGAGCGGCGCGCCGGCCACGTACAGCGGGCCTTCGATGGTGCGCGGCGTGCCGCCGGATTTGCCGGCTTCTTCGTCCGCGGCGTCCATCAGCAAGTCCAGGTAGTGCTCCAGGCCCAGCCCGGCAGCGAGCAAACCGGCTTCCTGGTGCTTACCCAACTCGTTGAGGTAGTTGACCGCCTTCCAGAACTCTTCCGGGGTCACTTCCAGGTCTTCGATGATGTTCACCGTGTCCCGCAGGATTCGGTAGATCAACGCCTTGGTGCGCGGGTTGCCGCCGTCGTTGAGGTTGCCGCTGGCTTCTTCGAGAAACTGTTGGGCGTGGGCAGTCTGGGAAATTCGGATGGACATGGTGCAATCCTCATCTTGTAATTATTAGTGTTGAAAACAGGCTTAACGGTCGTCCTCATGGATCGACGAAGGGTGCCGGCACAGCGCGTTCACTTCGATGGCCATGTAGGGGTAAAGCGGCAGTTGCATCAGCAGGTCGTGCAGTTCTTGCACGCTGTCGACATCGAACACGCTGTAGTTGGCGTAGAGCCCGGCGATGCGCCACAGGTGGCGCCATTTGCCCTCGTGTTGCAGGCGCTGGGCCAAGGCTTTTTCTTCAGCCTTGAGGGCGGCTGCACGCTCGGGGTGCATGTCCAGCGGCAGGTTCACGGTCATTTTTACGTGGAACAACATGGCAGGCGCCTCTTAGTGTTTGTCACGACGGAAGAACGCCAGGCGCTCTTCATCAATGGCCAGGCCCAGGCCCGGGGCGGTGGAGACATGCAGGTGGAAATCGCGGTACACCAGCGGCTCGGCGAGGATGTCTTCGGTCAGCAGCAGCGGGCCGAACAGCTCGGTGTCCCACGCCAGTTTGTTCAACGTCAGGAACGCATGGGCCGAGGCCAGGGTGCCGATGCCGCCTTCGAGCATGGTGCCGCCGTACAGGCCGATGCCGGCCGCTTCGGCAATCGCGGCGGTGCGCAACACGGCGCGCGGGCCGCCGTTCTTGGCGATCTTGAGGGCGAACACCGAAGCCGCGCCTTCGCGGGCCAGGTTGAAGGCGTCTTCCACGCACTCGATGGACTCATCCGCCATGATCGGCGCCGGGCTCGACAGGTTGAGCCGGGCCATGCCGCCCCGGTTGTTGCGCGAAATCGGCTGTTCGATCAGGTCGATACCGTTGTCGCCCAACACCTTGCAGGCACGCAGGGCGACCGCTTCATCCCAGGCCTGATTGACGTCCACGCGCACACTGGCGCGGTCGCCCAGGGCTTTTTTGATCGCGATCACATGGGCCAGATCCTGGCTGACTTCACCAGCACCGATCTTCAGTTTGAAGATGCGGTGACGGCGCAAGTCGAGCATCTTCTCAGCCTCGGCGATGTCCTTTTCGGTGTTACCGCTGGCCAGCGTCCAGGCCACCGGCAGCGCATCGCGCACGCGGCCGCCGAGCAGTTCGCTGACCGGCAGGTTCAGGCGTTTGCCCAAGGCGTCGAGCAAGGCGCTTTCGATGCCGGACTTGGCAAAGGTGTTGCCTCGGATGCTGCGCTCCAGGCGCAACATGGCGGCGTTGATATTGCTCGCATCCTGGCCGATCAACAGCGGGGCGAAGTGGCGGTCGATGTTGACCTTGATGCTGTCCGGGCTTTCGTTGCCATAGCTCAAGCCGCCGATGGTGGTGGCTTCGCCGATGCCTTCGAGGCCATCGGCGCAGCGCAGGCGGATGATCACCAGCGTCTGGTTTTGCAGGGTGTGCATCGCCAGCTTGTGCGGGCGGATGGTAGGCAGATCGACAATAATCGTCTCGATCGACTCGATGGCGCAAATCGGCATGGCAATACCCGCTGGGTTCTTTATAGATTTGCGTCGATTCTGTCCCGCATTTTTCCTGGGTTCCAATATAGAATTGGTCTCAAACAATACTCTCAAGGTATGAATGGAGCTGACATGGAACTGCGTCACCTGCGCTATTTCCAGGTGCTGGGCGAAACCCTCAACTTCACCCGCGCCGCCGAACGCCTGCACATCGCCCAACCGCCGCTGAGCCGGCAGATCCAGCAATTGGAAGAGGAACTGGGCGTGATCCTGCTGGAGCGCGGCCGCCCGCTGCGGCTGACCGAGGCCGGGCGGTTTTTCTATGAACACGCCAACGTGTTGCTCGAACAGCTGAACAAGGTCTGCGACAACACCCGCCGCATTGGCCAGGGCGAGAAGACCTGGCTGGGCATCGGTTTCGCACCCTCGACGCTGTACGGCGTGCTGCCGGAGTTGATCCGCCGCCTGCGCAACCACGAGGCGCTGGAGCTGGAGCTGGGGCTGTCGGAGATGACCACCTTGCAGCAGGTCGAAGCACTCAAGGCCGGGCGCATCGATGTGGGCTTCGGGCGGATTCGCATCGACGACCCGGCCATCGTCCAGCGCGTGTTGGTGGAAGACCGCCTGGTGGCTGTGCTCCCCGCCGGTCACCCGTTGCTCGCCGCGCCCGCCACGCTGGCGCAGTTGGCCGCCGAGCCGTTTGTGCTCTACCCCGGCAACCCGCGCCCCAGCTATGCCGACCACGTGATTGCCTTGTTTGACGCCCATGGCTTGAGCCTCCAGGTGGCGCAGTGGACCAACGAGTTGCAGACCGCCATCGGCCTGGTCGGCGCCGGGATGGGCGTGACGCTGGTGCCGGCGTCGGTGCAGGTGCTGCACCGGGCGGATATTGGCTATACGCCGGTGGTGGAGGCCACGGCGACGTCGCCGATTATCCTCAGCCGACGGGTGAATGATCAGTCGCTGGGGCTGAGGCATTGTTTGCAGTTGGTAGAGGAGCTGATCTGAGCTTTCAAAAACACCCCAAATCCAATGTGGGACCTGGCTTGTGTGGGAGCTGGCTTGCCTGCGATGGCGGCGGGTCAGAAACACATATGCAAGCTGA
>NZ_ANNV01000032.1 GCF_000346755.1 Pseudomonas sp. CBZ-4 | reverse complement strand
ATGCTGCCGCCATCGCAGGCAAGCCAGCTCCCACAGGGAATCACACCAGCCGGAATCGCGCGGTGTTATCACTCAGGGCCTGGCTGCCCTTGCTCAGGGTATCCGCCGCACGGTTCACCGCTCGCGCACCATCAAGCAAACGCCCCGCCGCCTGGTCCACTTGCTGGATATTGCCGCTCACTTCGTCCGCCGTCGCGGCCTGTTCTTCAACGGCCGTGGCGATCTGCGCCAGGGTGTCGGTAACGTTCTGCACCGCGCCGGCGATCTCGCCCAGGCGGGTGCCGAGCCCGGTGACCGACGCCGCGTCCGTCAGCGCTTGTTCGCACGCGGCGCCCATCAGGGTGACCGCCTGGCTCACCGTCGCGCGCAGGCTGTCCACGGTGCCGGCGATCTGCGCGGTGGAGGCCTGGGTGCGTTGCGACAGGCTGCGCACTTCGTCCGCCACCACGGCGAAGCCACGCCCCTGCTCGCCGGCGCGGGCGGCTTCGATGGCCGCGTTGAGCGCCAGCAGGTTGGTCTGTTCGGCGATGCCGCGAATGGTGTCCACCACCGATTGAATCTGCTGGCCCTGCTGACTGACTTGCTCCAGGGCGTTGGCGGTGTCGGTCAGGCGCCCGTTGAGTTGCTGGATGCTCGCCGTGGTGCGCTGGCTGTCGCGGCTGCTGTCTTCGGCGATGCGCCGGGTCTGCTGCGCGCTGCCCGACGCTTGTTCGCAACTGCGGGCGACGCCCAGGGACGTCGCGGCCAGTTGGGTGGCAGCGGCGGCAATCTGGCTGATTTGTTGTTGCTGGTCTTCGACTTCGTTGAGGGTGCTGCCCGATTGCGCATTGAGGGTGAGCACCGCCGAGCCCAGCTGCTGCGTCTCGTGATTGACCCCCAGCAAGCTGGTGCGCAACTGCACCACGGCGACGTTCAACGCGGTGCTGATGGCCGCCAGTTCGTCACGCCCTTGCACCGCCACTTCCACACAGAGGTTGCCGTCACGCAGCGACTCCGCCAGCGTGGTGATGCCACTGGCGCTGCGCTGGATCGAGGCTTGCAGGCACATGAACAGGTACAGCGCCGCCAGCGCCAGCAGGCTGAATGTCGCTGCGACGGGCACGATCTGCTGGAGGGAACGATCGTGGTAGTGGCCGAGGCGCGCGTCCAGGGACCTCAGCGACTGGTTGCGCAGCGCGCCCAGGCTGCCAAGCATGGCATCGACACTGCCTTCGAAGGCCGCCGTGTCGAGCTTGATGGTGCCGCCGAACACCCCGTCGTCGAGGACGTTGAGCTGGTTGTCGAGGGTTTGCAGGCTGTTGTCATACTGCGCGGTCCACGCCTCCATGCCCGCGTACTGCTTGGCCTTGAGCGACGCGGCGGCCTTGACCAACTGCTCGCGCGCATCGCCGATGCGGCCACGCAGGTCGCGCATCTGCAAGCGGCTTTGCAAGGTGAACTGCCCGGACGCGATGGACGATTGCCCCACACTGGCCATGCGCCCGACACGCTCGATCAGGTCGGGGGTGTGCTGGGTGGAAATCTGCATCAGCAGGTAGGTTTCCAGCCAGGGATCGAGGATCAGACCGGTGTCCAGGATCACCTGCTCACGCAGGGTCTGCATGGCGGTCAGGGCCGCGGTGAAGCGGTCATAGCCGTCCGGCCACCAGCCCACGGTGCGCAGGGATTGGGAGTCCATGCCCTTGATCGCGGCCTGCAAGGTCTCGAAGCGGGCGAGGATGTCGGCGCTGGCGTGCTGGGCCTTCAGTGATTCGCCCAGGGTTTGCAGGCTTTGCAACAGCAGCGGGTAATTGGCATCGACCTTGTCCATCGCCGCCTTCGCCGCCGGGGTGGGTGCGTGCAGGATGTCGGCGGCTTTCCAGCGCGCGGCCAGGTTGCGCTGGGCGGTCAATTGGCCGTCCAGCGCATCCAGGGCCAGCAGTTGGCGAACGCCGGACTGCTCGCTGGAGATCACCGCCAGTTTGGCGCGATAGTCCTGCCCGATCATCCACAGGCTGCCGGCCAGGGGCAGCATGAACAGGAGGAACAGGATCTGGAACTTGCGCGCAAAACCAAAACGGCCGAGCAGGCGGATACCGGGTGATAAAAGGCTGTGCATGTCCGACCACTCCCCAAAAACGACCCAGGCGGTGCACCGCTGGGCAAAGCCTTGAAATGACTAACGGCAAAACGCCATGTCATTGATTAGCTTGGCTCTAGCAAGATACGGGCCGGGGGCAGGACGTAGGAAACAGGCGGGGTGGCACGCTAAAAGTGCACACCCCGTGCGCGAAAATGGGGCAAAAGCACTCAGTGTCGAGGGCGCATCTGTAACTAATGGCGCATGGCACACCTACAGCGGAATCACTTCCTGCTGATCAGGCCTTTTGCGCCCGCGCAAACTGAAATCTCCTAACACCACTGGAGATTCATCATGCCTCGTCAACTGACCAGCTCCGAAGCAAGAACCTACCGTGCAGCACGCTGGGCTGCACTGCGCTCGCTCAACTACACCATCGGCCAACTGAATGCGGGCAATGCTGCTGTCGCGCAGGTCTGGATGGGTGTCAACCACCCTATGGACCTGCGCGAGTTGGCCCGACGCCTAGGCGTGATCCACGCGGCGTTGGCGGGCATTCATCAAGACCAGATCGTTTTCGACGCCAGCACAAACTCGCACACCGACTGGTACGCCGAGGTCGATGTCACCCTGCGCGGCGCCGCACATTCCATCACTTTGGCGCATCCCTTCTTCGACGCTCCAACGTACGGTAATGACTCGCGCGCCGGTACCTTGATTCATGAAGTCAGTCATTTCAACGATGTGCTGGGCACCGACGACAACGCTGACGGGCGCGCCGCCTGCCTGCGATTGGTGCGGCAGGCGCAGCAACATGACGGTGATCTCAACAGTGTTATCACCAACGCCGATAGCTGGCAGTACCTCGTAGAAGGAATCTATTGAGCTATTACTGATGCTGCAAGGCAAAAAGCCTGTTTTCGAACAGGCTTTTTCATCACCCAGGAAAAAGGAGTTGATCATGGACCGTCGTTTTTTGACCGCCGCTGCACTGGCCGCACTTTATTTGTTAGCCACCCCCGCACACGCATTGAACACTGAAGAAGTTGAACCCCAGACACTGAAAGACTATGCCGTGACACTGACTGCCCATGCCGGAAACTTTCAGTGGCAGCAGTTATGGAAAAACACACGTTCGGCCGGTTACTTCAATCAACAATCCCCCAGTCATTTCACCGTACCGATGTCGAGCGTTCCCGACATAGTGTCTGCTGCACTAACTAGAGCAACCAGTGTCAGGCCCTTTGCCGCTACCCGCGCAGCCTACCGTTATGACTTTGCAACGAACGTGGGTGTCGTCCAAAAGGTCGCTGTCACGGCAGTGTGCATCGACGTCGACTGGCGCTCCCTACCCAACGGAACTGCCGTGGATGATGCCGAGAAGATGAAAAACGTCAGTTTATTACTGGCCACACCCTGCCCATGATGCAAACAGCCACCCGAGGTTATCTCGGGTGGCTGTATCTCTACTGTTACAACGCCCTTGCCAATAAATCCGCTTCCTTGCAACGGCGCGTGGAATAGCGGTCACCAAAATTACGCAAATTACTTTCTGCGGCCTTCCAGTCCCCCGCCACCACTTGCGCCCAGAACTTCGGCGTGCGGATGGCGAGGTTGCCATATTGGAAGGCAACCGAAGCAATCACCGTCTGCATCGCTGCCGGCAAAACGTCAAACGGGCGTGCGGCCGCTTTGCTGTAGTCGCTGCTCAAGCGCGCGATAAAGGGTGCCTTGTAAGCCTCGTCAATCCTGCATGCATCGTCCGCACTGACGTTCAGCGGTAGTGTTTGCAGGCGTGCTACGGCCTTCGCACCGATCAGGCCAAGGTAAGGCGCAAGCCGCTCAGCAAGGTCTTTGGGCAGCATATCCAGGTTTTTCTGCTGCCCCAGATCAAAGCCGGTGCCGATGGTGACCCCGCTCCGACTGTGTTCCGGGTCCGGCACATAACCGCGTGTGGCCGGCCCACCTTCGAGCCTGGCAATGAATGCCATATCAATCGAGTGACTGGACATGGATGGTTCCCTCTTGGTTTAGGAAACCTCAGTCGATCACTCAGGCAACATCATCTTCAGAAGGTAAAACTTCCCTACTTTCATAGGTAAAGTTTCCTACTGCTTATCGACGTTCATTACTTCCTAAGCTCTGACCAGCACTCACGCCAAGGAGGTAAGACCGATGGAACCGATAGACCTGGAACACATTGATGTCCACCAACTCCCCCACTCCCTCCAGGTGTTGGTTGCCTGTATCGGTCTGGAAGATGCTTTCCGCCTGACGTGCGTGTATGGCGGCCGCCCTAAATACATTCCAAAACAGGTTCAACGCACTTCGTTGGCGTTGATCTTGTCAGCGGAATCACTGCAGGCGCTGATAAATGATTTCGCGGGTATTGCTCTGGAAATACCGAAGTCCGACCATTTTTTTCGGCAGATCCGTAATCAACATATTCAAATGGGTATTTCCAATGGCCTATCGCGAAGTGCATTGGCCGAGAAGTATGGGCTGAGCCTGCGGCAAATCGCCAATATCCGGCGTCAGGAAACTTGTCCTCATCGGTAATTACTTCCTACTGAATCAGAAAGTTCAGCATGGATAGATTGAAGTTGCGCACTTTCGCGCACTCACGATAAGGAAATTAGACATGGCAGATATTGATAAAGGTCTCATTGGAAGCGTGATCGCGGCCCTTCCCCTGGACAAGATGATCGCCGGCCCGCTGATGGCAATGATCCAGGCGCAAGTCGCCGCGAGCAAAGCCTATGCGGACTTCCTCATGGGGGTGTGCATCCAGGACGGCAAGGCCGTTTCGGTGCAGTTCGACTACGACGAAACCCTGGTCGATGAGCAAGGCGTCTACAAGGGCACGGTCAGCAAGACCATGCGCATTCCACTGCTGGCCGCCATCAGCCACCCCAACATCGCCATCCAAGATGGGAGCATCGAGTTTGATCTGACCATCACTCAATCAGCTCAGGACTCCAGCACTACCAGTGCGTCCGGCAGCTTCAGCTCCTCACTGGGATGGGGCCCGTTCAGCGTTTCCGTGAAGGGTTCCGCCAGCCACAAATCAACACAGACCCGCAAGACCGATACCCGTGCACGTTACGAAATCAAAACCAAGATCGCGCGCCTGGAGCCACCGGAAGCCCTGATGCGCGTCATCGACTTTCTCACCGATGCCGCCACCAAACCGGTCACCTTGCCGAACGCCACCGCCAGCAGCCTAACGGAACTGCCAAAAGCCGGCGTGCTGCCTTTGCCTGACAGCAAATCCGACGCCAAACCAGAAACGAAACCCGAAACCAAACCGGCAGGCAAACCCGACTACCCCAACCCGCCCCGCCTCACGGCGGGGCAACCCACTCGACCTGAAAGGAATCCACCATGGCATTTTTCTCACGCCCCAAGGAACCCATGTCGGCCAGTGACTTGAGCCACATCACCCGCGGGTTGCACCAGGCAGCAGCGGCCACGCACAACCTGATCGCCCAGCAGTACATCGCCTTGTTCGACCAATTCTTCGATTACAACGTTGAAGACCTGGGCACACCGATGAAGGCCAAGATGGTCGATATCGCCCTGACAGAGGGCCATACCATCACCGTGCCGCTGATCGCGCTGGTGGCCCCCAAGGGGTTGGCCCTGCACAAAATGGACGTAGACCTGTCGGTAAAAATGCACAGCACCGAAGTGCAAAAGGCCAGCCACGATCTGGAAAACGGCGACCTGCACAGCGAGAAGTTTTTCGTGACCTTTGGCACCACCAAGCGCGAAGGCCAGGAGCGTGATCCCGATGAAGTGCAGATCCGCATCGAATTCAAGGCCTGCGAGCCACCGGAGGCGATCAATCGCATCATTGAGGAATACACCAACCTGATCAGCCCACTGGCCCACGCCCCCGTCAAACCGCCCACTGCCGAACCGGAGCCGTCAGACTTCGCGCCCTGACAGCAACCCTGAGGGCTTATTTGCCCGTCTTGTACCGGTCGAAATTGTTGATGTGATCATCCAGATTATCCTCAAGCATCATCCGGTACTGATCGCAGAAATACTTCAACATCGCCTCCCGTGCCTCGGCCATTTCCGCGCCGGACTTGAAGTTGCGCGCACTGGCCCAGGCATTGAAGCGGGTGGTGCCAAACATCATCGAGGCGCTGACCTGGCCGAGGTTTTCCTCAGCCTTGAGCTGCGCGTTGGACAGTTCGATATGCGCGTCTGCGCGGTCATAAAAAGCTTGGTCGGTGGCGTCTGCCATAGCGGGAATCCTTGTTGATCAAAGGTCTGTCAGGCCAGCAGCGCGGTGATCCAGCGGGCCTGTTGGGCGATCTCTTGCAGCGTCGCCTCGGGTACTGCCTGGCGGGCCTGTTCAAGGCTGGCCAGGGTCTTCTGTTTCTGGCGCAGCATGCGTTGCCATTTGGCCAAAAATGCCGGGCTGCGCGCCTGCATTTGCAGCGGGCCAAAGTACAGTTGCTCGGCACTGTACTGCACCGGCTCGCTGCGCTCGGCAACGATGATTTCGTAGTAGAAGCGGTTTTCGTGCAGCAGCTCTTCGGCAAGGATGGCGTAGCCGTTGTCCATCAGCCACTGGCGCAGCGGTTGCTCGCCGCCGTTGGGTTGCAGGATCAGGCGCTCGTGGCCGCTGAGGTGGGCCTTGCCGCTGTCGAGGATGTCGCGGATGGTCTCGCCGCCCATGCCGCACATGCTGATGGCGCTGATGCGGTCTTGCGCTTCGATGGCCGCCAGGCCGTTGGCCAGGCGCACCGTGATGTGCTGCTCCAGGCCGTTGTCATGCACCGTGCGTTGGGCGGCATGAAACGGCGTGGTCGCCACTTCGCCGGCCACCGCCGCGCTGATCGCGCCACGGCGCAGCAAGGCCACTGGCAAGTAGCCGTGGTCGGAACCGATATCGGCCAAGCGCGCGCCCAGGGGCACGTTCGCCGCCACGCGCTCCAGGCGCGCGGATAAAGTGTATTCGTTCAACTGCCCTACTCTCCCGAAAAACGATCGCGGCTGTTGGTCAAGTGCAGCACCATCGCGGCGCGTGCAGCGTCTGGGTCCTGGCGCTTGATCGCGTTGAAGATCGCCTCATGCTCCAGGTGTGCCAGTTGCCCCAATTGGGCGAAGTCCGCGCCACCGCGTTCGGCGGCCTTGACCTGCGTGCGCGGAATCATCGCATTGCCCAGGTGCAGCATGATTTCGCTGAAGAAGGTGTTGCCGGTGGCTTCGGCGATCAACTGGTGGAAGCGTTTGTCTGCTTCCACGCAGCTGTCGTTGTTGGCCAGGGAGGCCTGGTAGTCGCCCAGCACCTCGCGCATGCGCGCCAGTTGCGCGTCGCTGCGGCGTTGGGCGGCGAGCGCCACGGCCTGCACCTCCAGGCCCAGGCGCAACTCCAGCATGTTGCGCACGCTGGCGAGTGTGTCCACATGCAGGCGCAGCCCGGATTGCGCTTGCGGCGCCAGTACAAAGGTGCCGATGCCGTGACGCGTCTCCACCAACCCCGACGCTTGCAACTTGGACAGCGCCTCGCGCACCACCGTGCGGCTGACGCCATGCTCGGCAACGATGGTGGATTCGGACGGCAGTTTTTCACCGGGCTGCAACTGCCCGAGCAGGATGCGCTGGGTCAGCGCTTCAACCACACCTTGGGCGAGGTTGCTGGAGCGTTTGCGCACGGGAGACGCGCTTTCAATGGGCATCGTTACGGGTCCACGGGGTTGGGCTGGAAGGGAGCTTAACACCCTGCCCAGCAGGGACGCTGTGCTGATTGAAAAAGCGCCCAACTTGTATGACAACCAACCTTAAAGCCATCCACACCGGCTTTCATACCTAAGGTCCACCGACGGTGCGCCCGCCTGCTAAAATCCGATAAAACCCTAATAAAAACAGGATAAATAACCAAAACAAGCACTCCTACCCTGGCCTTATAAGAACAAAATAGCCCACCACCGCATTGCAGATCGCAGAAATCAACTTGTATGATGTCTATCAACAAAACACGCAAACCCGCATAAAAATAATCAGGGGGAGTTTTGAATTGTGAACAATTCAAACCATGCATCTGCCACACCCGAAAATGATTCCACCCTCACGCGCGCCGTGAGCAAAGTGAAGGGCCATGTGCTCCCACTGTTCGTGATCATGTTCATCCTCAACTACATCGACCGGGTCAATATCGGCTTTGTGCGCACGCACATGGAACACGACCTGGGCATCGGCGCGGCGGCGTACGGCTTCGGTGCCGGGCTGTTCTTCATTGGCTACGCGCTCTTCGAAGTCCCCTCCAACATGTTGCTGCAAAAGGTCGGCGCACGGATCTGGCTGACCCGAATCATGTTCACCTGGGGCATCGTCGCCACGCTGATGGCGTTCATCCAGAACGAAACCCACTTCTATATCCTGCGCTTCCTGCTGGGCGTGGCCGAGGCGGGTTTCTTCCCCGGCGTGATCTACTACTTCACCCGCTGGCTGCCCGCTGCCGAGCGCGGCAAGGCCATCGCGATTTTCCTCAGTGGCTCGGCGGTTGCGTCGCTGATTTCCGGGCCGTTGTCGGGCGCACTGTTGCAGATCGAAGGCTTCGGCTTGCACGGTTGGCAGTGGATGTTCGCCATCGAAGGCCTGGCGTCAGTGGCGCTGGGGTTCTTTGTGTGGTTCTGGCTGGATTCCAAGCCCCACGACGCCACATGGATGACCCGCGAGGAACAGGACGCGCTGGTCGGCGCCATCGACCGCGAACAGCGCGAGCGTGAAGCGCTGACGACGATCAAACCAACCATCGGCAAGCTGCTCAAGGATCGCCAGATCCTGCTGTTCTGCGCCCTGTACTTCTGCATCCAACTGACGATCTACGCCGCCACCTTCTGGCTGCCGAGCATCATCAAGAAGATGGGCGACCTGAGTGATGTGCAGGTGGGTTTCTTCAACTCGATCCCGTGGCTGATCTCGATCATCGCCATGTACGCCTTCGCGTCGCTGTCGAGCAAGTTCAAGTTCCAGCAGGCCTGGGTCGCGGCGGCGTTGTTGATTGCGGCGGCAGGCATGTTCATGTCCACCACCGGCGGGCCGGTGTTTGCCTTTGTGGCGATCTGCTTTGCGGCCATCGGCTTCAAGTCGGCGTCGTCGCTGTTCTGGCCGATCCCCCAGGGCTACCTGGATGTGCGCATCGCGGCGGCGGTGATCGCGTTGATCAACTCCATCGGCAACCTGGGCGGCTTTGTCGCGCCGACCACCTTTGGCTTCCTGGAACAAACCACCGGCTCGATCCAGGGCGGCCTCTACGGCCTGGCCGGCACCTCGGTGCTTGCCGCGATCCTGGTGTTTTTTGCCAAGACTTCGCCCTCTGCCGTGCTAGCGGCACCGAGCGCCGTGCCCACGGGCGCTGCCATCAGCAAACCTCTCTGAGTCTGAATAGGAACCTGCCATGAACACGCCTGTCGTCACACACTTTCAAGTCATTCCCGTCGCCGGCCACGACAGCATGCTGCTCAATCTCAGCGGCGCCCACGGCCCGTATTTCACGCGCAATATCGTCATCCTCAAGGACAGCAGCGGCCACACCGGCGTCGGCGAAGTGCCCGGCGGCGAACGCATCCGCGAAACCCTGGAAGACGCCCGCAGCCTGGTGATCGGCCAGCCCATCGGCCAGTACCAGCGCATCCTCAACCAGATGCGCAGCACCTTTGCCTCGCGGGACTCGGCCGGGCGCGGCCTGCAGACCTTTGACCTGCGCATCACCATTCATGCCGTCACCGCCATGGAGGCGGCGCTGCTTGACCTGCTGGGGCAGTTCCTGGAAGTGCCCGTGGCCGCCTTGCTCGGCGAAGGGCAGCAGCGCGATGCAGTAAAAATGCTCGGCTATCTGTTCTACGTCGGCGACCGCAACGCCACCGACCTGGCCTACCGCAACGAAGCCGACGCCGATGATGATTGGTTCCGCCTGCGCCACGAGAAGGCACTCACCGTCGAAGCGGTGGTGCGCCTGGCCGAAGCCGCCAAGGCCAAGTACGGCTTCAACGACTTCAAACTCAAAGGCGGCGTGTTGAGCGGCGACGCCGAAATCGAAGCCGTCACCGCCCTGGCCGAGCGCTTCCCCGATGCGCGCATCACCCTCGACCCGAACGGCGCGTGGTCATTGAAAGAAGCCATCCGCCTGTGCCGCGACCAGCACCACGTGCTCGCCTACGCCGAAGACCCGTGCGGTGCGGAAAATGGCTACTCCGGCCGCGAAGTCATGGCCGAATTCCGCCGCGCCACCGGCCTGAAAACCGCCACCAACATGATCGCCACCGACTGGCGCGAGATGGGCCACGCGATCCAGTTGCAATCGGTGGACATCCCACTGGCCGACCCGCACTTCTGGACGATGCAGGGCTCGGTACGTGTCGCGCAGATGTGCCATGAGTGGGGCCTGACGTGGGGCTCGCACTCCAACAACCACTTCGATATTTCCCTGGCGATGTTCACCCAGGTCGCCGCCGCCGCACCGGGCGATATCACGGCCATCGACACCCACTGGATCTGGCAGGACGGCCAGCGCCTGACCCGGGAACCGCTGAAAATCGAAGGCGGCTATGTGAAGGTGCCGAGCAAGCCCGGGCTGGGAGTGGACATCGACATGGACGCCGTGGCCAGGGCCCATGAGCTGTACAAAGGCATGGGCCTGGGTGCGCGGGATGACAGCGTGGCGATGCAGTTTTTGATTGCGGGATGGACGTTCAACAACAAGCAGCCGTGTCTGGTGCGGTAACCCCCCCTGAGAACACCGCTGCACCCTGTGGGAGCTGGCTTGTGTGGGAGCTGGCTTGCCTGCGATG
>NZ_ANNV01000031.1 GCF_000346755.1 Pseudomonas sp. CBZ-4 | reverse complement strand
AAGCCAGCTCCCACATTGATCTCACTTCGACTTGAGGGATCAGTCGAAGGTGATGCCCTGGGCCAGCGGCAATTCCAGCGAATAGTTCACGGTATTGGTCTGGCGACGCATGTACCCACGCCACGCATCCGACCCCGACTCACGCCCGCCACCGGTCTCTTTCTCACCACCAAACGCACCACCGATTTCCGCCCCGCTCGGGCCGATATTGACGTTGGCGATCCCGCAGTCACTGCCCACCGCCGACATGAACTGCTCGGCCTCGCGCACATCGGTGGTGAAGATGCACGACGACAGGCCTTGCGGCACGGCGTTGTTCAGGCGCAGGGCTTCGGCGAAGTCGGTGTAGCCGACCACGTAGAGAATCGGTGCGAACGTTTCGGTGCAGACCACGTCGCTTTGCTCAGGCATTTCCACGATGGCCGGCGACACGTAGTAGGCGTTGGGGAATTTGTCTTCCAGCTGGCGCTTGCCACCGAACACCCGACCGCCTTCGCTCAAGGCTTGCTCCAGGGCGTCCTGCATGTTGTCGAAGCCGTGCTTGTCGATCAGCGGGCCGATCAGGTTGCCTTCCAGCGGGTGGCCGATGCGCACCTTGGAATAGGCGGCCTTGAGGCGGGTGACGATTTCTTCCTTGACCGACTCGTGGGCGATCAGGCGGCGCAAGGTGGTGCAACGCTGGCCGGCCGTGCCGACGGCGCTGAACAGGATGGCGCGCACGGCCATGTCCAGGTCGGCGCTGGGGCCGAGGATCATTGCGTTGTTGCCGCCCAGCTCAAGGATGCTGCGGGCAAAACGCGCGGCGACTTTCGGCGCCACTTCGCGGCCCATGCGCGTGCTGCCGGTGGCGCTGATCAGGGCGACGCGCGGGTCGTCCACCAGCGCGGCACCGGCGTCGCGACCGCCGATGATCACTTGGCTGAGGTACGGCGGTGCATCGCTGAAATTCTTCACCACGCGCTCGAACAGCGCCTGGCAGGCCAGGGCGGTGAGCGGGGTCTTTTCCGACGGTTTCCAGATCACCGCGTTGCCGCACACCAGGGCCAGGGCGGTGTTCCACGCCCAGACGGCGACCGGGAAGTTGAAGGCGCTGATCACGCCGACCACGCCCAGCGGGTGCCAGGTTTCACGCATATGGTGGCCGGGGCGCTCGGAGGCGATGGTCAAGCCGTATAACTGGCGGGACAGGCCGACGGCGAAGTCGCAGATGTCGATCATTTCCTGCACTTCGCCCAGGCCTTCCTGGGTGATCTTGCCCGCTTCCCACGACACCAGTTCGCCGAGGTCGGCCTTGTATTCGCGCAGCACATCGCCGAATTGACGCACCAGCTCACCGCGGCGCGGCGCTGGCACTTTGCGCCAGGCGTCGAATGCATGCTCGGCGCGACTGACCTGCTGCTCCACCTCGGCGGCACCTTCCCAATGCACGCTGCCGATACGGCTGCCATCAATCGGCGAATGCACAGGCTGTTTGCCCGACTGGTACAGCGCCGGGTTTACCCCGAGACGATCAAGCAATGCGGCAACCATGGGTCACTCCTTCAATCTGCAAACGAAAATTCGCGCCGCTGCACGCACGGCGATCCAGAGCTTATTTGTAGCTGGCCCAAGACTTGCCAACAAACGACGATTAGGCGAGATATCATTCCGTTTATTCATGCAAAGCATAAAAAGAGGCACACCGTGCTGAACAAAAGACATTTGCCCTCGATCACCGCCCTGCAATGTTTCGAAGCCGCCACCCGCCACCTGAGCTTTACCCGCGCCGCCGAGGAACTGAACCTCACCCAGAGCGCGGTGAGCAAACAAGTGGCGCAGCTGGAAGAATTGCTGCAACACCTGTTGTTTCGCCGCGTACGCCGACGTTTGCAGATGACCCCGGCCGGGGATTTGTACCTGGTGGAAGTGAGAAAAATCCTCACGCAAGTGGAGATGTCCACCCACTACCTGCGCTCCTACGGCGGCGAGACCGAAGTGCTGCGCGTCTCCACGCCCTACACCTTCGGCGCCCGCTGGCTGGTGCCGCGCCTCAAGGGCTGGCGCTTGCGTCACCCACACATCCACCTGGACCTGTGCAACGAGCAGGAGCCTGATGAGTTGCTGCAAGGCAAGGCCGACATGGCCTTCTACTTCGGCCAGGGTTCACGGCCCGGCACCGAGAGCCTGAAGCTGTTCAGCGAAGAGCTGGTGCCCGTCTGCGCCCCCGACAGCCTGCCCGCGCAGCCGTTTACCGACCCGACGCAACTGAGCGAACTGGTGCTGCTGCAAAACGCCTCGCGCCCGCAAGGCTGGCACGACTGGTTCGCCAGCCAGGGTTACCAGACCGAGCACAGCTACCATGGGCCGCGGTTCGATACGTTCTATATGTGCATTCGGGCGGCGCAGGTGGGTTGTGGCGTGGCGTTGTTGCCGAGGTTTCTGGTGGAAGAGGAATTGGCGGAGGGCAAGCTGGTGATTCCTTGGCAGCATGCGATGCCGAGCCAGGATGCCTACTACCTTGCCTATCCCGAACATTCGGCGGAGGTGCCAAAGGTGCGGGAGTTTGTGAAGTGGATGATGGAGCAGGTCTAGATTTCTTTCGCCGCACCACCGCCATCGCAGGCAAGCCAGCTCCCACATTTGAAATGCATTCCAAGTGTGGGAGCTGGCTTGCCTGCGATGGGGCCAGTGGCCATTCCAAAAAAATCACTGGCAAAACCCCACAGGTCTATGCGCCACTAGCCCCCTTCCTTAATTGTGCGTAAAGGCCGGCGCCCATCGCCGACCCGTCTGGAGATTCCCGTTATGAGCGAGAGTGTGTTTGCCGATCGCATCGTGCAGAACCTGCTCGACACCGACTTCTACAAGCTGACCATGATGCAGGCGGTGCTGCACAACTACCCGAACGTGGAAGTTGAATGGGAGTTTCGTTGCCGTAACAGTGAAGACCTGCGCCCGTACCTGGCGGAAATCCGCTACCAGATCGAACGCCTCGCCGAGCTGAGCCTAAGCCCGGACCAACTGGGGTTCCTGGAGCGCATCAGCTTTATGAAACCGGATTTTCTGCGCTTCCTCGGCCTGTTCCGCTTCAACCTGCGGTATGTGCAGACCGGTATCGAGAACGGCGAATTGTTCATCCGCCTGCGCGGGCCGTGGCTGCATGTGATCCTGTTTGAAGTGCCGATGCTGGCCATCGTCAGCGAAGTGCGTAACCGCTACCGCTACCAGACCGTGATCCTGGAGCAGGCCCGCGAGCAGCTGTACCGCAAGTTCGATTGGCTGACCGCCAACGCCAGCAGCGAAGAACTGTCCGAGCTGCAAGTGGCCGACTTCGGCACCCGCCGACGCTTTTCGTACCGGGTGCAGGAAGAAGTGGTCAGCGTCCTCAAGCACGACTTCCCCGGTCGCTTCGTCGGCACCAGCAACGTGCACCTGGCCCGTGAGTTGGACATGAAGCCCCTGGGCACCATGGCCCACGAGTGGATCATGGCCCACCAGCAACTCGGTCCGCGCCTGATCGACAGCCAGATCGCCGCCCTTGATTGCTGGGTCCGCGAATACCGTGGCCTGCTGGGCATCGCCCTGACCGATTGCATCACCACCGATGCGTTCCTCGGCGATTTCGACCTGTACTTCGCCAAGCTGTTCGACGGCCTGCGCCACGACTCCGGCGACCCGGTGCAGTGGGCCGAAAAAGCCATCGCCCACTACCACAAGCTCGGCATCGAGCCGATGAGCAAGACCCTGGTGTTCTCCGACAGCCTGTCGCTGCCCAAGGCCCTGGAAATCTTCCGTGCGCTGCGCGGGCGGATCAATGTGAGCTTTGGCATCGGCACCAACCTGACCTGCGATATTCCAGGTGTGGAACCGATGAGCATCGTGCTTAAAATGACCGCCTGCAATGGCCAGCCCGTGGCGAAGATCTCCGATGAAGCGGGCAAGACCCACTGCACCGATCCGAATTTCGTCGCCTATTTGCGTCATGTGTTCAAAGTACCTGCCATCTCTAGCAAGGAGTGAATCATGCAAGCCGTACAGCGTGAGATAGCTGAACAACTCAAGGTCCAAGCGCCGTTCAACGACCAGGCCGCCCTTGAGGCCGAGGTTGCCCGCCGCGTGGCGTTTATCCAGGATTGCCTGCGCAATTCCGGGCTCAAGACATTGGTGCTGGGCATCAGCGGCGGTGTCGATTCCCTGACTGCGGGCCTGCTGGCCCAGCGCGCGGTAAAAGAGCTGCGGGAAAACAGCGGTGATGCGGCCTACCGCTTTATCGCGGTGCGCCTGCCCTACGAAACCCAGTTCGACGAAATCGATGCCACGGCCTCGGTGGACTTTATCGAGCCCGACGAGCGCCACACCGTGAACATCGGCCCCGCGGTGAAAGCCCTGGCCCATGAAGTGGCGGCGTTTGAAGGCAAGGCGGCGGTGTCCCGTGATTTCGTGCTGGGCAACACCAAGGCGCGCATGCGCATGGTGGCGCAGTACACCATCGCCGGCGCGGCCGGTGGTTTGGTGATCGGAACAGACCATGCGGCGGAAGCGGTGATGGGCTTTTTCACCAAGTTCGGCGATGGCGCGTGTGATCTGGCGCCGTTGAGCGGGCTGGTGAAACACCAGGTGCGGGCGATTGCACGGCACTTCGGCGCGCCGGAATCGTTGGTGGAGAAAGTGCCGACGGCGGACCTGGAAGACTTGTCGCCGGGCAAGCCGGACGAAGCGTCACATGGCGTGACCTATGCCGAGATCGATGCGTTTTTGCACGGTGAAGCGGTGCGTGAGGAAGCGTTTCGGATTATCTGCGAGACCTACCGCAAGACTGAGCACAAGCGGGTCATGCCGTTCGCGCCGTGAGGCAAGCCAGATAGATGAGTGTTAACTGTTAGACCGCTATCGCAGGCAAGCCAGCTCCCACAGTTGACCGTGTTACAACATGGGAATGCGGTCGAATGTGGGAGCTGGCTTGCCTGCGAAGAACGATGACTCGGTTCAACTGCCCCCCCACAAAAAAAGCGCCTGAACAGGCGCTTTTTTTCGACCAGAGTCAGCTTACTTGACGGTCACAGTACCTTTCATCATCGACACATGGCCCGGGAACGAGCAGAAGAACATGTAGTCGGTGCCGGCAGCCAGTTTCGCCACATCAAAGGTCACCGAATCCTTCTCGCCAGCACCAATGATCTTGGTGTGGGCGATGATGCGTGCGTCGCCTTCTTTCAGGTAGTTCTTGTCGATACCGGCAGCCATGCCGTCAGTGGCAACCGGCTGCATGTCAGCGGCGCTGGTCAGCACCCAGTTGTGACCCATGACGTTTTTCGGCAGGTTGCCGGAGTGCGTCAGCTCGACGGTGAAGGTCTTGCAACTTTTGTCGATTTCAATGGCTTTGGTGTTGAAGGACATTTGGTCAGTGGAGTCGACAGTGACCTTGCACTCTGCAGCAAGCAACTGGCCGCTAGCCAGAGTCAGCAGGGAAACAGCAACGAGTTTGGCGAACATGTGAATCTCCAAGGCAGGGTTTAGAAAACGCGGATTGCGGCAAGGGTGCCTCAAGCAGGCAAGAATTCTTATGATCTGAATCAACAGATTGTATACAACTTTAGGCTATCAGACTTATCAACACAATCTAACAGCCAAAGTCGTACGACCTTTCTATGATCGGCCCATCCCCCACTGGAGTCCGCGCCATGCACCTCGACCAACTGATCAACGGCCTGCTGGCCGCTTACGCCTGCGGTAAGTGAGGGCCAAGCGCGCTGCTAAGCTGCTACCATAGCCACCCAAGGCAGCTGCGCGCCGCCCACTCTTACCTTCGACCCTAGAGGATCGCCCATGGCCAAACCTAATTACTCCTTCGCCAAACGTCAGAGAGACTTGGCCAAGGAGCAGAAGAAAGAGGAAAAACTGCAACGCAAGAAAGCCGCTGCGGATGAAGAAGCGGGTGCACTGAACCCGGAAGCAGAAGGCGACGTGGCAGCTGACGAGACTGAAACACCGAAAGATCCGGCTGAATAATTTTCTTTGTGGTGAGCCGCCCCCGGCTCACCACAATCCACCGTTACTCCAGCGGCATCACCGTCACCCGTACTTCCGGGTCATGGCTCCCTCCCCCCAGAATCACCCCTCGCAACGGCGACACATCGGAGAAATCCCGGCCCCAGGCCAGGGTGATGTGCTCCAGCGCCGGCTGCACATTGTTGGTCGGATCAAAATCCACCCAGCCCGACACCGGGCAATACACCGACACCCACGCATGGGACGCATCGACGCCGATCAGCCGTGGCTGGCCGGGCGGTGGCTGGGTCAGCAGGTAACCGCTGATGTAACGCGCCGCCAGACCGCGCGAGCGCAGGCAGGCGAGCATCAGGTGGGCGAAGTCCTGGCACACGCCACGGCGGCGCTCCAGCACTTCCACCAGCGGCGTGGCGACCTGAGTGGCTTCGGCATCGAAGGTGAATTCGCTGAAAATCTTCTGCATCAGCGCCTGTACGCCGAGCAACAGCGGACGAGCCGGCGGGAAGCAGCTTTCGGAGAACTCGACGAAGTTTTTCTTCAGGTGCACGTAGGGCGATTCGAAGCGATAACGGATCGCCTCGATCAGCTCCACGGACAGCGGCTGGCTGCTGTAGGTCAGACTGTCACGGGTCTGGTCCCAGGCCGGCGACTGCTGGAAATCCAGCACCGGCCGCGCCAGCACTTCCACGGTCAGCCCGGCGTTCACCAACAGCTCATCATGGGGCCGTTCAAACGCCAGCCGCGTGATCGGGTTGCCAAACACATCCAGCTCATCGCGCCGCGACGTCGGCTCGGGGCTGATATCCAACTGCTGCGCGCTACAGCGCTGCCAGGCACACGGCCGTGGCCACAGGTGCGCCAACTGCTGGGCCAGGGACACCGGGCTGTCGTAGTGGTAATGGGTATCGTGGAAAATCTGGTAGCGCGCACTCATCACAACGACACCGTCTGCTGGCTGACATCATCCACATGGGCAAAATGGCGCAACGCGAGGCGATCCGACACTTGCCCGCTCTCATCGGCCACCGCTTGCAGCAAGTCGGCCAAGCCGTCCAAGGCGGCACGCACGCTGGACTCGCCAAACAACGGGTTCTCCAGGCAGCCCAGGTCGAAGTGCGCAAGGCGCTCCACCAACGGGCCGAGGCCGGTTTCCCGCGGCACGCCAAAATCATCATTCAAGCGACGCAGGGTGCGGCTCACCAGCTTCAACTGGAACAGGACCGCGTGGGGGTTCTGCTCGTCCAGCAGCAGCAGGTCGAGCACCGGGATCAGCTGTGGCACCGCCAGGTAACGCGAGCGGTAAGTGATGCTGCTGTTGCCCAGTTCGAGCAACCACTCCAGCCCGGCCTGATCGAACACCGCCACGCCGCGCAGGAATGCGGCGAGGCTGCTGCTGAGAAATTGCAGACGCTCGATGCGCCGGCCCATCATCAAAAAGCGCCAGCCTTCGTCGCGGGTCATGTCGTCCAGGGCAAACCCGGACAGCGCCGCGAGCGACATCACCAGACGGTTGAGAAAATCCAGCAACTCGCCAAAATCCGGCGCTTCGCTTTCCAGTTCCATAGCTTCACGTTGCAGCTCCACCAGCGCCTGCCAGTTTTCCCGGGACAGCTTGCCGCGCACTTGCGACGCCGCCCACTGCAAGCGCTGCAGGTTGGCGCGCAGGCTTGACGGCCAATCGTCGCCGAGCATGGCCCCCAGCAGGCGTTCGGGTAACTCGCCCTCCTCCGGCAACAAGCGCAGGCTTTCACCCAGCTCGACTGCCGCTTGCAGGGCCTGGGGATCGTCGCCGTCCACATAACGCGCCAGCACGATGCGCAGCCAGCGCGCGCTGTCATCGCAGCGCTCGCAGTAGCGGCCAAACCAGAACAGGTTTTCCACCACGCGGGACGGTAGATACGGGTCGCGGCGCACCAGGTCATGGGCGCCGATGGTGCGTTGCGCGCGCCACTGTTCGCCGCCGGGCGCGCGTTCGCCGAGCACCCAGGTGTCCTTGCTCGCGCCGCCGCGTTGCATCGACACCACTTCGGCGTCGGCTTCGGCGGCCACACGGGTCAGGCCGCCGGGCAGCACGCGGTAGCCGTCGTCGCTGGCCACGGCGTACACGCGCATGCCGATGGCGCGGTGTTGCAGGTGGTCATCCACGGTGTGCCACACCGGTGCCTGGGACAGCTGCGCCAGCTCCTGGGCGACATAGGCGTAAGGCCGCGCGCGCATGCGTGCGGCCAGGGCCTCGCGCTGTTTTTCGTCGAGGTCGCGGCCGAACACCGGGGTGAAACTCTGCGACGGGAACGCCGGTTTGATCAGCAACTCAGGCAATTTCTCCAGGGCTTCGGCGAGCACTGGCGCTTCACCGCACCACCAGGTGGCGATGGACGGCAGGATCAGCTCTTCGCCAAACAGGAACTCGTTGATCTTCGGCAAGAAGCCCAGCAAACCCGGCGACTCCAGCACGCCGCTGCCCAAGGCATTGGCCACCAGTACATTACCCTGGCGCACGGCATCGAGCAGGCCGGGCACGCCGAGGGCCGAGTCGGTGCGCAGCTCCAGCGGGTCGCAGAAGTCATCGTCGAGGCGCCGCATGATCGCGTGCACCCGGCGCAGGCCGCTGAGGGTCTTGAGGAATACCGTGCTGTCGCGCACGGTGAGGTCGCCGCCTTCCACCAGCGGGTAGCCAAGCTGGCGCGCGAGGTAGAGGTGTTCGAAATAGCTTTCGTTGAAACGCCCCGGTGTGAGCAGCACGATCAGCGGCGGCTGGTCATCGCCCGGTGCCTGGCGCGCGAGGGTTTCCTGCAAGGTGCGGAAGAAACCGGTGAGGTGCTGCACCTGCAAGTCGCGGTACAGGTCCGGGAAGGCACGGGACACGATGGTGCGGTTTTCCAGGGCATAACCCGCGCCCGAGGGTGCCTGGGTACGGTCGGCGGTGACCCACCAACGACCGTCCGGCGTGCGCGCCAGGTCCACGGCGTACAGGTGCAAGAAGGCACCGTCCGGCGGCTGGATGCCTTGGCACGGCCACAGGAAGTTGTTGTGCCCGAACACCAGTTCGGCCGGCAGCAAACCTTCCTTGATCAAGCGTTGCGGGCCATACAGGTCGGCCAGCACCGCATTGAGCAGGCGCGCCCGCTGGGCGATCCCGGCCGACAGCTGCTGCCACTCTTGGGCGGCCAGCACGTGGGGCAGCAGGTCCAACTCCCACGGGCGGTCGGCGCCCTTGGGGTCGGCGTAGACGTTGTAGGTCACGCCGTTTTCCTGGATCTGCCGGGTCAGCAGCGCCTGGCGCTGGGCCAGTTGCGCGGGAGTGCTGCGTTGCAGGTGGTCGAGCAGGCGCTGCCAATGGGCACGCACCGCGCCACTGTCGTCCAGCAGTTCGTGATAAGTGCCCGCGGTCAGCGGGTAACGGTCGAGCAAGTCGGACATGGAACGCTCGGCGAAGGCAAGGAGGGGTGTCAAAGTCACCACAGTCTAATGTGGGAGCTGGCTTGCCTGCGATAGCAGTGGGTCAGTCACCAGAAATATCGACTGGTACACCGCTATCGCAGGCAAGCCAGCTCCCACATTTTGAACTGTGTTTAGTCATTTTTATGGGGAAAACGCCGTAGATCCAGGGTCATTGGCAACTCATCATTGATCACCAGGGACGGCACCGGAAGCTTCCCTGGGCTATGCCCAAGGCGGAAAAACCGCGCCATCCGCCGACTCTCCGCCTCATTGGCATTCACCGGCAAGCTGTCGTAATTGCGCCCGCCCGGATGGGCCACGTGGTACTGGCAACCGCCCAGCGAACGCTGCATCCAGGTATCCAGCAAATCAAACACCAGCGGCGCATGCACCGGGATGGTCGGTTGCAGGCAGTTGGCCGGTTGCCAGGCGCGGTAACGCACGCCGGCGACAAATTCGCCGACGCGGCCGGTGGCTTGCAGCGGCACAGGTATGCCGTTGCAGGTCAGCAGGTAGCGTTGCGGCGGCAGGCCGGTCAATTTGACTTGCAGGCGCTCCAGGGACGAATCCACATAACGCACCGTGCCGCCCACCGCGCCCTCCTCGCCCAGCACGTGCCAGGGTTCGAGGGCCTGGCGCAGTTCCAGTTCGATGCCGCTGACGGCGTAGTCGCCGACCTTGGGAAAGCGAAACTCCAGGTGCGCGGCAAACCATTCGGCGCGCAGTGGGTAGCCGGCGGCGTTGAGTTCGACGATCACATCGGCAAAGTCCTGCTCGATAAAGTGCGGCAGCAGGAAACGGTCGTGCAGTTCGGTGCCCCAGCGCGCCAGTTTCGGCGGCGCATAGGGTTCACGCCAAAAACGTGCGACCAGGGCACGCAGCAGCAGTTGTTGGGTCAGGCTCATGCGCGCATGGGGCGGCATCTCAAACGCGCGCAGCTCCAGCAGGCCCAGGCGACCGGTGGCGCCGTCCGGTGAGTAGAGCTTGTCGATGCAGAATTCGGCGCGGTGGGTGTTGCCCGTGACGTCGATCAACAGGTTGCGCAGCAGGCGGTCCACCAACCAAGGCGGGCATTCTTCGCCCGGCTCGGGCATTTGCGCGAAGGCGATTTCCAGCTCGTACAAGGCGTCGTTGCGCGCTTCATCCACGCGCGGGGCCTGGGATGTCGGGCCAATAAACAGCCCGGAAAACAGATAGGACAAGGACGGATGGTTATGCCAGTAGCTGATCAGGCTGCGCAGCAGGTCCGGACGGCGCAGGAACGGTGAGTCCTTTGGCGTCGCACCGCCGAGGACAAAGTGGTTACCGCCGCCGGTGCCGGTGTGGCGCCCGTCGATCATGAATTTTTCCGTGGTCAGGCGGGTTTGCCGCGCCTCTTCGTAGAGGAATTCGGTGCGCTCCACTAACTCGTCCCAACTGGCGGACGGCTGCACGTTGACCTCGATCACACCCGGGTCCGGCGTCACGCGGAAATTGCTCAGACGGGTGTCGGCCGGCGGCTCGTAGCCCTCCAGCAACACCGGGCAATGCAACTCTTCGGCGGTGGCCTCGATGGCGGCGACGAGTTCCAGGTAGTCCTCGACGCGCTCCAGCGGCGGCATGAACAGGTACAGCCGCCCTTCCCGCGCTTCGGCGCACAGCGCGGTGCGGGTCAGCCAGTCGGCGGATTCGTCCACCTCAGGCGTACGCTCGTCACTCGGCGCGGGTACGCCGTGGCTGTTCAACTGGACGGTGGTGGGCAACGCCGGCTGATCCTGGTTCGGGTCCGTGGGGTGCACAAACGGATACTCCGCCGCCGTCACCCAGGGCTGCGACGCCAACGGCAGGCGATAGCCCAACGGCGAATCCCCCGGCACCAGGCGGCAGTGGTTGTCTCGCAGGTACCAGCGCCCGCTCTGCCAGCGGTCGTTGGCGGCCGTGCGCGCCAGCGGCAGCACTTGGCCGATGACTTTATCCAGGCCCTGGCTGAACACTTTGCGCAGGCGTTCGCGCTCCAGGTCGTCACTCAGGCGCGGGTCCTGGGCCGTGACGTTTTGCGGCAGCGCGCCTTCGCGCCACAGGTAGTAGAAGTTGTCTTCAAAGGCCGGAAACACAAAGCGGGCCGGCAGTTTCAGGCGTTCGGCGACACTCGCCAGGAAACGCCCGGCCATGGTGCCATCGGCGCCGTAATCCTCTTGTTCGTCGGCAATCAGCGCGCTGTTGTGCCAGATCGGCACGCCGTCGCGGCGCCAGTAGCAGTTGAGCGACCAACGCGGTAGCTGCTCGCCGGGGTACCACTTGCCCTGGCCAAAGTGCACCAGGCCCTTGGGCGCGTAGTGTTTGCGCATACGCTGGAACAACTCGGCAGACAGGCGGCGCTTGTCCGGGCCCAGGGCGGCGGTGTTCCACTCGGCGCCGTCGGGGTCGTCGATGGAGACAAATGTCGGCTCGCCGCCCATGGTCAGGCGTACGTCGTCCTTGAGCAGGTCACCATCGATCTGCCGGCCGAGGGCCTGGATGGCCAGCCATTGTTCTTCGGTGTAGGGCTTGGTAACGCGCGGCGCTTCCCAAATCCGCTCAACCGACATTTCGTGGGTGAATTCGCACTCGCACGGTTCCACCAAGCCACTGATCGGGGCGGCAGACGATGGATCGGGACTACAGGCCAACGGGATATGGCCTTCACCGGCGAACAGCCCGGAAGTGGCGTCCAAGCCGATCCAGCCGGCGCCGGGCAAATACACTTCGCACCAGGCGTGCAGGTCGGTGAAGTCGACTTCGGTGCCGGACGGGCCATCGAGGGCTTTGACGTCGGCGGTCAGTTGAATCAGGTAACCGGACACAAACCGCGCCGCCAACCCGAGGTTGCGCAGCAATTGCACCAGCAGCCACGCCGAATCGCGGCACGAGCCGGAGGCGTTTTCCAGGGTGAATTCCGGGGTCTGCACGCCCGGTTCCATACGGATCAGGTAGCCGATATCGGCGGCCAGACGCTGGTTGAGGCCCACCAGGAAGTCCACCGCCGGCAATGGCGTGCGGTCGATACCGGCCAGGTAGGCGGCGAACTTTGGCGTCAGTGGCAAGGTTTCCAGGTACGGCGCCAGCTCGCGCTGCTCATCGGCGGCGTAGCTGAAAGGGATTTTTTCGGCATAGGGCTCGAGGAAAAAGTCGAACGGATTGAACACCGCCATCTCGGCGACCAGATCGACTTCGATGCGCAGTTCGTCGGTCTTTTCCGGGAACACCAGGCGCGCCAGGTAATTGCCCTGGGGGTCTTGCTGCCAATTGATGAAATGCTGCTCGGGCAGCACTTTCAACGCGTAGGACAAAATCCGCGTGCGGCTGTGGGCCGCCGGGCGCAAACGCACGATCTGCGGGCCGAGTTCGACAGCGCGGTCGTAGCGGTAATGCGTAACGTGGTGCAACGCGACATGAATCGACACGGCGGCCTCCTGCGAGCCAGGGCATGGGATTTGACGCGCGCAAGACTTATGCCAGCGCGGCAGTCATTGCGCTTTGTCGTAGGACCCGATGCAGTACAGCACCAAAACGGCGCCAACGTAGGTGCCCTGGTGCAACAGTTGCACATATTTGTGGCGGGCGTGGGGGATTACCGCGGTTTCTTTATTCTGATGATGGCGCGCTCGTGTTTGCGCCGCTTCTCAATGGCCACCCAGACTTTGCGGCGCATCTGGCGAAGTTCTACGGCCTTGGCACGAAATTCACGATGGCGTTTGCTGCGTAGTAGCAGTAAGCCGAGTACCGCGCAAACGATGCAATCTATGTAAAAGAATGGAACCGGAAAAAGAAAAAAAACTGGCACGGCCACCATTAGGCACGCAATGAATAGGCCGTACATGCCCCAGGCCCACTTTGGAAACCCATAGGCAATCATGTAATTACATAGAGTGATAAAGAGGGCTAAGACCACGCACGCGCGTTCAGCAGCAGCGTTTGATAGTGATGGTAAAAAATAGTTTTCAACCAGCGACACGACGACAGCACTGCTGAAGATGCCCGAGAGAATCACGCTAATGAATACGGGAAAGTAACGGATCAGAAAGGGGCGTATCGGTATGAGCGGTTTCGGTCCGATAAGCCTCATTCCGAGATCTCCTCATACAGCCCCACTGCGATGATCCGGAGGTTCCCGGAGCGAATACTGCCGGCAGTGCTCGATACGGCGCCAACGGCATCGAGCATTTGCATGACGGTCCCACGCCTGACTTCTGCCGAGGTGTAGCGCTTCGGAATTTGTCCCGCTATTTGTTTCAGCTTGATCATTTTCCGGGTCATTTCCGGATGGTTGATACTCAGCAACTCCCTGGTGAGCTTTACCCGCTCCTGCCGATTCAGCCCTTTGAGTACCTGGTACGTATTTTTCCCCGTGGCCTTTTTGAGCATGCTGACAAATCGAATCGTCGACATCGCTGTATTGCCTGCACCCAATAACGAAGCCGCGTCCAATCCGGCCGTTACGGCCTGATACCAAGGATCGCTATCTAAAGCGTCGTTGCGGGCAGGGTCATTCATTTCATTTGTAGTCCGGCGAGCGCCCATCACACATTGAACAGTGCTGGCTACCGCGCCCACAGCGCTAATCGCAGCCGCTACTCCAGAGGCCCCAAACGTAAACGGGCTCAACCCTAACCCACCCACAATCACAATCCAGCTGATCACCGCCGAAGCGCACGCAAACCCCGCATTCACCGCCTCAAACGTCACATCCGCCTCTCGCGGCTCATTCGCCAACCGCCGCGCAAACTCCACCCGCCCGACATAACTCGGCGCCTCCCGCAAAATCACCTTCTTCGGTACAACGCTGCAAATCGGCTGAAACTCGCGCAACACAATCACCCGCAACTGCGCATCGAGGTAAACCACACCCGCACCCACAATCGCTGGATCGGCATCGATGGCGGCAAACAACTTACGCAGATCAATACTGCTTTCCACCCACTGCCGCGTCGTCAAATGCGCACTGGGGAAACCGTCTTTCAACACACTGGAAGTCATCCCTTTACTCCGCTTTTTCACAAGAGCGCAGAGGGTAAAGACTGGGCATCGCTTAAAAATGTCAGAAGCTTCGCTTTATACCGACAGGTACTTCCTGAACACCGTGTAGCGCCTTGTAGGCCATGTCCCGAATAAGAAAAAGTACGCCCCGCGCCACTACCGGCGGACACCAGTACAGGGAACGACAATGGCAACTGACATGTTTTTGAAGTTGGGCGACATCAAGGGCGAATCCAGGGATCAGGCCCATCGCGATGAAATCGAGATCAGCCGCTGGGGCTGGGGCATGTCGCAGACGGGCTCGATGCACAGCGGCAGCGGCGGTGGTGCGGGCAAGGTCACTATCGACAACCTGTCCATCTCGAAAGTGATGGATAAGTCCTCACCCAACCTGATGATGGCCTGCTCCACCGGCAAGCATTACCCGGAAGCGCGGCTGGTGGTGCGCAAGGCCGGGGGCAGCAGTGCCGTGGAGTATCTGGTGATCACCCTGAAGGAGGTGATGGTGACGTCCTACCAGTCCGACGCGGTGAAAAACAGCGACGAACTGACAGAGGTCATCGGCTTGAATTTCGCCACCGTCGAAGTCAGCTACCAACCGCAGAAGGCGGACGGCGGCAAGGATGGCGGCGCGGTGAAATACGGCTGGAACATTCGTCAGAACGTGAAGATCTGACCACGCGGGCCAAGGCTACAACCCGGCCTTGGCTGCCTCTCGCAGTCGGCGCACGCCCACCAGTTTACCCACCATCGCCCGATAGCCCTTGCTGTTTATCAGCAACAACCCCAGCAGCGGCCAGAACAGGCATTCACTGTAGAGAAACCAGTGCGGCTCGTACGCCAATGTCGGCAGGGTGACCAACAGGCACACGACAAAAAAACCGACCATGCCCCACACCGCCCAGGCATGCCCGCGCACCACCAGGAAGTTGCTGTTGGTCACGAACAGCGCGGCGAAGAGCACGACGAACCAGGACACGCTGGCATTGGTGGCGACGGGCACGTCGGCAAAATACGTACTGGCCGCCAGGGAAATCGCAGCGGAGCCGCCCAGGCAGCCGGCGAGAATCACGCCGATAAACGCAGGAAAATGCGCCAGCAAAAACGGTTTCAGGGACGGCACGCCACTCATTATTCGCCCTCCTCGTACAGGCCGATCGCGAAGGTCTTGGCCTGTTTGTAGTTGTCCGAGCGCTTCAGCCCCCACACACTCGCGCCCGCCCCTATCGCATCCCCCAATTGCACATAGGTGGCGTGTTTGAGCTGCGTCGGGGTGAAGCGCTTGGGCAGCTCGCCGCTCATCTGCAGCAGCTTGCGCATCTTGGTCGACATTTGCGGGTCGGCGACTTTGAGCAGCTCTTTGGTGAGTTTTTCGCGCTCATGCCCGTTCAGGCCCTTGAGCACCTGGCGCAGGCTTTTGCCGGTGGCGGCGCGGGTGACATTGACCAGCTTGACGGTGGTCAGTGCCGAAGCGCCGACGCCCACCAGCGCGGCGCCATCGAGCACCTTGGTCGCGGTTTGGTACCACTCCTCGCTGTCCAGGTAGTCGTTCATCGCCGGGTTGCTGATTTCGTTGCGTGTGCGAAAGCCGCCCACCAGGCAGGACACGGTACTGGCAGATGCCGCGGTGTAGCCGATGGCTGTCACCACGGTGCTGGCGCCAGCGGTGAACGGGATGGCGATGGTGCCACTCAGCACTACCAGCCAGCCGATCACCGCGCCGGTGCAGGCCAGGGTGGTGTTGAAGGCCTCGCTCATCAGCCGCGATTCGCGCGGGTTGTTCAGCACCTGGTCGGCGAACTGGGCCGGGGCGATGTACTTCTGCGCCTCGCGGATAATGATGCGCTTGGGCAGGATGCTGCAGATGGGCTTGAATTCGCGCAGGGTGACGATGTTGAAGTCGGCGTCGATGTAGACCACGCCCGCGCCGACGATGGCGGGGTCGGCGTCGATGGCGGCGAACAGACGGGGCACGTTGATTTCGCTTTCGATGCGCTGGCGGGCCATGAACTGGGAGCGGTTGGAGTCCATGCCGATGTTGGCCAGGGGGTTGCCCATGGGGGTGTTCTTCCTTGAATCAGAGAGTGACTGGACTGGCGCTATCGCAGGCAAGCCAGCTCCCACAGTTGACTGTATTCACAATTCAAAATGTGGGAGCTGGCTTGCCTGCGATGGCGATCGAATGGCCGCCACCTTAACAAACAGGCTCGCCAGAAAATAGAAAGCAAAACGCCAGCACGAGGCTGGCGTTTGGCATATTCAGGCGTCGATCAACGCGGCACCACCGGCTTGCGCGCAGGCTTGCCGCCCTTGCCCTTGGCCGCATCGCTGCGTTCCTTGGCGGCCTGCTTGTTGCGCGCCTGGGCCGCGGCCTTGGCTTGCTCACGCTTGTCCCACGGGTTGCTGCCATCGCTGCCGCGTGGTGGCAAACCGGTGTGCTGGGTGAGGATCCTGGTGGTGGTTTCCTTGGCGACCTTGTGGCTGCCAGCCGGCGTCGAGTTCTTGCGACGGGCGCTCTGGTAGCTGTCGGTGCTCGGCTGGTGCAGCGGGATGAGTTGGTCCTTGCCCGGCCCGATCAGGTCGGCGCGGCCCATGCGGGTCAGCGCTTCACGCAGGATCGGCCAGCCTTTCGGGTCGTGGTAGCGCAGGAACGCCTTGTGCAGACGGCGCTGGTCTTCGCTCTTGACGATGGTCACCGCGTCACTCTTGTAGGTGACCTTGCGCAGCGGGTTCTTGCCCGAGTGGTACATCGCGGTGGCGGTGGCCATCGGCGACGGGTAGAACGCCTGCACCTGGTCGGCGCGGAAGCCGTTGCCCTTGAGCCACAGGGCCAGGTTCATCATGTCTTCATCGGTGGTGCCCGGGTGGGCGGCGATGAAGTAAGGAATCAGGTACTGCTCCTTACCCGCTTCCTTGGTGTACTTCTCGAACATGCGCTTGAACTTGTCATAGCTGCCAATGCCCGGCTTCATCATCTGGTTGAGCGGACCTTCCTCGGTGTGTTCCGGGGCGATCTTGAGGTAGCCACCGACGTGGTGGGTCACCAGCTCCTTGACGTACTCCGGCGACTCGACCGCGAGGTCGTAGCGCAGGCCGGACGCGATCAGGATCTTCTTCACCCCCGGCAACGCACGGGCGCTGCGGTACAGCTGGATCAAGGAGGAGTGGTCGGTGTTCAGGTTCGGGCAGATGCCCGGGAACACGCACGACGGCTTGCGGCACGCGGATTCGATTTCCGGGCTCTTGCAGGCGATGCGGTACATGTTCGCGGTCGGGCCGCCGAGGTCGGAGATCACGCCGGTAAAGCCCGGGACCTTGTCGCGGATCTCTTCGATCTCGCGAATGATCGACTCTTCGGAACGGTTCTGGATGATGCGGCCTTCGTGCTCGGTGATGGAGCAGAAGGTGCAGCCACCAAAGCAGCCACGCATGATGTTCACCGAGAAGCGGATCATGTCGTAGGCCGGGATCTTTTCCTTGCCGTACACAGGGTGCGGGATACGTGCGTAAGGCATGCCGAACACGTAGTCCATCTCTTCGGTGGTCATCGGGATCGGTGGCGGGTTGAACCACACGTCCACTTCACCGTGCTTCTGCACCAGGGCGCGGGCGTTGCCTGGGTTGGTTTCCAGGTGCAACACGCGGTTGGCGTGGGCATAGAGCACGGCGTCGCCGCGGACCTTTTCCACCGACGGCAGGCGGATCACAGTCTTGTCGCGGGTCATGCGCGGGCTGGCCAGGATCTGTACGACCTTGGCTTCCTCAGGGTCATCCACCGGGCCTTTCTCTTGCTCGATGGCGCAGGCCTGGGTGTCCTGGGTGTTGACGTACGGGTTGATGATCTTGTCGACCTTGCCCGGACGGTCGATACGGGTGGAGTCCACTTCGTACCAGCCTTCAGGCGTGTCACGGCGAATGAACGCGGTGCCGCGCACGTCGGTGATGTCTTCGATCTTGTGGCCCCACGACAGGCGCTGGGCCACTTCGACAATCGCGCGCTCGGCGTTGCCGTACAACAGGATGTCGGCGGCGGCGTCGATCAGGATCGAGTTGCGCACGCGGTCCTGCCAGTAGTCGTAGTGGGCGATGCGGCGCAAGGAGGCTTCGATGCCGCCGAGTACGATCGGCACGTTCTTGTAGGCTTCCTTGCAACGCTGGCTGTACACCAGGCTCGCGCGGTCCGGGCGTTTGCCGGCCATGCCGCCAGGGGTGTAGGCGTCGTCGGAACGGATTTTCTTGTCGGCGGTGTAGCGGTTGATCATCGAGTCCATGTTGCCGGCCGCGACGCCGAAGAACAGGTTCGGCTCGCCGAGCTTCATGAAGTCGTCTTTGGACTGCCAGTTTGGCTGGGCAATGATCCCGACGCGGAAGCCCTGGGACTCCAGCAGCCGGCCGATGATCGCCATGCCGAACGACGGATGGTCAACGTAGGCATCACCGGTGACGATGATGATGTCGCAGGAATCCCAGCCAAGCTGATCCATCTCCTCCCTGCTCATCGGCAGGAATGGCGCAGGACCGAAACATTCGGCCCAGTACTTGGGATAGTCAAATAACGGCTTGGCTGTTTGCATGACGGTGACCGGTGTTGAGATGGAAAATCGCGGGCGCGGAATATAGCACAAATTTTGACCAATTCCGACGGTAATGGTCGGAATTGTGGTGACGCCATCGCAGGCAAGCCGGCTCCCACAGGTGACCGCATTCCTACAGGATAAACGCGATCACCTGTGGGAGCCGGCCTGCCTGCGATGAGGCCCTTACAGGCGCAGGAGCACTACTCGTCGTCGAAGTTGTAACTGCCCGGCGCGAGATTTTCGAAGCGGGTGTATTTGCCGATAAACGCCAGACGTGCGGTACCGATCGGGCCGTTCCGCTGCTTGCCGATGATGATTTCGGCGATGCCTTTATGCTCGGTCTCGGGGTGATACACCTCGTCGCGGTAGACGAACATGATCACGTCAGCATCCTGCTCGATCGCTCCGGATTCCCGCAGGTCGGAGTTGATCGGGCGTTTGTTCGGGCGCTGCTCCAGGGAACGGTTGAGCTGAGACAGCGCCACCACCGGGCAGTTGAACTCTTTGGCCAGGGCTTTCAACGAGCGGGAAATCTCGGAAATCTCGTTGGTGCGGTTGTCGCCGCCGGAACCGGGGATCTGCATCAATTGCAGGTAGTCGATCATGATCAGGCCGACGTCACCGTGTTCACGCACCAGGCGGCGGGTACGCGCGCGCATTTCCGAGGGGCTGATACCAGCGGTGTCATCGATGAACAACTTGCGATCATTGAGCAGGTTGACCGCCGAGGTCAGGCGCGGCCAATCGTCGTCTTCCAGGCGACCGGCACGCACTTTGGTCTGGTCGATGCGCCCCAGGGACGAGAGCATCCGCATGATCAGCGATTCACCTGGCATCTCGAGGGAGTAAACCAGTACGGCTTTTTCGCTGCGCAGAACGGCGTTTTCCACCAGGTTCATGGCGAAGGTGGTTTTACCCATGGACGGACGGCCGGCGACGATGATCAAGTCGGCCGGTTGCAGGCCGCTGGTCATGCCATCGAGGTCGGTGTAGCCAGTGGACAAGCCGGTGATGGCGTTGTCGGTGTTGAACAATGTATCGATACGATCGATGGCCTTGGTCAACAGCTCGTTGACGCCCACCGGGCCGCCGGTTTTCGGCCGTGCTTCGGCGATCTGGAAGATCTGCCGTTCGGCCTCGTCGAGAATTTCTTCGGCGGTACGCCCTTCGGGGTTGAAGGCGCTGTCGGCGATTTCAGTGGCGATGCCGATCAGTTGGCGCAAGGTCGCCCGCGCGCGGACGATCTGCGCATAGGCCTTGATGTTGGCGACCGACGGGGTGTTTTTTGCCAGCTCACCCAGGTAGCCGAGGCCGCCCACTTGCGAGGTCTGACCTTCCTTGTCCAATTGCTCGGCAAGGGTCACGACGTCGATAGGTGAGTTCAGGTCGGCCAGCTTGGCGATGGCGCGGAAGATCAGGCGGTGGTCATGTCGATAGAAATCACCGTCCGAGACTTGATCCAGCACGCGTTCCCAGGCGTTGTTGTCCAGCATCAAGCCACCGAGCACGGCCTGTTCGGCCTCGATGGAATGCGGCGGCACCTTCAGGGCAGCGGTTTGCAGATCGTATTGCTCGGGAGCTGAAATATCGTTCATGGCCACTTGGAATTTGGGGTGTGTAGAAAAACAAAAGGCACGACCTGTAAACAGGATCGTGCCCGATGTTAACTGCCTGGCACGCGAGGTGCCAGTCAGTTAGGTGCTGCTTAAGCTGCTACCACGACAACGCGTACGGTGGCTTCAACTTCGGCGTGCAGGTGCACGGCTACGTCGAATTCGCCTACGTTGCGGATGGTGCCGTTCGGCAGACGAACTTCGCTCTTCTGCACTTCAACGCCGGAGGCGGTCAGTGCATCAGCGATGTCGTGGGTGCCGATCGAACCGAACAGCTTGCCTTCGTCACCGGCGGTGGCAGTGATAGTCACTTCCAGCTCAGCCAGTTGGGCAGCGCGAGTTTCGGCCGAAGCTTTTTTGTCTGCTGCTGCTTTTTCCAGCTCAGCACGACGCTCTTCAAACGCAGCCAGGTTGGCAGCGGTTGCAGCGGTGGCTTTGCCGTATGGCAGCAGGTAGTTACGACCGTAGCCGGCCTTAACGTTCACTTTGTCGCCCAGGTTGCCCAGGTTGGCGACTTTTTCCAGAAGGATCAGTTGCATGTGAAAATCCTCTAACTTTTAACCTTCACCGTTCGCGTTATCGGCGTCTTTCGACGCCAGACGACCGCGAAAATCAATCAGGCCGTCGATAATGGCCAAGACCACGAGTAACGGATAGATCAGCTGCATGAACAGCAACAGCGTGACGTACAACCCCACCAGCCAAAACTTGGCCAGGCGCTTTCGCGCAACCAGCCCATGAATCAAGGCCAGCCCGGCAAACACCAGCGGTACGCTGCAAATCGGCGCCAGCAAGGCCATCTGTGGACCGAAGTTCGGCCCGACAACCATGCACGCCAGCAGCAACATCGCCGGCCCCGCAGGGATTCTGATACTGCGAAATTCGCGACCAAAACCACCCGGGTTGTACAACAACGCCTGCCAATAACGCCCAACAATCAGGCTCAGCACGCTGACGACCTGCAACAATGCCGCAATCAGGCCGGTCAGGACCGGGGCAATCAGTGACGCAAACCGCGCTCGCTCATCTACCGACAATTGCTGGTAGAGATCCCCGAGGGCCATCGGCAGGATCTTGACGATCTCTTGCGACAACCCTTCGATTTGCGGGCGGAAAGCCGCGCCAAGCATCACTGAGTACACCAACCCCAATGCCACGCTGACCAGCAGCGTGCGGACCCAGGACTCACTTGCGCGTAAAACCAACGCAAGGCTCGATGACCCCAGCAGTACCAGAAGTACCCGTGGATCACCCAATTGCAGCCACCAGATCAAGGCCGGCAACAATCCCAGGGCAAGGACGCCAATGGCATCCTTCAAACCGCGCCGCAGCAGCACAAGGCAACCCGCGGCAGCACCCAACCAATAAAGCAACGGCAATGCCGCACATCCAGCCACTACCAGAGTGGCCTGCACACGACCGCGCATGATGAACTCAGCTAAGGCGCGCATGCATTCAATCCCTTACTACTTATCGACTGCCCGGTCTCAGCGGCCGTGGCTGTCGGTGTAGGCCAGCAGGGCCAGGAAGCGGGCGCGCTTGATAGCGGTGGCCAGCTGACGCTGATAACGAGCTTTGGTACCGGTGATACGGCTTGGAACGATTTTGCCGGTCTCGGATACGTAGGCTTTCAGAGTGTTGAGATCTTTGTAATCGATCTCCTTCACTTCTTCAGCGGTGAAGCGGCAGAATTTACGACGACGGAAGAAACGTGCCATTTGATAGGCTCCTTAATAAGGTCCGTGGATTACTCGTCAGCGTTGTCGCTGTTGTCGCTGTCATCACTATCAGCGCTTTCAGCGCCTTCGTGCTCAGGACGGTCGCGACGCTCACGGCGCTCACTGCGGTTTTCTTCAGCCTTGAGCATCTCGGATTGGCCGGTAACGGCTTCTTCGCGACGGATGACCAGGTTACGGATCACTGCATCGTTGTAGCGGAAGTTGTCTTCCAGCTCGGCCAGGGCCTTGCCAGTGCACTCAACGTTCAGCATCACGTAGTGAGCCTTGTGAACATTGTTGATTGCGTAGGCCAGTTGACGACGGCCCCAATCTTCCAGACGGTGGATTTTGCCGCCGTCTTCTTCGATCAGCTTGGTGTAACGCTCAACCATGCCGCCGACTTGCTCGCTTTGATCCGGGTGGACCAAAAAGATGATTTCGTAATGACGCATGAATGCTCCTTACGGGTTGTAGCCTGCCGCTCAAAAACGGTCAGACAAGGAGTGAATGACACTTATGGATCTTGCCGAAGGGGGACACATCGGTGCCCGCCAGGAAGGCAAGGGGCGCAATTGTAGAGAAGGGGGAGGAAGCGTGCAAGGTGATTGGTGATTATTTGAACAATCTTCCCAGCACCCAGAAACAACTGTGGGAGCTGGACTTCTGTGGGAGCTGGCTTGCCTGCGATGCAGACACCTCGGTGCATCAGTCATACCGAGGGGATGCTATCGCAGGCAAGCCAGCTCCCACACAAGCCCTGCTCCCACAGGATCTTGCGTGACGCTTGAGGCTTATTTCTTGCTCTTGGCCTTGGCGCCACGCTGGCGCTGCGCTTCGAACAGGCACACGCCGGTGGCAACCGACACGTTCAAGCTGCTGACGCTACCGGCCATCGGCAAGTGCACCAGGTAATCGCAATGCTCACGGGTCAGGCGACGCATGCCCTTGCCTTCGGCACCCATGATCAGGATGGTCGGGCCGGTGAGGTCCTGGTCATAAATACTGACCTCGGCCTCCCCCGCCGTGCCCACGACCCACAGGCCGCGCTGCTGGAGTTTCTCCAGGGTGCGCGCCAGGTTGGTCACGGCCACCAGCGGAATCACTTCCGCCGCGCCGCAGGCAACCTTGCGCACGACTGGCGTCAAGGTGGCCGACTTGTCCTTGGGCACGATCACTGCCAGCGCGCCGGCAGCATCTGCCGAACGCAGGCAGGCGCCGAGGTTGTGCGGGTCGGTCACGCCGTCCAGAACCAGCAGCAACGGTGCGCCCTCGGTGCGATCGAGCAGCTCGTCGAGCATCGCTTCGCCCCAGACCTGGCTCGGGCTTACGTCCGCGACCACGCCCTGGTGAACGCCTTCGACCCAGACGTCCATTTCACGGCGTTCGGCCTGGCCGATGGCGACCTTGTTTTGCGTGGCCAGCTCAACCAGCGCTTGTACACGCGGCTCGCTGCGACCTTCCGCCAGCCAAACCTGCTTGACGCGTTTCGGGTGGTGACGCAGCAGTGCTTCTACGGCGTGGACGCCGTAGATTTTTTCCAGACTCATGACTTGGCCTTAGGTTTGCGCGACCCGCCGCTTTTGGCAGGGGCCGAACCCGCTTTAGGCGGGCCTTTACGGTGTTTACTCGGTTTGCTCGACGGCTTTTCCGCCCCGTGGGACTTTCCCCCAGACGCCGCTTTACCACCGCTTTTGGCTTCGTTGAGCAACTGCTGCTTCAACTCGCGGCTCTTGCGCAGCTCGGCGTTTTTCGCCGCGGCGTCGCTTGGGCGGTAGGCTTCGGGAGCCTTTTCCTTGGTAGACGAACGACGACCAGCCTTGGCGGCTGGCTCAGGCTCAGCTGCTTTCGCAGGCGCGCCCTTGCCTTTGCTGGCAGGTGTGGTCGGCGTGCTGCCACGATTTTTTTTGCGGCTACCCGGCGATTCGGCTGGCTTGTCAGACATGCCGAAGTCGATCTTGCGCTCGTCGAGGTCGACGCGCATGACCTGCACTTCCACGGTATCGCCCAGACGGAAGCTACGACCAGTGCGCTCGCCCGCCAGGCGGTGATGCACAGGGTCGAAGTGGTAGTAATCGCCCGGCAAGGCCGTGACGTGCACCAGGCCTTCGACGTAGATGTCGGTCAGCTCGACGAACAGACCAAAACCGGTCACGGCCGTGATCACGCCCGGGAACGTCTCGCCCACGCGATCCTTCATGAACTCGCACTTGAGCCAGTTCACCACGTCGCGGGTGGCCTCGTCGGCGCGGCGCTCGCTCATGGAGCACTGCTCGCCCAACTGTTCCAGGGCCGCTTCGTCGTACGGATAGATCCGCGCCTTCGGAATGGTCATGGCACCGGCGCGCTTGACGTGCGGGGTGTTCTGCTTGGAATGGATCACGCTGCGGATCGCGCGGTGCGTGAGCAAATCCGGGTAGCGACGGATCGGCGACGTGAAGTGGGTGTACGCCTCGTAATTCAAGCCGAAGTGGCCCTGGTTATCGGCGCTGTACACCGCCTGGCTCAGGGAGCGCAGCATCACGGTCTGGATCACGTGGTAATCCGGGCGATCCTTGATGCTGGCCAGCAAGGCCTGGTAGTCCTTCGGCGACGGGCCATCCTTGCCTTTGTGCAGGGACAGGCCGAGTTCGCCAAGGAAGGCGCGCAGTTTTTCCAGACGCTCCGGCGGCGGACCGTCGTGCACACGGTACAACGCAGGAATCTCGTGCTTCTTCAAGAACTCAGCCGTGGCCACGTTGGCCGCCAGCATGCATTCCTCGATCAGCTTGTGCGCATCGTTACGTGTGGTCGGGGTGATTGCGGCGATCTTGCGCTCGGAACCGAAGACAATCCGGGTTTCCTGGGTTTCAAAATCGATCGCGCCACGGGTATGACGGGCGCCCAGCAACACCTTGTACAGCGAGTAAAGCTGCTTGAGGTGCGGCACCACGCCAGCGTATTCGGTACGCAGGGCCTTGGCTTCGCTGGTCTTCGGCGTTTCCAGGATGGTGCTGACCTTGTTGTAGGTCAGGCGCGCCTGGGAGTGGATCACCGCTTCATAGAACTGGTAGTCGGTCATTTCGCCGGTTTTCGAGATGGTCATCTCGCACACCATGGCCAAACGGTCGACTTTCGGGTTCAGGGAGCACAGGCCGTTGGACAGCTGCTCAGGCAGCATCGGGATCACGCGCTCAGGGAAGTACACCGAGTTGCCGCGCACCTGGGCTTCGTTGTCCAGGGCCGAACCGATCTTCACGTAGCTGGACACGTCGGCAATCGCGACGAACAGCTTCCAGCCCCCGGAGAACAGGCGCAGCTTGCCCGGTTTGGCTTCGCAGTAGACCGCATCGTCGAAGTCGCGGGCATCTTCGCCGTCAATGGTGACGAACGGCAGATGGCGCAGGTCGATGCGTTTTTCTTTGTCTTTCTCTTCCACTTCCGGCTTGAGCTTGGCGGCTTCTTTGAGCACAGCCTCAGGCCAGACGTGAGGAATATCGTAAGTGCGCAGTGCAACGTCGATTTCCATGCCCGGCGCCATGTAGTTGCCGACCACTTCGACGATATCGCCCTGTGGCTGGAACCGTGCGGTTGGCCAGTGGGTGATCTTCACCTCGACAAACTGGCCGACCTTGGCAGCGCCATTGCGGCCCGGGGTGATCAGCACTTCCTGCTGGACCTTCGGGTTATCCGGCACGACAAAGCCGATGCCGCCTTCTTCGAAGTAGCGGCCGACGATGGACTCGTGGGCACGGGACACCACTTCGACGATCACACCTTCACGGCGACCACGACGGTCGAGGCCGGACACGCGCGCCAGGGCACGGTCGCCATCGAACACCAGGCGCATTTGCGCCGGGCTCATGAAAAGGTCGTCACTGCCGTCGTCCGGAATCAGGAAGCCGAAGCCGTCACGATGACCGGCGATGCGGCCCAGGATCAGGTCGAGCTTGTCCACAGGCGCATAGGTGCCACGGCGGGTGTAGATCAGTTGGGCGTCGCGCTCCATGGCACGCAGGCGGCGGCGCAGGGCTTCGAGCTGGTCTTCGGTGGTCAGACCGAATTCTTCGACCAACTGCTCGCGGCTAGCAGGCGAACCACGATCGGCGAGGTGCGCCAGGATCAGTTCACGGCTAGGAATAGGGTTTTCATATTTTTCCGCTTCACGAGCGGCCTCGGGATCGAGGGACTGCCAATCGGCCATTAGAGAGTTTTCACCTTGTCTATATGCGGGTTAGTTTGGCATACGCGTATTGAAACGGGAAATTTCAGGCATCAACAAGCGTTTAAAAGCCCTTTGGCGCCCTTTCCAGGCACCTTGCACGACCATTGGCGAAATATTCCAGGTTTTTTTCATGGCAGGGGTTTACAGCTCAAAAGCCGCTCCGTATAGTGCGCGCCATCGACGACGGCAACGTTGTTGATGTTGCCCAGGTGGTGAAATTGGTAGACACGCCAGCTTCAGGTGCTGGTGATCGCAAGGTCGTGGAAGTTCGAGTCTTCTCCTGGGCACCAAATTCAGATCAAACCCGCGAAAGCGGGTTTTTTCGTTTCAGGTCTTTGATTTCTAAAGCAAATCCCGATTTATTTTTTTGAATCAGGGGTTTACAGATCTAAAAGCCCGCCGTATAGTTCGACCCATCAGCAGCGGCAACGTTGCTTGATAATGCCCAGGTGGTGAAATTGGTAGACACGCCAGCTTCAGGTGCTGGTGATCGCAAGGTCGTGGAAGTTCGAGTCTTCTCCTGGGCACCAAATTCAGATCAAACCCGCGAAAGCGGGTTTTTTCGTTTCTGACCTCCTAAAAGCTCTTTTCGACTTTGAGTGCCACTTCGGTCTGGCGGTAGGTGTATGCCCAGTCGATGCTGCTCGCGTTGACCGTACGCTTCACGTAAAGGCTGGGCACCAGGCCGGCGAACTTGAATCGCGGTACGGCCAGGTTGGCGATATAGATCTGCTGGCGATCTTCGCGCAGGCCGCCGAGAAAAGCGTCCGCCTCGTCATAACACGTACGCCGGTACAGCGCGGTGGCATTCAGATTGATCCCCACATCAAACATCCGATACAGACCCAGGCTGGCCATGTACTCCTTGTTGCGGGCCGATTCCTGCGGCTGGGTGCGGCGCGTGTAGGTCAGGCCGCCGTACACCAGGGTCTGGCTACCCAGCAGGTAGGAAGCAGAACCGCCCACCATGCGCTCGTCGTAATTCTCGAAGTAATCGCGCTCTTCACCCTGGAAGCGAAAATGCTTCTGTTGCGCCTGGGCGGTAAGTTGCAAGCGCTCGGTCAGTGTGTGTTTCCACTCGGTACGCAGCCCCGTCGCCTGATACTTGTTATGTCGATCACCCCAGTAACTCTCGAACAGCGGTGAGACCGACACATCATCCAGCGCACTCAAGTAGTTGTAGCCAACGTAGATCACACTGGTGTTGTCGTCGTAATAGGTCTGCGGCTCGTCTTCCTTGTGCCGATGGTAGTAATTGCCGTAACTCAACCCGCGCACCAGCAGGTGGTGGTTGCCCTCGATCTGAAAACGCCGCTCGGCCACCGCGTCATACACCAGGCTGGAGGATTTGATTGGCACGGGCATCTTGCGGTTGGTCTCGACGCACTCAAAAAAACTGCACACCTGAGTACGCGTGGTCATGCCGTTGGCCTGGTTGATATTGCTGTTGTAGCCAGTGCCCATCGACACCGAACCATGCCAACTGTCGCGCTCGCGCAATGCGCCTTGATACCCCTCCAGCACCGGCACCACCTGCTCGGGCACCGTGCTTTGCGCCACTTCTTCAAACAACGCCTTGGCTTCGCGGGATTGATTGTCTTCGAACAGCGCTCGCGCCAGCTCCAGCTTCGCCCGGACGAATGAAGGATTTTGCGCCACCGCCCTGCGCAGGCTGGCAATCGCTTCGCGGTAGTGCTTGTCCTGACGGGCCAGCATGCCCTCAGCCATCGACACCAACGCCGGCTCATGGCCGGGCAACTGGCGGTAGCGCTCGACGAACTGGCGCACCTTGGACCACTGCTGCAAATTCAGCGTGACGTAGATCGCAGGGCCGAGGTCTTCCAGGGTGTTCTGTACGTTGTAGGTACGGCCCTCAATGGTGATCAGCGAGGCGTTGTCCTTGGCCGGGTCGGTATCCACCAGATGGGCGCGCTCGCGCTCGGCCATGGTGCGGTCGATCTTGTTCAGCAGTTGCCGGGTGTCGTCTTCATCGGCCCAGGCGGTGCAGGCCAATGAACTCAGGAATAGGGTTAAAGCAAGCCGCAGGGGCAGGCACAGGGGCATGTGGGTCAGATCCAGCGAAGGGACGATGATGAAAAAGGGAGAGATCAACTCTCCCTTTTCTGACGCGGGGTTTTAGTTATTGCTTCTTGCCGCCGAAGGCGACGCTGGTGGCGGTGTTGCCAGTGTTGTAGATACCGGCCATGGCTTCTGCACCGGTGCCGTAGAACTGGCCTTTGATAGTAGTGTTAGCGTTTTGGAACGACCCGTTCGAGGCAATATTGGTACCGCTGAAGTTCACAGTACCTGCACCGCCAGCAATAGAGCCTGCGATGGTGCCAGCGCTGCCGCCGTAGTTGACGTTCAGGGTCCCCGAGGAAACGCTTGGCGCACTTGGATCAAACCGTTTGATACCGACTACGTCGTACTTGGCGTTAACCAAGGTTGGCATGGCGGTCGTCGCGTTTTCACCGGCGTAGAACACCGTACGATTGGCACTGGTCAGGTTGAGGTCCGTGCTGTTATCTGGCTGAACGCCGGTTTTACGCGGCGCCCATTCACCGAAGTACACCTCGACACCCGGCACCTTGGCGATCACTTCACCGCCAAACTGAGGGAAGTTAGGCAGCGGGTCGGAGATCTGGCGATAGGAATACACTTGGGTGCCATAGGTGACGGACGATTTCCAGGTTTCGGAGATCTTCACGCCGTTCATCACGATGTGCGCGGATGTGGTGCCGGCGGTCGGGATCAAAGCGTTGGTTTGAGCGATGGGGCCGCTTTTGAAACTGACAACCTTGCTGACATCCGCCGTGCCACCCACAGCCGTCGGCATAGCAATCCCAACCTCACCAACGCCCTGCATATTGGACGGCAGCACTGAGACATACGTCGTGGAAGAACCACCCGTTACAGTGGCAGCAAAGCTACCCGAAGCGGCCAAAGCAAGAGCAGTAAACGCAAACAGCTTTTTCATAACAACTTCCTAGTTAGAATGATAAAAACCACTGTTTTTGATTAAAAACAGCAAAAAATCAGAATCGGGCAGTCAACCCAAGTTTCAGGGTGCGCCCAGGCGCAGGCATCATTACCCGAGCCAACGGATCGAGGTAATAGCGATTGGTTAAGTTGTTGACACCGAAGTCTACGTCAACATTTTTATTCACGTGATAACTGGCGTAGGTATCGAACACCCAGATCGGGTGCCAGTTAAACGGACGGTTATAACCATCTACATACATCACACCATTACGAATCCAATCCTCCTCATCCTTATTCACAGCGCTGCTGTGATAAACCATGCGCGCGCCCAGTTCCAGACTTTCATTGAACAACCGCACACCGCCATCCATATTCAATGAATACGTCGGCTGCAAGCTGCTGCGAGAGAATGTCGTGGGAAAGCCGGCTGTCACACAGGAAGAGATCGCCGAATTGTAATAAGGATCCAGCGTCGCAGCGTAATCCTTGTCGCACAATTTCTGCTTCAGCCGATAGCTCGCAGAAAAATTATTGAAGTATTTGCCACTGTCGAAACGGGTTTGCAACTCAATACCCGAATACATTTTCTTGTCGTACTGCACAACGTTGAAGTAGTAGTCGCGATCAACAAAATCACGAATCGTATTATCGTAATAGTTTATCTTGAAATCCGCATGACGCAGGCTTTTGAAATAACCGGTCAAGTCATGCACGTAGCCGACCTCCCAATTATACGAATGCTCAGGGCGCATACTGTTGTTCGACACATTGGCCCCCGCGTATCCCGATGCCGCTTGCGTATCCTCGTAAATGGACGGAAACCGAATGAACTCTGTGTAGCGTGCATAGACCCGTGCATGCTCGGTTAAAAAAATCGTCGCCCCTGCCATGGGAGCCCAAGCGCTATCCTTGCGTTTTTTTGGTAGCGCCCATTTATTGGTCGGATCAGCAGCATATAAACCAGCACCCGAGTTTGCACGATTCACAATGTATTTAGCATAGTCCCCCGAAGCGCCTTGAGGATTATTTACCGTCTCCTGCAAATTTATAGCACCATTCAAAAAAGGATTCTGTGAACGATCCAGCGTAAATCCGTTAAACGGAACCTCTACCGTTTCGGTCGTATAACGCACTCCATTTACAGTGTCCTTCGCAAGCATAAAGGGCAGTTCCTCTTCAGGAACTATTTCATCAACAACAAGCTGGTGGGCCGCATCTACATACTGCTGATTCTCCGCATCCGTCATGACCCGCTGATATTCAAACGACTTTCGATCATAACCAGGGTTGACCTGCCAACCCGCATCCTGATTTTCCCGATGCCGCTTAAGCCCCGTATCAAACGAGTTGTAATCGCTGTACCGAGCCCCCGCCGTCAACAACAACCACGACGTCGGCGTCCAGTCCGCACTGAATGCAAAGTTATATTGCTGGCGCTCGCCACTGCGCGGTCCCATGTAGCGATTGCCCCACGTAAATTGAGTCGTCGCCCGTCCTTCCGAAGCATCTTTCTGTTCTAACTTTTCCTCACTGAAGTCACTGGACAGTGTCAACGCAACCTCATCACTCAACTGCAACTTGTTGCTGACGTTCACTCCCCAGCGATCATGCTGGGAAACTTGCAGCGCCTTGGCATAAATCGAATAACGGTCATTGGTGTTCGGCAGTTTCTCCGGTGCCGCCCCACAATTGCCTGCGTTCACACCCGCCTGGCACTGCACATAGTTATTCCAGGCCACGTCCTGATCCTGAAAAGAGCGCGCAGCTATCGCATATACGTCATCACCGTTCTGATGGCGCCGCGTATTGCTGCGGGTCATCCACAGCCCGGTCTTGAGGTCGATCAGCGGGTTTTCCGGGTTCCAGTTGTAGGTCAGGTTATAGGTGTCTTGCTTGAGCTCGCTGTAGGGCATTTGCAGGCCGATGTTGTTCTCACCGGCCTTGGCGAGCCCCACGTAGTAACTGACCAGGTACGGCGAGCTTTCACCGTACTCCGACTCGTTATGCATATAGGACAGCTTCAGGTTTTGCTCATCGGACAGGTAGAACGTGCCCTTGAGCAGAGTGGTGCGCATCTCGCTGGAGGTGTTGGCGACTTCGTGCCCAGGCAAGAACAGGTTCGCTACATAAGACTGTACGTTGGTGTCTCCCGGAAGCCCCGCTGCCTTGGCATCGGCCTTGGCATCATCCAGCCAACTGCTGGTCTGGTAGCGCTTGGCGCCCCCCTTGCCACTGAAATAGTTGCCCTTCTTGCGATAGCTGTAGGCGCCGAACAGGTCGAAGTTCTCTTGGCGCGTACCGGTGGCGAGGCGAAACGAGTTGTCATTGAAGTCGAAGTTGCCGGAGTGTTTGCCGGTGTTGGGACTGAACTCAGTCCCGCCTCCACCTTGGGTAAACATCAGGTTGCCGTCATACCCGGCATAGGCACCCGGAATATCCCGATAGTCGCGCCCGAAGGTCTTCATCCCGGTTTCATCCGGCTTCACCGAATTGGTCCCGGTCTCAGTCTTGAGCTCCAGCGCAAAGGTTTCGCCCGGCCGCAGGATGTCATCCAGGTCGAGGGTCTTGATCTCCACCGAACCACCCACACCGCTCTTGATATCCGGGTTCAGCGATGGCCCCTTCTCCACCGAAATACTGCCGATCATGTTCGGGTCGATGTAATTGCGGTTGGCCACGCCCGCCGAGCCCATCCACACCGCCGTGGCCTGCTCGGTGCCATCAACGGTAACCGGAATGCGCCCTTCGCCCTGGATGCCACGGATGTTCGGGTCCAGCGCGCCGCTGTTGCGCGAGTCGCCGCTGTACACACCGTTGAGTCCCTGGAACACATCCGCCACGCTGGTGCCCTTGTAGCGCTCCAGCTCGGTCTTGCCGACGTAGACGTTGGAGATGTCCTTGGCGAAGACATTGTTCTGCCCGCGCTCATCCTTGGTCTCGAACTCGCCGTTGACTTCGATGGCCTGCAGTTCGTGCTCGGCTTTCTCTTCGACGCCGCCGGGCAGCTCGATGGGATTGGAACCCATCTTGATCGGCGTATCAGCGCAGACATAAGGCGCGGAAAACGCCATCAGAATCGAGCAAGCCAAAGGCTTCAAACGGCTTAAGGACGGGGGTGGGCCAAAGGCGGACATAGCGGGAACCTGTAGTGGTCATGCACTGCGATAGGCCCTCTCGGGCGACGCAGTGATACTACTCACAGATACGAATGAATCTCACTTGGCTTTGTATGCATAACGAAGTAATTCCTATGCAGTCGGCGGTTTTCCCGCGGAACGGCCCTTGAGAAACAATATCGTTTATCATTGTTTCCAGATATGTAGCCGTAAGCGAGGATGTACCCGCATGACGATTCGCAACAAACCCCTGCTGCGCGGCCTGGCCGCTTCTCTGCTGAGCCTGGTGCTTGGCGCCTCCACCGCAATGGCCGCCGACCCGGTCACCCTCACGCTCTACAACGGTCAGCACAAGGAAGTCGGCGATGAACTCGCCAAGGCCTTCGAAGCCAAGACCGGCATTCACGTCAACGTGCGCAAAGGCAGCAGCAACCAGCTGGCCAGCCAGGTCGTCGAAGAAGGCGCGCGCTCCCCGGCCGACGTGATCTACACCGAAGAATCACCGCCGCTGAACAAACTCGGTGAGCAGGGCATCCTGGCCAAGATCGACGCCAGCACCCTCGACGTCTTGCCCAAGGACTACGTCGGCGCCAATGGCGACTGGATGGGCGTGACCGCGCGCACCCGCGTCGTGGCCTTCAACCCGAAACTGATCGCCGAAAAAGACCTGCCCAAGTCGGTGCTGGATTTCGCCGGCCCCGAGTGGCAAGGCAAAGTCGGCTTCGTGCCCACCAGCGGCGCATTCCAGGAACAGGCCGTGGCGATCATCAAGCTGCACGGGCGCGACGCCGCCGAAGAATGGCTGACCGGCCTGCGCGCCTTCGGCAAGGTGTACAGCAACAATATGGTCGCCCTCAAAGCCGTGGAGAACGGCGAAGTGGCCACCGTGCTGGTGAACAACTACTACTGGTTTGCCCTGAAAAAGGAAAAGACCAATCTGGATTCGCAACTGCACTACTTTACCGATGGTGATGTCGGCGGCCTGATCACCGTGTCCTCGGCGGCGGCGCTCAAATCCAGCAAGCACCCCAAGGAAGCCCAGCAACTGCTGGCGTTCATGGCCAGTGAAGAAGGCCAGCGCGTGATCACCAACACCTCGGCCGAATACCCGCTGCGCAAGGGCATGGAATCCAGCCGTGGCCTCAAGCCCTTTAGCGAGCTGCAACCGCCGAAGGTCACCCCCGCCGACCTGGGCAACGCCGAAGAAGCCCTGGACCTGGAACGTGACGTTGGCTTGAACTGATGAACCCGTCGCTCTCCGCCCCCGCCCTGCGCGGGGGGTTCAGCCCACGGCGCAAACGGCCGTCGATCTGGCTGCTGTTGCCCGTGTTGTTCCTGGTGGGCCTGAGCCTGCTGCCACTGGCGTATGTCGGGCTCAAGGCCTGGCAGGCGGGCTGGGCCGAGGCCGTGCATCTGTTGTGGCGCCCGTATGTGTTTGGCCTGCTGCGCAACACCCTGGCGCTGATGGTGGGCGTGACGCTGACGTGCGGCGTGGTCGGGCTGTCGCTGGCGTGGTTGCTGGAACGCAGCAACCTGCCGGGGCGACGCATCTGGGGCGTGATCCTGTGCCTGCCGTTTGCGGTGCCGGCGTTTGTCAGCAGCTTTACCTGGGTGTCGCTGAGCGCCAGCTTCGAAGGGCTCGGCGGCGCGATCCTGGTGATGAGCCTGTCGAAGTACCCGCTGGTGTTCCTGCCGGTGGCGGCGACGCTGCGCAATCTTGATCCGTCTTTGGAAGAGTCCGCGCGCACTCTAGGGCTGAATCGCTGGGGCGTGTTCTGGCGCGTCACCCTGCCCTTGCTGTGGCCATCGCTGCTGGCCGGGGCGCTGTTGATTGCGTTGCATATGCTGGTGGAATTCGGCGCGTTGTCGATCATCGGCTTGCAGACCTTCACCACCGCGATCTACCAGCAATTCGAACTGGAATTCAGCAACGCCAATGCGGCGATGCTCTCGGCGGTATTGCTGGTGATGTGCCTGACGCTGCTGTGGCTGGAGCTGCGCGTACGCGGCAAGGGCCGCCACGTGCGTATCGGCCAGGGCGCGGCGCGGCATGCCGAACAGGTGCGCCTGGGCAAGTGGGCGCCGCTGGGGCAAGTCTATTGCCTGACGCTGGCGATCATCGGCAGTGGCATTCCGCTGGGGATGCTCGGCTATTGGCTGGCGGTCGGTTCGTCGGCAGCGTTTCCGGTGGCGGCGATCAGTGAGGCGCTGCTGTCCTCCCTGGCGCTGTCCCTCGGCGGCGCCGCGCTGTGCCTGGTGCTGGCGGTGCCGGTCGGGCTGCTGGTGGTGCGTTACAAAGGCCAACTGGCGATCTGGGCCGAGCGCTTGCCGTACCTGCTGCACGCCCTGCCCGGCTTGGTGATTGCGCTGACGCTGGTGTATTTCGCGCTGCATTACGTGCCGGCGCTGTATCAGACGTCGGCGCTATTGCTGATTGCGTATGCGCTGCTGTTTTTGCCCTTGGCCCAGGCGCCGATCCGTACGGCGTTGAACAAGGCGGCACCGCAATTGGAAGAGGCTGCGCGCACCTTGGGCGCGTCGTCGTTCAGCGCGTTTTGCCGGGTGACCTTGCCGATTATCTTTCCGGCGTTGGGGGCGGCGTTTGCGTTGGTGTTTCTGGATGCGATGAAGGAATTGACGGCGACCTTGCTGCTGAGCCCGACGGGGTTGAATACCCTGGCGACGGCGGTGTGGGCGCATACCTCGAATGTGGAGTTTGCGGCGGCGGCGCCGTATGCGGCGTTGTTGATTTTGGTTTCTGGGTTGCCGGTTTATTTGCTGACGACGCGGATGTATCTGAGCCGCTGAGACCGCTATCGCAGGCAAGCCAGCACCTTGCCACTGGCGGTCGTCTCCACCACCGCCTGCGCCGCACGCTCGGCCTGGGCATGGATCACCTCGACCCGCCCACGCACCGCCTGCGCGCCCTGCGCCTGGTGCTCAGCAGCACGCGTCGCCAACCCAATCGCCGCATGCACTTGCTCCACCGAAGCCTGCACCGTCTGTTGCAAACGCACACTGTCACGCAGCACCAGCAAACCTTTATTGGCCTGGCGCCCGGCCTTGCCGATGGTTTCCACCGCTTCCCGCGCACCTTGCTGCAACGCGACGATATGCGCCTGGATATCACCGGTGGAGCTCTGGGTCTTGCTGGCCAGCGCACGCACTTCGTCCGCCACCACCGCAAACCCACGCCCGGTCTCGCCGGCACGCGCAGCTTCAATCGCAGCGTTGAGCGCCAGCAAGTTGGTTTGCTCGGCGATGCCGTGGATCACCGTCAACACCACTTCAATCTGTTCGCTCTGCTGCGCCAGGCGCTCGATGACCTTCGAGCCGGCCTGCACCTGCCCCGCCAGCGCTTCGATCAGCTCGCCCACTTCGGTGGAGGTGCGCGAGTTTTCATCGGTGGCCTGGCGAATATCCACCACTTGCTGCAATGCAGCCTGCATCGCATGGCTTTCGGCCTGGGCTTCGTCGGCCATTTGCGACAACGCGCGCAGGCTCTCGGCAACTTCGTCGCGCTGCAAGCCGGCGGCCGCGTCGGCGCCGGCGTTGCGCAGGGTCATGGCGCCGATTTCCACGCCGGTGCGCTGGGCCACATCGCCCGCTTCACGCACGATGGGCTGCAACTTATCCACAAAGCGATTGACCGCCGAGGCCATGTCGCCGATTTCGTCCTTGCTGCTGATTTGCACACGCTTGGTGAGGTCGCCCTCGCCCGCCGCGAGGTCGTCCATGGCGGCAATCAACAGCTTCAGGCGATTGACCACACGCCGGCCGAGCACGATGGCGATCAGCAGCAATACACCCAAGCCAACCAGGGCCAGGCCCATGCCGATGCGCCAGCGCAGAGTGCCGGCGGCTTCCTGTACGGCGCTGGTGGTGTTGGCGGTCATCTGGGTGGCGGTGGCTTGCGCCGATTGCAGGCGCGCGCCCATGGCCGTCGCGCTGTCGGCGGCGGCGCCCTTGAGGCTGTCGCCGACCAGTTGGTCGCCGCTGGCGATCAGGGCGGCGAAACGCTTGTCCAGCGCTTGCAGGTCAGCCTCTACCGAAGCGGTCGAGACGCCCATGAGCACCTTGCCGATTTCCACGCCGTTGGGGCTGATCGACGCCTCGACGTAGTACACCGACGGGTCGTTCTTGGCGGCATTCAAGACTTTGTCCAAGGCGCGGTCGCCCTGGCCTTTTTCCAACAGGGCCTTGTTGATCGGGTTTTCCCGGTTCAGGTAGCGGGTCAGGTGCTCACCCGTCGCGTCGTCGTAGACCACAAACAACACGTTGGGATTGCGCTGGGCACGCCGGGCGAATTCCGACAATGTCGGCACATCGCTGTCCCACATGGCGCGCGGCGCCACCGAAGCCAGCAGTTGGGCCATGTCATTGGCGGAGTCTTTCAGGTCTTTTTCCAGGGTCGCACGCAGTTGCTTCTGCTCTTCCTGCAGGCGCGTCGACAATCCTGCCGTCAGACGCTGGCGCGTGCTCGTCGACAAGCTGTCCAGGCTGGACGTGACTTCCTTGCCCGCCTGCGCCAATTCGCCAGACAGTTTCTGGCTGTCGATGCCCAGGCGATTGCTCAAATCGGCTTCCAGCGCGGTCACGGTGCTCCGCGTCAGAGCGACGGCCACCAGCACTTGCACCAAAAGGGCGATACCTAGGGTAACGAACACCGGCCGCAACAGACGGCTTTGTAACAATGAGAGAACGGCAGACATCGGGAATCCCTCCACCACGGGTGCCATTAAATTGATAGCACCGCGAAAGAGACAACCGAAGCAAAGGTCGTGCCGCCCGGACGGCAGAAACGACAAAGGGCTCCCGAAGGAGCCCTTTGCTTTTTACATCAACAGCTTATTACGCGAACGGGTGACGCAGAACGATGGTCTCGTTGCGGTCCGGGCCCGTCGAAATAATGTCGATCGGTGCGCCGATCAGCGCTTCAACACGCTTGATGTAGGCACGGGCGTTAGCCGGCAGTTCTTCCAGGGTCTTGGCGCCCACGGTCGATTCGGTCCAGCCCGGCACTTCTTCGTACACAGGCTGCAGGCCTACGTAGCTGTCGGCGTCGGTCGGGGCAACATCATTACCGTTGGCGTCTTTGTAGCCGACGCAGATATTGATGGTTTCCAGGCCGTCGAGTACGTCCAGCTTGGTCAGGCAGATGCCCGAGATGCTGTTCACATCGATAGCGCGACGCAGGATAACGGCGTCGAACCAGCCGCAACGACGGGCACGGCCGGTGGTTGCGCCGAACTCGTGGCCTTGCTTGGCCAGGTGCGCGCCAACGTCGTCGAACAGCTCAGTCGGGAACGGACCCGAACCTACACGGGTGGTGTAGGCCTTGGTGATGCCGAGGATGTAGTCCAGGAACATCGGGCCAACGCCGGAACCGGTGGCAACGCCGCCAGCGGTGGTGTTGGAGCTGGTCACGTACGGGTAGGTGCCGTGGTCGATGTCCAGCAGGGAGCCTTGGGCGCCTTCGAACATGATGTCTTTGCCGGCGCGACGCAGGTCGTGCAGCTCAGCAGTCACGTCCAGCATCAGCGGCTTGAGCAGCTCGGCGTATTCCTTGCACTCGGCCAGGGTCTTGTCGAACTCGATGGCTGGCTCTTTGTAGTAACCGACCAGCATGAAGTTGTGGTAATCCACCAGCTCACGCAGCTTGTCTTCAAAGCGCGGCATGTTGAGCAGGTCGCCCACACGCAGGCCACGACGTGCAACCTTGTCTTCGTACGCCGGGCCGATGCCGCGACCGGTAGTCCCGATCTTCAGCTCGCCACGGGCCTTTTCACGGGCCTGGTCCAGCGCAACGTGGAAGGACAGGATCAGCGGGCAGGACGGGCTGATACGCAGGCGCTCGCGCACCGGTACGCCTTTCTCTTCCAGCTTGATGATCTCGCGCAGCAGGGCGTCAGGTGCAACCACCACGCCGTTGCCGATCAGGCACTGCACGCCTTCGCGCAGCACGCCCGACGGGATCAGGTGCAAGACGGTTTTTTCGCCATCGATGACCAGGGTGTGGCCAGCGTTATGGCCACCTTGGTAGCGCACTACGGCGGCAGCATGTTCGGTCAGCAGATCAACGATCTTGCCTTTGCCCTCATCACCCCATTGGGTGCCCAGGACTACGACATTCTTACCCATAACACTTGTCCTCATTCGCGCAAACTTGGTGCCGGCGATGGCCGGCAGGAAAACTCAAGAAGCCAGTGGCGATACTTGCCAAAGCCCGTTCTGCTGAATCAATTGCCGGTCGCAGTCCGCTTCACGGGCGGCGGCCAATGGCTGCCCAGGCAAGGCCTGGACGACACGCTGACCCTCACTGCGCAACTGGCAAACCTGCTGCCAGAGTGCTGCGTCCGTACTGTCGGGCATCCAGATGCCACCAGACGGTAGCTCGACCTCAGCACGCCCCAGGGTCACCAGGGTTTTCAAATCGGTAGAGAAGCCAGTCGCCGGACGGGCGCGACCGAAGTCGGCGCCGATGTCGTCATAACGACCGCCTTGGGCGATGGCTTGGCCAACGCCCGGTACAAACACCGCGAACACCACACCGGTGTGGTAGTGGTAGCCGCGCAACTCACCCAGGTCAAAGTACAGCGGCAGCTCCGGGAAGCGCGCCGACAACCGCTCGGCAATCGCCAGCAGGTCGTCCAGCGCAGCCAGTACCGGCGCCGGCGCCTTGGCCAGACGCTCGCGCGCCGATGCCAGCACTTCACGACCGCCGCACAGGTTGACCAGTGCACGCAGCATCTCGGCCAAGTCCGCCGGCACGCCTTCGGTCAAGGCGATCACTTCATCGATGGCCTTGCGTTGCAGGGCATCGAACAGCTGTTGTTCCACTTCACCGGATAAGCCGGCCGCACGCGCCAGGCCACGGTAGATACCGACGTGGCCCAGATCCATGTGGACATCCGGCACGTCAGCCAGTTGCAGCATGGCCAGCATCAAGCTGATCACTTCAACGTCGCTGCTCGGGCTGGCATCGCCGTACAACTCGGCGCCCAACTGGATCGGGCTACGGGAAGACGACAATGCACGCGGCTGCGCATGCAGCACGCTGCCGGCGTAGCACAGGCGGCTCGGGCCTTCGCGACGCAGGGTGTGCGCATCGATGCGCGCCACTTGCGGCGTGATGTCGGCACGGAAACCCATTTGCCGGCCCGATTGCGGGTCGATGACCTTGAAGGTGCGCAGATCCAGGTCCTGGCCCGCGCCGGTCAGCAGGGATTCCAGGTACTCGATATGGGGGGTCACGACAAACTCGTAACCCCAGCTCTGGAACAGATCCAACACCTGGCGACGCGCTACTTCAATGCGCGCAGCTTCTGGTGGCAGTACTTCTTCGATGCCATCTGGCAGCAGCCAGCGGTCTACCGTTGCCATTACGCCAATCCCCTTTGATCCGGGCGGCCAGCCCTCGGCCGAGCCTTGAGTGAAGCAGAAAATACCCGCCCCCTGCATAAACCACGCGCAAGAGCGACGTGACGAACGGCCTGTAATCGGCCTCGTCGGGCACTTTCCTCGAAAAACCTGTCACGCCTGCCGAATCAAACATGCAGACGCAAAAAAGCCGGGAATTTCCCGGCTGCCGCATCATACACCCGTTTTCTGAAAGGATCACCCCGCCAGGCGTTTTAGCCGCCCGACGGAGTGCGTCCTACCCAGTGACGAGCTGATTACTTGGATTTTTCCAGGTAGCGGAAGAAATCGCTACTTGGGTCCAGCACCATGACGTCGGTTTTGTTCGCGAAGCTTTCACGGTAGGCGCGCAGGCTACGGTAGAACGCGTAGAACTCCTGGTCCTGGCCGTAGGCCTTGGCGTAGATCGCGGCGGCCTGGGCATCACCGTCACCACGGGCCACTTCGGACTCGCGATAGGCTTCTGCCAGCAGTACACGGCGCTGACGGTCAGCATCCGCACGGATACCCTCGGCCAGCTCGTTACCCTTGGCGCGGTGCTCACGAGCCTCACGCTCACGCTCGGTGCTCATACGCTCAAAGACGCTGCGGTTCACTTCCTTCGGCAGATCAATGGCCTTGACCCGAACATCGACTACTTCGATGCCCAGCTCTTTTTCCGCCATTGCATTCAACGAACGTGTGATGTCAGCCATCAGCGCGTCACGTTCACCGGACACCACCTCGTGCAGGGTGCGCTTACCAAACTGGTCACGCAGGCCCGACTCAAGACGACGCGACAAACGATCGTCGGCGAGTTGCTTGATACCGGAGGTCGCCGTGTAGAAACGCTCGGCATCCTTGACGCGCCACTTGGCGTAGGCGTCAACCATCACGGCTTTCTTTTCCAGGGTCAGGAAGCGCTGCGTCGGTGCATCCAGGGTCATCAGGCGCGCATCGAACTTGCGCACCTGGTTGACGAAGGGGACTTTCACATGCAGGCCCGGCTGGACATCCGCCTGGACCACGCGACCGAATTGCAGCATCACCGCGCGCTCGGTCTGAGACACGATGTAGAAGCAGTTCCAGGCCGCGATGACCACGACGACGCCCACAATCAGGGCGGTCAGCGATTTATTGCTCATCAACGACTCTCCCTGCTACGTGTTTGCTGTTGCAGCAAGTCAGCGGCCGCACGGGCGCTCGCTTCGTTGGCAGCGGCTGTCGAACCGGTGGCCGGTGCGCTGGTGCTGCTACGACCACCTTCGATCATCTTGTCCAGCGGCAGGTACAGCAGGTTGTTCTGCCCACCCTTGTTGCCGGTCACGAGAACCTTGCTGGTGTTGCTGAAGACTTCCTGCATGGTGTCCAGGTACAGACGCTCACGGGTAACTTCCGGTGCCTTGCGGTACTCGGCGACCAGTTTGGTAAAGCGATCTGCTTCACCCTTGGCGCGGGAGACCACTTCGTCACGGTAACCGTTGGCATCCTCAAGGATACGCTGGGCCTGACCACGGGCTTCCGGCACGACGCCGTTGGCGTAGGTTTCAGCCTGGTTGCGCGAACGCTGCTCGTCTTCACGGGCGCGGATCACGTCATCGAAGGCTTCCTGCACTTCACGCGGTGCCGCTGCGCTCTGTACGTTCACTTGGGTCACGGTGATACCGGTGCGATAGGTATCGAGGAAACGCTGCAGGCGTTCCTTGATTTCGCTGGCCATCAGTTCACGACCTTCGGTCAGCACCTGGTCCATGGCGGTGGAACCCACCACATGGCGCAGGGCGCTTTCGGTCGCGTGCTGCAGGCTGACTTCAGGCTGATCGACGTTCAGCACGAAGTCTTGCAGGTTGCTGATCTTGTACTGCACGGTCAGCGGCACTTCGACGATGTTCTCGTCTTCGGTCAGCATCTGGCCCTGCTTGGTATAGGCACGCTCACGCGTGACGTTTTCCATGTACTTCTTGTCGATCGGCGGGAAGTAGATGTTCAGGCCCGGGCCGACAGTCTCGTAGTACTTGCCGAAGCGCAGCACCACGGCTTGTTCCTGCTCGTCCACGACATAGACGGCGCTGTACAGCCAGACGGACGCCAGCACGACAAGACCCAGGCCCAGCAGGCCATAGCCGCCGCCCTTGCTTGTGCGACCGCCATCGTCACCACCACGTTTTTTTCCACCACCGAACAACCCATTCAGGCTTTCCTGCAGCTTTCGGAAGGCTTCGTCGAGATCTGGTGGCCCCTTGCGGTCGCCATTATTGCGGCGTTTACCACCCCAAGGATCCTGATTATTCGAGTTGCCACCCGGCTCATTCCAAGCCATAGCGCTCTCCATCTGATAAAGCAAAGACGCACCCACGGCGCGCCGACCAATGCTACAGAATGCCTGCTACTGCGGCACAACCGCTTTCGGAGGCTTTTATTGCAAAGTGTGTTGTTCGATGAACTCTGTCGGTACAACGCCTTCACGACTGACCAGCCGATTAAGCTCCGTGCGCGGCAATCGAACGGCCAGCAAGCTGACACCTTCTTCGTCGTATTCTTCTTTCTGTACTGCGCCCAGCTCGAAGAACTGTGCACGCAGTCGAGCAAAACGCTGGGGCAAGCGCAAGGTGCCGACGAACAAATCACTGCCAAGCAACTCGGCAATGGCTTGTTCAAGCAGCTCCAGACCACTGCCATCACGCGCCGACAGCCAGACCCGCTGGGGCTTGCCGTTCTCATCGCGCTGGATTTGTGGCTCAACGCCTTCAAGCAAATCGAGTTTGTTATAGACCTCGAGGATCGGCAAGTCCTGGGCACCAATCTCGCCCAGCACCAGCATCACCTGCTCGATCTGCAACATGCGATCCGGTTCGGCCGCATCGATCACGTGCAACAGCAGGTCGGAATTGCTCGACTCTTCGAGCGTAGACCGAAATGCCTCGACCAGCTTGTGGGGCAAGTGACGAATGAAACCCACGGTGTCGGCCAGGACAATCGGCCCCAGGTCGTCCAGATCCAGGCGACGCAGGGTCGGGTCGAGCGTGGCGAACAACTGGTCGGCCGCATAGACGTCGGATTTGGTCACGTTGTTGAACAGCGTGGACTTGCCGGCGTTGGTATACCCCACCAGGGACACGGTAGGGATATCCGCGCGGGAACGACCACGGCGCGATTGCTCGCGCTGGCTGCGCACTTTCTCGAGGCGGCCCTTGATCTGGCGCAGGCGCACCCGCAGCAGGCGGCGGTCGGTTTCCAGCTGGGTTTCACCCGGGCCACGCATGCCGATACCGCCACCTTGACGCTCAAGGTGAGTCCAGCCGCGAACCAGCCGGGTGCTCATGTGGTCAAGCTGGGCCAGTTCAACCTGGAGCTTGCCTTCATGGGTACGGGCGCGTTGGGCGAAAATATCGAGAATCAGACCGGTACGGTCGATCACGCGACACTCGAACACACGTTCGAGGTTACGTTCCTGACTGGGCGTGAGGACGTGATTGAAGATCACCAGATCGGCTTCTTCGGCGTGGACCAGGTCGCGCAATTCCTCGACCTTGCCGCTGCCAATCAGGAATTTGGCGGTTGGCCGATGACGCGGTACGTTAAAAAACGCAACGGTCTCGGCGCCGGCCGAATTCGCCAACTCCTGAAACTCCTGCGGATCTTCGCGCGCCTCAGGGTCCTGTCCATCCAAGTGAACGAGGATTACCCGCTCACCACCACCGTGGCGCTCAAAGAACAAAGGAGACTCCTATCAGGCGTTACCTGGCTCAGCGTCAGCTGCTTCATCACCCGCTGCGCTTGGCAGACGGATTGGACGCACTGGAACGACTGTCGAGATAGCGTGCTTGTAGACCATCTGGCTGACGGTGTTTTTCAGCAGGATCACGAACTGGTCGAACGACTCGATCGTGCCTTGCAGCTTGATACCGTTGACCAGGTAGATGGAAACCCCCACTTTCTCTTTACGTAAAGTATTCAAGTAAGGGTCTTGTAGCGAATGCCCTTTTGACATGTGCCGCACTCCTTTAAGGATCAATAATAAAAAATCGGAAAATAGATAGCTCAAGGCCGTCACACCCCCAAGGATAGACGGCAATTGCAAGGACTCAGCTCAATATGGAGACCGTTCCCAAGTATTTCAAGGCGCGTGACAGATTGTCGCTGTCCAGGCTGTCCAGCCAGTGCAAATCGCTCCAGCTGCGCAGCCAGGTGAACTGGCGCTTCGCCAATTGGCGCGTGGCTATGATGCCGCGTTCCTGCATTTCGGCTGACGTCAGCTTGCCATCCAGATGATCCCAGACTTGGCGATAGCCTACAGCACGTATCGAAGGCAACCCTAGATGCAGGTCACCTCTGGAACGCAGTGCTACGACCTCGTCCACGAACCCCTGTTCCAACATAATTGTGAATCTTTGTGCAATACGGTCATGCAGCACCTGGCGATTCGCCGGGGCAATGGCCAGATTCGCCACAGTATAGGGCAATTGTGACCGTCCAGATGCGCCTGCGTCGGCACTTTGCGCAGTTTGTTTCAGCCGATGTTCAGTCATGGTCTGGCCGCTCACACGCCAGACTTCCAACGCACGGCTGAGACGCTGCGGGTCATTGGGGTGAATGCGCGCGGCGGATACCGGGTCAATGGCTGCCAATTGGTCGTGCAAGGCTTGCCAGCCAAGGCGCGCAGCCTCTTCCTCAAGCTCGGCGCGCACCTGGGGGTCGGCCGCCGGCATATCCGCCAGGCCTTCCTGCAAAGCCTTGTAATAGAGCATCGTACCGCCCACCAGCAGCGGAATATTGCCGCGTGCGGTGATCTCGGCCATGGCGGCCAGGGCGTCGGTGCGAAAATCTGCCGCCGAATAGCTCTCGGCCGGGTCGATGATGTCGATCAGCTTGTGCGGATACTGGGCCAACAGCTCCTTGGACGGCTTGGCCGTGCCAATGTCCATGTCCCGGTAAACCAGGGCAGAGTCGACGCTGATCAACTCGCACGGCAACACTTTGCTCAGCTCGATGGCCAAGTCGGTCTTGCCTGCGGCCGTGGGGCCCATCAGGAAGATCGCGGGGGGCAAGGCACTCATCAGCGACCGCGCAAGAACAGTTTGTCCAGATCGTCCAGGCCCATTTGGGTCCAGGTCGGTCGGCCATGGTTGCATTGCCCGCTGCGCTCGGTGTTTTCCATGTCGCGCAGCAACCCGTTCATTTCCGGCAGGGCCAAGCGGCGGTTGGCGCGGATGGCGCCGTGGCAGGCCATGGTGCCGAGCAGCTCGTTGATATGCGCCTGCACGCGGTCGCTGGTGCCGTATTCCATCAGGTCGGCGAGCACGTCGGCGACCAGGCGGTTGGCCTCGGCCTGCTTGAGCAGCGCCGGGATCTGGCGGATGGCCAGGGTTTCCGGGCCCAGGCGTTGCAGCTCAAAGCCGAGCTTCTGGAACACAGCGGCATGCTCTTCGGCGCAATCGGCTTCGCGCTGGCTGACCGCCAGGGATTCCGGCACCAGCAGCGGCTGGCCGCTGAGGCCTTCGCTGGCCATGGCGATCTTGAGGCGCTCGTACATGATCCGCTCGTGGGCGGCGTGCATGTCCACCAGCACCAGGCCGTGGGCGTTTTCCGCAAGGATATAGATGCCCTTGAGCTGCGCCAGCGCGTAACCCAACGGCGGAATATCACCGCCACCTTCCGGCAAGGCCACCGCAGCACCCGGCTCGGCGCCCGGCAACGGCGCGAAAAACTCGCGATACGCCGCCTGCGCTTCAGCCACCGGCACGGCCGATTGCGGACGCGGCGTGTATTGATATTGATAGCCCGCACCCGCGCCAGAACCCGGCGCCGCGAACGATGGCTGCGGCGGCGTCGATTGCAGCAGGTTGCCGGCCAGGCTCATTTCGCCCTGAGGGCCAAACTCACCCGCCTCCGGCCCACTCGGGCGCACCACGGCGGTGACGATCGGCGCAGCCAGATGATCATCCGGGCGCACATCGCCCAAGGTGCGGTGCAAGGTGCCATAGAGGAAGTCGTGCACCATGCGGCCATCGCGGAAGCGTACTTCGTGCTTGGTCGGGTGCACGTTCACGTCCACCACCGAAGGGTCGACCTCGAAGAACAGCACAAACGTCGGATGCCGCCCGTTGAACAGCACGTCGCGATACGCCTGGCGCACCGCGTGGGCCACCAGCTTGTCGCGCACTGCACGACCATTCACGAAGAAATACTGCAAGTCCGCCTGGCTGCGGGAGAACGTCGGCAAGCCAACCCAACCCCACAGGCGCAAACCGTTGCGTTCGATTTCAATCGGCAGCGCCTGCTCCAGGAAGCCCGCGCCACAAATCGCCGACACCCGGCGCGCACGCGCAGCTTCGTCGTGGGCTTCGTGCAGGCTGAGGATGGTCTTGCCGTTGTGGCGCAAATGAAACGCCACATCGAAACGCGCCAGGGCCAGGCGCTTGATCACTTCTTGCAGGTGATCGAATTCGGTTTTTTCGGCCTTGAGGAATTTGCGCCGCGCCGGGGTGTTGAAGAACAGGTCGCGCACTTCCACCGAAGTGCCCACCGGATGCGCCGCCGGCTGCACACGAGGCGCCATGTCGCGGCCCTCGGTTTCCACCTGCCAGGCCTGTTCGGCACTGCGGGTGCGCGAGGTCAAGGTCAGGCGCGCCACGGAGCTGATGGACGCCAGCGCTTCACCACGGAAACCCAGGCTCATCACCCGTTCGAGGTCTTCGAGGTCGCGGATCTTGCTGGTGGCGTGACGGGCCAGGGCCAGCGGCAGGTCATCGGAAGAGATGCCGCTGCCGTCGTCACGCACCCGCAGCAGCTTGACGCCGCCCTGCTCCACGTCCACGTCGATGCGCTTGGCGCCGGAGTCGATGCTGTTTTCCAGCAACTCCTTGATCACCGATGCAGGACGTTCAACCACCTCACCGGCGGCAATCTGGTTGGCCAGGCGCGGGCTGAGCAGCTCGATGCGCGAGCCGTTGTTCAAGACTGATTCACTCATTACTGTGCTGCCAATTCGGTGCCGGGGATGGTCAACACCTGGCCGACTTTCAACTCATCGGTCTTCAGGCTGTTGGCGCTGCGCAACGTCGCGGCCGACACCTGGAAGCGCACGGCCAGCATGGCCAGGGTGTCGCCCGGCTGCACGCGATGGTCACGCGGGCCCTGGGCGATCTTGCCGGAGTCGCGCAGCCAGGCGATGTACGTGCCCGGCGGCGGGTTCTGCTGGAAGAACTGGCGGATACCCGCGCTGATCGAACGCGCCAAGGCCTGCTGATGACTGGCGCTGGCCAGCTTCGAGGCTTCGTTGGCGTTGGAGATAAAGCCGGTTTCCACCAGGATCGACGGGATGTCCGGCGACTTCAACACCATGAACCCGGCCTGCTCCACGCGCTGTTTGTGCAGCGAGGTGACCCGACCGATGTTGCTCAGGACTTTCTGGCCGACGTTCAGGCTGGAAGTCAGCGAGGCGGTCATCGACAGGTCGAGCAGCACGCCGGCGAGCATTTTGTCCTTGTCATCGAGGGACACGTTGCCGGCCCCGCCGATCAGGTCGGAACGGTTTTCGCTGTCGGCCAGCCAACGGGCGGTCTCCGACGTGGCGCCACGGTCCGACAGGGCAAACACCGAAGCGCCAAACGCGGCGGTGGACGGTGCGGCGTCGGCGTGGATGGAGACGAACAGGTCGGCGCCCTTCTTGCGGGCGATCTCGGTACGCCCGCGCAGCGGGATGAAGTAGTCGCCGGTGCGGGTCAGCTCGGCGCGGTAGCCCTTCATGCCGTTGACCTGGCGCTGCAGTTCGCGGGCGATGGCCAGCACCACGTCTTTTTCATGCTGGCCGCGCGAGCCCGAGGCGCCCGGGTCTTCGCCGCCATGGCCGGCGTCGATCACCACGATAATGTCGCGCTTGCCCGCCGGGGCCGGTGGCAGCGGCGGCAACTTGACCTGCGGCTGTGTCGGGTTGACCGGCACCGCAGGCACCGTCGCGACACTTGGCGGTGGCGCTGGCGGCGGGTTGGCGTCGGCCGCGTTGTCGAACAGATCGACCACCAGGCGGTTGCCGTACTGGGCGTTCGGCGCCAGCACAAAGCTTTTCGGGGTGACGGTCTTTTTCAGGTCGATGACCACCCGCAGATCGGTCGGCGTACGCTGGGCCGAACGCATGGCGGTGATCGGGGTGTTGGCGGTGGAGACTTTCAGCGGCGCGGCCAGGGTCGCACCGTTGATGTCGATCACCAGGCGATCGGGCGCCGTCAGGGTAAAGACGCTGTGCTGGACCGGGCCAGACAGGTCGAACACCAGTCGCGTGTTATCCGGCGCTCGCCACAGGCGCACACTTTTTACCTGTGAAGCAGCCAGAGCATTGACAGTCATTGCCGCAAGCAACACCCCTACGACAGCAACCAACGCGCGAAAGCGCATACCTAACCCCACCAATTATTTGAATTCCAATGCCAAAGCGGCGCACCACGACTGGCCGCGCGCGCTCTGGGACAACAACTTCAGCTGACGTCCTGTGTCATGCGGCGTAATGGTAATGGTCAGGTCCGGCTTTGGCAAAAAGCCTGTGCCTTTATCTGGCCACTCGATCAGGCACAACGCATCCTCATCGAAATAGTCGCGGATGCCCATGTACTCCAGCTCTTCGGGGTCCACCAGGCGGTAGAGGTCGAAGTGAAAGGCGCGGATCGCACCAATCTCGTAGGGCTCTACAAGGGTGAACGTCGGGCTTTTTACCGCGCCCGTATGGCCCAACCCGCGAATAATCCCCCGGGACAAGGTGGTCTTGCCCGCCCCCAGGTCGCCTTCGAGAAAGATCAGCCCCGCGCCGGCCGTCACCTGGGCGATACGCTGACCGAACGCAACCATCGCGTCTTCATCGGCGAGGAAAAGAACTACTTCAGACACGGTGACTGCTCCTCCAGCAATTGACGAATGGCGGGTATCAGGTCGCTGGCCGCCAGCCCGCGACCAAAGCTGCCCTGGCGATCGCCCGCCGTGGCGTGCAACCACACGGCCAGGCAGCTTGCCTCATAGGCAGGCATGCCCTGGGCCAGCAACGCCCCGACCAGACCGGCCAGCACATCACCCAGCCCGGCCGTGGCCATCGCCGGATGGCCTTGGTCACAGCGCGCAATACGCCCGTCCGGGCAGGCAATCAAACTGCCAGCCCCCTTGAGAATAGCCACTGCATTGAATTTCTGGCTCAACGCGCGCGCTACCTTAAGTCGGTCGGCCTGAACCTCGGCTGTCGAAAGGCCCAACAAGCGCGCGGCTTCGCCCGGATGCGGGGTAATCACCGAGTTCGCCGGGAGGCTGACGCCGCCCGAGGCCAACTGGTTCAGGGCGTCGGCGTCCCAGACTTGTGGCTGGCGCGCGTTGGCAGCGACCGACAACAGGCTTTTGCCCCAAGCCGCATTGCCCAGGCCAGGACCAATGACGATGACCGAGATGTTTTCCAGCAAGCCCATCAGTTGGTTGGCCGAACTCACGCCCACGGTCATGACTTCCGGCAAGCGCGCCAGCGCGGCCGGCACGTGCTCAGGGCGTGTCGCTAGGGAGACCAGGCCGGCGCCGCTGCGCAAGGCGCTTTCGGCGCTCAGCAGCGCTGCGCCGCCCAGGCCACGGTCACCGCCGATCACCAGCAGGTGGCCGAACCGGCCTTTATGGGCATCCGGGGAACGCGCAGCCAGTTGCGGCAAATCGCCGGGCAACAGGGACTGAACGTCGGTAATTGGGTGTTTTGTCTGCGGCATGCGTCTTCAAGCTCCGATGTCTGGCAGAATTATACGCATCTAACCTGTGGTTTCCCGTGTCTCATGCCTGCTATTACCTCCGATCTGCCCGCCCTCGCCCAATCGATCAAAGACTGGGGCCGCGAACTGGGCTTTCAACAAGTCGGCATCAGCGGCCTGGACCTGGCCGAGCATGAGCAGCACCTGCAACGCTGGCTCGATGCCGGCTACCACGGCGAGATGGACTACATGGGCGCCCACGGCAGCAAGCGCTCCCACCCGGACGAACTGGTGCCCGGCACGTTGCGCGTGGTCTCACTGCGCATGGACTACTTGCCCGGCGACACGCAAATGGCGCAATTGCTGGCCAAACCGGAAAAAGCCTACATCTCCCGCTACGCCCTCGGCCGCGACTACCACAAGCTGATCCGCAAGCGCGTGCAGCAACTGGCCGATCGCATCCAGGCGCAAATCGGCCCGTTCGGCTTTCGCGCCTTTGTCGACAGCGCGCCGGTGCTGGAAAAAGCCATCGCCGAACAAGCCGGCCTGGGCTGGATCGGCAAGAACACCTTGGTACTCAACCGCAAGGCCGGCAGTTATTTCTTCCTCAGCGAGTTGTTTGTCGATTTGCCCTTGCCGGTGGACGCGCCCCACAGCACCGAACATTGCGGGCGCTGCACCGCGTGCCTGGACATCTGCCCCACCAACGCCTTCGTCGGCCCGTATGTGCTGGACGCGCGGCGCTGCATTTCCTACCTGACCATCGAACTCAAGAGCGCGATCCCGGAAGATCTGCGCCCACTGATCGGCAACCGCGTGTTCGGCTGTGATGACTGTCAGATCGTCTGCCCGTGGAATCGTTTCGCCCGCGCCACAGGCGAAAGCGACTTCAAGCCACGCCACAACCTGGATAACGCCGAACTGGCCGAGCTGTTTATGTGGGACGAGGATAAATTCCTCAGCAGCACCGAAGGTTCGCCCCTACGCCGCGCCGGTTATGAGCGCTGGTTGCGCAACCTGGCGGTGGGCCTGGGCAATGCGCCGTCAAGCATTCCGGTGCTGGAAGCCTTGAAGGCGCGGCGGGAGTATCCGTCGGAGCTGGTGCGCGAACACGTGGAATGGGCGCTGAACCAGCACGCCACGCGCGCTTAGTGCACGTCGTCGTTATAGACGAACTTGGGCATTTCCCAGTGAAAGCGGATCGCCAACAGGCGTAAGAGAAAACCGCTGAACAGGGTCAGCAGAATCGATTGTTCGCTGGGCAGCTCAAGGTAGAGGCACAGCAGGTAGAACCAGGCGGCGAGGAACGACACGCTGGCGTACAGCTCGCGGCGAAAGATCAGCGGGATGTCGTTGCAGAAGATATCCCGCAGGATGCCGCCGAACACGCCGGTGATCACGCCGCTGACCGAGGCCACCAGCATGCCGTGGCCCATTTCCAGGGCGGTCATGCAGCCGATCAGGGTGAACGCCACCAGGCCCACGGCGTCCAGCGCCAAAAACAGCGAGCGCAGACGGCGCATCAGCGGCGCTATGAAGATCGTCAGCAGCGCCGCGACCGAGGTCAACACCAGGTATTCCGGGTGTTTGACCCAGGTCAGCGGGTAGTGCCCCAGCAGCACGTCACGCACCGAACCGCCACCCAGCGCCGTCACGCAGGCGATCAGCACCACGCCAAACCAGTCCATGCCGCGCCGCCCGGCGGACAGGGCGCCAGTCATGGCTTCGGCGGTGATGGCGATGAGGTAGAGCATGAGCAGCATGGTGGCGATCCTTGCAAAGAAGCGCGCAGTCTAATCATTTGGTGATGGCACCAAAAGGGGGCGCCTGGCGAAAGACCGCGTCGCCCCTATCGCAGGCAAGCCAGCTCCCACATTTTGATTTGCGAATGCCGTCAACTGTGGGAGCTGGCTTGCCTGCGATAGCGCCGGTTCAGGCGCCGACAAATCAAGCCTTGATGAAATGCTTGCGGTAATGCTGCAACTCGGCGATCGACTCGCGAATATCATCCAGCGCCAGGTGCGTGCTGCCTTTATGGAAGCTGTCTTTGACTTCCGGCGCCCAACGCGCGGCCAGCTCTTTCAAGGTGGACACATCCAGGTTGCGGTAGTGGAAGTAGCTTTCCAGCCCCTTCATATGGGTATAAAGGAAGCGACGATCCTGGCAGATGCTGTTGCCGCAGATCGGCGACTTGCCCTTCGGCACCCATTTTTCCAGGAAAGCGATGGTCTCGGCTTCGGCTTCGGCCATGCTGATACGGCTGTCGCGCACGCGCTGGGTCAGGCCGGAGTTGCCGTGGGTGCGGGTGTTCCACTCGTCCATGGTGGCGAGCACGGCGTCGCTGTGGTGAATGGCGATCACCGGACCTTCGGCCAAGGTGTTGAGGTTGCTGTCGGTGACAATGGTCGCCATCTCGATGATGACGTCGGTGTCGGGGTTCAGACCGGTCATTTCCAGATCGATCCAAATCAGGTTCTGTGGGTTTTGCATGGCTTGATTCTCTTGGCACCTTGGCGTAGCTGCGCAGTTTAGCAGGCAGCGGCATGCTAGACTCGCGACCGTTTTACCTATTCCTTTGCATTATCGACACGGAACACCAATGGCCAAACGCCAGCTCAATCGTCGCCAAAACTGGCGCATCGAAAAGATTCAAGGTGAACGCGCCGCTCGCGCCGCCAAACGTGAATCCTCCGCCGTGGAAGCGCTTGAGGGCGGCGACCTGGGCCCCGAGCAAACGGGCCTGGTGATCGCGCACTTTGGTGTGCAGGTCGAAGTCGAGGCGCTGGAAGGCGAACTCGCGGGCCAAGTGTTCCGTTGCCACTTGCGCGCCAACCTGCCGGCGCTGGTCACCGGCGACAAGGTGGTCTGGCGTGCCGGCAACCAGGGCATCGGCGTGATCGTCGCCCAGCTGCCGCGCACCACCGAACTGCGTCGCCCCGACAGCCGTGGCCAGCTCAAGCCAGTGGCAGCCAACGTCGACATGATCGTGATCGTGTTCGCGCCACTGCCCGAGCCCCATGCCAACCTGATCGACCGCTACCTGGTAGCGGCCGAGCACGCCGGCATCCGCCCGCTGTTGCTGCTGAACAAATTCGACCTGATCGACGAGCAGAACGCCCCGGCGCTGAACGCGCTGCTGGCGGTCTACCGCACCCTGGGTTACCCGGTGCTGGAGGTTTCGGCCCATCACGGTAACGGCATGGAACAACTGCAACAGCAGTTGGACGGGCGCATCAGCGTGTTTGTCGGCCAGTCCGGCGTGGGTAAATCCTCGCTGGTCAACAGCCTGCTGCCGGAAGTCGACACCCGTGTGGGCCCGCTGTCGGAACTGTCCGGCCAGGGCACCCACACCACCACCACGGCGCGGCTGTTCCACTTCCCGGGCGGCGGCGAGCTGATCGACTCTCCCGGCATCCGCGAATTCGGCCTCGGCCACGTCAGCCGCAGCGATGTGGAAGCGGGCTTTATCGAGTTCAACGACCTGATCGGCACCTGCCGCTTCCGCGACTGCAAGCACGACCGCGAGCCGGGTTGTGCGTTGCTCAAGGCCCTGGAAGATGGGCGTGTGCAGCAGCAGCGGATGAATAGCTATCGGTCGATTATTGCGAGCTTGCCGGAGAGCAGTTACTGAGCGGCCAAGTCTTGATACATATAAATCAAGCTGCGGGGCGCGCTACTCCATTGATTTAATGGGGGCTGGCATCAAGAATTCATCACAACTGGGCGCTTCACCGTTACATGCCAGCTTGAATTCGGAATTTCTGATGTCCATAATCGCTCCGTCACCAGCGAAAGCTGGCAGGAGTCTGGGTCCTTTTCGGGGTTGATCCAGCGGCGCAGAAGGGGCGAAGCAAGCTCCACTGCGTGTCGAATGAAGCCGCCTTCGGGCGGCTTTGCTTTTTGTGGGGAAATCACGATTGGCTCTCTACTATCACCCCAAACAAGGCGATGTGCTTCTCTGCGACTTCACACGAGGGTTTGTCGCCCCGGAAATGCTGAAGATCCGCAAAGTCGTGGTGATCTCACCTACCGCCACGCACAACCGTAAACTCTGCACAGTGGTCCCCATATCCTCTACGGCCCCGGATATACAGCACGACTGGCACTACCTACTGCGCACCAATCCACTTCAGTCCGATGGCTACAAAGAGCTGTGGGTGAAGTGCGACATGATCTACACCGTCAGCTTCGAGCGCCTCGACAAACTCCATAGAAAGACCCGCACCAAAGGCCGAGAATATTTCGTTCCACGTCTGTGTATCGACGACATGCAAGGTGTGATCAGCGGCGTCAAAGCCTATCTCCCCCTCTGACCAGAAATGAAAACGCCCCGAATAGTCGGGGCGTTTTCATTTGTTAGCGTCCACTGATGCTTACGAACCAGCCTTAGGCGCCGTAGGATCCTTCACCCCACCATCATCAAACAGGTTCAACTTCTGCCGCAGCTCATGGGCCGGCAGCGGCTCCTGCCCAGGCGGGATCGCATTCGGATCAGCCGGCACTTCACCCGGCGCGCCCGCACCCGGTGTCGGCGCTGGCTTGGGCTGGTCACCTTCAATCGCACGCTGGGCCTTTTTGGTCAGCACCACGATATCGATGCGGCGGTTGATCGGGTTGAACGGGTCTTCGTGATCAAACAACTGCGACGAGGCAAACCCCACCACGCGTGCCACTTGCGGGTCCGGGTAGCTGCCGGCCACCAGCGCGCGGCGGGCGGCGTTGGCGCGGTTGGCCGAGAGTTCCCAGTTGCCGAAGTCGCCCTGGCCCGAGTACGGCTTGGCGTCGGTGTGGCCGCTGATGCTGATCTTGTTCGGCACCGCCTTGATGGTGTCGGCCATGGCCAGCAGGATGTCTTCAAAGTACGGCTTCAGGCGCGCACTGCCGGAATCGAACATCGGCCGGTTGGCGGCGTCGGTGATCTGGATGCGCAGGCCGTCCGGGGTGATCTCGAAGGAAATCTGGTCCTTGAACTTCAGTAGCTGAGGGTTCTCGTCGACCTTGGTCTGCAACTCTTGCAGCAACAGCTCCAGGCGTTCCTGCTCGACCTGCTCGGCCATGGACTCGACGGTGTCGCGCTCGATCGGGATATTTTCCTGCGGCGACTCGGTCTTGATCTCGGGGTTGATGGTGCGCTCCGGCGCCAACTGCGGCGAGCCGCCGAGGTCGATGACGAAGGGCGTGCCGCTTTCCGAGAAGCCAATCGGGTCCTTGAAGTAACCGGCGATGGCGATCTTTTGTTCCGGTGTGGCGGTGGACATCAGCCACAGCACCAGGAAGAACGCCATCATCGCCGTGGCAAAGTCGGCGAAGGCGATTTTCCAGGCACCGCCATGGTGCCCCGCAGCGAAGCGCTTGACGCGCTTGATGATTATCGGCTGGTTGTTTTCCATGGCTTAGCGACCGCGAACCGCTTGTTCCAGCTCGGCGAAGCTTGGGCGATGTTTCGGGTACAGCACCTTGCGACCGAACTCCACCGCCAGCGATGGCGGCATGCCGGAAGCGGACGCGACCAGGCTGGCCTTGATCGATTCGTACAGGTTGATTTCTTCCTTGGCATCGTGGGCCAGGGAGGTCGCCAGCGGGCCGAAGAAGCCGTAGGCCGCGAGAATACCGAAGAAGGTACCTACGAGTGCCGCACCTACGTGCATGCCGATGGCCGCCTGGTCGCCTTCGCCCAGGGAGGCCATGGTCACCACGATACCGAGTACCGCCGCGACGATACCAAAGCCGGGCATGCCGTCGGCGATGCCGGTCACCGCATGGGAAGGGTGTTCCAGCTCTTCCTTGAGGCTGAACAATTCCATGTCGAACAGGCCTTCCAGCTCATGGGGAGCCATGTTGCCGGAAGACATGATGCGCAGGTAATCACAGATGTAGGCGGTCATGCGCTCATCTTTGAGCACGGCCGGGTACTTGGCGAAAATCGGGCTCGCCGCGGCGTCTTCGATGTCGGCCTCGATGGCCATCATGCCTTCGCGGCGGCTCTTGTTGAGGATTTCGTACACCAGCCCCAGCACTTCCAGGTAGAAGGTGTGGGTGAAACGCGAACCGAACATGCCCAGCGACTTCTTGATCACGTGCATGGTCATGTAGCCGGGGTTCGCTTGCAGGAACGCGCCCAACGCCGCACCACCGATAATCATCACCTCGAAAGGCTGGATCAGCGCGGCAATTTTACCGTGGGACAGGACGTACCCGCCGAGCACGCTTGCGAAGACGACGATGATGCCGATAATTTTAGCCATAGGGGATCTGTACTTGCGCCGTCGGGTTCATGGACATATTTGGAGGAACTGCAAAACTCTTGTTCTACTTATCGGCAAAACTGCGCCAGACTATAGGCCGTTAAGGCGAAAAGCCAGTTCGGCCCGATCCGGGCGTGTTGACCGCAAGTGATGATCGCGCCCCAATCATGGCTAATGAAACGACAGTCCCAATTGCAAAACCCACTTCCCTCGCCGCTTGGATCAAGCGCCTGGACGATGTGCTGCTGCCCGTCCCCCAGGCCAGCCACGAGCGCGTGTGCAAAGGCATCCGCGATAGCCGCAGTTCGTTGCGAGATATTGCCGAGCTGATGCAGAACAGCCCGGCGCTGGTGCTCAGCGTGATGCGCGAAGCCAATAGCCATACCCACGGCAGTTTCACGGAGCCTGCGGAAAACCTCGAAGTGGCGCTCAACCGCCTCGGCCTGAAACGCGCTGAAGAGCTGCTGGCGCGGCTGCCGTCGGTGCCGGCCCATGAGATTCCCGTGGCCTTGCGCCAACTGTTGCTGGTCAGCCAGCACGCCTCGCAACAGGCCAGCGGCTTGTTCGCCAGCCGCCTGGCGCGCTTGTGGCAGGACATTCACTGGGGCAGCCTGCTGTTTTTGGCGCCGCTGTGGCCGATGGCGGTCGCCTACCCCAAGCTCCTTGAGGAATGGGAACTGCGGGTGATCCACAAAGGCCAGTCGGCGCGCCAGGTCGAGCAGGAATTGTTCGGCGTACGCCTGCTGGACCTGTGCCTGGGCTTGACCGAAGCCTGGCACCTGCCGATCTGGGTCTCCCAGGGCTACAACCTGTTGCTTAAAGAGCAGCGTTTGCTGGTCAAGGCGCTGCACATCGCCCGCGAAGACGACGCCTTGCGCCAGCAGCAATTGCTCGACGCCGAACCCAACCTGCGGCGCTGGCTGAACCAGCCGGCCAACACCGTGCTGCTGGCCAACGGCCTGGCGATGTCGGCCCAGGAGTCCTGGACCTGCCCGCACACCGAGCGCTGGCAATACCTCACCGCGCTGTACCTGCAACAGCCCCTGGGCGATGTGCAGCAGCAAGTCCACCAGCAAGCCGTGACCAGCGCGCGCACCACGCTGATGCCGGATTTGTGGCACCCGGCGTTGTCGCTGATCTGGCCGTGGCACGTGCAAAAAATCCATCGCGGCCTGCTGCCCGCGCCGCCACCCACCGCCGAATCCCTGGCCGTCTGGCGCAAGCGCTGCACCGAATTGCTGGTAGAGCCAAGCCGTTTCGCCAACGCCATGCACCTGACCACCTGCGCCAAGGAAGCCTTGGTAGCGAGCGGCATGCAGCGGGTCATGCTGCTGATGACCGACCGCGCCCAAAGCACCTTGCGTGTGCATCAGGCCGACGGCCTGCCGAAGGACGCCGCCAACCTCAGCCTGGACGTGACCAATAGCACCCTGCTGCAACGCCTGCTGGAAAAGTCCGCGCAAGTGCGCCTCACCCCGGACAACCACGCGCAGTTCTCGGCCTTGCTGCCGCCGATCCTGCGCCGCCTGTTCACCGGCGAACACCTGCTGCTGCGCTCCCTGAGCTGCAACGGCAAGGTGGTGATGCTGATGGTGGCCGACCAGGGCGGCGGGCCGTTCTCGGAAACCACCGTGCAGGCGTTCGGCAAAACCGCGCAATGCATCGAGAAGGCCCTGCACTGCTTTACCAACCGCAGCGCCTGATGCTTGCGCTACAATCGCGGTCCTTTATCGCCAACATTTGTGCCCAGGAGACCTCACATGCCTGACTTCTCTGGCTTGCCGCTGGTGATCGAATCCAGCGACCTGCAAGGTCGCCTTGATGCCGAACACCTGATTCTGGTGGACCTCACCAGCGCTGCCCGCTACGCCCAGGGGCATATCCCCGGCGCGCATTTCGTTGACCCCAAGCGCACCCAACTGGGCCAGCCGCCTGCACCGGGCCTGCTGCCCCATAAGGCCGACCTGGAAAAACTCTTCGGCGAACTGGGCCACACCCCGGACGCGACCTACGTGGTCTACGACGACGAAGGCGGCGGCTGGGCCGGGCGCTTCATCTGGATGCTCGACGTGATCGGCCATCAGAAATACCACTACCTCGACGGCGGCCTGCTGGCCTGGCTCGAAGGCCAGCACCCGGTCAGCACCGAGGTGCCCGCGCCCGCCGGCGGCCCGGTCAGCCTGACGCTGCACGACGGCCCCACCGCCACCCGCGAGTACCTGCAAAGCCGCCTCGGCGCGCCCGACCTGGGCATCTGGGACGCACGCGGCCCGCTGGAGTATTCCGGCGAGAAAGTCCTCGCCGCCAAAGGTGGGCACGTCCCCGGCGCCGTGAACTTCGAATGGACGGCAGGCATGGACCCGGCGCGCAACCTGCGCATCCGCCGCGACATGCCGCAGATCCTCGAAGACCTCGGGCTGACCCGCGACAAAGAAATCATCACCCACTGCCAGACTCACCACCGCTCTGGCTTCACCTACCTGGTGGCCAAGGCGCTCGGTTATCCGCGAGTCAAAGGTTATGCCGGTTCCTGGGGCGAATGGGGCAACCACCCCGACACCCCCGTTGAGATTTAAGGTTTAAGGACAGTAAATGAAAAAGCAGTTGTTTATCCTCAGCCAGTACTTGCTGCCGCACCACCTGCTGTCGCGCTTGGCCGGCTGCATTGCCGAGTGCCGCGTGCGCTGGTTCAAGAACGCCTTCACCAGCTGGTTCGCCAAGCGCTATCAGGTGGACATGTCCCAGGCCCTGGTGGAAGACGTGACCGCCTACGAGCACTTCAATGCGTTCTTCACCCGCGCCTTGAAAGACGGCGCCCGCCCGCTGGACCCAACCCCGGGCGCGATCTTGAGCCCCGCCGACGGCGCGGTCAGCCAGCTTGGCCCGATCGAGCATGGTCGCGTGTTCCAGGCCAAAGGCCACAGCTTCAGCGTGCTGGAACTGCTGGGTGGCGACTCGGCCGTCGCGGCGCCGTTCATGGGCGGTGATTTTGCGACCGTGTACCTGTCGCCGAAGGACTACCACCGCGTGCACATGCCGCTGGCCGGCACCCTGCGCGAGATGATCTACATCCCGGGGCGCATCTTCTCGGTCAACCAGACCACCGCCGAAAATGTACCGGAGCTGTTTGCCCGTAACGAACGTGTTGCCTGCATTTTCGACACCGAACGCGGCCCGATGGCCGTGGTGTTGGTGGGTGCGATGATTGTGGCGTCGATTGAAACCGTGTGGGCTGGCTTGGTGACACCGCCGAAGCGCGAGCTAAAAACCTTCCGTTATGACGAAGCCGCGCGTGCGCCGATTCACCTGGAGAAAGGTGCGGAGCTGGGTCGGTTCAAGCTGGGTTCGACCGCGATCGTGCTGTTCGGGCCGGATCAGGTGAAGTGGGCTGAAGAGCTGGCGGCCGGCACTCCGGTGCAGATGGGCCAGGGCATGGCACTGCCAAAAGCCTGATTCACAATAGATTTAAAGCTGGAACCCGATCAATGTGGGAGCTGGCTTGCCTGCGATAGCGGTGGTGAATCCAACACCGCTATCGCAGGCAAGCCAGCTCCCACATTTTTTTATCGCATTTGTTCAGTTACAGCTGACCGTCGCGATCGCGAAAGCCCAGCAGATACAACACCCCATCCAACCCCAACGTCGAAATCGCCTGCTTCGCCGACTGCTTCACCAACGGCTTGGCGCGGAACGCCACACCCAACCCGGCAATCGCCAGCATCGGCAGGTCATTCGCACCGTCGCCGACCGCAATGGTCTGCTCCAGACGCAAACCTTCCTTGTGCGCCAACTCCTTCAGCAAGTCCGCCTTGCGCTGCGCATCGACAATCGGCTCGACCGCCACGCCTGTCACCTTGCCGTCCACCACTTCCAGCTCGTTGGCGAACACGTAGTCGATGCCCAACTTGGCCTGCAATTGCTTGGCGAAGTAGGTAAAGCCGCCCGACAGGATCGCCGTCTTGTAGCCCAGGCGCTTGAGTTCGGCGAACAGGGTTTCGGCGCCTTCGGTCAGACGCAGCGAGGCGCCGATGGAGTCCAGCACGCTGACGTCCAGGCCTTTGAGCAGCGCCAGGCGCTCCTTGAAGCTCGCGCGAAAATCCAGTTCACCGGCCATGGCGCGCTCGGTGATCTCGGAGACTTGCTCGCCCACGCCGGCCGCCTTGGCCAATTCGTCGATGACTTCCGCTTCGATCAGCGTGGAGTCCATGTCGAACACCGCCAGGCGGCGGTTGCGGCGGAACAGCGAGTCTTCCTGGAAGGCGATATCGACATTCAACTCCTGGGCCACGCTGAGGAACTCAGCACGCAGGGCTTGCGGATCAGCCGGCTCGCCGCGCACGGAGAACTCGATGCAACCCTTGCCCTTGTCGGCCGGGGTGTCCAGCGGCATGCGACCCGACAGACGGTCAATGTGGTCGATATTCAAACCGTATTGCGCGGTAATCGAGCTGACACGCTGGAGCTGCTCGGCCGTGACCTTGCGAGTCAACAGCGTCACGATGTGGCGTTTCTTGCCCTGGCCGGCGACCCAATGCTGGTAATCGGCTTCGGACACCGGGGTGAAACGCACCTGTTGATCGAGCTTGTACGCCGTAAACAGGATGTCCTTGAGCACCGAGGACGCCTGTTCAGTGCTCGGGATCTCGACCAGGATGCCGAACGACAGCGTGTCGTGGATCACCGCCTGGCCGATGTCGAGAATGTTCACACCACCCTGGGCCAGAACGCCGGTAATCGCCGCCGTCAGACCCGGGCGATCTTCACCAGTGATGTTTATCAGGACAATTTCGCGCAAGGCGCACCCCCAGGCTGGAAAAAAACCGCATTCTACCCACTTTCAGTGACCATCGGGCACAGCCAGCGCTTTGACGCTCTGGGGCCTGTCGCTATACTGCGCGTCAACTTCACGGACCAAGAGCCGAGCGCAAGTGAACCGGCCCACGCCAGTAAAAACCGATAACTTCTTCCTGCTGATCTTCCGGGCACTGCGCCACCGCCGTGTACCGATCGCATTACGCATCGCCAGCCATAACGTGATCCTGGTCGCCCTGGCCCTGGTGATCTACGCCTGCGTGATGGGTTTGCAGTTCAAACAGGCCATGCACGAACAGGCCGACGCCCTGGGCGAGAGCCTGACCACGCAAACCGCCACCTCGGCGACCGAGCTGTTGGTGTCCAATGACATCCTCAGCCTCAACGTGCTGCTCAACAACCTGACCAAGAACCCGCTGGTGGCCCACGCTGCCATCTACAGCGTGGACAACCGGATCATGGCCGAAGCCGGGCAACGCCCGAAGAACGGCCTGCTGGGCGAAGCCGAAGGCTTGTACCAGAGCAACATCACGTTCCAGGACGTGAAGGCCGGCCAGCTGCGCATCAGCCTGGACATGCAGCAATTCCAGCAGCCGATGACCATCAGCCTGCAAAGCATGGGCATCCTCAGCGCGATCCTGCTGGCCCTGGCGTTGGCCCTGAGCCTGCGCCTGGGTCGGCATATCTCCACGCCGCTGATGCAACTGCGCATCTGGCTGCGGGACATCGACGAACACACCCCGGCCACCGACCGCCAGGATGAAATCGGCGACCTCGCCCGCCAGCTGCACGCCAGCTTCGCCCCGGAGCCGACCGTGCGCGCGCCGGAGCCCGAGCCGGAATACGACGACGAGCCCGAGTTCGACGTGGGTGAGCCGGGCTTTGCCGAAAGCGCACCGGTTGCCGGCCTCAAGCCTGCCACCCGCAAGGCAATCCAGGCTGACGAAGACGAATTGGACGACGAAGACCCGTTCGCCGACCTGCGCGATACCGCGGCAAACAGCCCGGCCGTCGCGCCGACGCCTGCCCCGGTGAAGAACGCCGAGCCCCAGCACAGTGCGGTCCTGGCCGTGCAACTGGGCTCCCAGGATCAACTGCGCCGCCTGCCCCGTACCCGCCTGACGGAACTGCTGGAACGCTACCGCGACTGCCTCGACCAGGCCGCCTCGCTGTACCAGAGCGAACTGCACACCCTGAACGACGGCAGCACGCTGATGCTGTTCCACAGCGAAGACAGCGGCGAAGACTACCTGACCAACGCCATCTGCTGCGGCGAGCTGCTGCGCGCCCTGGGCCATGCCTTGCAGATCGAAGTGGCGGACAGTGGCATCACGTTGCAACTGCAACTGGGCCTGACGGTGAGCGACGACCTGTTTGGCATGAGCCAGATCGACCTGCTGCTCACCGAGAGCGCACAGGATGCCCTGGCCTTGTCGCAACACAGCCGCAACCTGCTGCTGGTGGAGCGCAAGATCAGTGAAGACACGCTGATCCGCCAGCGCGCCCGTATCCGCCCGATTGCCAGCCCTGAGGGGGCGAGCTGTGTGGAGCGGTTGATGGAGCCGTATCCGTCGATGCTGGAGCGGCAACTGGCGCGGATGCACGAGACCCGCACCAAGATTTAAGACACTGCACAAACACCTGTGGGAAACACCTGTGGGAGCGGGCTTGCCCGCGATGGCGGTGGTTCAGCCAAAGATGTGTAGGCTGGCACTCCGCAATCGCGGGCAAGCCCGCTCCCACAGGGGATCTTCGATGACCTCCAAATCGTGCACAAAAAAAGGCCCGCTGAGTCAGCGGGCCTTTTTTTGTGGCGGTGATTCAGATCAGAACCGGAACACTTCCATATCCGTACGAATCGGCGTAGCCATCGGCATCTTCGGCTTCTGCGGTTCAGCCGGCTTGGCCGCCTGCACCGGCGCCTGCTTGCGCGGCGCTTCGGCAATCGGCGGCTGGTTGGCCAATGGCTTGAGGGCCACCGACAACTGCTCGGCCAAATGCTGCAACAGCACGCCCTGGGCCTGGACCTGGGACGCGGTGGTGCCCGCGTGCTCTTCCTGCAAGTGCACGATGCGGCTGTCACGCACCTGGCCACGGCGGTCGATCAAGCGCCACTGCGCATCCAGGATCGCCGGCTGCGAGGTGCCGGAGTCCAGGCGCGTGATGGTCAGCAAGACCTGCACATCCGGGCTGAACGCCGCTGGCGCAGGCGCGAGCACCACACGCTGGCTGTCCAGATGACCGGCCACCTGGCGCAGCATCAACTGGTTGATGTCAGACGACAGACTGCCCGCCCAACGACCATCGGTGGAACCTTGCAGGCTGCCGTCGTTCTGACGTTGCAGCAGGGTTTCGCGTTGCAGGTAGTCCGCCACGACGACCGGGCCAAGCAATACCGCCATGCCGGCAGCCTGGGCGGGCTGCGCCGGGCTGCCGCTGTCCAGCTGGTACAGCGACACCGGCTGGTGCGTGCTGCAACCCGCCAACCCCAACAGGCCAGCGAGCATCAAAAATAAAGGAACGCGTGGAGCGGTCATCATCCCATCCAGGTGGCTGCCACAAGGCGAACCACAACTAATACTGAAAAAACCCTAAACACGCGCGGCCACGCCGGCGCTGGAAAGGCCATATCATCCGTGAATATGCGCCATGACTCCAGCGCCAAAGCGTCGATCTACGCGTTAAACCGTAGATCGAGGCCTCTAATACGCGTTAAACCGGCGTTTCTACCAACAAAGCATCCACGCGCTGGAAGCCCCGAGGCAGTTTGTTACCACGCCGACCACGCTCGCCCTTGTAGTGCTCAAGGTCGTCAGGACGCAGCGACAACGTGCGCTTGCCGGCCTGCAGCACCAGGGTCGCGCCTTCCGGGATCACTGCGATGTCGGTCACGTACTCTTCGCGACTGGCCACGCGCTCGCCAGGAATGCCGATGATCTTGTTGCCCTTGCCCTTGCCCAGCTGCGGCAGGTCGCTGATCTTGAACACCAGCAAACGCCCTTCGGTGGTCACCGAGGCCAGCCAGTTGCTCTCGCGATCGTCCACCGGTCGCGGCAGGATCACCTTGGCGTTGTTCGGCAGGCTCAACAGCGCCTTGCCCGCCTTGTTCTTGGCCTGCAGGTCTTCACCCTTGACCACGAAACCGTAACCCGCGTCCGACGCAATCACGTACAGCGAATCGTCATCCGGCAGCAGCACACACTCGAAATTCGCCCCCGGTGGCGGCGTCAGGCGCCCGGTCAGCGGCTCGCCCTGGCCCCGTGCAGACGGCAAGGTGTGGGCCGGCACCGAATAACTGCGCCCGGTTGAGTCGATAAACACCGCGAACTGGTTGGAACGCCCGGCCGCAGCGGTCTTGAAGCCGTCGCCAGCCTTGTACGACAGGCCAGTGGCGTCAATATCATGCCCCTTGGCCGAACGAACCCAACCCTTTTCCGACAGAACGACGGTAATTTTCTCGTTTGGCAGCAGCTCGGTTTCGGTCAGCGCTTTCGCTTCAGCACGCTGCACGATTGGCGAGCGGCGCTCGTCGCCGTAGGTTTCGGCGTCCTTGATCAGCTCGGTGCGCACCAGCTTTTTCAGCTTGGCTTCGCTGCCCAGCAGGGCTTGCAGCTTGGCTTGTTCCTTGAGCAGCGCGTCTTGTTCGTCGCGCAACTTCATTTCTTCCAGTCGCGCCAATTGACGCAAGCGGGTGTCGAGGATGTAGTCGGCCTGGATCTCGCTCAGCTGGAACTCGGCGATCAGCTCTGCCTTGGGATGCTCGGCAGTACGGATGATGTGGATCACCCGATCCAGGTTGAGGTAGGCAATCAGCAAGCCGTCCAACAGGTGCAAGCGGCGCTCGACCTTGTCCAGACGGAATTGCAGGCGGCGACGCACGGTCTGCACGCGGAACTCCAGCCACTCCACCAGCAGGTTGCGCAGGTTTTTCAGCTGCGGCTTGCCGTCCAGGCCGATGATGTTGACGTTGACCCGGTAGCTCGACTCGAGGTCGGTGCTGGCAAACAGATGCTGCATCAGCACTTCGTGGTCGACCCGGCTGTTGGTCGGGATGATCACGATGCGGCACGGGTTTTCGTGGTCGGATTCGTCACGCAGGTCGGCCACTTGCGGCAATTTCGATGGCTTGGCCTGCATCAGGGCGGCGATCTGTTCCAGCACCTTGGCGCCAGACACCTGGTGCGGCAGCGCGGTGACGATAATGTCGCCGTCTTCGATGTGGTACACGGCACGCATGCGCACCGAGCCCTTGCCGGTTTCGTACATCTTCAGCAGGTCGGCGCGCGGCGTGATGATTTCCGCTTCGGTCGGGTAGTCCGGGCCCTGGATATGCTCGCAGAGCTGTTCGACCGTGGCCTTGGGCTCATCGAGCAAGCGCACGCACGCTGTGGCCACTTCACGCAGGTTATGCGGCGGCACGTCGGTGGCCATGCCCACGGCGATGCCGGTGGTGCCGTTAAGGAGGATATTCGGCAAACGTGCCGGCAACACCAGCGGTTCGTCGAGCGTGCCGTCGAAGTTCGGGCCCCAATCGGCGGTGCCCTGCCCCAGCTCGCTCAGTAGCACTTCCGAGTAACGCGACAGGCGCGCCTCGGTGTAACGCATGGCAGCGAAGGACTTCGGATCATCCGGCGCACCCCAGTTGCCCTGGCCGTCCACCAGCGTGTAGCGGTAGCTGAACGGCTGGGCCATCAGCACCATGGCTTCGTAGCAGGCGGAGTCGCCGTGGGGGTGGAACTTGCCGAGCACGTCGCCGACGGTACGCGCCGACTTCTTGTGCTTGGAATCAGCGTCCAGGCCCAACTCACTCATGGCGTAGATGATGCGCCGTTGCACGGGCTTCAGGCCGTCGCCGATATGCGGCAAGGCACGGTCCATGATCACGTACATGGAGTAGTTGAGGTAGGCACTTTCGGTGAAGTCAGCCAGCGACCGGCGTTCTACGCCATCTAAGCTGTCTGCGAGGATGTCACTCATGCGGGCCTCATCATTGGGTAAGGCGCGGCGGAAATGCCGCGGCGCCGGGTCAATTCAAAAAATTCAGGGTTCATGGCTGGGCACTCCAGCCACCGGCCGGGGCGGCGAAACGATAGACCACCGGGCGTTTTTCACCATCGGCGCGGGGGCCGAAATTGTTGTCGATGCCCAACCAGGCGCCGTCCGCGTCCACCACCAGGGCTTCAGCCAGGCCATAGGCCTGAGGATAGCGCCGCTCAGGCGTCAGGGTCTCGTCGGCAAACGACCAGCACAGCTCGACCTTGGCCGTGACCGCATCGCGCCGGCAGATCTGGAACGCATTGCGCTCCAGGGTAAACAGCTTGCCGTTGAACAGGGCCAGGTCGGCAAAGTCCTTGGACACGGCCTTGGCATTGGTGAACTTGACCGGCTGCACTTCCTGGCCGGCTTCGCTCAGCAATACACAGGGGCCATCGCAATCCCAAACGCTTTGCCCGCGCTTGATCGAGATTAGGCCGCGCCTTTCGCGCTCGGCTGCCAGCCAAATCTGATTGCCCTCGGGATTGATCGCCAGCCCCTCAAACAACGCATTGAAGTGCAGCAACATGCCACTGGCCCGCGCTTCACGCACCATGCCCGGGGCGATCTTCAACCACTCGGGCACGCCGTTCACCGGCACTTGCAGCACCGCCGCATGGGCTTCACTGACGATGTAGCGGTTACCCGCGGCATCGCAGCTGATGCCTTCAAAATCCAGGTCGCCACCACGAATGAACGACGCGGCCTTGGTGCGCGAACGCAACCCCCAGGGCAAGCCGGACTCCGGCACCGGCGGCACGTCGATTTTCACCGTTTCGGCCTGCCAGGTCGGCGTGCTGATATCCAGGCGATAGATCTGGTCGTCGTCGCGGTCGGAAACCGTCCACAGCTCCTTGCCACACAAGGCCAGGCCCGACAGATTGCCGCCGCGCATGCCGTCCACCGCGTGTTCGGAGACGAGTTTCAGTTCAGCCACGGGCGCGGCAACTACCGAAGTAGCCACCAACCCGCTCCACATCAGGATCGCCAGGGCGAAACCTGTGCGCATCAGCCCAGCACCTCGGCAAGGTTGCCTTTGGATTCCAGCCAGGACTTGCGGTCCGGTGCGCGTTTTTTCGCCAGCAGCATGTCCATCATTTCCGACGTGGCGGCGTAGTCTTCCAGGGTCAACTGCACCAGGCGACGGGTGTTCGGGTCCATGGTGGTTTCGCGCAGTTGCGGCGGGTTCATTTCACCCAGGCCTTTGAATCGCGTGACCTGTGGCTTGCCGCGTTTCTTCTCGGCCACCAGGCGGTCGAGGATGCCATCGCGCTCGGCTTCGTCGAGGGCGTAGAAAATCTCCTTGCCCAGGTCGATGCGGTACAGCGGCGGCATGGCGACGTAGACGTGACCGGCATCCACCAACGGGCGGAAGTGCTGGACGAACAGCGCACACAGCAAGGTGGCGATGTGCAGGCCGTCGGAGTCGGCGTCGGCGAGGATGCAGATCTTGCCGTAGCGCAGCTGGCTCATGTCCGCCGCGCCCGGATCGACGCCGATGGCCACGGCGATGTTATGCACTTCCTGGCTGGCCAGGACTTCGCTGCCATCGACTTCCCAGGTGTTGAGGATCTTGCCGCGCAACGGCAGGATCGCCTGGAACTCCTTATCCCGCGCTTGCTTGGCGGAACCGCCGGCGGAATCACCTTCCACCAGGAACAGTTCGGAGCGCATCGGGTCTTGCCCGGCGCAATCGGCCAGCTTGCCCGGCAGTGCCGGGCCTGCGGTGATGCGCTTGCGCTCGACTTTCTTGCTGGCCTTCAAGCGACGGCCGGCGTTGTTGATCGCCAGCTCCGCCAGGGCCAGGCCCAGTTCCGGGTGTTCGTTGAGCCACAGGCTGAACGCGTCCTTGACCACGCCGGAGACAAACGCCGCCGCCTCGCGGGACGACAGGCGCTCTTTGGTCTGGCCGGAGAATTGCGGCTCCTGCATTTTCATCGACAGCACGAACGCAATGCGCTCCCACACGTCTTCCGGCGCCAGCTTCACGCCGCGCGGCAGCAGGCTGCGGTATTCGCAGAATTCGCGCATGGCATCCAGCAGGCCCTGGCGCAAGCCGTTGACGTGGGTGCCGCCCTGGGCCGTGGGGATCAGGTTGACGTAGCTTTCCTGCACGCTGTCGCCGCCTTCGGGCAGCCACAACAGCGCCCAGTCGACGGCTTCCTTGTTACCCGCCAGGCTGCCGCAGAACGGCTCGTTGGGCAGGCGTTCGAAGTCGCTGACGGAGTCTTCCAGGTAAGAGCGCAGGCCGTCTTCGTAGTGCCACTCGACCTTCTCGCCGGTGCCTTTGTCTTCAAAGGTGACGAGCAGGCCCGGGCACAGCACAGCCTTGGCCTTGAGCACGTGCTTGAGGCGGCTGATGGAGAATTTCGGCGAATCGAAGTATTTCGGGTCCGGCGCGAAGTACACGCTGGTCCCGGTGTTGCGCTTGCCAACGGTGCCGATCACGGCCAGGTCGGTGGCTTTGTAGCCATCGGCGAAGGTCATCTCGTATTCGTTGCCGTCGCGCTTGACCCTGACCCGCACCAGCGTGGACAGGGCGTTGACCACGGAAATCCCCACGCCGTGCAAGCCACCGGAGAACTGGTAGTTCTTGTTGGAGAACTTGCCGCCGGCGTGCAGCTTGGTGAGGATCAGCTCGACGCCCGGTACGCCCTCTTCCGGGTGGATGTCCACCGGCATGCCGCGGCCGTCGTCGGACACTTCCAGGGAGTGGTCAGCGTGAAGAATGACATGCACCGACTTGGCGTGGCCGGCCAGGGCTTCGTCGACGCTGTTGTCGATGACTTCCTGGGCAAGGTGGTTCGGCCGGCTGGTGTCGGTGTACATGCCGGGGCGTTTGCGCACCGGGTCGAGGCCCGAGAGGACTTCGATGGCGTCGGCGTTATAAGAGCTAGCGCTGGGAGTGGCCATGGGGTCTCGTCGTGAGTCGTTCGATTAAAAAGTGACCTGCGATTTTTACAGTGACGAAAAATCGAAGGATTGATACTGATCTGCGCCAATGCCGGCAAAACTGAGCAGGGCCGGCAATTGCCCGGCGAAGCCTTGGTAACCATGGTCGCCACCGGCCTGGATGCGCAAGGCACAGGCCCGGTAGTACTGCTGGGCGAGGCGATAATCCAGGGTTTCATCGCCGGTTTGCAACCACACCTGATACCGCCCGGCGTCCTGGGGCGCCGCCACTTCCAGCTCGGCCAGGGCCGTGACGTGGTCGTGGGTCAATTCCCAGGTTTCATCGGTGTAGAGGTTCTTCTGGGTGCCCAGGTAACCGTCGAACATCCGATGGGGGCTGACCGCCGGGTTGACCAGCAGCGCCTTGAGGCCATGGCGTTCGGCAAGATGGGTTGCATAGTAGCCGCCGAGTGAGCTGCCGACCAGCAGCGGGCGCCCCAGTTCAGCGATAGCCGCTTCCAGTTGAGGAATCGCCTGACGCGGGTGGTGATGCAGGGCCGGCACGCGCAACTGGTCGGCCAGGCCGAGGGCGTCCATCACGGTGATCAACTGGCTGGCCTTGTTGGATGCCGGCGCACTGTTGAAACCGTGGATATACAGGATCGAAGCGGACATGCCAGGCTCTCCATGACTTGGGCCAAAGAGGCGCAGTTTACAGGGATCGGGGTGGTATCTACAGGATATAGGCGAACCAATGTGGGAGCTGGCTTGCCTGCGATGCAGGCGACTCGGTACATCAGGCATACCGAGGTGATGCTATCGCAGGCAAGCCAGCTCCCACAGATTGCTCAGTGTTTGCAGCTCTTAGTAGCCGTTGCTGCCGTAATCCACGGCAAAGGCAAAGTCTGTAACCCGCTCCACACCCGTCTCCAACCGCCCGTCGGCATGCAAGCGCAACCAGCGATACCCCGGCGCCTGCTCGCTGACCTTGAAATCCTCGCTGCCCGGCGCGAACTGGATGCAGGTGGACGGCGAGGCCAACAGCCGCACGCCGTTGCGTTCGCGGTCGATTTCCTGGTGCACATGCCCCCAGAGCACCGCCTTGACCTGCGGGAAGCGATCCAGCACGGCAAACAACGCGTCGGGATTGCGCAGGCCGATGGGCTCCATCCACGCACAGCCGATGGACACCGGATGATGGTGGAAGCACACCAGGTGATGGCGGCCCGGCGCTTCGCTCAGGGCCTGGGCGAGCAATTGCAGTTGCTGGTCTTGCAGGTAACCCGGCACCGAGCCCGGCACGGCGGAATCCAGCAGGGTGACGCGCCAGTTGCCGATATCGACCACCGGCTCCAGCAAATCACTGCGCACGGCGGCGAGGGCCATGACCTGGGGTTCGTCGTGATTGCCGGGAATCCAGCGCGCCGGGGCGTCGATCTGCCGGGTCATGTCGCGAAATAGCTGGTAGGACTCAAGCGTGCCGTCCTGGGACAAGTCCCCCGTGGCCAGCATCAAGTCGATCCGCGGCTGCTGCACGCGCACCAGCTCGATCACCCGTTGCAGGCTTTCACGGGTGTTCATGCCCAGCAGCGTGCCGTCGGCCTCGGCAAACAGGTGGCTGTCGGACAGTTGCACCAGCAACGCGGGTGCATCGGGGTTCACGGTGGTTACGCTCGGCAAGGCGCTCTCCCAGGGCAATCACAGGAATGGACGAATAGCGCGATTATGCTGGGGCAGGACACAAAGAGGAAACCCAGGGAAGCAGACGCAGTTCACATCTACCGCACCGCTTCGAACTCATGGCCCAGGGCCAGGCAGTGACTCAACCATTCACCGAGGAACACATTGAGCTGTGCTTTCTCATCGGGCTGGTGCATGAACACATTCGGGTAAGGATAGATGCTGCGAAAGCGCCGCGCATGTTCGGCGCTGATCACTTCGGCCATGCGCGCGTCGTGGTACACCTGCACTTCCAGTTGCGGCACCGGCAGCCACGGCAGGCTGTGTTCCTGGCGCACGCGCAGGGTGGTGGTGTACGGGCAGTTGACGATGACTTCCAGGGTCAGCACGCCGAGCATCTGATCGCCATGGGTCACACCGATGCGCCGCGCCGCCGGGGCGTGGCGCATATCGGGGAGCAGGCGCATCAGCCGCGCATAGTTGGCCTCGCAGGCTGCTTGCAGCCCGATCAGGTCAACCCGGTAACGTTCCCGTGCCTTTACTGCCATAACCCCCTCACTCCCGCGCGATTAAGCGCAAGCCATTGCAGGGCGATAATGCTGGCTGCGTTGGAAATCCTGCCGTCGCGCACCGCTTGCAGGGCATCTTCGAAGGCCCAGGTGGTGACGCGGATATCTTCGGCCTCTTCTTCCAATCCATGGACGCCACCTACCCCGGTGCTGTCGCAACGACCCAGGTACAAGTGGACAAATTCGGTGCTGCCGCCGGGCGACGGGAAATACTTGGTGATCGGCCACAAGGCGGAGAAGGTCAGCCCAGCTTCCTCCTCGGCCTCACGGTGTGCAACCTCCTCCGGTTGCTCGTCCTTGTCGATCAGGCCGGCGACCATTTCGATCAGCCAGGGGTTGTCGGTACGGCCCATGGCGCCGACGCGGAACTGCTCGTTCAAGACCACTTCGTCGCGCTGTGGGTCGTAGGGCAAGACACACACGGCATCATGACGAACGAAGACTTCGCGATTGATCACCCGGCTCATGCCGCCGTCGAATTTCTCGTGGCGCAGTTGCAGGCGATCAAGCTGATAGAAGCCCTTGAAAGCTGTGTCGTGCTGAACAATTTCGATTTTGCTCGGCGCCGATTTCGCAATGTCCGTCATACCCTTCCTCGTTAAGCCTGTGCAATTCGCGCCATCCTAACGCGCCCGCAACGGTTGGTGCAGCCCCTTTCCGGTTGCCGGGATAGACGGCGAACGTCAAAATCACTCTAATCAGCTTAGTGGCGAACTGACTGCCCTGCCGGTAGTCGAAGCTGCACCATTTCGCTCTTATCGTTAGACGAAGGACCTCCATGTCGCTTTTAAAAATCGCCTCCGTGGCCTGCATCGCCCTGACCCTGGGTGCCTGCCAAAGCCTGTTTCAACCAAGCTGGCGCACGCCGCTGGAAGCCACCCGCGAGGCCACCGAGCAAAGCAAGCCGGGTTGCGCCAGCGCCGACTGCCCGCTGGTGAACATCGACACCGTGCACTTCGCCAAGGAGCCCAAGCTGGATGCCTTGATCGAACAGCGCCTGCTGGAAATGACCCAGGCCGACCCGCTGCCCACCAGCCTGGCGACCTACAGCGAACAATTCCTGCGCAGCGCCGCGCCACGCAACAGCATGTATTTGCAGGCCAAGGTACGTGAGCAGCATGACGGCTTGGTGATCATCGAGCTGTCCAGCTACCTCGACCAGGGCGCCACCCACGGCGAGCCGGGCCGTGCGTTCATCAACTATTCGCGCCAGCAGCAAAAAGCCCTGTCGTTGACCGACATGCTGCTGCCCGGCAAGGAAGACGCCTTCTGGAAAGCCGCCCAGGTCGCCCACAACAGCTGGCTGATCAGCACCCGCCTGAGCCTGGAGCCGGAGTTCGTGAAGACCTACCCCTTCCAGAAAACCCCGAACGTGGCGCTGACCTACGGTGGCGTGATCCTCAAGTACCCCACCACCACCATCGCGCCGTACGCCCTCGGCCATGTCGAGTTGCAGATTCCCTACTCGCGCCTGGAAGGCATCCTCAAGCCTGAACTGGTGCCCGCGCGCCGCTGAAGGCGCGACCGAGGATGAGCTGCAACAGCCCTGCCAGCACCAGCGCCGGCAGGGTCGCGCCGACATCCGGATACAGATTGGCCAGCAAGTGGTAGGTACCGATGCCGCCCAGCCAGGCCACCAACGCCGGCCAACGCAGCGCGGCGACCACACCCTGGCCACGGCGGCGCAGGATGAAGTGATCCACCAGCACCACGCCAAACAGTGGCGCAAACACCGAACCGATCAGCAGCAGGAAATTCTGGTACTGGGCCAACGGCGCAAAACAGGCGATCAGTGTACAGACCACGCCAATCGCCAGGGCCAGGTGCTCGACCTTCAAGCGCAATAGCATGCCGCTGGACACCGCCGCCGAGTGGATATCGGCAAAGGCGTTTTCCGACTCATCCAGCAGGATCAGCAACAGCGGAATCCCCAGGCCGGCACCGGCCAAGGCCAACAGCAGCGCATTCACTTCACCGCTGGGCGCAAACGCCAGGGTGTAGGCCACGCCCAGGCTCATCAGCCAGAAATTACCGATAAAGAACCCCAAGGCAGTACCGCCGAACACGCTCTTGGCGCGCTTGCCGAACCGTGAGTAATCGGCGATCAGCGGCAGCCACGACAGCGGCATGGCGATGGCAATGTCGAAACCCACCGCAAACGGCAGCGAACCGTCACCGGCCTGGGCCCAGAGCGCGGCGAGGTCGGCCTTGGCGAACAGGTTCCAGGTCAGCCACAGGCACGCGGCGAGCAGCAGCCAGATGCCCCATTTGCGCAGGATCTGGCGCACGAAGGTCAGCGGGCCACTGACGGCCAGCAAGGTCGCCAAACCACCGAAAAACAGCGTCCACAGCAACGGGCTAGCCAGCAGGCTGCCGTCGCTGAACGCCCGCGCACCCAACAGGCTGGCGGCGTCGCGCATCACAATGATTTCGAACGAGCCCCAGCCGATCAGCTGCAACAGGTTGAGCAGCGCCGGCAGGCTCGCGCCTTTGGCACCGAGGCTGAGTTTCAGCGCGGCCATGGCGGACAGGCCGGTGTCACTGCCGATCACGCCGACGGCGGCCAGCAGCAACACGCCGACCAGGGTGCCGAGGAAGATTGCCAGCAACGAACCGGACAGGCCCAGGCCGGGCGCGAGCAAGGCGCCGGTTTGCAGGACCATCAGGCCGATGCCGAGGGAAAACCACAGGGAGAACAGGTCGCGGGCGCCGAAGACGCGTTTGTCGCTCGGCACTGCGGTATCAGGGGAGTAGGTACTCGGTTGAATGCTCAAGGGTGTTATCTCTGAGGGGCATTTTTTGTTTGGGAGATTGCTATCGCGGGCAAGCCCGCTCCCACACTTGAATGTATTCACAATTCAAAATGTGGGAGCGGGCTTGCCCGCGATGGCGGCGGCACAGTCACCGCCGCCCTTGGGTCAGACCTTCTTGTACAGCTGGCTACCTTCCTGCTTGAACCGCTCCGCCTGCTCCGCCAAGCCCTTGGCCACATCCACATCCACCGCGTCGATGCGCTGGTTGGCCGCGTACTCGCGCACTTCCTGGGTGATCTTCATCGAGCAGAACTTCGGCCCGCACATCGAGCAGAAATGCGCGACCTTGGCCGAATCCTTCGGCAGCGTTTCATCGTGGTACGAACGCGCGGTGTCCGGGTCCAGGCCCAGGTTGAACTGGTCTTCCCAACGGAATTCGAAGCGCGCCTTGCTCAAGGCGTTGTCGCGGATCTGCGCGCCCGGATGCCCTTTGGCCAAGTCCGCCGCATGGGCCGCGATCTTGTAGGTGATGATCCCGGTTTTGACGTCATCCTTGTTCGGCAAACCCAAGTGTTCCTTGGGCGTCACGTAGCACAGCATCGCGCAGCCGAACCAGCCGATCATCGCTGCACCGATACCGGAGGTGATGTGGTCGTAGCCCGGCGCAATGTCGGTGGTCAGCGGGCCGAGGGTGTAGAACGGCGCTTCGTCGCAGCACTCCAGCTGCTTGTCCATGTTCTCCTTGATCAGCTGCATCGGCACGTGGCCCGGGCCTTCGATCATGGTTTGCACGTCGTGCTTCCAGGCGGTCTTGGTCAGCTCGCCGAGGGTTTCCAGCTCGCCGAATTGCGCGGCGTCGTTGGCATCGGCAATCGAGCCCGGGCGCAGGCCGTCGCCGAGGGAGAAGCTGACGTCATAGGCCTTCATGATTTCGCAGATTTCGTCGAAATGCGTGTAGGTGAAGTTCTCTTTGTGATGCGCCAGGCACCACTTGGCCATGATCGAGCCGCCACGGGACACGATGCCGGTGACGCGCTTGGCGGTCAGCGGCACGTAGCGCAGCAATACACCGGCGTGGATGGTGAAGTAGTCGACGCCCTGCTCGGCCTGCTCCACCAATGTGTCGCGGAACAGTTCCCAGGTCAGGTCTTCGGCGGCGCCGCCGACTTTTTCCAGGGCCTGGTAGATCGGCACCGTACCGATCGGCACCGGCGAGTTGCGGATGATCCACTCGCGGGTTTCGTGGATGTGCTTGCCGGTGGACAGGTCCATCACGGTGTCCGAACCCCAGCGAATGCCCCAGGTCAGTTTCGCCACTTCTTCTTCGATGGACGAACCCAGCGCGCTGTTGCCGATGTTGCCGTTGATCTTCACCAGGAAGTTACGGCCAATGATCATCGGTTCCAGTTCGGTGTGGTTGATGTTGGCCGGGATGATCGCGCGGCCACGGGCGATTTCTTCGCGCACGAATTCCGGGGTGATGATCTTCGGCACGCTGGCGCCAAAGCTGTGGCCGGCGTGTTGCTGATCCAGCAAGCCGCTGGCGCGGGCTTCTTCGAGCTTCATGTTTTCGCGGATGGCGACGTATTCCATCTCGGCGGTGATGATGCCTTTGCGCGCGTAGTGCATCTGCGTGACGTTGGCGCCGGCCTTGGCGCGGCGTGGGTTCTTCACATGGGCGAAACGCAGCGCGGTCAGTTCGGCATCGCTGAGGCGCTGTTGGCCGAAGTGCGAGCTGAGGCCCGAGAGGCGCTCGGTGTCGTCACGCACCTCGATCCACGGCGAGCGCACATCGGCCAGGCCTTTGCGCACGTCGATGATCACGTTGGGGTCGGTGTAGGGGCCGGAGGTGTCATAGACCACCACGGGCGCGTTGATTTCACCGCCGAAATCGGTGGGGGTCACGTCCAGGCTGATCTCGCGCATCGGCACGCGGATGTCCGGGCGAGTGCCCTGTACGTAGACTTTTTGCGAGCGGGTAAAGGGCTGCACGGAGCCGGAGTCGACCTTGGCCGATTCACTCAAATGCACGGTGTTTTTTAGTTTTGTCGTCATCACGGGCTCTCCAACTATCTATCCAGGCGGTGGATTTTTGTCGGAGCGAACCTGTGACGGATGGACGCACTGAAACCAGTGCTGTGCTTGGCGCACGAGGGCTGTTCGATGGTCGAACAGCATCCCGGACGAAGCACAAGAGGACTCGCCGGGGGACGAGAAATCTTGTTCCCTACGCAGGCGCTAACCTGATCAGGTTCAACGGGATCCGGTATTTACCGATCTCAGCCTTCCAACAAGGCACCCCGACAAGAACGCGGCCAGTCTAGACCATGGCGTGGGCAAATTGCCAATGGCGGTGCATTCAGCGTGATGAATGGCGCAATTGCAGGATTGTTGTGCAGTGATCGCGCCACTACACTCGGGGACTGCCTCAAGGCTTGACGCCAGGATTGGCCAGCCTTAGCCTTGGGCGCTAAATTATCGCCGTAATATTCAATCTAGGGAACGCCTCATGCTGCGCAAACTCTCACTGGCTCTTGCCGTGTCTTGTGCGACCAATGGAATGGTTTGGGCAGCAGAAGCGCCCTTGTCCGCCAACACTGACTTGGTCAGCGTCTACCAGGAAGCGGTGAACAACAACGCCGACCTGGCCGCCGCCCGCGCCCAATACGGCGCACAAAAGGAAGTCGTACCCCAGGCCCGCGCCGGCTTGCTGCCGAACCTGTCGGCCGGTGCCGACAGCAACAACGTGCGCACCCAGCTCGCACAGCCCGCCGGCACCGCCAATCGCGACGCGCATTCCTGGCGCGCGACCCTGAGCCAGCCGCTGTTCCGCGCCGACCGCTGGTTCCAGCTGCAAGCCGCCGAAGCCGTCAACGAGCAGGCCGCCCTGCAACTGTCGGCCACCGAACAGAACCTGATCCTGCAAAGCGCCGAAAACTACTTCGCCGTGCTGCGTGCCCAGGACAACCTGGCCTCCACCAAGGCCGAAGAAAATGCCTTCAAGCGCCAGTTGGACCAATCCAACGAACGCTTCGACGTCGGCCTGTCGGACAAGACCGACGTGCTGCAATCCCAGGCCAGCTACGACACCGCCCGCGCCAACCGCATCCTCGCCCAGCGCCAGGTGGAAGACGCGTTCGAAGCGCTGATCACCCTGACCAATCGCCAGTACAACTCGATCCAGGGCATCGTCCACAGCCTGCCAGTGCTGCCGCCGCTGCCGAACGACGCCAAGTCCTGGGTCGACACCGCCGGCCGCCAGAACCTCAACCTGCTGGCCAGCAACTTCGCCGTCACCGCTGCCGAAGAAACCCTCAAGCAACGCAAGGCCGGCCACGCGCCGACCCTCGACGCCGTGGCGCAGTACGAACGAGGCGACAACGACGCCCTCGGCTTCAGCAACCCGAATGCCTTTGGCACGCCGTATCGTGGCGATGTGGAACAACGCACCGTCGGCCTGCGCCTGAACATCCCGCTGTACAGCGGCGGCCTGACCAGCTCGCAAGTGCGCGAATCCTACTCACGCCTGGACCAGACCGAGCAGCAACGCGAAGGCCTGCGCCGCCAGGTCGTGGAAAACACGCGCAACCTGCACCGCGCGGTGAACACCGACGTGGAACAGGTGCAGGCACGCCGCCAGTCGATCATCTCCAACCAGAGCGCGGTGGAAGCTACGGAAATCGGCTATCAGGTCGGTACGCGCAATATCGTCGATGTGCTGGATTCACAGCGCCAGCTGTATTCGTCGGTGCGCAACTACAACAACAGCCGGTATGACTACATCCTCGACAACCTGCGCTTGAAGCAGGCGGCGGGGACGTTGAACCCGGGGGATTTGCAGGAGTTGGCGCGGTATCTGAAGGCGGACTACAACCCGGATCGGGATTTCCTGCCGCCGGATCTGGCCAAGGCTGCGGCTGAGCAGCTAAAGGCCCGTCCAAGTTACTAAGCACACCGCATAACCCATGTGGGAGCTGGCTTGCCTGCGATGCAGGCGCCTCGGTACATCAGACCTACCGAGGTGTTGCTATCGCAGGCAAGCCAGCTCCCACATTTGACCTCTGTTGTCAGTGGGTGATGAGTTTGCTCAAGCCATCCAGCAAACGCTTCAATGCGCCCTGATTAGCCTGCATCACCTTCAACCCCGCCTGCCCCATCCTGCGCGCGTCCTGCGGCAGTTCGAACAACTGGCGCACGGCCTCGGCCAATCCCTCAGCATCGTCCACCTGTCGCAACGCCCCGGCATCCCGCATCATCGCGGTGATTTCGAGGAAGTTGAACACGTGCGGCCCCATGATCACCGGTTTTGCCAACGCCGCCGGCTCCAGCGGATTGTGCCCACCGGTCGCTACCAGGCTGCCGCCGACAAAGGCACTGTCGGCCAAGGCATACAGAAACAGCAATTCGCCCATGGTGTCGCCGAGCAACACCGAGGTTTGCGCGGTAACCGGCTCGCCCGTGGAGCGACGTACCGCAGCGAAGCCTTGCTGCCCACACAGCTCGAACATCGGTCCGAAACGCTCCTGATGGCGCGGCACCAGAATCAGCAGCGCATTGGGATAGCTATCGAGCAATTGCCGATGAGCCGCCAGCACCACTTCATCTTCACCTTCATGGGTGCTGGCAGCGATCCACACCGGGCGCTCCGTGGCGCCCCATTGCTCGCGCAACGCAGCGGCGCGCCTTGGCAGTTCGGGGTCGATGGTCAGGTCGAACTTGATCGAGCCGGTGACGTCGACGGTTTCAGCACGCGCTCCCAGGCTGCGGAAACGCTCGGCTTCAGTCTCGGTCTGCACCGCGAGCAGGCTCATCTCAGCCAGCATCGGCGCCGTCAGCTTGGCGAAGCGCGCGTAGCCCTTGGCCGAGCGTGCCGACAACCGCCCATTGGCCAGCGCCACGGGAATACCGCGCTGGGCGCAGGCGTGGATATGGTTGGGCCACAGTTCGGTCTCCATGATCACCGCCAGTTTCGGCTGCACGCGATCAAGAAAACGCCTGGCCGCGCACGGCAAGTCATAGGGCAGGTAGCAGTGCTGGACGCGCGGCTCATTGGCGAACAACGCCTGGATCCGCTCGGAACCGGTGGGCGTCATGCAGGTGACGGTGATCGGCAGCGTCGGATAACGCTCCAGCAGCCCGCGCACCATCGGCGCGGCGGCGATGCTCTCGCCCACCGACACCGCGTGCACCCAGATCCCGCCCGGCTGCAACACCGGCAAGCCATACGAGAAGCGCTCGCTGACCCGCTTGGCATAGGCCGGCGCCTTGCGCGCGCGCAGCCACAGACGTAAAGCCACCAACGGCAGCGCCAGGTAAAACAGACAGCTATAGAGAGTTCTATTCATGGCGGCGGAGTTTATCGGCTTTTTCAGTCAATCGCGCGTAGGCACTCGGCAAAACGTTCGGCCAGAAAACGCGCGGCCGGGCCGAGGGGCTCGTCGCGCCGCCACACCAGTTCCACCACCAGCGCCGGCGGGGTCCATTCGCTGTCCAATTCGACCATCTGGTTCTGATAGGTCGGGTACTGCACCACATGCCGGGGCAACCAGGCCCAGCCGAGGCCACGGGTCAGCCATTCGGCCAGCACGTAGAAGCTGTCAGCGCGCCACACCTGCGGGCTGGCGGCTTCGCTGCCGGGGTAGACGCTGGTCTGGGTCGACATCAGCAGCTGGCGATACTGCGCCAGGCCCTGGCAATCCACGGTTTTTTGCCGCGCCAGCGGATGATTGCGCCCGCACACGGTGACCATCTCCACACTGCCGACCACCCGCCGCTCCAACGCTTCGGGGATTTGATCGTGATAGAACAACATGCCCAGGTCGGCCTTGCGCTCCACCAGCTTGCGTGCGACATCGCCTTGGGCGGCGCTGGAAATCTGCACTTCCAGATTGGGAAATTGCCCGGCCAGGGCATCCAGGCTGTCGAGCACCGGCTGATACAACATCGCCTCATCCTGGGCCAGGCGCAGGCAGGCCTCTTCGCCGCGCATCAGCGACAGCGCGCGGCCGTTGAGGCGCTCGCACTGGCGCAACACTTCCCGGGCCTCTTCCAGCAACACCGTGCCGGCTTCGGTCAGGCGTGGCTGGCGGCCGCTGCTACGCTCGAACAGGCTCACGCCCAAGTCGGCTTCCAGCAGCGCAATGCCATTGCTCACCGCCGACTGCGCCTTGCGCTGCCCCCGCGCCACCGCCGAAAACGAACGCTGCTCGGCAACGCTGACAAACAGGCGCATCTGGTCCAGGTTCCATTGCACGCTCATGGCTTAACCCATCTCTGATTCGGATAGGTAATGACTTTACCCCATCTGATAAAGCCCTAAAATGCCGACCTTATCAAAAGCGCTTCACACCGAGGATTACCCCATGAACCCTGCCTACTACTACTTGGCCATCGCCATCTGCTCGGAAGTGATCGCCACCGTTTCCATGAAAGCCATCAAGGGCTGGAGCACGCCGATTCCCCTGGCGCTGGTGATCGTCGGCTACGGCGTCGCCTTCTGGATGCTGACCCTGGTGGTGCGCACCGTGCCGGTGGGCGTGGCCTACGCGGTGTGGGCGGGGATGGGCATTGTGATGGTGAGCATCGCCGCACTGTTTATCTACGGGCAGAAACTCGACCTGCCGGCGATGCTCGGCATGGGCCTGATTGTGCTGGGCGTGGTGGTGATCCAGCTGTTCTCGAAAACCGCCGGGCACTGACTGCCACGCAACAGCCTGTATACTGCGCCTCTTGTCTTGAACACTGAGGTCGCCCATGCCATCCGTTATTTCCACCGACGTTCTGATTGTCGGCGCCGGGGTTGCCGGCCTCTGGCTGAATGCGCGCCTGCGCCGCCAGGGGTTTTCCACGGTGTTGGTGGAAAGCGCCACCCTGGGTGGCGGGCAAAGCGTGAAGTCCCAGGGGATCATTCACGGCGGTGCGAAGTACGCCCTGCACGGCGCCCTCACCGGCGCCTCCGAAGCCATCGCCGACATGCCGCGTCGCTGGCGCGAAGCCTTGGCGGGCAACGGCGAGCTGGACCTGACGGGCGTGCGCCTGTTGTCCGAAGCCCATTACCTGTGGTCCCCCGGCACCCTCGCCGGCAACCTCACCAGCTTCTTCGCCAGCAAGGCCGTGCGCGGGCGTGTCGATCAGGTCAAGGGCGACGACCTGCCGCCGGCCCTGCAAGATCGCCGCTTCAAGGGCAAGGTCTATCGCCTGGCCGAGTTGGTGGTGGACGTGCCAAGCCTGATCGAACGCCTCGCGCAATTGGCCGGCGACGGCCTGCTCGCCGCGCAGCACATCGCCCCGCTGCTGGAAGGCAACAAGCTGGTGGGCTTGACGGTCGATGGCCGCGCGATCCACGCCCAACGCATCGTATTGAGCGCTGGTGGCGGCACGGCAGACTTGCTGACCGCCCTGGGCTTGAGCAAACCGGCGATGCAAAAACGCCCGCTGCACATGATCATCGCCAAAGGCCCCGGCCTGAAGCCGCTGTACGCCCATTGCCTGGGCGGCGGCACCAAGCCGCGCATCACCGTCACCACGCACCCGGCCGCCGATGGCAACTGGGTGTGGTACATGGGCGGCGATATTGCCGAGGCCGATGGCGTGGCGCGCACGCCGCAAGAGCAGATCGCCACTGCCCAGCAAGAGCTGGCGCAGTTGCTGCCGTGGATCGACATGAGCCAGACCCAATGGGCCACGCTGCGCGTCGACCGCGCCGAGCCCCTGCAAACCGGCCTGAGCCGCCCCGACAACGCCTTTGTCTTTGAGGACGGTCGCCTGCTGGTCGGCTGGCCAACCAAGCTGGCCTTGGCGCCGGATTTCGCCGATCGCGTGATCAACGCCCTCGAACGCGACGGCATTCGCCCAAGCGCAAGCGAACCCTTGCCCGAATTGCCCAAACCCGCCATCGGCGTACCCGCCTGGGAGCAACTGCTGCCATGAGCCTGCCAACCCTGCACGATTTGCATCGCCCATTGGGCAGCACCGGCCTGCTGGTCTCGCCGCTGGGCCTGGGCACCGTCAAGCTGGGCCGTGACCAAGGGGTGAAGTACCCCAATGGCTTCCAGATCCCCGATGACGACGCCGCGCGCATGCTGCTGCGCCAGGCCCGCGAGCTGGGGATCAACCTGATCGACACCGCGCCGGCCTATGGCATGAGCGAGGAGCGCCTCGGCCCGCTGCTGCGCGGCCAGCGCCAGGACTGGGTGATTGTCAGCAAGGTCGGCGAAGAATTCGACAATGGTGTGTCCCGCCACGACTTCAGCGCCGCCCACACGCGCCAGTCGATCGAGCGCAGCTTGAAACGACTGGAAACGGATTTTATCGACCTGGTGCTGGTGCATTCCGACGGCAACGACCTGCACATCCTCAACGAGTGCGAGGTCTACCAGACCCTGGCCGAGTTGAAACAGGAAGGCAAGATTCGCGGTTTCGGCTTTTCCGGCAAAACCGTCGAAGGCGGCGTGAAGGCTCTGGAACGGGGTGATTGCGCGATGGTCACCTACAATTTGAACGAACAGGCCGAGAAAGCCGTCATTGAGTATGCGGCGGCCCATGGCAAGGGCATCCTCGTGAAGAAGGCCCTGGCCAGTGGCCACGTTTGCCTCGAACCTGGAATGGATCCAATACACGCCAGTTTCATCTTGTTGTTTGCGCAAACCGGCGTTGCCAGTGCTATTGTCGGGACCATCAATCCGCTGCACCTGGCCCATAACGTGGCGACCGCTGCCCGGGTCATCCGTCAACTCTGATGCCGCCGACGCGGCCGACCCCGTCGCAAGAAGGAGCCGACATGCCGCGCACGCTCATTAGAAAAAACCCCAGCAACTTCAAGACACTGCCGCTGCACGTCGAAGCCACCCCCGAAGGCCTGAACTACCAGAGCGTCGGCATGCCGCTCAACTTTGCCCAGACCCTGCAACGGCGCAAACCGGTGGAGGTGGCCGACCCCGAGCGTTTCGTGCTGGAACTGGCGAATCTCGGCGTGTCGGTGCGCCTGACCCTGCATTGGCAGAACAAGGATTACTGGGTGCTGGTGCGCCAGCGCCGCCAGGACCGTGGCGACGTGGTGCTCAAGCTGATCTCCGGCTACGTGCCGGCCCACGAGCTGAACCTGCCGCTGCACACCGCGATCCAGGAAATTGCCGAAGAGTGCCTGCTGGAGACGCCCGAAGGCTGGCTTGGCGGGCGCTTCAACGACACCTGGCTGCCGGCGCCCTACTCCGCCGCGCTGCATTACCGCGAAGCCCTGCCGTTTCGCCTCAGCCCGCTGTCCGGTGCCGCGCGCCCGGTGCGCTGCGCCACCACCCAGTTGATCGAACGCCCACGGGCCTATGTGCACCTGCCCACCGCATCGCTGCAACTGATCTATGACTTGCGCCTGGAAGTGCCGAAGGAAGCCAAGTCCCTGAGCCTGTTCCATGTGGACGAACGCCTGGAAGGCGACCAGTTGGTGGCACGCCTCGACCGCCAGCGCCCGGACCTGTACCTGATGCCGTTGAAAGATGGGCAGCCATTGGCCGAGCTGTATACGGTGAAGAAAGATCAGCTGTACCCGGCCAGTACGCGCGGGTTGTACCTGGCGGAAAGCTTCGCCCAGCAGGAAGGCTGGCTGGTGCGTGAAGAGCGGATTCGCTGGAAGGACTGGCTGCGCCAGCAGGGCTTGGCGGAGCCGGAGAAAGAGTCGAAGTTGAAGCGCCTGGCACAGCGGGTGCTGCGCAAGATAACGCCGAAGAAGAAAGCCAAGGCCTAAGGCAACGCTACTGTGAGACTGGCTTATGTGGGAGCTGGCTTGCCTGCGATGCAGGCGACTCGGTCTTCAGCTAGATCGAGGTGATGCCATCGCAGGCAAGCCAGCTCCCACACAAACCCGCTCCCACATTTGTGATTGCGTCAGCCTTTGAGCAAGCGTTCCAGGCCGACTCTCAGCGGGGTCGGTACGGGAAGCTTGAAGCTCGCCAACAACCGCTGATTATTCGCCCGCGAGTGGCGAATATCCCCAGAACGCGCCGGGCCGTAAGTCACCACTGGCAACTTGCCGACGATCTCTTCCAGCGCCTGCAACACCTGCTTGAGCGTCGTGGTGCGATTCCAGCCCACATTGATCGCGCCCAACGGTGCGTCCGGCGCTTCAATGGCTTGCACCAGCACGTCGACCAGGTCTTCCACGTACATGAAGTCACGGGTCTGCTCGCCATCGCCAAACACGGCAATCGGCACGCCCTGCTGCACGCGCTCGCTGAAGATGCTGATTACCCCGGAGTACGGCGAGGACGGATCCTGGCGCGGGCCGAAGATATTGAAGAAGCGGAAAATCACCGGCTCCAGGCCATGCTGGCGGCGGTAGAAATCAAAGTAGTGTTCGCCGGCCAGCTTGTCGGACGCATACGGTGTCAACGGCGCCTTGGTGGTCTCTTCGTCAATCGAAGCGCCCTCGCCGTTGTTGCCGTACACCGCCGCGCTGGAGGCGAAGACCACGCGTTTCACGCCCGCCTTGCGCATCGCTTCGCACACATTCAGGGTGCCGACAAAATTGCTCTGGTGCGTGCTGACCGGATCATCCACCGACGCCTGCACCGACGCCACCGCCGCCAGATGAACCACCGCCACCGTGCCGACCGCGGCACGCGCCACCAGCTCGGCGTCGGCCACGTCGCCTTCCAGCAGTTCGACGCGCGGGTTGTCCAGCGCCAGGTTGCTGCGCTTGCCGGTGGACAGGTTGTCCAGCACGCGCACGCCGTAACCCTTGGCCAGCAATGCATCGACCAGGTGCGAGCCGATAAAGCCCGCACCGCCGGTAATCAGGACACACTTACTCATTGTTGCGGATCTTCTCGACAATGGCCGTGGTCGAGCTGTTTTCAACCAACCCCAACACTTTGACGGTGCCGCCGTAGGCGCTGACGATGTCGGCACCGACCACCTGGTCGACGGAGTAGTCGCCGCCCTTGACCAGCACGTCGGGCTTGACCTGGGCCAGCAGGTTTTCCGGGGTGCCTTCGGCAAAGCTGATCACCCAGTCCACTGCGCCCAGGCCAGCCAGCACGGCCATGCGCCGGTCAACGCTGTTGATCGGGCGGCCAGGGCCTTTCAGGCGGCTGACCGAGGCGTCGTCGTTGACCGCCACGATCAGGCGATCGCCTTGGGCGCGCGCCTGTTCCAGATAGGTCACGTGGCCGGCATGCAGGATGTCGAAGCAGCCGTTGGTGAACACAATGCTTTCGTTGTGGGCACGGGCATCGTCAATGGCCAGCAGCAATTGCTCGATCCCCAGCACGCCGCGCTCCGAACCTTCGGAACGCTGGATCGCGCGGCGCAATTCCGGCGCGCTGATGGCGGCGGTGCCCAACTTGCCCACCACGATGCCCGCTGCCAGGTTGGCCAGGGCCACGGCGTGGGGCAGTTCTTCGCCGGCCGCAATCGAGGCGGCCAGGGTGGAAATCACCGTGTCACCGGCGCCGGTGACGTCGAACACTTCACGGGCACGGGCCGGCAGGTGCATCGCCGGATGATCCGGGCGCAACAGGGTCATGCCATGCTCGCCACGGGTCACCAGCAAGGCGCCGAGGTCGAGGTCGGCCATCAGCGCCGCGCCTTTGCTCACCAGCTCGTGTTCATCGGCACAACCGCCGACGATGGCTTCGAACTCGCTGAGGTTCGGCGTGATCAGGCTGGCGCCGCGATAAATCGAGAAGTCCTTGCCCTTGGGGTCGGCCAGCACCGGAATGCCCTTGGCCTTGGCGGCCTGGATCAGCGCCTGGTGGTTCTTCAACGCGCCTTTGCCGTAGTCGGACAACACCAGCACCTTGATACCTTCGAGCAACTCATCGACCTGACCGCTGAGGGCCAGGGCATCGGTGGCGAAGGGTTCTTCAAAATCGATCCGCAGCAATTGCTGGTGACGACTCATGACCCGCAGCTTGACGATGGTCGGCTGATGGGCGATGCGCTGGAACAGCGCGCGCACGCCGGCACCGCGCAGGCTGTTGGCCAGGCTGTCGGCGGCTTCGTCGTCACCGGTCACGCCGACCAGGGAGGCCGGGGCGCCGAGGGCGGCAATATTGAGGGCAACGTTGGCAGCGCCGCCTGGGCGGTCTTCGATTTGCTCGACCTTGACTACCGGTACCGGCGCCTCAGGGGAAATCCGTGAGGTACCACCATGCCAGTAACGGTCGAGCATGACATCGCCGACCACCAAGACAGGGGCTTGATCGAATCGCGGCATGGACAACTTCATGGAGCAACCCACATACAAAATGAACAGGGGCGCGATATTAGCACAGGGTGAGCGCCGCCTTGTCCGAGAGCTTTATCTGTAAGACATCCGGCCGCGCAACTGCTCACTTTTTAAACAAAACCGCCAGGATGTGCGCCACGGCTTCCGCCAATTCGACCTCATCGGTGTTGATTTCGCAGTCGGCCTGCCGAGGGGCTTCATAGGGGCTGTCGAGCCCGGTGAAGTCCTTGATGCGCCCATCCAGCGCCGCCCGGTACAGGCCCTTGGGATCGCGGCGCACACAGATCGCCAGCGGCGTGCTGACATACACCTCGAAAAACTGCCCCGGCCCGAACAGCGCCCGCGCCGTCTCGCGGTCGGCGCTGAACGGCGAGATCGCCGACACGATCACAATCAGCCCCGCATCCACCATCAGCCGCGCCACTTCGCCAATGCGCCGGATGTTTTCCTTGCGCGCCACCGCGCCCATGCCCAGGTCGCTGCACAGCCCGGCGCGGACGTTGTCGCCATCGAGCACAAAGGTATGCCGGCCCTGCTCATTGAGCTGCACTTCCAGCGCATTGGCCAGGGTCGACTTGCCCGAACCGGACAACCCCGTCAGCCACAGGCAACAAGGTTGCTGGTGCTTGAGCGCGGCGCGGGCGGCCACGGTCAGCGACAGGGCAAAGGGGCGCACGTCGGCGATGGCGCTGGACAGCGACGAATTATTCATAACCCAGGACCTCGTAATCGCGCTGATAGGCGCGCCTCACCAAACGGCGCGTGCGCGAGGAACAAAAGTCCCTGACCGGCTCGCTGCGGCGCTCAAGGGAAACATTGAGATGGGGCAGCGCGGCATTCAGCCCGAGGTGTTCGCACACGCTGCGAAAATCCCGCTGCAAGTGCTCCTGACGCCCCAGAAAATCCATGGACATGCGCCCCAGGTGATCCACCAGAAAGTCGGTCTGCGGGGCAAAGTGCAGTTGCCGGCGCAGGTTGTCCGGGTGCAGCCAGCCGGCAACGAAGTGGTCAAAGTCGCGATAACCACAGACCAGCGCCTGGGCTTCCCGATCCCGGCTACCCATGCTGTTGCCGCGCAAATAGGTGTACGCCGAGTAGGCACGCTCCAGCGGGTCGCGCACGAAAGCGAACTTGAAGCTGTCGGCGCAATGCCCGGGGAATTGCTGCTCATACCAGTGGTACGGCAAATGCCCCGGCCAGCGCCCATCCAGCAGGACCGAACAGACACTGCTACCCGCGCACTTGGGCACATGAATGAACACACAGGCATGTTTGACAAAAGCGGGCGGAAGGACGGTCAGTGCCGACATGGATTTGTTGACCGCCTGCCGATCCACCACCGACAAACGCCCCAGCAAAAAAGCCCGCTGCTGTTTGGGCAGCAGTTTCCAGAACAGACGTTGCAACATTCCATTACCCACGCAAGAAGGTTAGCCCTCTCGTTCGTCATTCGAATCGAGAAGGCCAACATAACAAACGACAGGCGGTGAATTATTTGGCTTTGGTCAAGCGTGTATGGGGCCTGATACAAAAAACGGGGCGCATTGCGCGCCCCGTCTTGTCAGGTGATGTTGGCCGTCGCCGGCTCATCCAATCCCATGGCGTGCAGGCGGGAGTAGTAGCCCCCCATCGCCAGCAGCTCAAGGTGTGTACCGCGCTCGACAATTTCGCCGTGGTCCATGACCAGAATCAGGTCGGCTTTCTCGATCGTGGACAGGCGGTGCGCGATCACCAGGGTGGTGCGGCCCTTCATGACCTTGTCCAGCGCGGCCTGGATATGCCGTTCGGACTCGGTGTCCAGCGCCGACGTGGCTTCATCGAGGATCAGCAGCGGGGCGTTCTTCAGCAGCGCACGGGCAATCGCCAGGCGCTGGCGCTGGCCGCCGGAGAGCAGCACGCCGTTTTCACCGACTTCGGTGTCGAGGCCCTTGGGCAGCTCGGCGATGAAGTCCATGGCGTAGGCATCCCGCGCCGCTTTCTCGACGTCTTCACGCGGCGCGCTGGCCAGGTCGCCGTAGGCAATGTTGTTGGCCACGGTGTCGTTGAACAGGGTCACGTGCTGGGTCACCTGAGCCACGTGGCGGCGCAGGTTGCGCAGGCGGTAGTCCTCGATTTCCACGTCGTCGAGGAGGATCTCGCCGGTCTCGTGGTGATAGAAGCGCGGGATCAGCGCGGCGAGCGTGGACTTGCCACTGCCCGAACGCCCGACCAACGCGACCATCTGGCCTGGCGCGGCGGTGAAGCTGATGTTCTTCAGTACTTCGCGTTCGGTGCCGGGGTAGGTAAAGCTCAGGTTGCGCACGTCCAGACGGCCGCTGACCCGCTCTTTCTCGACGGTGCCGGTGTCCACTTCAGGCTCGACATCCAATTGCTCGAAGATGCTTTCGGCACCGGCGACACCCTTCTGGATCGTCGAACTGACTTCCGACAGCTGGCGGATCGGCTTGGGCAGCAGGCCCGCCGCGGTGATGTAGGCCACCAGGTCGCCAGCTGTCGCATCGCCCCGCAGGAACAGCACCAGGAACATCAGCGCCGCCATCGCGGTGTAGATCACCAGTTGCAGCATGGGCGTGTAGACCGCGCCGGTCTTGGTCATGCGCATCTGTTTTTCGGTGTTGCTCATGCTCGCCTTGGCAAAGCGCTGCTCTTCGTAGGTTTCCCCGCCGAAGCTGCGCACCACGCGATAACCCTGGATCGTCTCCGAGGCCACGTGGGTCACATCGCCCATCGCCACCTGGATTTTCTTGCTCTGCTTGCGGAATTTCTTGCTGGTGCTACCGACCATCATGGCAATGATCGGCAGGATCGCCAGCATCACCAGGGTCAGTTTCCAGTTCATCCACAGGAGGTAGCCGAACAGGAACACCACGGTCAGGCCTTCGCGGATCACGACTTTGATCGCATCCGTGGCGGCGCCGGTGACCATGGTCACGTTGAAGGTGATGCGCGAGATCAGGTGCCCGGAACTGTGGGTATCGAAATAGCGGTTGGGCAGTACCAGCAGTTTATTGAACAACTGCACCCGCAGGTCGTGGACCAGGCCCAGGGACACCTTGGCCAGGTAGTAGTTGCCCAGGAACGAGCCGAGGCCCTGCCACGCGGCGATCAGGACGATCAGCAGCGGCACGGCCATCAGCAGTTTCAGGTCCTTGAGGTACGGCACGCTGGGGAAAAACACCACGTCCGGGTTGCTCAGGCCGTCAACAAAGTATTTGAGGATCCCGGCCAGCATGGGCTGGGTGGACGCGAAAATCACGAAACCGACGATGCTCACCAGGAACATGCCGATGTAGGGTTTCACATAGCCCAGCAGCCTGAAATAGATTTTCAGGCTGGATTCCTGTTCCGCTTTGGGCGGTGCGTCACTCATTGTCGAGCTCACTGATTAGGTAGGGCGGCAACTTTATCACAAGCATCGGGTTTGGCCCGAGCCCAGACCAAAACACTGGCCAGCGCCACCGGCAGCCAGGTGATGAACCATTCGGCCCGAGGGGTACCCGTGAGGCTTGCCGCATCGAATTGCATCGCCAGGGTGGAAAACACCCACATGCCGATGATGCCTTTGCCGTAATGGGTGTCACGCACCTTCCAGGCTTGCCACAGCACGCCGAACCACACCGCGCACCACAGCAACAAGCCCGGCAGGCCCAGTTCGATGGTCACGTGGGTGAACAGGTTGTGGGAATGGTCAAAACGGTGGTTATCCCACATCAGGAAGTAATCACCGCCCAGGCCCAGGCCGGTCCATGGACGCTCGCTGATCATCTGCATCGCCGCCATGAAAATCTGTGGGCGGAACGACGCGCCACGGGACAGCATCAGCGACTGCATGGACACAAACACCACGATTGCCGCCACCGTCGCCGCGATCGCAATCAGGCTGCTGCGCCGGTCGCGGCACCACAGCGGCATCGCCACCACGCTCAGCAGCAAGGCCAGTGCGGCGCCACGGCTCTGGCTTGCCACCACGAACAGGCCGAGCAAGCCGACCGCCACCAGGCAGGCCACTTGCATCCCGCGGCCACGCGGTACCCAGTGCAACATCCACACGGCGGCCAGGCCAATGACATAGGCGCCGAGGATCGGGTGCGACAGCTGCCCCAACCCCTCGAGGCGGGCGTACCAGGCGTTGCCGTCAAGGCCATAGAACTTGATCATCGCCAGCAGCGACGACAGCGCCAGGCCAAAGCCACCCCACTGCATCAGGCGAATCACCTGCTCGGTCCGGCCTTGCACAAACACCGGGAAGAACAGCAGGAACACGCCGATATAGAGCAAGCGCTTGGCTTCACGGGAGCCATCCTCGGCATTTGTCCAGAACAGGCTGATCAAGCCCCAGACAGCCAGCAACCCCAGCGCCACGCAGACCCCGCGCTGGGCACGCCAGACCTGCTTGAGCTGCTCACGGGCAGACCAGGCAAATACCATGGCAGGCAGCCACAGGAACAGCGTCAGCCCTTGTTGATAAATCTTATTGGTCGGCGCGAAGGTGATCGCCAGTAAAAACCACAGCAACCCCAAACTCATCCATCCCCGCGCCCAACGACTTGCTTGCATCACCCGCTCCTAATACGGTCAACCTGCCAACCCGGCATGGTTAAAACCCAAAACTTTCGGCATCATTACCGATCACTGTGCCCGCGACTCCCACAAGGCTTTTCGACGATGCAATGCTCAAGGCTTCCCCAAGCCACTTTAAATACGATGATTGCCGGCGCCAAAATCCTGGAGAAGGACAGCTACGGCCCCAAAGTCTACCTTCTGGCGGACGGGAACATCCTTAAACTGTTTCGCCGCAAACGGTTTTTTTCTTCCGCATTGTTTCGCCCGTACTCCAAGCGTTTCATCGACAACGCGCTCGGGCTGCAAAAACGCGGCATCCCCACCCTTACCGTGCTCGACAGTTTCCAACTCGATGCGCCGGGCATGACGGCTGTGTTGTACCGGCCCCTTCCGGGCGAGACCTTGCGCCAGATCGCCAACAAGGAAGGCTTCGACTGGGAGCAGAACCTGGAACCACTGGTGGCGCTGATTCGTCGGCTGCACACGGCCGGGATCTACTTCCGCTCCCTGCACCTGGGCAACATCGTCGTGACGCCGGACAACCAGATGGGCCTGATCGACGTGGCCGACCTGCGCTTCCTGCGTGCGCCGCTGAGCCCGGCGCTGGTCAGGCGCAACCTGCAACACTTCGCCCGCTATATTGCACGCGAGAAGCTGAACGAGCGCTTTCCGATGCAAGCGCTTGAACACGCCTTGCTAGCGGGGTGACAGCAAGCGCCGGGCAGTGGCTGTAAAGTCCTGCCAGGCCTGCTCCGGCGCAAGGGCCTGTAGCTGAGCCTGCGCCGCCGCCTCAGGGCCCGCCGCAAACGCCTGCTCCAGCAGGTGCGTCCAGGCGTCTACATCGTCAGACGGCGCATACCAGCCCGCGTCCGCCAATTGCTCGCGAAACACCGCCAGCTCACTGGTCAATACCGGCACGCCAGCCATCACCGCTTCTTGCACAATCAGCCCCAAGCCCTCCGCCGACGAGGGTATTGCCACCCAGTCAAACGCGCGGTACAGGGTGGCCGCTTCGGCCAGGTGCCCGGGCATGAAGACCTTGTCACGCAAGCCAAGACGTTCGATCTGCGCTTCCAGATCCGCCCGCGCCGAGCCTTCGCCAACGATTACCAGGCGCGCATCGGCACGCTGCGTGATCACCCCGGCAAACGCCTCCAGCAGACACGAGAACCCCTTGCTGCCCACCAACCGGCCAACGGCGCCCAACACCGGCGCGTTGTCCAGCGCCAGACCCAGCTGGGCACGCGCCTGCTCACGCGCAAGCATTGCCGCGCGAAAGGCGCCGGGGTCGAAGGCGCTGCGCAGCACCGCCACCGGCCGCTGCAAGTCACGCTGGAGCGAATCGGCCAGGGTCTGCGACACCGCCGCCACCGTCAGCCGGGATTCGGCGAACTGTGCGAACAGCCTGCGATCCGAGCTGCGTGTACGCGTCATGCCATGGAACAGCACCACGGCACGCACCTCGGGCAGGTTCTTGAGCACGGGCAACAGCACCCGTGCCACGCCGATGCCATCGAGCAGCACAACCTTCACGTCCTCAGGCAGCGCCCGGCGGAAACGCGCCTGCATGCGCGGCATCAGCAGCTTCCAGAAGTGCCGCCCCTTGAGCTGGGCAGACGAGAGGTTCCACTCCAGCGCCCCGTCGCCGGCTTGTGCACCACCCTGGAGCAGCCAGGTATGGACGGTTGCGCCGCAATCGACACTGCCCAGCACTTGCTGATGAACCTTCTGCACGGAAGCGAATGCAGTACCACCAGCCCACATGATGTTGAGGATGCTCATTGAAAAATACGGACCTTGTGCGGACGTTCTGGAGGCGTGTTCGTGTTTCAACCGAGCAACCAGCCGGTAGCGATGCCCAGCAGCAGCACCGCGACCAACTTGATCCGCTCGCGTCGCTTGCGTCGGGCCTTGTTCAAGCGCTCGGCCGATGTCGAGACATGCAGCCCGAAGCCCGTGTGCAGCACCGCGTCGCCCTCAAGGGTCACGGCCATCAGGTTCAGTTCGGCATACCGTCGCGACAAGCCCTTCTCCCCTTCGAACCCTGCATACGGCGCGCACAAGCGGTATTCCTTGATACGTCGCAAACCGGGGTTCAGGGAAAACGCCTGCCATTCCGGCTTGTCGGAAATCAGCGGGTAACACGGCACCGCACCGATCAGCTCACGCGGCCCCAGACGGATGTAGGGGCTGTGCACCTGCAAGTCATAGACAAAGTTGCGCAGCCACACCTGGAGAATATCCGGGCGTAGCTCCAGCACCGTCTTGGAGTCCTCGACAAACCCCGGGCGGTAGAACTCCCAGTCATCTTCACAGTGGAAAATATAGGGCGTCTTCACCGAAGTGTAGGCCAGGTCGATGGATGCCAACTGCCCCAGCTTCGGGCGATTGACGAAGAAAGTGCAATGATCCTGCCAATGGGCGGGAACGGCCTGGCGCACCGCATCATCACCGGAATCCTCAGTGATGAAGACCTCGCGGATATCCGCCGTATTGAAGGCGTCGAAGCTCTCAAGCGTGCGCTTCAACAGGTCAAAGCGACCGCAGCTGGTCACAACAAGGGTGATGTCGCTCTGTTCGGAAAATCGCACGTGGGCACCAACAATAAATGGCCGCATTCAACGACCCGACGGATGTTACACGCCCAGTTTCAGGCGCAACTTTTCCAGCAGACTCAAGGGTGCGCGCGGCCGCAACGGCGGCTCCAGCGCTTCGACAATGCGCTGGCCGATCCGCGCAAAGCTGAACTGGCTGACAGCCAGGTCCTGGCCGTTACGCGCAATCTGCGCCGCCAACTGCGGGTTGGCGCGCAACTCGGCGAGCTTTTCCTGCAACTGCGGGATGTCTTTATAGAACACCACGTTGACCTTGTCTTCGAAACCCAGGGCCTGGTTTTCCGCCTCGCCCTGGTCAAACGCCAGCAGCACGCAGCCACAGGCCATGGCCTCGAAGTTCTTGATCATGTACTCGCCCATGCCCACATCGGCACTGACAAAAAAGCGAATCCGATTGAGGGTCGCGCAGTATTCCTCACCGGACTTGGTGCGCGTCACCACCAAGGGCTCGACCCGTGCCAGCTCATCGAGCAACGCCTTGCGCCCACTGTAGGCCACGCTGTTGGTGCTGCCGACAAAGGCCAGCTCGATGTCGCGCTCACGCTCCTGCGGCTGCAACAGCGCCTGGTCGTAGCCCTTGGGCACGAACACCGCGTCAAAACCTTCCTCACGCAAACGCTGGGACACCACAAAGCCCGAGCTGATCACCCGCGCCCACGGCAAGCGGCGGTAATGCGCGCTGAACTTGCCGGTGTATTTGCACGGAATGTAGTTCTGGTAGGCATCGTGTTCGAGGATCACCAGGTTGGGGATCGTGCGGATAAACCCGGCCTGGCGGATCTCCTGCTTGAAGCGCAGGAAGAACACGATGCGGTCGTACTGGGTCACATCCACTTCACGGCGGAAGTAACCGCGCAGGTTGCGCTGCTCGGCGCTGCTCAACCAGCGGGTGTCGCAGTCGCAGTGCTCGGCAATACCTTCGTAGAGACGATCAAGGATGGCGCGCTGTTCTTTCTGCACCAGAAATAAAACTTTCATGCTCTTCCTTTCACAGGTCACAAACGCCAGAACAACTCATGCCGCCGCACGGCCTTGCGGAAGAACTCGTTCTCCCCATAAGGCGAGCGCGCGCGCCCGGCCAATAAACGTTGCAACAGGCGCCGCACGCGTCGCTTGAAGGGCGCTGCCGGTTGCAGGTCATGCATCATGCCCAGCGCCATGGCCTTGTCACGCTGCCGGGCCAATGTCAGTGGCAGGCTGCACGGGTGCAGCGCCTGGGTTGCATCGAACAATGGCGGCAAGGCGATGCCGTTGCCGGCATCGCCCATGGGCCAGCGGTCGTTGTCATGCAGGTGGTTGGCGTAGCCGAGGATGGTGGTCGGCTGCCACTCCAAGCCTTGCAGGGCTTCCATGACGGCACTCTGCGCACAGATGTGGTCAGGGTGCGGGTCCAGCGCCGAGTACGGCAGCACGATGACTTCCGGGCGCGCCATCAGCAGCACCTGGCGCAGGTCGGCCAACAGGTTGTTCCAGGTTGGCAGGCCGTCGCTGTCCGCTGGCAGCGGGAAGGGGTTGAATTGGCGAAACGGGCGCACGTCCGTCAGCTCGGCTTCACGGGAGGCAAACGGCAAGTCCGGCGCGGCCTGCATCGCCTGCAATTGCAGGCAGAAATAGCCCAGCTGTACGCAATGCGCCTGGGGCACACCGGCCCACAGCGGCACGGCAATGCTGTCCCAGGCCCGCAGGCGGCCTTTGATACGCGCGGCTTCCACCGCGTCCAGGCCCATCTGCTGATAGTGTTCGGCTTCGATTTCGCCCGCCGTGAGGGTAACGATCCAGGGTTTCTCGGCCTGACTGTAGAGCCCAAAAGCGGCCAGCTCGGCATCGTCGGCGTGGGGCGCAATGACCATCATGCGCTGCTGGCGAAAGTCCGGGTGGGTCCAGGCCCACAGGCGCGGCGTGCCGAGCAGGCGGCAATGGCGACCGCGCAGGTGCAACTCGCTCAACGGCAAGCCGCTGAGGTTCAGGTAGCGCACACCGTTGACGCCACGTTCGAAGGTTTGCCGGTCGTCACCCAGCTCAATGCTCGGGTCAAGAAAGCGTCCCAGCCAGGTGCTTTTGACCTTGATCGCCAGCACCAGCGTGGTGTCTGCCTCCACGGGCTGATCCAGCACCAAGCGCCCGTTCTCCAGGAGCACACCCGCCAGCTCGGCATCCGCCGAGAAACGGTATTGATAATCTTCGTTGGGCGCATAAAACAGATGATCGGCAAACCAGGCTTCGTGGGCGACCCAGGCCAGCACCGCCAGCAGCAACGGCAACCACCAGGCCACCAGGATGCCCACCAGCACCAGCAGCAACACGCCGACCATCAGCGCCGTGCGCTTGTTACGCCGATGGCGCTTGAGCAACTGCTGCTTGCGAGTCATACGCACAATACCTGCACAGGGTTGCACCAACGGTCCTTGTACTCGCGGTCGGCACGACCGAAGGAAAACCGCAGCGGCTTGCCGACTTCACGGGCCTGTTCCCAGGCGCTTTGGGTATTGAGAAAACTCAGCACGCTGCCAGGGCTGAAGGCGCGGGTTTCAGGATCGACCCCGCCGTTGACGTACTCCACGCTGATCCACTCCGGCGACTCGACCCGGTACACCAACTGGATGGCGATGGGCGCATCGTTGAGAAAGATCACCGAGCCGATCAGCCACTCGCGCAGCAACTCGATCACCTCGGCCAGACGCTCGGCGCCCGTGGCGGTGAAGCCCCAGCGGCGCAGGAACAGGTCGCAGTAGATGGACGCCAGCTCGGCGCTGGAAAACTCGCTGACCGGCCGCCCCACGCCGCCCGCCTCTTCCAGCAAACGCAGTTCGCGGCGCTGGTTGTAGCGAAACTTCTTCGACAGCTCTTCCGGGGTACGCGCCATGGCCAACTGCTCGGCCTGGGGCTTGAGGCCGCTGAAACGGCCTTCATTGAGCGTCGACAGGTAACGCGCACGCTGGCGCAGCGGCGCCTGCGCATCGGCAGCGGCCGGCAGGATGATCTCGGCATTGCCCAGGTCGAACAGGCCCTTCTTGCCGCTGCGCTTGAGCACGTCCTTGGACAAGGCCAGGTCACGCCCCCAGGTGGCAATGCACGCCTTGAGTTCACCGGCCTGTTCCCACGCCAGGTAACGCACCGGAATCTGCGCCAGCCCGGCCAGGCGTTCGATCACGTGCGGGTGCGTCGCGACGCTGCCGCCAAAACGCTGCCAGGCCTCGCTGTAGGCAGGTGCATCGACGACGGACCAGCCACGCTCGCGCCAGCCTTGGAATCGATTGAGCATCAAGCCCTCGCGGTCAGTTCAATAACGTGTGGCAGTTGCCAGAAAGCGTCGCGCACCGCCTGGTCCGAGAACCGTGCGTGCAGGCGCTCCAGCATCATCTCGGCGCACTGGCGTTGCTGCTGTTGATCCATCGCGGCCAGGTGCCCCAGGCCTTGGGCCAGGTGCTCGGCATCGCCGAAGGGAAACAGGATGCCCACGCCTTCGACCACTTCCTTGGCCCCCCCGCAGGCGGTGGCCAGCAACGGCACGCCGGCGGCCATGGCTTCCAGCAGCACCATGCCGAAGGGTTCGTGGTCGGAGCTCAGGGCAAACACGTCAAACGCACGAAAATAGCGGCGCGCATCCGGCACCTGGCCGAGGAACAACACCTTGTCAGCGATCCCCAGCTCGCGGGCCAGTTCCTTGAGGTCCTGCTCCAGGCGGCCAGTACCGAGAATCGCCAGGCGGCTGTCGCCGGGCAACTGTGGCAAGGCCAGGGCGAAGCCCTTGAGCAGCGTGGCCTGGTCTTTGTCCGGGTGCAGGCGGCCGACGTTGCCGACCACCCATTCATCCGGCGACAGCCCGAGGGCGTCCCGCGCGTCATCCTTCGAGACTTGCAGGGCCTGCATGGCCTCGACATCGATGCGGTTGTACAAGGTCTGGATACGCGCCGCCGGCCAGTTCGGCAGGCAGCGGCGGATGTCGTCACGCACGGCGTCGGACACACCCAGCAAGCTCAAGCGCTTGCGGAAAATCGACGCAAACAGGCGGCGGCCACGGCGCTGGTAATCACCAAAGGCGTGGTGCACGCCAATCACCTGCAAGCGCGTGGCGAGCAAGGCGACGTAGATCGGCTTGGCGCGGTGCGCGATGCAGAAGCTGAAATTGCGCGAGGCGGCAATCTTGCGCATCTCGGCGATGGCGCCCAGCTTGAGGCCACGAATGGCCTTGGAGCTGAACTCCATGAACAACACTTCATCGGAGGCGCAACCGGCCGCGACCTCAGGGTCGGCGACCCCGGTGAGAAACACCGTGGTCACCTTGTAGCCCTTGCCTGTGAACAGGCTGGCGTACTGACGGGCACAATCGAGGAACGGCCCGTCATAGCCGTGGCAGAACTGCAGGACGTGGCGATCAGCCGAGCGTGTCATAAGGGTCCACGCCGTCCTTGACCACCAGGATGTCTTCCATGATCAGGTATTGCAGGTCGGAGCCAAAGAACATGTCCAGCGCGTCTTTCGGCGAGCAGATCATCGCTTCGCCACGACGGTTGAGCGAGGTGTTCAGGGACACGCCGTTGCCGGTCAGCACTTCCAGCTCTTTCATCATGTCGTAGTAGCGCGGGTTGTATTCGCGCTTGAGCACCTGGGCGCGGGAGGTGCCATCTTCATGGACCACTTCCGGCACGCGGGTCTTCCACTCTTCCGACACTTCAAAGGTGAAGGTCATGAACGGCGCCGGGTGATCGACCTTGATCATCTGCGGGGCCACGGTGTCGAGCATCGACGGGCAGAAAGGCCTCCAGCGCTCGCGGAACTTGATCTGGTGGTTGATACGGTCAGCCACGCCGGTGGCACTAGGGCAACCGATGATCGAACGACCGCCCAAGGCACGCGGGCCAAACTCCATGCGGCCCTGGAACCAGGCCACCGGGTTGCCGTCGACCATGATCTTGGCGATGCGCTGAGGCATGTTCTCGATCTTGCGCCATACCGGCTTGCTCTCGTGCTTGGCGCACGCGGCAATCACTTCTTCGTTGCTGTAGGACGGGCCGAGGTAGACGTGTTCCATCTTCTCCACCGGTACACCACGGGCGTGGGACACGTAGGCCGCTGCACCCACCGCAGTACCGGCATCGCCGGACGCCGGCTGCACGAACAGCTCTTTCACGTCGTCGCGGGCAATGATCTTCTGGTTCAGCTTCACGTTCAGCGCGCAACCGCCGGCGAAGGCCAGCTTGCCGGTGTCCTTGAGGATGTCGCCCAGGTAGTGGTCGATCATCTGCAAGGCCAGCTTCTCGAACAGCGCTTGCATGCTGGCGGCGTAGTGGATGTACGGCTCGTCGGCGATGTCGCCTTCGCGCTTGGGACCCAGCCACTCGATCAGTTTTGGCGAGAAGTAGAAGCCTTTGCCCTTCTCTTTGTAGCGACGCAGGCCGATGACGTTGGCGTAGTCGGTGTTGATCACCAACTCGCCGTTCTCAAAAGAGGCCAGGCGCGAGAAATCGTATTTGCTGGCGTCGCCGTACGGCGCCATGCCCATGACCTTGAACTCACCGTCGAGCATCTCGAAACCGAGGAACTCGGTGATTGCGCCGTACAGGCCGCCGAGGGAGTCTGGATCGTAGAATTCCTTGATCTTGTGGATCTTGCCGTTCTCGCCGTAGCCGAAGAACGTGGTGGCGTACTCACCTTTACCGTCGATGCCGAGGATCGCGGTTTTCTCCTGGAAGCCGGAGCAGTGGTAGGCGCTGGAAGCGTGGGCCAGGTGGTGTTCAACCGGTTCGATCTTGATTTTCTTCGGATCGAAGCCCAACTGCTCCAGGCACCAGACGATCTTGTTGCGATAGCGCTTGTAGCGACGGTTGCCCATCAGGATCGCGTCAAGGGCGCGGTCCGGGGCGTACCAGTAACGCTTGGCGTAGTGCCAGCGCGCCTCGCCGAACAGGCTGATCGGGGCGAATGGGATCGCCACTACGTCAACATCGGAAGGCTTGATGCCGGCTTGTTCCAGGCAGAACTTCGCCGATTCGTAGGGCATGCGGTTCTTTGCATGTTTGTCGCGTACGAAGCGCTCTTCTTCGGCGGCCGCAATCAGCTTGCCATCGATATACAAGGCTGCGGAAGGATCATGGCTAAGGGCGCCGGACAGGCCAAGAATCGTCAATGCCACAGGGGTCTAGCCTCTTTTAGTCTGCATGCAAGCGGGTTACGCCGCGAAAAAGTGTGCTTCCCGCCTGGGCAGGAAACAGCTAAAGGGCGGGATTATAGCTTAAAAGCAGTGGGGAGCTGTTAACGGCACGTTGATCGCTGCAAACAGGGGGAATGGGTCTAAAGTCAGGTCGGACGGTTCTAAAGTCGCAGCCGGAGGATTCGTTAAACAGTGACAGAATCGCTAGAATCCCGCGTTTGCCGCACCTTACCTGGTTATCTGATGAAAATTGTGGGTCCCGTTCACTTCACCTTTATGGCCGGCATGCTCGGTTTTTGCAGCGCGGCAATGGGCGACGATTCGCCGCTGGTGCTCGATCCCAGCGTCGTCACCGGCTCGCGTAGTGCCAGCCCGACGTTTGACCTGCCGTACTCGGTGGACGCCATCAGCCGCGAGCAGATCAGCGATGGCCAGCTCGGTATCAATGCTTCCGAAGTGCTGTCCCGCGTCCCCGGCCTGGTGGTGCAGAACCGCCAGAACTATGCCCAGGACCTGCAAATCTCGTCCCGTGGCTTCGGCGCCCGCTCGGCGTTTGGCGTGCGCGGCCTCAAGCTGATCGCCGACGGCATCCCCGCCAGCACCCCGGACGGCCAGGGCCAGGCGGCCACGTTCAACCTCGACACCGCCGAGCGCATCGAAGTGCTGCGCGGCCCGGCGGCCACCCTGTACGGCAGCAATGCCGGCGGCGTGATCCAGATGTTCTCCCGCGACGGCGAAGGCCCGCCGCGCATCGGCGCCGAGACCCTGGTGGGCAGCGACGGCATGAGCAAGAACCACCTGACCGCCGAAGGCGCCGCCAACGGCGCGGGTTTCGTGCTCGACGCCTCGCGCATGGACACCGACGGCTACCGCGACCACAGCAGCGCACGGCGCGACCAGACGTTTGCCAAGCTCAACTTCCAGCCGGATGACGACAGCAAGCTGGCGCTGATCTACAGCAGCCTGGAGCAGAACGGGACGCAGGATCCGTTGGGGCAGACGTGGGAGGCGTACAAGGCAGATCCGCGTTCGGTGGCGGCCGGGGCGCTGACGTACAACACGCGTAAAAGCATTGATCATCAGCAATTGGGGATGAATTACGAGCGGTACATCGGCGATGCGACCTTGCAGGTGAATGCGTATACGGGGCGGCGGAGTGTGATTCAGTACCTGTCGATCCCCAAAGGCACACCAGCCAACGAGCGCGGCGGTGGCGTCGTGCAATTCGACCGCAAGTTCTACGGCGGCAGCGTGCGCTGGATGCAGCCCATCGAGAGTGCACCGGGCGAGCTGATGATCATCACCGGCCTGGACTTCGATCAAAGCGAAGACAGCCGGCATGGCTATCAGAACTACAGCGGCACGACCCTCGGTGTAAAAGGCCAGCTACGTCGTGATGAAATCGACACCGCGCGTAGCCTTGATCCCTATATTCAAGCCAACTGGGCCTTGGGCAACTGGACCCTGCAAGCCGGCGTGCGCCATAGCACCATGGAGCTGGACGTTGACGATCAGTACCTGAGTAACGGTGACGCCAGCGGCAACAAGACCTATCAGAAAAACACCCCGTCGATGAGCGTGATGTACGCTTTCACGCCGCAGTTGCACGGCTACGTCAGCGCAGGCAAAGGCTTTGAAACGCCTACCCAGGCTGAATTGGCCTACGCGCCGGGGAATGTCGAAGGCTTCAACTTCGGCCTTAAACCGTCTGAAAGCACTCAATATGAAATGGGCCTGAAGGCGCAGCTGAACAACACACGGATCAACGCGGCGGTATTCCAGATCACCACAGAAGATGAGCTGGTGGTCAGCCAATCGCTCCAGGGTCGCACCAGCTACCAAAACGTTGGCCGCACCCTGCGCCGCGGCTTCGAACTGGGCATCGAAAGCCAACTCAGCGAACAGTGGAGCACCAACCTCGCCTACACCCGCCTGCAAGCCACCTACGACAGTGACTTCAGCAACAGCGGAAAGGCTATCGAGAAGGGCAACTACCTCCCCGGCGTGCCGCAAACCACCCTGTTCGCCGAACTCAACTGGAAGCCCCGCGACTGGGTCAGCACCGCGATCGAAGGCATGTACCGCAGCAAGGTCTACGTCGAAGACACCAACAGCCAGCGCGCCGCGCCGGCCTACAGCGTCTTCAACTGGCGCGCGCGCTTCGAACAGAAGGTCGAGCACTGGACCTTCCACCAGACCCTGCGCCTGGACAACCTGCTGGACCGCCAGTACGTCGGCTCGGTGATCGTCGGCGACAGCAACAACCGCTACTACGAAGCCGCCCCCGGCCGCTCGTGGTACGCCGGTGCCGGTGCCGAATACACATTCTAAAATCACCACAAATCAAATGTGGGAGCTGGCTTGCCTGCGATAGCGGTGTATCAGGCGCTGATGTGCACACCGATCTGCCGCCTTCGCGGGCAAGCCCGCTCCCACATTTGGATCTGCATACATCAGGAACTGGCGGCAGGACGCAGGTTTGGCTTATGTGGGAGCTGGCTTGCCTGCGATAGCGGTATATCAGGCGCTGATGTGCAAGCTGACACGCCGCTATCGCGGGCAAGCCCGCTCCCACATTTGGATCTGCATACATCAGGAACTGGCGGCAGGACGCAGGTTTGGCTTGTGTGGGAGCTGGCTTGCCTGCGATAGCGGTGTATCAGGCGCTGATGTGCACACCGATCTGCCGCCTTCGCGGGCAAGCCCGCTCCCACATTTGGATCTGCATACATCAGGAACTGGCGGCAGGACGCAGGTTTGGCTTGTGTGGGAGCTGGCTTGCCTGCGATAGCGGTGTATCAGGCGCTGATGTGCACACCGATCTGCCGCCTTCGCGGGCAAGCCCGCTCCCACATTGATCTGTTCCTACATTTCGACCGCGGTCAGACTTGCGCTGGCAAGCGCTGATCGATGAGCTTGTACAACGCCGAGTCCTGCGCCCAATTACGCATAAACCGCGCACGATCCTTGGCGTACGCCTGAGCGAAGCTGGCGTCGCTGCTGTGTTGGCGCATGGCATCCAGGTCGATCAGCGACCAGCGGTCCGTGTCCCAGAACAGGTTGTGCCCCTTGAAGTCGCCATGGCTGATGCGCTCGCGGATCAGCTCGGCGAACAGGTGGTCGAGGGCCAGCAGTTCGTTTTCCGGCGCATCGCCCTGTTCAACGTAAGGCGCAAAACGCTCGATGATGTCCGGCCCTGCCAGGTGCTCGGTGATCAGGTAGGCCCGGCTGCGCAGCCAGAAAAAACGCTTTTCCAGCACCGCCAGCGGCTTGGGGGTGGCGATGCCGAGGAATGCCAGGCGATTGCCTTCGCGCCAGGAATGCCAGGCCCGGCTCGGGCGCCAGAAGCGCTTGAGCCAGTGGGCGAAGCCCTTGATGTTGTAGCGCTTGATCACCAGCGGGCGGCCTGCCACGTCGACCTTGGCCACCGTGGCCGCGCCGCCCGTCTTGAACAGATGACCCTGGTCGAGCAAGGCATCGGCCTGCGCCAGTACCGGCAGCATCGCCGCTTCTTCGTCGCGGCGGATCGCACGCAAGGCAAACGGCCCGCGCAACACGCTGAACAGCGTGCACTCGCGGCCAACCTTGCTCAAGAAGTCCTTCAATCGCCACGCACTGACCTTGCGCACCTGTTTTTCCAGGGCCTCCAGCGGCAAGGCGTGTTCGCCGTTGCTCAGCAGGTAGTACACCAGCAACTCCTCGGTGAACGGTGCGAGGTTTTTCGGCAACTGGGCGAAAAACACCCCGAGGTTCTCCAGCACGCGGCTGCGTGACAGCGGCTTGCCCGCCTCCTCGACGCGAATCCCCGCGCCGTCGATCAAATACAGCTTGCCGTCCCGGCGCAGCAGGTTGTCCAGGTGCAGGTCTTCCTGCCACAAGCCCTTGGCGTGCATCTGCGCGATCGCGCCCAGCGCTTCGGCGAGCACGGCGGTTTGTTCGTCGGCCAGCGGCGGCAAACCTTCGACGGCGTGCCAGGCATCCGCCAGGCTTTGCGCACCGTCAATAAAGTCGAACAGCAGCCAGCCGCCCTCACCATCCTGCAAGCCATCGGCCAGCAGTTGCGGCGTGGTCAGGCCCTGTTCGGCCAGCAGGCGCACGCCGCTCAGTTCACGCTGAAAATGCCGCGCCGCCTTGCTGCCCACCAACAACTTGGCCAGCACCGGGCGCCCGCGCCATACCGCTGCGCCGACATAACGCTCACCCGGCAACACGCGCAACAGGCTGAGCAGTTGCAATTGGCCAGGACCCGCCGCATCGGCCAACTCGATCGTCAGTGGCAACGTGGGAGTACGGCCGGCAGTTTTCAGCTCGGACAAACGCATCAACGGTTTTCCTTGTGGCTACGACGGGCGCTCAGGCGCTGGTACCACGTGGCGACCAGCGCGCTGTCCTCGGGTTGATCCAGGTACGCCGCCAACAGTTGGCGCACCTGCGCATCAGACCATTGTGGTGCGCGGCGCAACAACGGTTCCAAATCCTTGACCCGATCACGCCAGCCGAACAGCAGCGGGCGGGTTTTCTCCAGGTCGATCAACTGCGCGGCATAACCGTCGCCGGTAGCCTGCAGGAAAATATGCTTGGGATAAAAACAGCCGTGCACCTGGCCGACGCTGTGCAGATGACGCGCCAGTTGCCCGCACGCCAGCAGGATCGCGCCGTGCTGGGCATCGCTCAGTTGTGGCCACTCGTCGAGCAGTGAATCCAGGTCATTCCAGCCGTCGAGGGCGCGGGTCAGCAGCATCGCGCGGTGCTCACCGGCCACCTTGCGCTCGCCGTAGAACGCCGCCTGCAGCGCCGGGATACCGAGCTTGCGGTAGCGGCTGATATTGCGGAATTCGCGGGAGAAACTCGGCTCGCCAAACGGCCGGTGCAGGCTGCGCGTCAGGTAGTTGCTCTGGCGCTTGAGGTAGTAGCCGTGGCCGTCGAGCTCCAGGCGAAACACGCTGCTCCAGCCGCCACGGCTGGTGTTCGGCTCGTCCACCGCGTCCAGCTGCTTGGCCCACAGCGCGTCAAACGTGGCCAGGCCGTGGCGCTCCAGCAGCGCACGGTCCTCGACCGCCAGGAAGTCAGTCATTCGCGCCCCTCAAAAAACTTCACCACGTGGCGAATCCGCTGTTTGTCCGACGCGCTCAGGTGCCGGCGCTGACGGTATTGCATGTAGAAACGCAGGCGCTGGGTGGCCGACAGGTGATACTTGGCCACCTTGTCCAGGCAGGCCAGATCCTTGGTGATGCGGTACTTGAGCCAGAACCCGCGCCAGAAAGCGCCGTTGGGGCAGTCGATCAGGTACAGGGTCTGCTGGTCGTCGATCAGCAGGTTGCGCCACTTCAAGTCGTTATGGGTGAAGTTGTGGTCATGCATGGTGCGCGTGTATTCGGCGAGCTGGCGGCTGACCGCATCGACCCATTTGGGATCGTGCAGGCGCGCGTCGTCGCGGTCGGCGAGCACCGACAGGTCTTCGGTGCGTGGCAACTCACGGGTGATCATCGCGCCACGGTCATACGCCAGGCCTTTGCGCTCCAGCCCCCAGGCAACCACGTCGGCGGTGGGAATGCCCCACTTGGCGAAGCGCTTGAGGTTCTGCCATTCGGACTTGACCCGTGGCTTGCCCAGGTAACGGCGCAAGCCCTTGCCGGCGCCGGTGTAGCGCTTGACGTAGTAATTGACCCCGCCGCGCTCGACGCGGATCACTTCCGACAGCGGGTCGTGGGTCAACTGCTCGCCTTGCAGCGCGAACACCGCCTCAAGGCTGCCAAAATCTTCCGCGAGGTTGGCGTAGGCCGGTTCCAGGTTCCAACCCGCCATCAGATCGCATCCCCGTATCGTTGCTTGCGTGCGTAGAGCTTGTCGGCCTTGCGCTGCATCAGGCTCAGGGACGCCGATTGCTCGGCGAGGATCTGGCGCAGCGGCTGGCGGAAGTAGCCCTTGAGGAACCGCAGCTTGTCGCGCCGGGTCAGGCCGATGTCCAGCGCCGAGTAGTACAGCGCGGACAGGTCCTTGTCGCGCCAGCGCAGCGGCAGATGGTGACGCAATTGGGCGCGGTGCAGGTCGATTACCGACAGCTTGATGTTTTTCGCATCGATGGGCTGCGCAGTGTCCAGCAGGAAGTGGCACAGGTAGCAGTCGCGATGGTTCACGCCGCCACGGTGCATATCGCCGACCATGCGCGCCAGCTCGGCGGTGAGTGCATGGCGCAATGCCGGCGCCGGCGGTTCGGCGACCCAGTTGATGGTCAGGTCTTCGAGGCTGACGGTGGGCGCCAGCTCTTCGGTGATGATGAACGAGTGCTGGTCCGCCGGATTGCTGCCCTTTTCGCCAAACGCCACACCGGTCATGGTCGGCACGCCGAGGGCTTGCAGGCGATGGATCGCCGCCCACTCCAGGCCCGCGCCGAGTACCGGCAGCTTGGCGGTGATCAGGTTCTTGAAGATCTCGCCCCAGCCGATGCCACGGTGGATCTTCACGAAATACGGACGGCCTTCGACGACGGTGCGCAATGTGCGCCGCGCCGCCAGCTCACGGAATACTTCGCCTTGCAGTTTCTCGACTTCAGCGAAGGCATCACGCCCGGCCCATAACGTCTTGAACGGTTCGGCAAGAATCAACTTCATCGTTTCGGCTCCGCCAGAATCACATCCGCAGCGTGCTGCGGCATGCTGTAGAGGTCGGCCGTCTCGGCGAAGGCCAACCCATTGCGGCCCCAGGCCGCGCGCTGTGCAGTGTCGCTGAGCATTTGCGCCAGGTACCTGTTGAGCTGCGTTTGTTCGAACGGCTCATCCAGCACTTTGCCGCAGTCGGCCTCAGCGATGTAGTGGGCATAACCACACACCGCCGAGACCAGCACCGGCAACCCGGCCACCAGGGCTTCGAGCAACACGGTGCCGGTGTTTTCGTTGTACGCCGGGTGGATCAACAGGTCGGCGCCCAGCAGGAAGCGCGGGATGTCGCTGCGGCCCTTGAGGAACTGCACGTTGTCCCCCAAGCCCAGCGTGGCGCTTTGCAGTTGGAATACCTTGGGGTCGTCCTGGCCGATTACAAACAGGCGCGTGCGTTTTTTCAGCTCCGCCGGCAGCGCGGCCACGGCCTTGAGGCTGCGGTCGACGCCCTTGGTCTTGAAGCCGGAGCCGATCTGCACCAGTAGCAGGTCGTCGTCACCGAGGTTGAACTCCTTGCGGAAACCCTCGCGGATCTCAGCCGCATTCGGCGGCGCGCGACGGTCCTGGGCGATGCCCGGCGGCAGCAGGTGGAAGCGTTCCAGCGGCGTGTCGTAATGCTTGATGAACAGCGGCTGCTGCACTTCGGAAATCATCAGGACTTCAGTCTTGGCGTCCCTGGCAAACACCGCGCGCTCGTACTCGGCGAAGTGCTTGTAGCGGCCAAAGTAGCGGTACAGCGAATGGCGCAGGTTTTGTGCCTTGTCTTCAAAGCAGCCGTCGGCGGCGTAGTACACGTCCAGGCCGGGCATTTTGTTGAAGCCGATCAGGCGATCCACCGGGCGCTTGGCCAGGTCGGCGGCCATCCAGGCGCTGAGCTTTTCGTTGCGCCGATGGTTGAAGAACGCCTTGACCGGCGCCACCAGCACTTCGAAGCCGGGCGGGATGTCGCCTTCCCAGATCAGCGTGTACACGCGGATCTGATGGCCGCGCTGCTGGCACTCCAGGGCGATGCGCATGAAGTCGCGCTGCAAGCCACCGAAGGGGAAGTATTTGTACAAAACGAAAGCCAGTTGCATCAGTGCAGCTCCTCAGCCAATAACAACGTGCTCAGTCGGCTGGCCACACGCTCAGGGTTCAGGCGCGTGAAGCACAGAGGCGACTCGCGCTTGAGGTCGAACCGACGCAGGTCGTCGGCCGTCGGTTGATAGGTACAGTGCTTTTGCAGGCAGGGCGCGCAGGGGAAGTCGCTGCCCAGGTGAATCTGACCCTTGCCATAAGCGCCGGTCAGTCCCGGGTTGGTGGGGCCGAACAGGGAAATGGTCGGCACGTCCAGCGCGGCGGCCAGGTGACCGAGGCCGGTGTCCACCGCCACACAGGCGCGGGCGCCAGCCAGCACGCGGGCGACGCCGGCCAGGTTCAGCTTGGGCAGCACTTCGGCGTTCGCCAGGCCGTGGGCCAGGCGGTCGGCGCGGGCTTTTTCGGCGGCGTTGCCCCATGGCAGTTTCACGTCCACCCCCAAGCGCCCCATGCGTTCGGCCAGCTCGCGCCAGTAGGCTTCGGGCCAGTGCTTGGTGTCCCAGGTGGTGCCGTGCAGCAGCAGGACGAAGGGTTTTTTCGGCGGCAGGCCGAGCAGTTTTTCGACGCTCAGGCCGTAGTCACCCAAGCCCTTGGGCAGGTCATAACCGAGGGCCACGGCAAACAGTTGGCGCAGGCGCTCCACCGCGTGTTGGCCACGGGCCACGGCCAGGCGTCGGGAGTAGAAGCGTGCGGCCATCGGCTCGCGGGCCGAGTTCTTGTCGAAACCGGCGACGGGCGCACGCACGTAGCGGGTCAGCCAGGCGCTTTTCAGCAGGCCTTGGGCGTCGATCACCAGGTCGTACTTGGTCGCCTGGACACGCTGCTTGAAGCGCCGCCATTCGCCACTCTTGATGGTCTGCCAGATGTTTTTGCGCCAGCGGCGAATCGCCACCGGGATCACCTTGTCGACCGCCGGGTGCCAGGTGGGAATCTCGGCGAAGCCTTCTTCCACCACCCAGTCGAACTGAATGCCCGGGATCGCCCGCGCAGCGTCGGTGAGTGCCGGCAAGGCGTGGATCACGTCGCCCAGGGATGAGGTCTTGATTACCAGGACGCGCAAACTATCGGACCTCGACCGCAGCGCCTTGCAAGCGCTGCAAGGCTTCGTTGACCGGCTGCGGCAGCAACTGGCGCATGCAGTTGTAGTGGCCGAAACGGCAGGTGCGTTCAAAACACGGGCTGCAATCCAGACCCAGGCGCACCACTTCGACCTTGTCGGCCAGCGGCGGGGTGAAGCCCGGCGACGTGGAGCCGTACACCGCCACCAGCGGGCGGTTCAGCGCCGCCGCGACGTGCATCAGGCCGGAGTCGTTGGACACCACCGCATCGGCGCAGGACAGCAGGTCGATGGCCTCGGCCAGCGAGGTGTCGCCGCTGAGGTTCACCGCTTCTTCGCGCAGGCCGGGGATCAGGCGCTGGCGAATGTCTTCGCCCACCGGGTGATCCTTCTTCGAACCAAACAGCCACACCTGCCAGCCTTCGCGGATTTTTGCCTCGGCGACCTTGGCGTAGTGCTCCGACGGCCAGCGCTTGGACTCGCCAAACTCGGCGCCAGGGCACAGGGCCAGGACCGGGCGATCCAGGCTCAGGCCGAACTTGGCCAGGGCGGCATCGCGGCTCACCGGGTCGATCTGCAGGCTCGGGCGCGGGTACGGCTTGGGCAACTCGGCCCCCGGCTCGTAAGCCAGGGCCATGAAACGTTCGATCATCAACGGGTAGCGCGCCTTGTCCAGCGTGCGCACGTCATTGAGCAGCACGTAGCGGAATTCGCCGCGCCAGCCGGTGCGCTTGGGAATGCCGGCGAAATACGGCACCAGCGCCGATTTCAGCGAGTTGGGCAGCAGGATCGCCTGGTCGTACCGGCCGGCCAGGGATTTGCCGATGCGCCGACGGGTCGCCAGCTCCAGGGCGCCGTGGCCGAGCGGAAAGCTCAAGGCCGAGCGCACTTCGGGCATGCGTTCGAGGATCGGGCGGCTCCACTCAGGGGCGAGCACGTCGATCTGGCAGTCGGGATGACGTTGTTTCAGGCACTGGAACAGTGTCTGCGCCATCACCATGTCACCGACCCAACTGGGCCCAACGATCAGAATATTCATGTAGTTTCCACAAACGATGCGGGGAGGCTTATGCCTCCCCGCCTCGATAATTACTGTAGGTCGCGCCTTATTATGTGGGAGCTGGCTTGTGTGGGAGCCGGGCTTGCCCGCGATGCAGGCGCCTCGGAGTATCAGTCATACCGAGGTGATGCAATCGCAGGCAAGCCAGCTCCCACACAAGCCCGGCTCCCCATAAAGCCGATTTCCACACTAGATTGGCGTCACTCAAGTAATCAGCTTAACCCCAGTTCTTTCCAGATTCGCATCACCTGGCGCCGTTCGTCGGCGAAATGATCCCCGGCGACCGTGCCGGCCTCGTTCTGCAAGGCCTGGCGGTGCGCGGCGGAACGGTAGGCCTTATACACCTCGCGCAGCAGATGGGCATCGGCAGCGGGCATCAGCCCGACCTGCTCCAGGCCTTCCAGAATGCGGATATTGTCGGTGTAGCGCAGCAACGATGGATGTTGCGCAGACCACGCCAAAGCCGCGTATTGCACCATAAATTCAATATCGACGATACCTCCGGCGTCCTGCTTGAGGTCGAACAGCGCCGTGGCTTCGAAGGCATTCGCGCTGGTGCCGGCCGCTGTGCCCTTGGTGCCGAGGTTGTCACGCATCTTCGCGCGCATCTCGCTGACCTCCTGGCGCAGCGTGGCCAGGTCGCGCTCGCGGCCCAGCACTTTGGCCCGTACCTGCTCGAACGCATGGCCCACATCCTGGCTGCCCACCAGCACCCGCGCGCGGATCAGGGCCTGGTGTTCCCAGGTCCAGGCTTCGTTTTCCTGATAGCGCTCGAACGCCCCCAGCGAACTGACCAACAGCCCGGATGCGCCGGAAGGTCGCAGGCGCATGTCCACTTCATATAACTGCCCGGAGTTGGTCTGGGTGGTCAGCAGGTGAATGATGCGCTGGCCCAGGCGCGTGAAGAACTGCGCTCCATCAATCGGCTTGGCTCCGTCGGTCTCGGCCTGCGGGTCGCCGTCGTGGATAAACACCAGGTCCAGGTCCGAACCATGCCCCAGTTCGATGCCGCCGACTTTGCCATAACCGACAATGATGAACCCAGGATCGCACAAGGTGCCGTCCACGCGCTGCGGCGAACCATGGCGCGCCACGGTCTGGCGCCAGGCCAGGGCCAGCACTTGTTCGAGGATGGCTTCGGCGAGCCAGGTCAGGTAATCGCTGACTTTCATCAGCGGCAGGCTGCCGGCGATTTCCGAGGCGGCGACGCGCAGGCGGTGGGCCAGCTTGAAGTGGCGCAGTGCTTCCATCTGCTGCTCAAGATCGTCCTCGGGAATGCGCGTGAGGCGCTCGCGCAGCTCGGCAGCGAGTTCCGGCGCCAGCGGGGGCTTGAACAGGCGGCCTTCGTTGAGCAATTCGTCGAGCAGCAGCGGGAAGCGGGTGATTTGCTCGGCGATCCACGGGCTGGCGGCGCACAGGGTCAACAGGCGACGCAGGGCGTCGGGATTTTCGGTGAGCAGCACCAGATACGCGGAACGCCGCGCGACGGCCTCCACCAGCGGCAATACCCGCTCCAGCACAAGATCGGGGTTGGCGTGTTCGACCGCCTGGGCCAGCAGGCGTGGGATAAACGCATCCAGACGCTCGCGACCGAGGCGTTGCATGGCGCGCAATTGCGGGCTGTTGCGCAGCCCCGCCAAGGCTTTGAGGGCCTTGGCCGCATCACTGAAACCGCCTTCGGCCAACTGCCGACAGGCAGCCTCTTCATCTTGGGATTCTTCCCACAGCGGCAACCACTCGCCGCCCACGACCAATTCGCTTTCTTCGCCCTCTTCTTCATCCGGGTCGGCGATGACCTGGCGGAAATGCCAATCCACCCGGCCGCGCCAGTACATCAAGCGCTCGTGGAACGCGGCCCAGTCATCAAAGCCCAGCATAAAGGCAATGCGCGCCTGATCTTCTGGGGTGTCCGGGAGCATTTGCGTCTGGCGGTCAGCAATCGCCTGGATCGCATGCTCGGTGTAACGCAGGAATTCGTAGCCATCGCGCAACTCGGCGATCACCGCTGGCGGCAGATAGCCTTGGCCTTCCAAGGTGCCGAGCACCTTGAGCAGCGGACGTTGTTGCAGGCTCAGATCACGGCCGCCGTGGATCAACTGGAACGCCTGGGCGATGAATTCCACCTCGCGGATGCCGCCCGAGCCCAGCTTGATATTGTCGGCCATGCCCTTGCGCCGCACTTCCTGCTGGATCAGCTGCTTCATGGTGCGCAGCGCTTCGATGGCGGAAAAGTCCAGGTAACGGCGGTAGACAAACGGGCGCAGCATGTCGAGCAGTTGCGCACCGGCGACCTGGTCACCCGCGACCACGCGCGCCTTGATCATGGCGTAACGTTCCCAGTCGCGGCCCTGGTCCTGGTAGTACTGCTCCAACGCATTGAAGCTGAGCACCAGCGAGCCGGATGAACCGTAAGGCCGCAGGCGCATGTCGACGCGGAACACAAAACCATCGACGGTCATCGGGTCGAGGGCCTTGATCAGTTTTTGACCCAGACGGATAAAGAACTCCTGGTTATCCAGCGCCCGCTTCACGCCCAGGGTTTCGCCACCTTCGGGGTAGGCGAAGATCAGGTCGATATCCGACGACAGGTTCAGCTCCACCGCGCCGAGCTTGCCCATGCCGAGGATGACCATTTGCTGCGGCTCGCCGCTGCGCCGGCCGGTGGGCGTGCCGAACTGGGCACAGTGGCGCTGGTACAACCACTGGTAAGCCTGGTCGATGCTGGCGTCGGCCATGTCGGACAGGTCGCGGCAGGTTTGCACCAGGTCGGCCTGGCGGGTCAGGTCGCGCCAGATGATGCGCACTTGCTGACGGGTGCGCTGGCGGCGCAGCACGCGCCCCAACTCATCTTCTGTTTCGACCTGTTGCACAGCGCCAGCAATCTGCCCGCACAGCTCGCCGGGGGCGAAACCCCGGTCCAGCTCGCCCCAGGCCGCCAGCTCCAGCAACATCAAAGGGTCACGAACACTCTGTTGAATGACAAAATCGCTGGCCGCACACACGCGGGCGAAGTCGGCCCACCGTTGCGGCGACCACGCAGAAAGGCCATGATCGTCGCCCAGCGTGGCTACAGCGTCACGAAATGACTGCTCGGCCCGGCTGGCGTAAGGAAGGAGGATGGCCGGTAGTTTGGCCAGCGTTGGAAGGCTCATGGTCTATCCTTGATCGGCGCGTATTTGGCTTGTTGTGATGACGGCAAGAACCCGGCGCGGCGATGGACTGTCGAACAAAGGTTATAAATAGCTGAAAATTCGTACTTATTGGCAGGCAACATTAAACTTCTACCTTTTCTTGTCTGCAAAAGATCAACATTAACGATTATGCTCACCAGCCAGACCGAGCCATACGCTCAGTCTTGTGTAGTTTTACTACTCGTATATACATTCGAAAGGCTGAAATGGCCGACGATTTGTAGTAAAACTACAGGACGCCGAAGCAACCTTCGGCCATCCAAGAATTTATGTCGTCTGCCCACAAGGCCAGTCGCAAACTTCAGGCAACCGATTCTGGTAGCCTTTCCGCCCTGGAGCAAGCCATGCAAGACCTCGATCCCGTCGAAACCCAGGAATGGCTGGACGCCCTGGAATCGGTTCTCGACAAAGAAGGCGAAGACCGTGCTCACTACCTGATGACCCGTATGGGCGAACTCGCAACCCGCAGCGGTTCGCAGTTGCCTTACGCCATCACCACGCCATACCGCAACACCATCCCCGTTACCCACGAAGCACGCATGCCTGGCGACCTGTTCATGGAACGCCGCATTCGCTCGCTGGTACGTTGGAACGCCATGGCGATGGTAATGCGCACGAATCTGAAAGATTCGGACCTGGGCGGTCACATCTCCAGCTTCGCTTCCAGCGCAACCCTGTATGACATCGGCTTCAACTACTTCTTCCAGGCCCCGACCGACGAACACGGCGGCGACCTGATCTACTTCCAGGGCCACACCTCGCCAGGCGTCTACGCCCGTGCGTTCATGGAAGGTCGCATCACCGAAGACCAAATGAACAACTTCCGCCAGGAAGTGGACGGTGGCGGCCTGTCGTCGTACCCGCACCCTTGGCTGATGCCTGATTTCTGGCAGTTCCCGACCGTTTCCATGGGTCTGGGTCCGATCCAGGCGATCTACCAGGCACGTTTCATGAAGTACCTGGAAGCCCGTGGCTTCATCCCTGAAGGCAAGCAGAAAGTCTGGTGCTTCCTGGGCGACGGCGAGTGCGACGAGCCGGAATCCCTGGGCGCCATCTCCCTGGCTGGCCGCGAGAAGCTGGACAACCTGATCTTTGTCATCAACTGCAACCTGCAGCGCCTCGACGGCCCGGTTCGCGGCAACGGCAAGATCATCCAGGAACTCGAAGGCGTGTTCCGTGGTGCTCAGTGGAACGTGACCAAAGTCATCTGGGGCCGTTTCTGGGACCCACTGCTGGCCAAGGACGTCGACGGCATCCTGCAACGTCGCATGGACGAAGTCATCGACGGCGAGTACCAGAACTACAAAGCCAAAGACGGCGCGTTCGTGCGTGAACACTTCTTCAACACGCCAGAACTCAAGGCGATGGTTGCAGACCTGTCCGACGACGAGATCTGGAAACTCAACCGTGGCGGCCACGACCCGTACAAGGTCTACGCGGCTTACCACGAAGCGGTGAACCACAAAGAACAACCGACCGTCATCCTGGCCAAGACCATCAAGGGTTATGGCACCGGTGCTGGCGAAGCGAAGAACACTGCGCACAACACCAAGAAAGTCGATGTCGACAGCCTGAAGTTGTTCCGCGACCGCTTCGACATCCCGGTCAAGGACGAAGAGTTGGAGAACCTGCCGTTCTTCAAGCCAGAGCCAAACAGCGCCGAGGCCCGTTACCTGGCCGAGCGTCGCACTGCACTGGGCGGTTTCGTGCCACAGCGCCGTGCCAACAGTTTCAGCGTTCCGACTCCAGACTTGAGCACCCTCAAGGCGATCCTGGACGGTTCGGGCGACCGTGAAATCTCCACCACCATGGCCTTCGTGCGTATCTTGGCGCAGCTGGTCAAGGACAAGGACATCGGCCCGCGCATCGTCCCGATCATCCCGGACGAAGCCCGTACCTTCGGTATGGAAGGCATGTTCCGTCAGTTGGGCATCTACTCCTCCGTCGGCCAGCTCTACGAGCCAGTCGATAAAGACCAGGTGATGTTCTACAAGGAAGACAAGAAGGGCCAGATCCTCGAAGAAGGCATCAACGAAGCGGGCGCCATGAGCTCCTTCATCGCTGCCGGTACTTCGTACTCCAGCCACAACCAGCCGATGCTGCCGTTCTACATCTTCTACTCGATGTTCGGCTTCCAGCGTATTGGCGACCTGGCTTGGGCAGCAGGCGACAGCCGTACCCGTGGCTTCCTGATCGGCGGTACCGCTGGCCGGACCACGCTGAACGGCGAAGGCCTGCAACACGAAGACGGTCACAGCCACATCCTGGCTGCCACCATCCCGAACTGCCGCACCTTTGATCCAACCTACGGCTATGAGCTGGCGGTGATCATCCAGGACGGCATGAAGAAGATGACCGAAGAGCAGCAGGACGTTTTCTACTACATCACCGTGATGAACGAGTCCTACCAGCAGCCTGCAATGCCGGCTGGCGTGGAAGAAGGCATCATCAAGGGCATGTACCTGCTCGAAGAAGACACCAAGGAAGCAGCGCACCACGTACAGCTGATGGGCTCCGGCACCATCCTGCGCGAAGTGCGTGAAGCGGCGAAGATCCTGCGTGAAGAGTTCAACGTCGGCGCCGACGTGTGGAGCGTCACCAGCTTCAACGAACTGCGTCGCGACGGCCTGGCCGTAGAGCGCAGCAACCGCCTCAAGCCTGGTCAAAAACCAGCGAAGAGCTACGTCGAAGAGTGCCTGGCCGGCCGTAAGGGTCCAGTCATTGCCTCTACCGACTACATGAAGCTGTTCGCCGAACAAATTCGCCAGTGGGTCCCGTCCAAGGAATTCAAAGTCCTGGGCACCGACGGTTTCGGCCGCAGTGACAGCCGCAAGAAGCTGCGTCACTTCTTCGAAGTCGACCGTCACTTCGTGGTGTTGGCAGCCCTGGAAGCCTTGGCTGACCGTGGTGAGATCGAACCCAAGGTGGTAGCAGACGCTATCGTCAAGTTCGGGATCAACCCGGAAAAACGCAACCCACTGGACTGCTGAGGAGACTTTTTGTGAGCGAACTCATTCGCGTACCTGACATCGGCAGCGGTGAAGGTGAAGTAATCGAGCTGTTTGTGAAGGTCGGCGACACCGTCGAAGCCGACCAGAGCATCCTGACCCTGGAATCGGACAAGGCGAGCATGGAAATCCCTGCTCCCAAGGCCGGTGTGGTCAAGAGCCTGAAAGTGAAGCTGGGCGATCGCCTGAAAGAAGGCGACGAACTGCTGGAACTGGAAATCGAAGGTGCCGCTGATGCGGCCCCTGCACCTGCGGCCGCTCCGGCTGCCGCTGCTGCACCGGCGCCTGCCGAGAAGCCAGCCGAGGCCCCTGCGGCCCCGGCTGCTGCTCCGGCCGCCGCTTCGGTCCAGGACATCCACGTGCCGGACATCGGTTCGTCGGGCAAGGCCAAGATCATCGAGCTGCTGGTCAAGGTCGGCGATACCGTCGAAGCCGACCAGTCGCTGATCACCCTGGAGTCCGACAAGGCCTCCATGGAAATCCCTTCGCCGGCTGCCGGCGTGGTGGAAAGCATCGCGGTCAAGCTGGAAGACGAAGTCGGCACTGGCGATTTCATCCTCAAGCTGAAAGTACAAGGCGCTGCGCCTGCGGCTGCTCCAGCTCCGGCCGCCGCTCCGGCTGCCAAGGCTGAGGCTGCACCTGCTGCCGCCGCACCTGCACCTGCTGCAAAAGCCGAGGCCGCTCCGGCGCCGGTTGCTGCTGCACCTGCGCCAAGCGGTGCCAAGGTTCACGCCGGCCCTGCCGTGCGTCAGCTGGCTCGCGAGTTCGGCGTTGAGCTGAACGCCGTCACGGCCACCGGCCCCCACGGCCGTGTGCTGAAGGAAGACGTGCAGGTTTACGTCAAGGCGATGATGCACAAAGCCAAGGAAGCTCCGGCTGCCGGCGGCGCGACGGGTGGTTCGGGCATTCCGCCGATCCGCACCGTGGACTTCAGCCGCTTCGGCGAGACCGAAGAAGTGCCGATGACCCGCCTGATGCAAATCGGCGCGGCCGGCCTGCACGCCAGCTACCTGAACATCCCGCACGTGACCCAGTTCGACCAGGCCGATATCACCGACCTGGAAGCTTTCCGCATCGCGCAGAAAGCCGTGGCCGAGAAGGCCGGCGTGAAACTGACCGTGCTGCCGCTGCTGCTCAAGGCCTGCGCGCACCTGCTCAAGGAACTGCCGGACTTCAACGCTTCGCTGGCACCAAGCGGCAAGGCGATCATCCGCAAGAAGTACGTGAACATCGGCTTCGCGGTAGACACGCCAGATGGCCTGCTGGTACCGGTCATCAAGAACGTCGACCAGAAGAGCCTGCTGCAACTGGCTGCCGAAGCCGCTGCACTGGCGGCCAAGGCCCGCGACAAGAAGCTCACCCCGGACGACATGCAGGGCGCGTGCTTCACCATCTCCAGCCTCGGGCACATTGGCGGTACTGGCTTCACGCCAATCGTCAACGCGCCGGAAGTGGCGATCCTGGGTGTGTCCAAGGCCACTATCCAGCCTGTGTGGGACGGTAAAGCGTTCCAGCCGAAGCTGATGCTGCCGCTGTCGCTGTCCTACGATCACCGTGTGATCAACGGCGCTGCTGCTGCACGCTTCACCCAGCGCCTGAGCCAGTTGCTGAACGACATCCGCACCATTCTGCTGTAAGCCGCGACGGGCCTCCCTTTCATCGGGGAGGTCCGGTTGCACCGATTTCCGAGCGCCACACGCTCGTACCTCAACCCCGCCACTTGGCGGGGCTTTTTTTGCCTGTTTGATCGTTCCCACGCTCCGCGTGGTAACGCCGCCCCGGACGCTCCGCGTCCCCCTGTATACGGTTTTTTTGCCTAGATAACTGGACAGGCAAAACAGGTTTGTACACCTTCCATCACCGCCATTTCAGAAATCCCCCGCGCGGCCGATAACCCCCTTATAGCACTTAGCCTTCATCCTCTCTTGTCAGTGCGTGCTGCATGATGCAACCTTGCCGCAGGCGACAGAAAAGAGGGCGTGAGCCCGGCGCCGTGCGCATTTTCCCAAGCGAGTTTCCCCCATGAAAAGCCAACCCGATGTCGCCCGTATGGCGGCCGAGGTAGTGACGCAATTACCGGTGCCTTCGCGCCTCGGTATGCTGCGTTTCGAGCGGCTGAATGAGGCAAGCTGGGCCCTGCTCTACCTCGACCCCAATTGCGAACGCCAATTCGGCCTGCCGGCGGTCGAGCTGTGTGCCTTGCTCGGCACCCCCTACGCCAGCCTGATGGAGCCCCAGGCGCGTTATCAGCTGCATGATGCGATCCAGCAACAACTCAGCCACAGTCCCCACTACCTGGTGCGCTACACCCTGCACACCAGTGACGGCCCGCTGAGCCTGCTGGAAATGGGCGAAGCCTACAAACAACACAATCGCCACCTGCTGCGCGGCTACCTGATGGTGGTCGACGGCCTGTTCAGTGAAATCCCGACGACCGCCCCGACAGCCGATCTGGAAAGCCAGAACAGCCGCCTGCAGATCGCCCTTGAGCTCAACCAGCGCGCGCAGCAAGAACAACTGCAACACCTGGAACGTGTGCGCGCCCAACAGGAGCTGATCCTGCTGCTGGCCCGCCAGCGCTACACCGCGAACAATTCGCTGCAGGAAGCGGCCGAGCTGATCACCCGCAGCGCCTGCGAAATCTACCAGGTCGACAGCGCGCGCATCTGGCACCTCGAAGACCAGCGCCTGGTGCCGATTGCCGCCTACCTGCGTGCCGACCAGCAACACTATGTGCCCGAGCCCATCGATGCCAGCGGCTTCCCGGATTACCTGGAAGCCCTGCACAGCAGCCGCGCGATCGACGCCACCAACGCCCTGCGCGACCCGCGCACCCGCGAGCTGGCCGAGGAACTGCGCGCCAAGGACATCCAGGCCCTGCTCGACGCCAGCATCCGCGTGGATGGCCAGGTGGTCGGCGTGCTCTGCCTGGAGCAAGGCCGCAGCCCGCGTATCTGGCAGGCCGACGAGATTGCCTTTGCCGGCGAGCTGGCGGACCAGTTCGCGCAAGTCATCAACAACCACAACCGGCGCACCGCCACCAGCGCCCTGCACCTGTTCCAGCGTGCGGTGGAGCAAAGCGCCAACGCCTTTCTGCTGGTCAATTGCGACGGCGTGGTGGAGTACGTCAACCCAAGCTTTACCGCGATCACCCAGTACAGCGCCGAAGAAGTCCACGGCCACCGCCTGGCGCAACTGCCGGCGCTGGAGAACCTCAGCGAGCTGCTGTTCGATGCCCCTTCCAGCCTGGCCAAGAGCAACAGCTGGCAGGGCGAATTCAAGAGCCGGCGCAAAAACCTCGAACCCTACTGGGGCCAGCTGTCGATCTCCAAGGTGTACGGCGACAACCGTGAGCTGACGCACTACATCGGCATCTACGAAGACATCACCCAGACCAAGCTGGCCCAGCAGCGCATCGAGCGCCTGGCCTACACCGACAACCTGACCAACCTGGGCAACCGCCCGGCGTTTATCCGCAATCTCGACGAACGGTTTGCCCGCGACAGCGACAGCCCGATCAGCCTGCTGCTGGTGGACATCGACAACTTCAAACGCATCAACGACAGCCTCGGCCACCAGACCGGCGACAAACTGCTGATCAGCCTGGCCCGGCGCCTGCGCAACAGCCTCAGCGCCGGCGGCAGCCTGGCGCGGTTTGCCAGCAACGAATTCGCCGTGCTGCTCGACGACACCGACCTGGAAACCGGCCAGCAAGTCGCCAGCCAGCTGTTGGCAACCCTCGACAAGCCGATGTTCGTCGACAACCAGTTGATCAGCGTCACCGGCTCCGTGGGCCTGGCCTGCGCCCCCCTGCATGGCCGCGACCCGCAAACCCTGATGCGCAACGCCGGCCTGGCCCTGCACAAGGCCAAGGCCAACGGCAAACACCAGGTGCAAGTGTTCACCGAAGCGCTCAACGCCGAAGCCAGCTACAAGCTGTTCGTCGAAAACAACCTGCGCCGCGCCCTGACCCAGAACGAACTGGACGTGTTCTACCAGCCCAAGCTGTGCCTGCGCAGCGGCCGCTTGCTGGGCATGGAAGCGCTGCTGCGCTGGAACCACCCGGAAAAAGGCATGATCCGCCCCGACCAGTTCATCAGCGTGGCGGAAGAGACCGGCCTGATCATCCCCATCGGCAAATGGATTGCGCGCCAGGCCTGCCGCATGAGCAAGCAACTGAGCGCGGCCGGCATGGGCAACTTGCAAGTGGCGATCAACCTGTCGCCCAAGCAGTTCTCCGACCCGGACCTGGTGGCCTCGATTGCCACCATCCTCAAGGAAGAAGACCTGCCGGCCAACCTGCTGGAGCTGGAGTTGACCGAAGGCTTGCTGCTGGAAGCCACCGAAGACACGCGCCTGCAACTGGACCAGCTGAAAAGCTTTGGCCTGACCCTGGCCATGGACGATTTCGGTACCGGTTACTCGTCCCTGAGTTACCTGAAAAAATTCCCGATCGACATCATCAAGATCGATCGCAGTTTTATCCATGAAATCCCGGACAACCAGGACGACATGGAAATCACCTCGGCGGTGATCGCCATGGCCCATAACCTCAAGCTCAAGGTCGTGGCCGAAGGCATCGAGACCGCTGAACAGCTGGCGTTCCTGCGCCGGCACCGTTGCGACGTCGGCCAGGGCTACCTGTTCGACCGGCCAATCCCCGGCGCCGAGCTGTTTGCTATGCTCAAGCGCTATCCACGCGGACCTGTCGCCTGACAGCGTGGTAACACTCGGGCACACTGGCTGTCTGACTCTTTACCGCTAACTCAACCTGACGAGAGGACTGATCATGGTCTTGCGCTCGGAAATTCTGGTGAATAAAAACGTGCTTCCTACTGCAGAACAAGCTTTGCCTGGCCGCGAAACCCCGATGGCGCTGCCGGAAACCCACTTCGTCAACGGCAACCCATTGCTGGGGCCCTTCCTGGATGACGTCGGTTTCGCGATCTTCGGCCTGGGGTGCTTCTGGGGCGCCGAGCGCAAGTTCTGGCAGCGCGACGGAGTGGTCAGCAGCGTGGTCGGCTACGCCGGCGGCTTCACGCCGAACCCGACCTACGAAGAAGTCTGCTCGGGCCTGACCGGCCACAGCGAAGTGGTGCTGGTGGTGTATGACCAGGCCAAAGTGAAATACGAAGACCTGCTGAAGATGTTCTGGGAACTGCACAACCCGACCCAGGGCATGCGCCAGGGCAACGACATCGGCAGCCAGTACCGCTCGGTGATCTATGCGACCACGCCGGAGCAATTGGACGCGGCGAAAGCCAGCGCCCAGGCGTATCAGCAAGAACTGACCAAGGCCGGGCTGGGTGAGATCACCACGGAAATCGACGAAGCGCCGACGGTGTACTTCGCCGAGGCGTATCACCAGCAGTACCTGGCGAAGAATCCGCAGGGCTATTGCGGGATTGGCGGCACGGGCGTGACCTGCCCGATCTGACGCCAAAAGCATCGCGGGCAAGCCCGCTCCCACAGGGGTAGCGTTCAAACTGTGGGAGCGGGCTTGCCCGCGATAGCGATTTGGCAGGCGCCAAATTACTCAGCAATCAACCAATCCATCTGCCACCCACCCTGGGTCTGCCCCAGCTGCTTGGACAACCACGGCAACAGCTCACGCAACTCCTCTTCCAAACCCCACGGCGGGTTGGCAATCGCCAGGCCCGAGCCGGTCAGGGTGTTCGGCGTATCCAATGGATGCACCAACAACTCCACCCGCAACAGCTTCGGCGCACCCGTGCCGGCCAGGTCCTGGTAGAAACGGCGCAACATGCGCTGGTCCTTCACCGGGTACCAGATGGCGGCGACGGTCTGGCGCATGCGGCTCACGGCTTCCTTGAGGGACGCGGCGCAGCGTTGCATCTCGTCGAGTTTCTCGAACGGTGGGTCGATCAGCATCAGCGCGCGTTTTTCCGGCACCGGCAGCAGGGCACGCGGCACATGCCAGCCTTCACCCAGGTGCACTTTGACGCGGCGATCACCCTTCATATTGTCCTTGAGCAACACGCCGTCTTCCGGGTGCTTTTCATTGAGCAGCACACGGTCCTGTGGCCGCGTGAGGCGGCGCGCCAGCTCCGGCGAGCCCGGGTAGTAGCGCAACTGGCCATCCGGGTTCATCTCGTGCAGCACGCGCATGTAATCAGCGGTCAGCGGCGGCAGGTCGCTTTGGCCCCACAGGCGCGCAATGCCTTCCAGGTATTCACCGGTACGGTTGGCCTGGTCGCCCTGCAAGTCGTACAGGCCGATCCCGGCGTGGGTATCGAGGTAGGTGAACGGCTGCTCCTTGCGCGACATCAGGGCGATGAGGCGGGTCAAGGTCAGGTGTTTGAAGACATCGGCGTGGTTGCCGGCGTGAAAGGCGTGACGATAATTCATGGTTGCTCCTGCGCAGGGGGCGAAGTTTACCTGTTACGCAGGCTTTGGTGCAGCGCGGCATGCCGGGCGGTGCTTATGCCGCAAAAGCAGGTGGCTGGCTGAAAAAAATCTAAATACTTGGGTGGGTGCAGATTTATTGTGGCAATCCACTATCCAGGGAGGTCAATAACAATCATGAAAGACGCCACCATCGCACTGCACCACGGCTTCAAGTCGGACCCCACCACCAAGGCCGTCGCCGTGCCGATCTACCAGAACGTCGCCTTCGAATTCGACAACGCCCAGCACGGCGCCGACCTGTTCAACCTGGACGTGCCCGGCAATATCTATACGCGCATCATGAACCCCACCAACGACGTGCTGGAACAGCGCATTGCGGCGCTGGAAGGCGGCATCGCGGCCCTGGCCGTGTCGGCCGGCAGCGCGGCGATCCACTATGCGATCCAGACGCTGACGCGTGCCGGCGACAATATCGTCACCACGCCACAGCTCTACGGTGGCACCTACACCCTGTTCGCGCACCTGCTGCCGAGCTTTGGCGTGGACGTGCGCTTCGCCCGTGACGACTCCGCGCAAGCCATCGCCGAACTGATCGACGACAACACCAAGCTGGTGTACTGCGAAAGCATCGGCAACCCGGCAGGCAATATCATCGACCTGCAAGCCCTGGCCGACGTCGCCCATGCCCGTGGCGTGCCGCTGATGGTGGACAACACCGTGGCCACGCCGATCCTGTGCAAGCCGATCAGGTTCGGCGCCGACATCGTCGTGCATTCGCTGACCAAGTACATCGGCGGCCATGGCAACTCCCTGGGCGGCGTGATTGTCGACAGCGGCACCTTCCCCTGGACCGACTACCCGGAAAAATTCCCCGGCCTCAACAACCCCGAGCCGGCCTATCACGGCGTGGTCTACACGGAAAAATTCGGCCCCGCCGCCTTCATCGCCCGCGCCCGCACCGTGCCGCTGCGCAATACCGGCGCGGCGCTGGCACCGATGAACGCGTTCCTGCTGCTGCAAGGCCTGGAAACCCTCGCGCTGCGCATGGAGCGCCACACTGAAAACGCCTTGAAGGTCGCGCAGTTCCTGCAAGGCCATCGCGACGTGGAATGGGTCAGCTACGCCGGCCTGCCGGATCATCCGCACCACGCCCTGGCGCAGAAATACCTGCAAGGCAAACCCTCGGCGATCCTCTCGTTTGGCTTGAAGGGCGGCTATGAAGCCGGCGTGCGCTTCTACGACGCGCTGCAAATCTTCAAGCGCCTGGTGAATATCGGCGATGCCAAGTCCCTGGCCTGCCACCCGGCCTCCACCACCCATCGGCAGATGAACGAACAGGAGCAGGCCAAGGCCGGGGTGAAACCGGAAATGATCCGCCTGTCGGTGGGCATCGAGGCGATTGAAGACCTGATCGAAGACTTGCAACAGGCCCTGGGTTCAACCCAGCTCTGAGGCGATGCAGTTGGCCAGCGCTGCATGGCTGATGGGCGAAATCCGCACGAAGCGGGCGACCTTGTGGCGCAAGGTCGCCGGCGTGAAGGCGGCGCAGAGGTCGGGGCGCTGTTCTTCGAGCCATTGCAGCAGGTTGTCGATCAGCGTATGCGGTGATTGCTCTGCCAGCAGCGCCATCAGTGGTACAGGCACTTGCCACCATGGGCTGGGTTTGGCGGCCGTCACCGCGACTGTCGCCACGCTCAACGCCTGGCCATTAATCAGGTAACGCTGGAATACGGGCAATATCTCCCCACCTGATTGCTGAATGATCGGCAACATCTGGGCGCCGTCCCAGAAGCGCAGGAACACCACCTGACCGTCAGGCAGGTACACCTTGGTCAGGCTTTGCAGGTGCGCGATCACCGTTTCCAACGGGATGGACGAGACGGCCAGCCAACCCCAGTCGGTGGATGCAGTGGAGGCCACCCAATCCAGGAACGCGCTGCCACGCTCGACAATGGCGACGTAGGGCATGACCTCCTCCCATGACGCATAGGCCGTGCCGGCCCAAACCGGGTGCAGCGCCGTTGCGCCTGCATGGGTTCGCCACGCCGTCAGCGGCTTGGCGTCGCTGGCCGCTCCCAGGATGGCGAAGAGGTGTTCACCGGGAAGCAAGGTTTGGTGCATCGTCGTTAATTCCATTCTGGGTTGGAACACAGGCCGTTCTTGCAGCGCTCACACTCTTCGCAAAACGGCGCGCTGCGCTTGAAGCTGGCCACTTGCGCGGGGCTCAACGGCGCGGGTATGACCGCCAGTAAAGTCTCTTTCATGCCAGGTATCAGCGGCGCAGCGACCGCAGCGGGCGCACCGCCAAGCTGAATCGGCACGCTGCTGAAAATCCCGCCCGCCGACAACGTGATCGACTGCCCACCCGCTTGGATCGTCACGGACGCGCCCGCATCGATGACCACGCTTTGCCCGGCACCGATCTGAATGGTGCGCCCGGCACGCATCTGCCGGGAGCCGCCGACCAGCAGGTGATCGTCCTGCTTGATTTCAGTCAAGCGGTTGCCGTGGGTGATGCGCTGTTCTTCGCCTTGCAGCTCATGGTGGGATTCGCCGCCCACCCGCACCTGACGCCGGTTATCCACCTGCACCTGCTGGTCATGCAGCACATGCTGGGTCCAATCGCGCTGGGCGCGCAGGTAGATTTCCTCGGCGCCCTTGCGGTCGTCGATGCGCAGTTCGTTGTAGCCGCCGCCACCGGGGCTGCTGTGGCTGCGGAAGGTGCTGCGGGTCTTGTCTGCCGGCAGGTCGAGGGGCACAGGCGTCGCCGCGTTGGGCAGGCAGCCCATCACCAGGGGCATGTCCATATCGCCATTGACGAAACCCACCAGCACTTCCATGCCCACTCGCGGGATCAGCACGACACCGTAGCGGTCATGGGCCCAGCCGCTGGCGACCCGCAACCAGCAGCTGGAATGGTCGTTGTGTTCGCCGTTGCGGTCCCAGGCCAATTGCACTTTGACCCGGCCGTATTCGTCGCAATGGATTTCACTGTCGGCAGGGCCGGTGACCACCGCGTTCTGATAGCCGGAAATGCTCGGGCGCTCAGGCAATGGCGGGCGAAAGATCACATCCCACGGCGCTGCGACAAAGCTGTTGCGATAACCCTGGCGAAAATCCCCGCCTGCCGGCTCGGTGACCGCTTCCTCCAGCACCTGAGGCTGCTTGCCCTCGTGGACAACCTGGGTCACCAGCCACAGGTCATTCCAGGCCTCACGGGGGTGGCCGGTGATCCGCATGAAGCGGCCGCTGGCCAGCGCCGGATCGTCGCCGCTGCCACGGGCGATCCGATAGTCGCAGCGGCTGCGCTCCAGGCCACGTTGCGCAAGGTACTTGCCATGGGCGCGGTCACTGAAGTGGCCGGGATAATCCTGCACTTCCAGGCGCGGTAGTTGCTCGCCTACCGCCGCGCTGTCCAACGCCAGGCGCGGCTTGCGCCAATCGTAGTCACGCAGGTCCAGCGCCGTGGTGCGGGTCTCCAGTTGCACGGCAAAACGCTTGATCGCCGGGGTGTCGGCGACCATCCCGGAGCCAGGGGTGTAAGGGGTGGGCTGCTCAGCCTGGGCAAAGACCGTCTGGTCATCGCCAAACACCAGCAGGTGCCGCTCGGCCGCATGCTGGAAGTGATAGTGGATGCCCGCCTCGGCACACAGGCGCTGGACGAACGCCAGATCGCTCTCGCCAAACTGCACGCAGTACTCGCGCTCCGGGTAGGTGCCGCTCACGTGAAATGCAAAGCGATCGCTCTGGATGCCCTGCCCCACCAGCACCTGCGCCACGATCTGCGGCACCGTCTGGTGCTGGAAAATACGTTGCTGGCTGCTGTGCGCCAGGTAGGCCAGTTGCGGCACGAGGCTGATCTGATAACGCGTCAGGCGCCGCCCGGAATCACCTTGCGCCACGCGGTAGACCAGGCCATGGACGCCATGGCCTTGGTCGTCGAAGCCCAGGTACACCGGGCGATGCAGCAGGCCCTGGAGGTCGATGTCGGGCTGTTCGCTGACCAGTTCAAGATCAAAGCGATAGGGTTGGCTGAGTGCTTCGGTACCATTGAAGCGGTAGACCTTGAGGTCACTGGCGACCCCGTCCAGGGTCAGGTTGAAGGCACTGTGATTGGCAGGAGCGAACATCCGGTGTTTCTCTGCGAAGGAGTGGGCGGCCGATTCTGCATCAGCCAATGACCGAGTTCAGCGGGGCACTGACAAATCAGCAAATACCTACATCATGCGTTCCCGAATCTTCACGCCCGCTCCATGCCGTCGGTCCACTCTCAGGCTTGCCTCCTGAAAAACGATGGAAAGACCATGACCACACGTTACGCAAAAATGCTTATGACCCTCGCACTGGCAGCCTTCGCCGGCCTCGCAAGCTTCAACAATCTCACCGACTACGGCTCCAACTTTGCCTTCGTCAGGCACGTACTGAGCATGGACACCACCTTCCCCGACAACGCCGCCATGTACCGTGCGATCACCAGCCCCTGGGCTTGGCACGGCGCCTATTGGCTGATCATCAGCGGCGAAGCCCTGACCGCTGCACTTCTGGCCCTTGGCACGTGGGCCCTGTGGCGCGCGCGACATGACGACAGCAACGTTTTCCAGCGAGCCAAGAAGCACGCAATCCTGGGCCTCACCTTCGGCTTCGGCGTGTGGTTCTTCGGTTTCATGGTGATTGGCGCGGAATGGTTTCTAATGTGGCAATCCCAGCAATGGAATGGCCAGGGTGCGGCGTTCAAGTTCTACATGGCGATTCTTGGCGTGCTGATTTTTCTCAATCAGCCGGAAAGGGACTGAACAGGCCAGAAAAAAGGCCCGCGATCCAAAGGATCGCGAGCCGTTTTTTTTAACTGCACGGGTACCAAACACCCAACGTTTTATTTGTTGAGGTTGTAGTCCTTCTCCGCCGCATCAAAACGCTCGACCATACCGGCAGTCGGCGCGCCCAGCTTGCTCACGAAGTAGATCGCCAGGCTGGCAAAGATGAAGCCCGGGATGATTTCGTACAGGCCCAGCAGTTCGAAGTGTTTCCACACGATCACGGTGATCGCGCCGACCAGGATGCCAGCCAGTGCGCCGTTGCGGGTCATGCCTTTCCAGATCACCGAGATCAGCACCACAGGGCCGAACGCGGCGCCGAAACCGGCCCAGGCGTAGCTCACCAGGCCCAGTACGCGGTTGTTCGGGTTGGCGGCCATGGCGATGGCGATCAGGGCAACCACCAGCACCATCAGGCGGCCGACCCACACCAGCTCAAGCTGGGAGGCGTTTTTGCGCAGGAAGGTCTTGTAGAAGTCTTCGGTCAGGGCGCTGGAGCACACCAGCAGTTGGCAGCTCAGGGTGCTCATCACGGCCGCCAGGATGGCCGACAGCAGCACGCCGGCAATCCATGGGTTGAACAGCAGCTTGGCCAGTTCGATGAACACACGCTCGTGGTTCTCGTTGACCGGGCCGGCGACTTCCGGGTGCGCCGAGAAGTAGGCGATACCGAAGAAACCCACCGCCACGGTACCGGCCAGGCACAGGATCATCCAGGTCATGGAGATGCGACGCGCGTTGGCGATCGACTTCACCGAATCCGCCGCCATGAAACGCGCGAGGATGTGCGGCTGGCCGAAGTAACCCAGGCCCCAGCCCATCAGCGAAATGATGCCGATGAAGGTGGTGTTTTTCAGCATGTTGAAGTTGTCAGGGTTCTTCGCTTCGATGGCGAGGAAGGTGGTATCAACGCCACCGGTGGCCAGCAGCACGATGATCGGCGTAAGGATCAGCGCGAAGATCATCAGCGTGGCTTGTACGGTGTCTGTCCAGCTTACTGCCAGGAAACCACCGACGAAGGTGTAGGCAATAGTCGCGGCAGCACCGGCCCACAGCGCCGTCTCGTAGGACATGCCAAAGGTGCTTTCGAACAGGCGGGCACCGGCGACGATGCCGGAGGCGCAGTAGATGGTGAAGAACACCAGGATCACCACGGCGGAGATGATCCGCAGCAGGCCGCTTTTATCTTCGAAACGGCTGGAGAAGTAATCCGGCAGGGTCAGGGCGTCGCCGTTGTGTTCGGTCTGTACCCGCAGGCGACCGGCCACGAACAGCCAGTTGAGGTAAGCACCGACGATCAGGCCGATGGCGATCCAGCTTTCCGACAGGCCGGACATGTAGATCGCGCCGGGCAAGCCCATCAACAACCAGCCGCTCATGTCCGAAGCACCGGCCGACAAGGCCGTGACCACGCTACCGAGGCTGCGACCGCCGAGGATGTAATCGGAAAGGTTGTTGGTGGAGCGATAGGCCATGAAGCCAATCAGCACCATTGCTGCGATGTAGATCACAAACGTGATCAGGGTTGGATTACTTACGCTCATATGAGTGACGCCCTGGCTTTGTTTTTATGTAGCGGCGGTCTGTCAGACGGCCACCCACTGCAAGTAGGTAGACGTAACTGCGTGCCGCGCATTTATGACTGACGTTTCCCCAGGAAAGCCGTCAGCCGATGAACCGACTCGTGGAGGTGGTTGCACCTTGGGCGCGAATGCTATTCAACAAAGCAAATAAGGTGCAACCAGTTTCGTGAGAATAAGTTGCACCCAAGTGTGAATTACGCAAAACACCCCGTTCTTGCTCCTTTTCGGAGCAAGAACAGCCGATCTCAGAAGCAAATGCACCAGCGTGAAGCAGATTCCGCTGAGAGTCGGTTTTTTTCATGCCTCCCCCCGAAAATTTCATGCATAAAAAGGGTTGCACCCGGTTGCACCTCTGCATGGGCAAAGCTAATCTTGCCGCCAGCTGATGCCACTCGGTAGTGGCACCCATGAGGATAAGAAAATGGCTACGACCACCCTTGGGGTCAAACTCGACGACCCGACCCGCGAACGCCTGAAGGCTGCCGCGACCTCCATTGATCGCACGCCGCACTGGCTGATCAAGCAGGCGATTTTCAATTACCTGGAGAAACTGGAGGGTGGTGCAACCCTGACCGAACTCAATGGCTTGAGCAGCAAGGATGCCGACGACGCAGGCGAGGTGCAGACCGACCACGCCCACCAGTGCTTCCTGGAGTTCGCCGAAAGCATCCTGCCGCAATCCGTCCTGCGCGCTTCGATCACCGCCGCTTACCGTCGCCCTGAGCCGGAAGTGGTGCCAATGCTGATCGAACAGGCTCGCCTGCCAGCGCCAATGGCCGAAGCCACCAACAAGCTGGCCGCCTCGATTGCCGAAAAACTGCGTAACCAGAAAAGTGCCGGCGGCCGTGCCGGTATTGTTCAGGGCCTGCTGCAAGAATTTTCCCTGTCGTCCCAGGAAGGCGTGGCACTGATGTGCCTGGCCGAAGCGCTGCTGCGTATCCCGGACAAGGGCACCCGCGACGCGCTGATCCGCGACAAGATCAGCACCGGCAACTGGCAGCCGCACCTGGGCAACAGCCCATCGCTGTTCGTCAATGCCGCGACCTGGGGCCTGCTGCTGACCGGCAAGCTGGTCGCCACCCATAACGAAGCAGGCCTGACCTCGTCCCTGAGTCGCATCATCGGCAAGAGCGGCGAGCCGATGATCCGCAAGGGCGTCGACATGGCCATGCGACTGATGGGCGAGCAGTTCGTCACCGGCGAAACCATCGCCGAAGCCCTGGCCAACGCGAGCAAGTTCGAAGCCAAGGGTTTCCGTTATTCCTACGACATGCTCGGTGAAGCCGCACTCACCGAACACGATGCGCAGAAGTACCTGGCCTCGTACGAACAAGCCATTCACTCCATCGGCAAAGCTTCTCACGGCCGTGGGATTTATGAAGGCCCGGGCATTTCCATCAAGCTCTCGGCCCTGCACCCGCGTTACAGCCGTGCGCAGTACGAGCGCGTGATGGACGAGCTGTACCCACGCCTGCTGTCGTTGACCCTGCTGGCCAAGCAATACGACATCGGCTTGAACATCGACGCCGAAGAAGCCGACCGCCTGGAACTGTCCCTGGACCTGCTGGAACGCCTGTGCTTCGAGCCGCAACTGACCGGCTGGAACGGCATCGGCTTCGTCATCCAGGCTTACCAGAAGCGTTGCCCGTATGTGATCGACTACGTCATCGACCTGGCGCGCCGCAGCCGCCACCGCCTGATGATCCGCCTGGTCAAAGGCGCGTACTGGGACAGCGAGATCAAGCGCGCCCAGGTCGAAGGCCTGGAAGGCTACCCGGTATACACCCGCAAGGTTTACACCGACGTTTCCTACATCGCCTGCGCACGCAAACTGCTGTCGGTGCCGGAAGTCATCTACCCGCAATTCGCCACGCATAACGCCCACACCCTGTCGGCTATCTACCATATCGCCGGTCAGAACTATTACCCCGGCCAGTACGAATTCCAATGCCTGCACGGCATGGGTGAACCGCTGTACGAGCAGGTTGTAGGCAAGGTCTCCGAAGGCAAGCTGAACCGTCCGTGCCGCGTGTACGCTCCGGTCGGCACCCACGAAACACTGCTGGCTTACCTGGTGCGTCGCCTGCTGGAAAACGGCGCCAACACCTCGTTCGTCAACCGTATCGCCGACCAGTCCATCTCCATTCAGGAGCTGGTGGCCGATCCAGTGGCCAGCATCGAGCAAATGGCCACGCTGGAAGGCGGCTTCGGCCTGCCGCACCCGCGCATTCCATTGCCACGCGACCTGTACGGCAGCGAGCGCGCCAACTCGGCCGGTATCGACCTGGCCAACGAACACCGCCTGGCGTCGTTGTCCTGCGCCCTGCTGGCCACGGCCCACAACAATTGGAAAGCCGCGCCGATGCTCGGTTGCGCGGCCAGCAATCAACCCGCCGCACCGGTGCTGAACCCGTCCGACCTGCGTGATGTAGTCGGCCACGTGCAAGAAGCCACCGTCGAAGACGTGGATAACGCGATCCAATGCGCCATCAACGCCGGCCCGATCTGGCAGGCCACCCCGCCCGCCGAACGTGCGGCGATCCTGGAGCGCGCCGCCGACCTGATGGAAGGCGAGATCCAACCGCTGATGGGCCTGCTGGCCCGTGAAGCCGGCAAGACCTTCGCCAACGCCATTGCCGAAGTGCGCGAAGCCGTGGATTTCCTGCGCTACTACGCCGTGCAGGCACGCAACGATTTCACCAACGACGCCCACCGCCCACTGGGCCCGGTGGTCTGCATCAGCCCGTGGAACTTCCCGCTGGCCATCTTCAGCGGCCAAGTCGCTGCCGCATTGGCCGCCGGCAACCCGGTACTGGCCAAGCCGGCCGAGCAAACCCCGCTGGTCGCCGCACAAGCCGTGCGCATCCTGCTGGAAGCCGGCATCCCGGAAGGCGTGCTGCAATTGCTGCCGGGCCAGGGCGAAACCGTGGGTGCCCGCCTGGTGGGTGATGATCGCGTCAAAGGCGTGATGTTCACCGGCTCCACCGAAGTGGCGCGCCTGCTGCAACGCAATGTCGCCGGGCGCCTGGATGCCCAGGGCCGGCCGATTCCGCTGATCGCCGAAACCGGTGGCCAGAACGCCATGATCGTCGACTCCTCGGCGCTGACCGAACAAGTGGTCATCGACGTAGTGTCCTCGGCCTTCGACAGTGCCGGCCAACGTTGCTCGGCCCTGCGTGTCCTGTGCTTGCAGGAGGATTCCGCAGACCGCGTCATCGAAATGCTCAAGGGCGCCATGGCGGAATGCCGTCTGGGTAACCCGGAGCGCCTGTCGGTGGACATCGGCCCGGTGATCGACGCCGAAGCCAAGGCCGGCATCGAGAAACACATCCAGGCCATGCGCGACAAAGGCCGCAATGTGTACCAGGTGGCGATTGCCGACGGCGAAGAGATCAAGCGCGGCACCTTCGTGATGCCGACCCTGATCGAACTGGAAAGCTTCGACGAACTGCAACGGGAGATCTTCGGCCCGGTGCTGCACGTGGTGCGCTACAAGCGCAAAGAGATCGACCAGCTCATCGGCCAGATCAACGCGTCGGGCTACGGCTTGACCCTGGGCGTGCACACCCGCATCGACGAGACCATCGCCAAGGTGATCGACAACGTCCATGCCGGTAACGTCTACGTGAACCGCAACATCGTCGGCGCCGTGGTCGGCGTGCAACCGTTCGGCGGCGAAGGCCTGTCGGGCACCGGCCCGAAAGCCGGTGGTCCGTTGTACCTGTACCGCCTGCTCTCGACTCGTCCTACGGATGCCATCGCGCAATCCTTCGTACGCGGTGACAAGCTGAGTGCGCCGGATGTCCGCCTGCGTGACGCCATGAGCCAACCGCTGACCGCCCTGAAAACCTGGGCCGACAGCCACAAGCTCAGCGACCTGAGCGCCCTGTGCGACCAGTTCGCCGCACAATCGCAAAGCGGTATCACCCGCCAACTGGCCGGCCCGACCGGCGAGCGCAACAGCTACGCCATCCTGCCCCGCGAGCACGTACTGTGTCTGGCGGACGTGGAAAGCGACCTGCTGACCCAACTGGCCGCTGTGCTGGCGGTAGGCGGCTCGGCGGTATGGCCAGAGACTGACTTGACCAAGGCCGTGTTCCCACGCCTACCTAAAGAGATTCAGGCGAAGATCAAGCGGGTGGCCGACTGGACCAAGGACGACGTGGTGTTTGACGCCGTCCTGCACCACGGTGATTCCGACCAACTGCGTGCGGTGTGCCAGCAAGTGGCACAGCGCAGTGGCGCGATTGTCGGGGTGCATGGTTTGTCCCAAGGCGAGACGGCGATTGCGCTGGAGCGCTTGGTGATCGAGCGGGCGTTGAGCGTCAACACCGCGGCGGCGGGCGGTAACGCCAGCCTGATGACCATCGGCTAACTGAAACCCTGTAAGGGCTGGCTTGTGTGGGAGCTGGCTTGCCTGCGATTGCATCACCTCAGCGCAACTGACGCCCCGAGGTGTCTGCATCGCGGGCAAGCCAGCTCCCACATTTATTGCACAAGCCTCGCGCGTTTGTTTTGCAGTTCCATCACCCAAATCAATCTTGCTATCCACCCTCCATTTGCGCACTTAGACTCGGCCCTATTCCCACATAGGTAAGCCGCCATGTCCGAGACGCTGCTCAGTTCCCGCAATCTGGCTTTCGAGCTGTACGAAGTCCTCGATGCCGAGGGCCTGACCCAGCGCGAGCGGTTTGCCGAGCACAATCGGGAAACCTTCGATGCGGCGATCAGCACCGCTCGAAACATCGCCGAAAAGTACTTCGCCCCCCATAACCGCAAGAACGACGAAAACGAACCGCGCTACGAAAACGGCGCAGCGATCCTGATTCCCGAGGTCAAACCGGCCGTCGATGCCTTCCTGGAAGCCGGCTTCCTCAACGCCGCACGCAGCTTCGAAGCCGGTGGCATGCAGTTGCCCACCCTGCTCTCCCAGGCCTGTTTCGCGCATTTCCAATCGGCCAACGCCGCCTCCACGTCCTACCCGTTCCTGACCATGGGCGCCGCCAACCTCATTGAGAGCTTCGGCACCGACGAACAGAAACAACGCTTCCTGCAACCGATGATCGACGGGCGCTTCTTCGGCACCATGGCCCTGACCGAACCCCATGCCGGTTCGTCCCTGTCGGATATTCGTACGCGCGCAGAACCGGCGGCTGACGGCACCTATCGACTCAAGGGCAATAAGATCTTCATCTCCGGCGGCGACCACCCGCTGTCGGAAAACATCGTGCACATGGTGCTGGCCAAGCTGCCGGACGCGCCGGCAGGGGTGAAGGGCATTTCGCTGTTTATCGTGCCCAAGTTCCTGGTCAACGACGACGGCAGCCTGGGCGAGCGCAACGATGTGGTGCTGGCCGGGCTGTTCCACAAGATGGGCTGGCGCGGCACCACGTCTACGGCACTGAACTTCGGCGATAACGGCAACTGTGTCGGCTATCTGGTGGGCAAGCCGCACCAGGGCTTGAGCTGCATGTTCCAGATGATGAACGAAGCGCGTATCGGCGTGGGCATGGGCGCAGTGATGCTGGGCTATGCCGGTTACCTGTACTCCTTGGAATACGCTCGCGAGCGTCCGCAGGGCCGCCTGCCGGATAGCAAAGATCCGACGACTGCACCGGTGTCGATCATTCAGCACGCCGATATAAAACGCATGCTGCTCACGCAAAAAGCCTACGTCGAAGGCGCCTTTGACCTCGGCCTGTACGCCGCTCGCCTGTTCGACGACACCACCACCCTGGCCACCGAAGCCGAGCGCAAACAGGCCCACGAACTGCTGGACCTGCTCACGCCCATCGTCAAATCCTGGCCGTCGGAGTTCTGCCTCAAGGCCAACGAACTGGCGATCCAGATCCTCGGCGGCCACGGCTACACCCGCGAATACCCGGTGGAGCAGTACTACCGCGACAACCGCCTGAACCCGATCCATGAAGGCACCCACGGCATCCAGTCCCTCGACTTGCTGGGGCGCAAGCTGGCGCAGAGCGGCGGCGCGGGCTTGAAGCAGTTAATCAGACTGATTGCCGAAACCGGTGCCCGTGCGCAGGAATACCCAAGCCTCACAGCACTAAGGGAGCCACTGGAACACCTGGTGAACCGCCTGCAAAGCGTGACCATCGGTCTGCTCACGGATCTCGCCCAGGGCAAGGTCAACAGCAGCCTGGCAAACTCGGCGCTGTACTTGAAGGTGTTTGGGCATACGGTGATTGGCTGGCGCTGGCTGGAACAAGCGATTCGCGCCGAAGAAGGGCTGGCCAAGGGCAATGCGGCCGACGCGGCCTTCTATAAAGGCAAGCTCCAGGCCGCCCGCTACTTCCTGACCTGGGAAGTACCGGGCTGCCATCATGAACTGGCGATTCTGGAGGCACGCGATGATACGTGCCTCGCGATGCAGGACGAATGGTTCTAAGGCTGCCCGATCGCCTTGGCAATCACATCGACCGTGGCGCTGACTTGCTCTTGGTAACGGTCGAGTTCCTCCTGGTGCGCCTGCTGCATTTCGATCTGCTCGGCGCACAGGTTCAGCGCCGCCAGCACCAGTAATTTGTCGCCGATCAGCGTCGGATACTTCTTCTTGGTGGTGGCCAGGGAGGCTTTGAGCATGGTCACGGCGTGCATCAGGGTCTTGTCTTCCCCGGCCGGCGCCTTGATCGAGTAATCCTCTCCGAGAATCGAAACGACCTTTATCCCTTCATTCATGCGCCGACAGGACCTGCGCTCACGCGCTCAACCAGTGCTTGAATGCGCGCAGCGGTAGCGCCGTTCTTTTCTTCCTGTTCCATCAGGTTCAATTGCAGGCTGTCGTTCTCATCCTTGGCGCGGGCCAGTTCGGCCTTGAGGGATTCGTTGCTGCCCAGCAGATCCTGGTTCTGCTGTACCAGGTCGCTGACCAATTGTTCCAGTTGGCTGAGGGATGCTTCTAACATTTTGATTTCTCGGGCTTTTTCAAAGGGCGGTGACGATAAAGAAAATTCACCTCGGATGCCAGGGTTATCCCCGGCGCGCAGCCCGATTTTTCAGGGCCGGGCCGCACTTTCGAGCCTTAGTGACTGCAATTCGCCGATCTGGTTCCTGAAGCTCATCGGATGCGACAAAAACGCACAGGCCCCTTTAGACTTTAGTCGTACGACCGATAGAGAAGCATCCCCCCTCTCATGGCCGCACGGATTGCGCTTCTCCCCAGGATTCCAGCATGTCCCTTCGTAATATGAATATCGCGCCGCGTGCCTTTTTGGGCTTCGCGTTTATCGGCGCGCTCATGCTGTTTCTCGGTGTGTTCGCCCTGAACCAGATGAGCAAGATCCGCGGCGCCGCCGAAGACATCACCCTGTCCAGCGTGCCGAGCATTCGCGCCCTCGACGAGTTCACCCAACTGACCCTGCGCCTGCGCGTGCTGTCGTACCGCCTGCTGACCAACCGCGAGCCGGATGTGCAGCAAAAGACCCTGGACACCTTCGAACTGCGCGACCAGCAGATCCGCGCCGCCCAGGCCATCTACGAAAAACTCATCGACAGCCGCGAAGAGCGCGCCGCCTACGACGAATACGTCAGCCTGCTCGGCCAGTACCGCCAGATCGAAACACGTATGAAAAGCCTGTCCCAGGCCAATCAGGTCGACGCCCTGCGCACGCTGATCAACACCGAGTTGCTGAGCAACTCCGAGCAGGTCAACGCCGTGCTCGCGCGCTTGCTGGATATCAACAACAACATGGCCCTGGTCACCAACCAGGAAGCCAAGGATCAATACGACCTGGCCTTCAAGCTGGTCGTCGGCCTGCTGATCCTCGCAACCGCATTGACCGTGCTGTTCGCCTGGCTGTTGACCCGCAGCATCACCCTGCCAATTTCCCAAGCCCTGGAAGCCGCCGAAGAAGTCGCCGAAGGCAACCTCACGCGCCCGATCAAGGTCGACGGCAACGACGAAGCCGGGCGCCTGCTGGCCGCCATGGCCAAGATGCAGGACAAACTGCGCGACACCCTGCAACGCATCGCCGGTTCCGCCACCCAGCTGGCCTCGGCCGCCGAAGAGCTGAACGCCGTCACCGACGAAAGCGCCCGTGGCCTGACCCAGCAAAACAACGAGATCGAACAAGCCGCCACCGCCGTCAACGAGATGACCAGCGCTGTGGAAGAAGTCGCACGCAATGCGGTGAGCACGTCCGAAGCCTCGCGCAACGCCACCACTTCCGCCGGCGACGGCCGTGATCTGGTGCAAGAGACCGTCAGCGCCATCGAACGCATGAGCGGCGATGTGCAAGCCACCGCCACGCTGATTGGCGACCTGGCCAATGAGTCGCGGGATATCGGCAAGGTGCTGGACGTGATTCGCGGCCTGGCCGACCAGACCAACCTGCTGGCCCTCAACGCCGCCATCGAAGCCGCCCGCGCCGGTGAGGCCGGGCGTGGTTTTGCCGTGGTCGCCGACGAAGTGCGCGCACTGGCCCATCGCACCCAACAGTCCACCAGCGAGATCGAGCGGATGATCGGCAGCATCCAGGCCGGCACCGAACACGCCGTGGACTCGATGCGCAACAGCACCGAACGTGCGGAATCGACGCTGAACATCGCCAAAGGCGCGGGACTGTCGCTGGATACGATCAACACGGCGATTGTCGAGATCAACGAGCGCAACCTGGTGATCGCCAGCGCGGCGGAAGAACAGGCGCAAGTGGCGCGGGAAGTGGACCGTAACCTGGTGAACATCCGCGATCTGTCGGTGCAATCGGCGACGGGTGCCAGCCAGACGAGTGCGGCGAGTAATGAGTTGTCGCGATTGGCGGTGGATTTGAATGGGATGGTGAGCCGTTTCCGCCTCTGAAACCGACGCCGATCCCCTGTGGGAGCTGGCTTGCCTGCGATAGCTGTGGGCCAGCTTGCATCTCCTTAACTGGCAGACCGCTATCGCAGGCAAGCCAGCTCCCACAGGGATCACTGCCACATTAGATCGACGCATGCCTTCAAAGCTTTTGACAGCGCAGCAATTCAACAGGTTAGAATCGCTGGCACGCAGACTGCATGGTCAGTTTGCGCCCCGTCTTGTTTGCCCATGGAGTACTGCCTTTGAATGCGACGACCATCAACAGCCTGTTCTTGATCGGCGCGTTGCTGGTGAGTGCGAGCATTCTGGTGAGTTCCCTTTCGTCCCGCCTCGGTATCCCGATCCTGGTGATCATCCTGGCCGTGGGCATGGTCGCCGGCGTCGATGGCGGCGGCATCATCTTTGACAACTACCCGACCGCCTACCTGGTGGGCAACCTTGCCCTTGCAGTGATCCTGCTCGACGGCGGCCTGCGCACGCGGGTGGCGAGTTTCCGCGTGGCACTCTGGCCGGCGTTGTCGCTGGCCACGGTGGGGGTGTTGATTACCACCGGCCTCACCGGCATGGCGGCGGCGTGGCTGTTTGACCTGAATATCATCCAGGGTTTGCTGATTGGCGCCATCGTCGGCTCCACGGACGCCGCGGCGGTGTTCTCGCTGCTGGGCGGCAAGGGCCTCAACGAGCGGGTGACCGCCACCCTGGAAATCGAATCCGGCAGCAACGACCCGATGGCGGTGTTCCTCACCGTGACCCTGATCGACATGCTCGCCAGCGGCCAGACCGGCCTGCACTGGAGCCTGCTGACGCACCTGGTGCGCGAGTTCGGCATCGGCGGCGTGGTCGGCCTGGGCGGCGGCTGGCTGATGCTGCAAATGGTCAACCGCATCAACCTGGCCACCGGTTTGTACCCGATCCTGGTGATCGCCGGCGGCCTGTTCGTCTTCGCCGTGACCAACGCCCTGCACGGCAGCGGCTTCCTCGCCGTGTACCTGTGCGGCCTGGTGATCGGCAACCGCCCGGTGCGCAGCCGTCATGGCATTTTGCATATGCTCGACGGTATGGCCTGGCTGGCGCAGATCGGCATGTTCCTGGTGCTGGGCCTGCTGGTCACGCCCCATGACTTGCTGCCGATTGCCCTGCCGGCCCTGGGCCTGGCGCTGTGGATGATCCTGTTTGCGCGGCCGCTGTCGGTGATCGTCGGCCTGCTGCCGTTCAAGGCGTTCCATGGCCGCGAAAAAGGCTTTATCGCCTGGGTGGGCTTGCGCGGCGCGGTGCCGATCATTCTCGCGGTGTTCCCGCTGATGGCCGGGCTGCCCCATGCGCAGCTGTACTTCAACCTGGCGTTCTTTATCGTGCTGGTCTCGCTGCTGGTGCAAGGCACCAGCCTGCCGTGGGTGGCCAAGCTGCTCAAGGTGACCGTCCCGCCAGACCCGGCGCCGATCTCCCGCGCCGCCCTGGAAGTGCACGTCACCAGCGAGTGGGAGCTGTTCGTCTACCGCCTCGGCGCCGAAAAATGGTGCATCGGCGCCGCCCTGCGCGAACTGAAAATGCCCGAAGGCACGCGGATCGCCGCGCTGTTCCGTGGCCAGCAACTGCTCCATCCGTCGGGTAGTACGGTGCTGGAAGTCGGCGACCTGCTCTGTGTGATCGGCCACGAACACAACCTGCCAGCCCTGGGCAAACTGTTCAGCCAGGCGCCGCAACGCGGCCTCGACCTGCGCTTCTTCGGCGACTTCGTCCTCGAAGGCGACGCCCAACTGGGCGCGGTCTCCGCCCTGTACGGCCTGAAGCTGGAAGGCATCGACCCGGACATGCCACTGAGCAGCTTCATCACCCAGAAAGTCGGCGGCGCGCCCATCGTCGGCGACCAGGTGGAGTGGAACAACACCATCTGGACCGTCGCGGTCATGGACGGGAACAAGATCGGCAAAGTGGGCGTCAGATTCCCCGAAGGAAGTCGCCCGGGCCCCGGACTCTTCCTCTAAACTGCGGGGCGACAACGCCCCGATTCTTCACCTTGCACGACCGGTCTATATGCCAATCCTGCGCACGTTCCTCGCCACTGCCCTGCTGGGCCTGACCCTTTGTGTCGGCACCGTCCACGCGGCCGACCCGCCCAGCGCCGACGCTATCCAGCAATCCCTGGACAAGCTGCCCGACCGCAAGCTGCCCGACGCCGACATGAAGGCGTTGCAGAACGTCCTGCAACAGACCCTGACCTACCTGGGCAACAAGCAGGATTACGAGCAGCGCCTGGCGGACCTCAAGCGCCAGCTGGAAGACGCGCCGCGCCAGACCGTCGAGAACCAGCGCGAGCTGACCCGGCTCAAGGCCACCAAAATCGTCCCGGTGGCCCAACGCTATGCCAGCCTGCCGGTGCCGCAGCTGGAACAATTGCTGGTGCAGCGCACCACCCAGCAAGGCGACCTGCAAAAAGACCTGGCCGACGCCAACAGCCTGACCATCGCCGCCCAGACCCGCCCCGAGCGCGCCCAGACCGAAATCAGCAGCAGCCAGACGCGCATCCTGCAGATCAACTCGATCCTCAAGGCCGGCAAAGACAACGGTAAAACCCTCAGCAGCGACCAGCGCAACCAACTGAACGCCGAACTCGCCGCCCTCAACGCGCTGATCCCCCTGCGCCGCCAGGAACTGGCCGGCAACAGCCAACTGCAGGATTTGGGCAACAGCCAGCACGACCTGGTAGTGGAAAAAACCGCGCGCCTGGAACAAGAGATCCAGGACCTGCAAACCCTGATCAACCAGAAACGCCTGGCGCAATCGCAACAAACGGTGACGCAACAGTCCATCGAAGCGCAAAAGGCCGGCGGCAGCAGCCTGCTCGCCACCGAAAGCGCGGCCAACCTGAAGCTCTCCGACTACCTGCTCAAAAGCACCGACCGCCTCAACGACCTGACCCAGAAGAACCTGCAAACCAAGCAGCAACTGGACACCGTGACCCAGAGCGACGCCGCCCTGGACGAGCAGATCAACGTGCTCAAGGGCAGCCTGCTGCTGTCGAAGATCCTCTATAAACAGAAACAGGCCCTGCCGCGCCTCACCGTGGACCGCGACCTGGCGGACGACATCGCCAACATTCGCCTGTACCAGTTCGAGGTCAACCAGCAACGCGAACTGATCAGCTCGCCGAGCACCTATGTGGATAACCTGCTGGCGAACCAGGCGCCGGAAGACGTCACCCCACAACTGCGCCGCACCCTGCTGGAACTGGCGATCACCCGCAGCGACCTGCTGGAACGCCTGAGCCGTGAGCTGAGCGCGCTGCTGAACGAATCGATCACCCTGCAACTCAACCAGAAACAATTGCTGAGCACCGCCACCACCCTGCGCGCGACGCTGGACGAGCAGATGTTCTGGATTCCCAGCAACAAGCCGCTGGACACCGAGTGGCTGGAAACCGTGCCGGCGCACCTGAGCAAGCAGGTCACCACCCTGCCGTGGGCGTCCAGCGTCAGCGAACTTTACGACGGTTTGACCCAGCGCCCGCTGCTGTTCCTGCCGCTGCTGTTGTTGATTGGTGCGCTGCTGTGGCGGCGTAAAAACCTCTATCAGCGCCTGAACAAAGTCCACCAGGACATCGGCCACTTCAAGCGCGACAGCCAGTGGCACACGCCCCAGGCCATCCTGATCAATATCCTGCTTGCGATGCCGGTGTCCCTGGGCCTGGCGCTGTGCGGCTATGCGCTGCAGATCGACGCCCGTGGGCAGAACGCCAACCTCGGCGCGGCGCTGTTGCAGATCGCCCAGGCGTGGATGGTGTTCTACACCGCCTACCGCATCCTCGCGCCGGGTGGCGTGGCCGAACTGCACTTCCGCTGGGAAAAGCCCCAGGTCGAGTTTCTCCAAGGCTGGGTGCGCAAGCTCGGCCTGGTGGTGCTGGCGCTGGTCGCCGTGGTGGCCATCGCCGAGCACCAACCGGCGGCGCTGGCCGACGACGTGCTGGGCATCGGCGTGGTGCTGCTGTGCTACGCGCTGATGGCCTGGCTGCTGGGCCGCCTGTTGCTGCACAGCCCGGCCCACGAAAAGGCCTCGCTGTTCCGCAAAGCCGTCGGCGTGCTGTTTACCGCCCTGCCCATCGCGCTGTTTATCGCCGTGTGCTTTGGCTACTACTACACCGCGCTCAAGCTCAGCGACCGCTTGATCAACACCCTGTACCTGCTGATGTTCTGGCTGGTGATCGAAGCCACCTTCGTGCGCGGCCTGGGCGTTGCCGCACGGCGACTGGCCTATGCGCGCGCCCTGGCCAAACGCCAGGCGGCCAAGGAAGCCGGCGACGGCGAAGCGGTAATCGAAGAGCCGACCCTGGACATCGAACAGGTCAACGAACAGTCCATGCGCCTGATCCGCCTGGCCTTGCTCGGCGGCTTTATCGCGGCGCTGTACTGGGTGTGGTCGGACCTGATCTCGGTGTTTTCGTATCTGGATAACATCACGTTGTACGAATACACCAGCGGCACGGGCGCCAATATCAGCATGGTGCCGATCAGCATCGGCGACCTGCTCGGTGCCCTGATCATCATCGGCATCACCTTCGCCCTGGCGCGCAACCTGCCCGGTCTGCTGGAAGTGTTGGTGCTGTCCAAGCTGGACCTGGCCCAGGGCAGCGCGTATGCGACGACCACGCTGCTGTCCTACGTGATTGCCGGCGTCGGCTTTGTGTCGACGCTGTCCACCCTCGGCGTGAGCTGGGACAAGTTGCAATGGCTGGTGGCGGCGCTGTCGGTGGGGTTGGGTTTCGGCATGCAGGAGATCTTCGCCAACTTTATCTCCGGCATCATGATCCTGTTCGAACGCCCGGTGCGGATCGGCGACACCATCACCATCGGCAACCTGTCGGGCACGGTGAGCAAGATCCGCATCCGCGCCACCACGATCACCGACTTTGACCGCAAGGACATCATCGTCCCGAACAAGACGTTCATTACCGGGCAACTGATCAACTGGTCGCTGACCGACACCATCACCCGCGTCACCCTGAAACTGGGCGTGGACTACGGCTCTGACCTGGATCTGGTGAAGGAACTGTTACTCAAGGCCGCCAGGGAAAACCCGCGCGTCCTCAAAGAACCCGAACCTCACGTGTACTTCCTCAACTTCGGCGAAAGCACCCTCGACCACGAACTGCGCATGCACGTGCGCGACCTCGGTGACCGCAACCCGGTGATCGACGAGGTGAACCGCTTTATCAACCGCGAGTTCAAGAACCACCACATCAACATCTCGTTCCGCCAGATGGAGGTCTACCTCAAGAACCTCCACGGCCAGGAATACAAACTGGTGGAAGTCGACAGCCCGGCCAAGCCCGCCAACGACGGCGGCGTCACCGAACCACCGCCGAGCAAACTCGACTAACCGCGCTATCCCCAGCAGAATGCTCGGACATTCTGCTGGAGATGGCCGGTGAAAGCCCTCGACGAACTGACCTTCGACAACCGTTTCGCACGCCTGGGCGACGCGTTCTCAACCCACGTACTGCCCGAACCCCTCGACGCCCCGCGCCTGGTCGTGGCGAGCAATGCCGCCATGGCCCTGCTCGACCTCGACCCGGCCGTGGCCGAGACGCCGGTGTTCGCCGAACTGTTCGGCGGGCACAAGCTGTGGGCCGAAGCGGAGCCACGGGCGATGGTCTACTCCGGGCATCAGTTCGGCGGCTACACGCCGCAGCTCGGTGATGGTCGCGGGTTGTTGCTGGGCGAGGTGTACAACGCCGCCGGCGAGCATTGGGACTTGCACCTCAAGGGCGCAGGGCAGACGCCGTATTCGCGCATGGGCGATGGCCGCGCGGTGCTGCGCTCTTCAATCCGTGAGTTCCTCGCGTCCGAAGCCCTGCATGCGCTGGGCATCCCGAGCAGCCGTGCGTTGTGCGTGATCGGCTCCGACACCCCGGTGTGGCGCGAGAAACAGGAGCGTGGCGCGATGGTATTGCGCATGGCGCCGAGCCATATCCGCTTCGGGCATTTCGAGTACTTCTACTACACCAAGAAGCCCGAGCAGCAGGCATTGTTGGCCGAACACGTACTGAACCTTCATTACCCTGAGTGCCGTGAGCAGCCCGAGCCGTACCTGGCCATGTTCCGCGAAATCGTCGAGCGCAACGCCGAGCTGATCGCCAAATGGCAGGCTTACGGCTTCTGCCACGGGGTGATGAACACCGACAACATGTCGATCCTGGGCATCACCTTCGACTTCGGGCCGTTCGCATTCCTGGATGACTTTGACGCGCATTTCATCTGCAACCATTCAGATCATGAAGGCCGCTACTCCTTCAGCAACCAGGTGCCGATCGGGCAGTGGAACCTCAGCGCGTTGGCGCAGGCGTTGACACCGTTTATCAGCGTGGATGCGTTGAAGGAAGCGCTTGGGCTGTACCTGCCGCTGTATCAAGCGAACTACCTGGACCTGATGCGCCGCCGACTTGGGCTGACTACCGCTGAAGACGATGACCAGAAACTGGTTGAACGCCTGTTGAAGCTGATGCAGAACAGCGGCGTGGATTACACCCTGTTCTTCCGCCGCCTTGGGGATGAGTCGGCGGCGCTGGCCGTGGCGAAGCTGCGCGATGATTTTGTCGACATGGCCGGGTTTGATACCTGGGCCGACCTGTACAAGGCCCGCGTAGAGCGGGACGGGGATTACAGCCAGGAACAGCGCCGCGAGCGGATGCACGCGGTGAACCCGCTGTACATCCTGCGCAACTACTTGGCGCAGAACGCCATCACTGCTGCCGAGTCCGGGGATTACAGTGAAGTGCGGCGGCTGCATGAAGTGCTGAGCAAACCGTTTGAGGAACAGCCGGGGATGGAGCAGTACGCGCAGCGGCCGCCGGATTGGGGGAAGCATTTGGAGATTAGTTGTTCGTCCTGAGAAAACCCTCATCCAGCGTCTTGATCGCCGTCAGATGAACATGTCCACGGGCACCTTGAAGAACTCCGCCAGCCAACGAATCTGCCGAACGTTGAGCTGGCGTTTCCCACTCAGGATTTCCGAGACAACCGATTGGGCACCGACTCCAGGCAAGTCGCTTTGCGTCAAACCATGCTCCTGCATCATTGAACGCAATACGTCGACACCGCTCGCCTCGGGCATTGGCCAATGCTCCAAGTCATAGGCCTCAACCCAATCACCGATGATATCGACCAACCCCATCAGCGGATGAGCTTCGTCCTCGCCAACGATGTCCAACAATTCATCCAGCGCTGCCACCAGAACATCGTAGTCAGCCTCGGTTTTAGGCTTGCGCAGCAAAGGCGCCACGAATTGCCAATGCTCAGTTACTTGCTCGATCAATGCTGTCACTGCATTACTCCTTCCATTTGCCCTTGTCATATTCCCGGTGATCCAGCACATGCCGGATATAGAGACGCTGTACTCGAAAGCGCACAAGCGCAATGAGGCGTAGCTTGTTGCCTCCAATGTTGAAGACATGCAATGACCCCACCTTGTCCACCGCAGGAAAAACCGCCTTCAATGCCGCAAAATCTTCAGGGCTGATGACTTTGACCTTCCGATACCACTCATCCAATGCAGTGGCTGAATATGGCCATTTTTCCTTGGCATTTCGGATTTGCTTCGCACTGATTACTCGCATGCAACGTCCCTATCGCATCTTGCTATGAAGGTTAAACCCGAACGCTGACTATCGCAATTTGCTATAGCTTCGAACGGACCAATGGTGCTTTGTCGAACACGCCTTCACAGCCTAGATAGACAGGCGTCATCGCCACCGAAAAATCTGTGAGCATATGCAACGCCCACTTGAACTTGATAACGCTCGGAAACGACTCCAAATAAGACCTTCCTGGTCTGTTTTGTTGGAGCCCCCCATGTCCGAACCTCTCGTCATCCCCTGCCCTCACTGCAACGGCCTCAACCGCATCCCCGGCGAACGCCTGGGCGACGCGCCCAAGTGCGGGCGCTGCAAGCAGCCGGTCTTACTGAGCAAGCCTTTCGAACTGAAGCAAGGCGACTACGCCAGTCAGATCAAGGGCGATTTGCCGTTGCTGGTGGATGTGTGGGCCGACTGGTGTGGGCCATGCAAGTCGTTTGCGCCGGTGTTCGAGCAGGCGGCGGGGCAGCTGGAGGGCAAGTGCCGGCTGGCCAAACTGGACAGTGAAGCCAATCAGCAGCTGTCGGCGCAGTTGGGGATTCGTTCGATTCCTAGCTTGATCCTGTTCAAGAACGGCCGCGAAGTGGCGCGCCAGAGTGGGGCGTTTCCGTTGCCGCAGTTGATGGCCTGGCTGCGTAGCCAGGGCGTGTAACTCGGTCAAATGTGGGAGCTGGCTTGCCTGCGATTGCAGTGTTGAATT
>NZ_ANNV01000030.1 GCF_000346755.1 Pseudomonas sp. CBZ-4 | reverse complement strand
CGCAGGCAAGCCAGCTCCCACACAAGCCAGCTCCCACATTTTGAACGGTGCAAGTTTCCAGAATTAAGCAGGCTTGACCCGCTCCGAAGGCCGGCGCACCCCAGCCACAATCTTGTCCACCGCCTTGGTTGCCGCCACCATGCCAAAGCTGGCCGTGACCATCATCACCGCACCAAACCCACCAGCACAGTCCAGCTTCACCCCATCGCCGACAAAACTCTTCTGCAAGCAAATGCTGCCATCCGGCTTCGGATAACGCAGTTGCTCGGTGGAAAACACGCACGGCACGCTGTAGTGACGGGTCACGGTGCGCGAGAAACCATAGTCGCGGCGCAGGGTGGAGCGCACTTTCGACGCCAGCGGATCGTTGAACGTCCGGTTCAGGTCGCACACCTGGATCAACGTCGGGTCGATCTGCCCACCGGCGCCGCCCGTGGTGATGATCTGGATCTTGCGGCGCTTGCACCAGGCGATCAGCGCGGCCTTGGCGTTGACGGCGTCGATGCAGTCGATCACGCAATCAATATCGGGCGTGATGTACTCGGCCATGGTGTCGCGGGTGACGAAGTCCGCCACCGCATGCACCGTGCAATCCGGGTTGATGCCGCGCAGGCGCTCGGCCATCACTTCGACCTTGGGTTTGCCCACGGTGCTGTCCAGCGCATGCAACTGGCGGTTGCTGTTGCTGACGCACACGTCATCGAGGTCAAACAGCGAAATCTCGCCCACACCGCAACGTGCGATGGCTTCCGCCGCCCAGGAGCCCACGCCGCCGACGCCGACGATCGCCACATGGGCCGCTTTCAAGCGTTCCAGGCCTTCAATGCCATACAAGCGGGCGACGCCTGCAAACCGTGGATCTTCTGTACTCATGACCATTACCCCAAAAACCGGCGCGCATTATGGGCTACACGGCGGCAAGTTTTAAGCTACAAGTTACAAGTTAAGAACTTAGATGGGCTTTCGCTGACTAACGTCCGGCTTTTCTCTGCTTGCTGTACGCTCAGGGAAGCGCCGGTGTAGGATGCGCGCCGTTCGGCGCAGGCCGACACCTCTTTTCGTTCCACACCCTTTGGAACCCGAAATAGCCATGGCATCGCGTAAATTTGGACTCAACCTGGTGATCGTGCTGGCAATCGCCGCGCTGTTCACCGGCTTCTGGGCGCTGATCAACCGCCCGGTCACCACCCCCAACTGGCCTGAACAGATCTCCGGTTTCTCCTACTCGCCGTTCCAGCAAGGCCAGTACCCGCAGAAAAACCAGTTCCCGACCGACGACCAGATGCGCCAGGACCTGGCGATCATGAGCAAGCTGACGGACAACATCCGTACCTACTCGGTCGACGGCACCCTGGGCGACATCCCCAAGCTGGCCGAAGAGTTCGGCCTGCGCGTGACCCTGGGGATCTGGATCAGCCCGGACCTGGAACGCAACGAGCGGGAAATCCAGCGCGCCATCGAAATCGCCAACAACTCGCGCAGTGTGGTGCGGGTTGTGGTGGGTAACGAAGCGGTATTCCGCAAGGACATCACCCCGGAAGCACTGATTGTGCTGCTGGATCGGGTGCGCGCCGCCGTCAAAGTGCCGGTCACGACCTCCGAGCAATGGGACATCTGGGAAAAGAACCCACAACTGGCCAAGCACGTCGACCTGATCGCCGCGCACATCCTGCCGTTCTGGGAATACATTCCGATGGACAAGGCCGGCCAGTACGTACTCGACCGCGCCAAGGACCTGAAGAAACTGTTCCCGAAAAAGCCGCTGCTGCTGTCGGAAGTTGGCTGGCCGAGCAACGGCCGTATGCGCGGTGGCAATGAAACGTCCCCGGCCGACCAGGCGATTTACCTACGCACACTGGTGAACAAACTCAATCGCCAGGGCTACAACTACTTCGTGATCGAAGCCTTCGACCAGCCGTGGAAAGTCAGCGATGAAGGCTCGGCCGGCGCTTACTGGGGCGTGTTCAACGCCGCACGCCAGCAGAAATTCAACTTTGAAGGGCCCGTGGTCGCCATCCCGCAATGGCGCGTACTCGCCATCGGCTCGGTGGTGCTCGCCCTGCTGTCGCTGACCCTGCTGATGATCGACGGCTCGGCCCTGCGCCAGCGTGGCCGCACCTTCCTGACCTTTATCGCGTTCCTCTGCGGTTCGGTGCTGGTGTGGATCGGCTACGACTACAGCCAGCAATACAGCACCTGGTTCAGCGTCACCGTGGGCATCCTCCTGGCCCTCGGCGCCCTCGGCGTGTTTATCGTGTTGCTGACCGAAGCCCATGAGTTGGCGGAAGCGGTGTGGACCCACAAGCGTCGGCGTGAATTCCTGCCGGTCGAAGGGGACTCGGACTACCGCCCGAAAGTGTCGATCCACGTGCCCTGCTACAACGAGCCGCCGGAGATGGTCAAACAGACCCTCGACGCCCTCGCCGCCCTCGATTACCCGGACTACGAAGTCCTGATCATCGACAACAACACCAAAGACCCAGCCGTCTGGGAACCGGTGCGCGACTACTGCGAAACCCTCGGCCCGCGCTTCAAGTTCTTCCACGTCGCGCCCCTGGCCGGTTTCAAGGGTGGCGCGTTGAACTACCTGCTGCCGCACACCGCCAAGGATGCCGAAGTGATCGCGGTGATCGATTCGGACTACTGCGTGTCGCCCAACTGGCTCAAGCACATGGTGCCGCACTTCGCCGACCCGAAAATCGCCGTGGTGCAATCGCCGCAGGACTACCGCGACCAGAACGAAAGCACCTTCAAGAAGCTCTGCTACGCGGAATACAAGGGCTTCTTCCATATCGGCATGGTCACCCGCAACGACCGTGACGCGATCATCCAGCACGGCACCATGACCATGACCCGGCGCTCGGTGCTCGAAGAACTCGGCTGGGCCGACTGGTGCATCTGTGAAGACGCCGAACTGGGCCTACGGGTATTCGAGAAAGGCCTGTCGGCGGCGTATTACCACGACAGCTACGGCAAAGGCCTGATGCCGGACACCTTTATCGACTTCAAGAAACAGCGTTTCCGCTGGGCCTACGGTGCGATCCAGATCATCAAGCGTCACACCGCCAGCCTGTTGCGCGGCAAGGACACCGAGCTGACCCGTGGCCAGCGCTACCACTTCCTCGCGGGCTGGTTGCCGTGGGTGGCGGACGGCATGAACATCTTCTTCACCGTGGGCGCACTGTTGTGGTCGGCGGCGATGATCATCGTGCCGACGCGGGTCGACCCGCCGTTGCTGATCTTCGCGATCCCGCCGTTGGCGTTGTTCGTGTTCAAGGTGGGCAAGATCGTGTTCCTGTACCGTCGCGCCGTGGGCGTGAACCTCAAGGACGCGTTCTGCGCGGCCCTGGCCGGCCTGGCGTTGTCCCACACCATCGCCAAGGCGGTGCTGTATGGCTTCTTCACCAGCAGTATTCCGTTCTTTCGCACACCGAAAAACGCGGATAACCACGGCTTCTGGGTGGCGATTTCCGAAGCTCGCGAAGAAATGTTCATCATGCTGCTGTTGTGGGGCGCCGCGCTGGGGATCTACCTGGTGCAGGGCCTGCCGAGCAATGACATTCGCTTCTGGGTGGTGATGCTGCTGGTGCAGTCGCTGCCGTATGTGGCGGCGTTGATCATGGCGTTCCTGTCTTCGCTGCCGAAACCTTCGGTGGCGGCGGAGCCCGCACCTGCTGCGTAAAAACTTGCGCAATGCACTAAACGGCGGCCTCTGGCCGCCGTTTTGCTATAAGATAACGGCCGTTTTATGAGTCTTGGCCCTGCCTTTGCTCTCTGTGGGAGCTGGCTTGCCTGCGATGCAGACGCCGCGGTCTGGCTGGCACACCGCGGCGATGCTATCGCAGGCAAGCC
>NZ_ANNV01000029.1 GCF_000346755.1 Pseudomonas sp. CBZ-4 | reverse complement strand
AGGTGCTGACCCACCGCTATCGCAGGCAAGCCAGCTCCCACATTGGTTCTGTGTTTGGGTTTAGAAGCTGTAGGTGCCCGTTACGACGAGGCTACGCGGCTCGCCTGGCTGAATCTGCGCCACGCTGGTCGCCGACGCGTAGTAGTTCTTGTCGGCGATATTGTTCAGCGCCGCGCGCACATCCCATTCCTTCTGACGGAACCCGGCCAACGCATCCCAACGGCCGTAGCCCGGCAGCACCACGGTGTTGAGGCTGTCGGCGTAACGGTCGCCCACCAGGGTCAAGCCGGTTTCCGCGTACCAGCCCATCTCCGGTTTCCAGGTGATGAACAGGCTGCCATTGCGCTTGGCCACGTCGTTGACGCGCTTGCCTTCAAAGCCGTTGTTGTCCTTCACCACCGTGGCGTCCTGCAGGCCAATCCCCCCGCGTACGTACCAGTTGCCGACGATCTTGCCGGTGGCGGTCAGCTCGACGCCGCGTGAGCGTTGCAGGCCGCTGAGCAGCGTAATGGTGCGGTCCAGTGGGTCGGCGGTGCGGCGGTTGTAGAGTTCCAGTTCGTACACGGCCAGGGTGGTGCTCAGGCGGTCGTCGAGCCAGTCGCTTTTGACGCCGATTTCCTTTTGCTTGGTCAGCTCGGGGCTCAAGTCGTTGGCGCCGCTGGTGGCGCTCGGGGTGATGCCGATCAGGCCGCCGCCCGCTGGGGAGAACGTCTTGCTCCACGAGGCGTAGAACGAGTGGTTTTCCAGGGGCGTCCACACCAGGCCGATGCGTGGGCTGGCGTTATGGCTGTCGACGTTTTGCTGGAGGTTGTTGATTTTGTTCTTGGTGTCGACTTCAAAGCGGTCGTAGCGCAAGCCGGCGAGGACTTGCCATTGATCGTTCAGGCGCAGTTGGTCCTGCACGTAAACGGCACGGCTTTCGACTTCGGTGTGGTTGTTGCTCGATAGGCTCATGCGCCCGGTGTGGCTCAAGTGGCGATTGGGCTGGTTGAGGTCGAGGCGCGGCACGCTCGTGCCGCCGTTGTAGAGCTTCGGATCGCGGCGTTGGCTGCCCATTTCGACGCCGGTGAGCAGGCGATGCTCCAGGCCGAAGGTGCTGAAGCTGCCTTCCAGTTCGACGTTGTTGGTGATGTTGAAGGTGCGCAGGTCCTGCTGCCAGCGCTGGCGCGTGACGCTGTTGGTCGCCGGCACGTAAGCGACTTGGTAGGTGTTGTCGAAATCGCTGTCGAGCTTGAACAGGCCGAGGGTCTGGCGCAGTTGCCAGTTGTCGTTGAGTTCATAGGCGAGCTTGGAGCGCAGCGACTGGGACTTGTCGTCGATGTAGTCGCGGCTGTCGCCGTAGGTGGTGCTGCGGCTCACATCGGCCGGGCGGCCATTGACGCCGGGGATGCCACGATCGGGCGTGCGGTTGTAGCGGCTGTATTCGTATTGCACCAGCCAGTTCAGGTCGGGCGTGAGCTGCCAGCTCATGGACGGTGCGAACAGCTGGCGGTTGCCGCTGACGCCATGACGGAAGCTGTTGTTGTCCTGGTTGCCCATGTTCAGGCGCAGGCTGATGGTGTCGCTGGGGTCAGTGCTCAAGTCGGCGTACAGGCTGCGCAAATCATTGCTGCCGCCCTGGGCTTCGATGCTGGATTTATGCCCGGCGCTGGGCAGTTTGCTCACGCGGTTGACGATCCCTCCCTGACCGCCTCGCCCGTAGAGTACTGCGGCCGGGCCCTTGAGCACTTCGATGCGCTCGATGTTATGCAGGTCTCGGACGTATTGGCTGTCGTCGCGGATGCCGTCGAGGTAGAAGTCGTTGCTCGCGTCGAAACCGCGAATGCGCAGGCTGTCGAAGCGCGTATCGGCGCCGCTGCTGACGTTGGGAATGCCGCTCAACGCCTGGCCCAGGTCATTGGTGCCGTAGGACCGCAGGCTTTCCGTCTTCACCGAGTCGATGGCCTGGGGCACATAACGCACCGGGGTGGCTGTGCGCGTGGCGGTGCTGGTTTCCTTGATGCGTGGGTCGTCTTCGTCAGCTTCGGCGCTGATCGACGTAGCGGGCAAGGTGGTGGCAGCACAGGCAAAACCGGCGGACAGCAGAACGGAGAGCCCAAGGGTGATGGGCGTCAGGCGTGGGGCAGGCATGGGGAAATGTATCCGAATTGTTTGGGAGAGGAATTGCGCGTTAATGGTAATGCTTTGCATTAACGCTCGTGATGGATTCCCAAATGTATCGGCTTTGAAATGTGTTACAGAATGTGTTTAACGACCCGGTTGATAGGGTTTTTTGTCGTTTTCAGAAGCGCTGTAGGCCGTTGCTTAGAATTATTTCGCCTAAATACAGACGATTCGCGAAATTGACACATAGTTCCGGGCGCGACTAGGATTGCGCCCAACGCCTGTGGCTAACAGCCATGACTCATCCAATAAAAAAAGGCCCGCGGCAGTTCAGTCGTCCGCGGGTCTTCTTTTTTCCGGGAAAAGTCGATACCAGAAAGCAATACGGAGCCTGGTGTCATAGCGCGTACTCAACCAGTAATAAGGAATATAAGAAATGTTGAAGCAACGGATGAGTCTGATCGCTCTGGGGATTTTGAGCGCATCGACAGCAATGGCCAACGACCAGGAACAATCCAAGGGTTTCGTTGAAGACAGCCACCTGAACATTGCGGCACGTAACGCTTACATCAGCCGTGACTACAAAAACCACAACCAGGACAAAGCTGAATGGGGCCAAGGCTTCATCGGCAAGTTCGAGTCCGGTTTCACCCAAGGCACCGTGGGTGTGGGTGTGGACGTACTGGGCCAATACGCTATCCGTCTGGACGGTGGTAAAGGTCGCAGCGGCGGCGGCGGCATCGACTTCTTCAAGCAAGGCGACAGCGGCGCGGCCGCCAACGACCTGGCCAAGGGCGGCGCAGCCGTGAAGGCGCGTATCTCCAACACCGTACTGAAATACGGTCAGCAACTGCCGAACGTACCGGTCCTGGCCTACGACAGCGGCCGTCTGCTGGCGGAAACCTACGAGGGCACCTCGATCGTTTCCAAAGAAATCGCCGGCCTGCAACTGGACGCTGGTCATTTCACCAAGCAAGGCCGTAAAAGCGCCGAAGGCAGCGACAGCGGCCACCTGAAAAGCATCGACTACGTCGGCGGTAGCTACAAGTTCACCGAAAGCCTGTCGGCCGCGCTGTACGCTTCCGATATGCAGGACGTGCTGAAGAAGCAATACGTCAACGTGAACTACGTGCTGGCCCTGCCAGAGAAGCAGTCGCTGACCTTTGACTTCAACGGCTACAAAACCAAGCTGGACAAAGATTTCGCCCAGCTGACCCAAGGCGATCAAGACGCCCGCGACAACAAAATCTGGAGCCTGGCGGCTACTTGGGCTGTTGGCGCACACAGCTTCACCGTCGCTCACCAGCGCAGCACCGGTGACACCGGCTACCTGTACAGCGGCTACCACCAGGACAACAAGAACAGCGGCATTGGCGACGGTGGCAACACCATCCTATTGGCCAACTCCTACTGGTCTGACTTCAACGGCAAGGACGAGCGTTCCTGGCAGGTTGGCTACGGCTTGGACTTCAGCGCCTACGGCGTGCCTGGCCTGAGCTACAACGTGGCTTACGTGCGCGGCACCAACATTGACGACGGTACCAACCGTGGCAATGGCACCGAGCGCGAAATCTTCAACCAGTTCAAGTACGTGGTTCAGAGCGGCCCAGCCAAAGACCTGAGCCTGCGTGCTCGTGCCTCGTGGTTGCGCGTTTCGAACAACGCCAGCAACTACAACATTGGCGGTAACGAACTGCGTCTGTTCGCTGACTACCCGATCAACGTTTTCTAAGTGATCGCTTGTAGTGCCTGATTTCAGGCGATAAAAAACCCCGACTGGTTCGGGGTTTTTTTATGCCGCGGGATCAGTCCTCGCGGTGCTGCAAAATGCTGCGGGCCAGTGCGGCATTCTTGTAGTCGAGCATCATCGACAGTCCTTCATAGGGCTCGATTTTTTTCCCGTCGATGCACAGCTGCGCCATCAGCAGCAGCACCTGGCGCTTCTTCTTGTTGACCCGTACACCGGGCACGCCGAATGCGGTCTTGCGCGTTTCGGGCAGCGGCGCCTCGGGTGTCAGTTGGATCGTCACCCAGATCCCCTGGACGAACTGCAGCGTGATCTCGTCGATATGCGCGATGGGCAGCGGCTGCGCCAAATTGTTGAATACAAAATGCTCGGGCGTGAGGCGCAAGGCGGTCTGCGGTGCGCGCTTGAAGCGGCGGATGCCCAGCCACAGCAGGGCCAGGCCAATCAGGCCAAGGCACGCGCCTGCGCCGAGCGCCGACAGCGGCGTGCCCTTCATGCGCTCCGGGGCAAGCCAGGGGCGGCTCATTGCAAACAGGCCCGCCAGCACAAAGGGCAGGCCCGACACGGCCATCAGCGCGCCGCGCCACTGGCCGCCTTCGTGCAATTCACGCTCGCCTGCGGCCGAAGCCGCCAGGGTTTCCAGCAGGTGGGTGTGCGCCGATTCTTCGGATGCCGCCACCGCGATCAAGTCCTGCGTCAATTGCTCGCGCAGTGTGTGCGGCGCGCTGAAGCAGGCGTCGATTTGCGCGTTCGCTGCGTCGGCGTCGACGGCGCGGGTGGCGCTGTGTAGCGCGTCTTCCAGCGGTACGTGCAGGGCCTGCAAGCGCTCGCCATTGGACGGATGGGAGTCGGTGGGGTGTGGCTGATGAATGTCCAGTGCCTCGGCTGGCAGGTGCAGCTCAGCGCCTTGCAGCGCGTTGAGCACGGTAGCGGGCAAGTCGCGTTCAGCGACGTTTTCGCACGCGGTCATCAGCGCGTCGTCGATCGGCGCCTGCAACACCGAGACCCGCAACAATGCCGAAGCGGCAGCCGCATTGCCCACCAGCCGTGCGCCGGCGGCATCCGCGAGCAATTCGCGCTCGCGGCTCCAATGGTTCACCGCATGATCAAAGCGCTGCATGAAAAACTCACCGAGCATGAACGACGGGCGCATCAGGCGGCCCTGGATCGGGTCGCTGGCCGCCATGGTTTCGAGCAACCCGCAGAGGCTGCGGTGAACCCCGTCGTAGATCGGCAAGAAGCGCAGGCTGTAGGCGGTGTCGTCGCCGGCAAAGTGCGCCAGCTCATGGCCGATCACTGCGCCGATTTCCTCACGGTCCAGCAGCCCCAGGTACAGCAACGGGAGATGCAGGGTGCGCCCGCGCAATGGGGTTTCGGCGGGCATCACCAGGGCATCGCTGGAGGTCACGTAGAAGCCCTGGGTCAGGCTCACCACGATATGCTCCGGCGGCAACGCGCCCAGCTTGGCCGCCAGCTCATCGACGTGGCGCCACAGGCCCGGCGCCTGTTCCGGCGTGACGCGCTGCCCGAACATCTCCAGCGGCGTGGGTTCGAACATCGCCAGCATGGGGCGCAGTTGCTTGAGCAACAGCCAGATCGAATACAGGCAAAACGTAGCGACGACCCCCAGGATGCCCATCAGCTTCATCTCGCCGCTGCCAAGCCGGCCGACATGCCACAACGCCAGGCCCTCGAAGAGCAGCACCAGCGCCACCATCGCGGCCATCGCCACCACATGGCTCACCAGCACATAGGGCAACAGGCGGCTGCCGAGGGAGAACACCTGCAACAACGTCTGCCGCGACTGCTGCGCGCGGTGCCCGGCCCAGTGTGTGCCAGCGAGTGCGGCCAGGCCGATGAGGGCCGCGAGCGACCCGAGGCCGATCACCCATGGCGCCAGTGCGTGCAGGACGCGGTTGATGCGGTGGGCGGTGGGCAGCTCGGCTTCGGTTTTTTCCACCCGCGCGATGGCCTCTTGAACGGTGATGAGGCCCTCGGGTGGGGGGATTGCCGATGCGGGTTGTCTGGCGGCTACCGCTTGCAGGGGTTGTTTGTAGTTCGCGAGGTTGAGGCGCAATTCAACCAGCGCCGTGGCGGCGCGGTCAGCCCGCTGAAGCTCCCAGCCGCCAAGGGCGGCCAGGAGCATGGGGAAAACAACCAGCAGGCAGATCAGCTTCAGGGCGTTCATGGGAGTCCGTTCACAACGCGGGAAAAACCCGGTTATACCGAAAAATCCCGCGTCAGGCCTTCACCGGCGCCAGTTTCTTGCAGTTCTCCTTGCGCGTCGGGTACTGCTCGCACTTGCGCAGCACGCTTTGCACCTGTTGCGCGTTCTGCATTTGTTGATTGGCCAGCAGCTTCTCGGTGATGAACAGCTCTTCCGAACCGAGGTGGCGCTCGGCCTTGTCGATCATCGCCAGCGCCGATTGCCCATCGCCGCGCTTGAGGTGGTAGCTGATCATCAGGTCATAGGTCGAAGGGCCGGCCAGCGACCAGTCCTTGATCGCCTGCAACTCCTTGATCGCCTCGCTGCTTCGGCCCTGGGCCAGGCGCACGGTGTAGGCGGTGCGGCGAATGCCCGGCTGATCCTTGACCGGCGAGGCCAGTGCCTTGCGCACAAAACCATCGGCATCGGACACCTTGTTTTTCTCCAGGGCGTCGATGGCGAAGTAGGCGTCTTTATAGCCCTGCATGGCCTTCGCCACTTGCGGCGTGTTCTTCATCGTCGTCCAGCTTTGCGGGCTGACCCTGGCGCGGCGTTCCTGGCGGTATTCGCGCTGCAGGTACTGGCGCAGCTCGGTGTCGCGGTCCATCGCCGACATGTGCGAGCGGTTGAAATACTGAGTGGTCGCGGTGATGCCGGTGGTCAGGCCGTCCTTGACCAGCACGTCCAGCTCTTTGGTGAACTGGTTGAGGTTGAACTGCTGCAACGAGTCCTGCATGGCGTTCTTGCGCGCGGTGAGAAAGCCGGTGAGCAACGGTTTTTGCTTGCCCTGGAAGTCATTCAAGCGCTCCAGGCTATGGGTGGCGGCGCGGGGCGCGTAGCCGGCGCGGATCATCAGGTCGGTGCCGAGCAAGTCGGCCTGGTCTTCCTGGCTGCGGCCCCAGGCGGTGCTCCACACGTGGTCGGAAAAGGTGTTGGCCAACGTGGTGTACAGCACCGTGTTGCCGATGGTTTTCTGCGTGCCGGCCGGGTCTTTGCTGAACACTTTCATGGTGCCGGAGCTACGGTCGATGCCGGTGTCGGCGGCCATGGTGGCCAGGGCGACCGTGGACGCGACCGTGGTGAACATCTCTTTCTGCTGCTGGAAGGCGGCCATGCGGTCATGGTGATGCAGCAGCACGTGGCTCATCTCGTGGCCGAGCATCGCGGCGATTTCATCTTCGCTGCCGACGTTATCCAGCATGCCCAGGGGCACGAACAGGTTGCCGTACGGGTCCGCTGAAGGCCCGAAGCCGTAGCTGTCGGTGATCTTCACCTGCAAGGTCGGCAACTCACCCGGCCAGCCTTTGGACAGGCGCGTGACGATGCCCTGCAAGTACACCTGCAACATCGGGATATCCACCAGGTTCTGCTGGCGCGCTTCAGCTGCCGGCACCGCGCGGCCGTCGTAGCTCAAGCGTTGCTGGCTCTGGCGTTGCGGGTCGAGCTTGTAGTACTGGCGCACGTCGGTGTTGTCCACGTAGTGGCCCTGCACCCTGGATTGGGTCGAGGGGCCCACCAGGTTCATGAAGGCCTGGTCCGCCCCCTTCAATGTCGCGCAACCGCTCAGCAGTGCGCTGGCCAGCAATAGATATCCCTTCACCGCCACGCTCCTTTATTGATTGCAGCCCGCACCAAAACCGATGGTGGAGTTGTTGCGGCTGTCTTTGGTCTGGCTCTTGGTCAGGCCCTGGCAAGGCAGCTCGACGATATTGAGCGGCGGCACGATGCGCAGGTCCATGGTGTCCAGCCAGACCTTCTGGCCGGCCAGTTCCACCTGCACCAGGTCGAGCGCCTTGTTGTACTGCAACACCGGCACGGGTTGGCTGGGCGTGTCTTTTTTCGGCAGCTCGCGCTGTTGCTTACCCTGCTCATCCAGCACCGCCACCGGGTCGGCGAGGAAGGCCATAATGTTGTGGGTTTCGGCCCAGGCGCCTTGAGTGAACAGGGCGGCGAGCAATACGATCAGGTGTTTGTTCATCCTTGGGTTCCTTGAGTCAAAAAATACAACGGCGCCTTCAGCGATCGCGGTCGAACCAGGCTTCGATCCGTTCGCTGAACAGCACCAACGACAGCAATACAATGCCCAGCACGTTGACCGGGGTGATGTGGTTCAGGCTCAGCAGCACACTCAGCGCGATGAGCACCGACATCACCAACAGCCACGATGGGCATGGCGACGTGAAAAACCAGATTTCCTGGCGCCGCCAACGGCTCCAGGTGCGATAGCCCGCCAGCCGCCGCGCGTGCAGGGCCTTGAGCAAGGCGATGAAGGCGAGCAGGCCGATCTCGACAAAGTCCAGCCAATGGAAAGGCAGGCCGGGCAGGTTGGCGGGCTCGTGGTCGTAGGCCATGCCGTCGTTGATCAGGTTATCCAGGGCCATGGCGTGCAGGTACACGCCGGGGAGTTGGCCGTGGACCGGCGACTCCACGAGGTCGCCGGTGGAGGTGATGTTGGCGCCGACCAATACCAGGCGGTCGCGCAACAATTCGGCGATCAGTTCTTGGTCTTGCGGGTCGCTGACTTCGAGGTCGCTGGCCGACAAGGTCAGCGTGTAGGGGCAGCGCGCCTGGGCCGAATCGTCGAGCTTCCAGAACACCGCCTGGAACAACTGCGCCACCGCTTCCAGCAAAAAATGCCGCGCCGGCGCGCAATGGCCGATGTCGGCGATGCGTGCTTGTTCCGGTGCGAGTTTCAGGCCCCATTGCACGGCGATGGGTTGCATAGCGGCGGCGACTTGCGCATCCACCGGCGGCTGTTTACACGGTTGGGTGGAACAGAAGTGTCGATACATCGCCAGGGCCGGCGTTTCCATCAGCCCGGTCGGGGTGTTCACTGCCAGCGGGTACTTGTCGTCCACGCCTTCCCACGCCACCAGGCCCGGTCGGCTGACTTCGACAAACGGCGCCAGGGTATTGGCCTGGCCTGCTTCGCCGCGCACTACACCGGTGTTGGCCAACCACAACGGGATGCCCTGGCGTTGATAGCGCTCGAACACGTTCGCCAACAACTGGCTGCCCCGCGCCGGGTCGCCGAACGAGTGGTCGTGGCTGTAGAGCAGATCCACAAACACCGCCTTGGGCTTGTACGCGAGCAAGCGCTTGAACAGCTTGCTCTGCTCGCCGTAGGGCATCGGCCAGGAGGTCTGGTTGCGCATCAGGTAGGCGTCGTCGATCAGGATCACGGCCACCTGCTGCTGGCCGGTGCTTGGGTAACTGCTGGCGAACAGACGGCTGAGCCACTGGGACGAGGCCTTGTCACTGGAACTGGCCAGGCCGAACGGGTCGAGGATCGCCAGCAGGACGATAAATGCGGCCAGCCAATAGCGGCGGTATTTGAACAGCGGGGGGTTCGACAACATCCGTGTCTCGATAAAAAGCACAAGCAAGACAGGGTTTTTAGCGGAGCGGGGAGGGGGTGTCAATTGGAAAAGTGGCTAAGTGCCATTGCGCTGGACCAATCCAAACCCCTCGGCCAGACTGCGGCCGAGGGGTGTAGCGGTCAGAAATTCCAGCGCGTGCTGAGCATCACGTTACGGGGGTCGCCGTAGTAGGCCGAGTTATAGAAGCCGATGTTGGTGTAGTAGGTCTTGTCGTAGACGTTGTTGACGTTGAGCGTGGCCGAGACGTTGTCGGTGATCTGGTAGCGGGCCATCAGGTCCAGCAGCCACAGCGGTTCCTGGGAGAAGTTGTCCTGGCTGCCGGTGGTGTAGTTGTTGGTCAGCAGTTTCCAGCCGGTGCCTTGCCAGCGCACGCCGCTGCCCAGGGTGAGCTTGTCCAGCGCACCGGTCAGCTTGTAGCTGGTGTAGAGGTTGAACTGGTCTTCCGGTTCCCAGGTGGACAGCTTCTCGCCCTGCTTGTCGCGCATGATCTTGTGGGTGTAGCCCGCCTGCAATTGCCAGCCGGGTGCCAGCTCGCCGGAGATTTCCGCTTCGTAGCCCTTGGTCTTGGATTCCACGCCTTTATAGGCGCCGTACAGCCCGGGGATGGTTTCGGAGACATAGCTGTCGTCGCTGACCGCACGGTTGTCCTCGTGGATTTCAAAGTAGGCGAGGCTGGCGTTCAGGCGGCCATCGAAGAATTCACCCTTGAGCCCGATCTCGTAGTTCTGGCCTTCATCCGGCTCCACCGGTTTGTTATTGAGGTCGCGGTATTCGCGCTGCGGCAGGTAGATCTCGGTGTAGCTGGCGTACGCCGAGAGGTAGTCGTTGAGGTCGTAGGTGAGGCCGGCGTAGGGCACGACCTTGCCGGTGTCCTTGACCTGGCTGGTGCCGGTGACTTCGAAGTTGTTGACCCGGGTGCCGAGCATCAGGTGCATGGCGTCCGTCACGTTGAAGCGGGCGGTAACGTAGCCGGCGCTCTGGCGCGTGGTTTCGTCGTTGTAATTCGTCATCGGGCCACGGCCTGGTTCTGCGGCGTCGCCATCCCAGGGGAAGTAGTCGTGGCTGTTGCCGTTGACGTGGACGGCGGCGGTGTAGTCTTTGCCGGTCCAGCGCGAGCGCGACACCGAGGTGCCGACCACCAGTTCATGTTCGCGGCCAAACAGGCTGAACGGGCCGGTGGCGTACAGGTCGCCGGTGTCGCTGGTGGTTTCACCGTAGTAGGCGCGGGTCAGCATCATGGCTTTGCCGGTGGTCGCGTTCGGGCTCAGCAGGGCGGAGAGCGGCGCGTCGTAGCCGTTGATCTGGTGGTTGTATTGCGCCTTGCCCACCCAGCCGTTGGCGAATTCGTGTTCGAGGGTGGCGAAGCCGGTGCGCGTGTACTGCGCCCACGAGCTGAACTTGGCGCCGTTGTTGAACGAACGCGGTGTGCTGATACGGTTGCCGGCCGAATCGTACAGTGCTGCCGAACCGGACCAGCTGGAGCCCTGCGGGTCGCTGTCCTGGTAGTCGGCGCCGACGGTCAGCAGCGTGTCGGGGGACAGGTCGAATTCCAGGATGCCGTAGTACACAGCGGTCTGGCGCTGGTAGTGGTCGAGGAACGAGTGCTTGTCCTGATAGGCCGCGACGGCGCGCCCCCGCACGTTGCCCGACTCGGTCAGCGGGCCGCTGACGTCCACTTCCGAGCGATAGTTGTCCCAGGAACCCGCGCCCAGGTCGATGTAGCCCTTGAATTCCGAGGTGGGTTTCTTGCGCACCATATTGATGGTGCCCCCCAGGCCGCCGGCGCCGGTGAGCAGGCCGGTGGCGCCCTTGAGGATCTCGACGCGGTCGTAGATCACCGTGTCGGTGAGGGTATGGCCGGAGGAGTATTGCGCGTCCTGCAGGATCGGGATGCCGTCGTACTGGAAGTTGCGAATGGCAAAGCCACGGGAGTAGTAGGACGTGCGCTCACTGTCGTAGGCCGCGACGGTGATGCCCGGCGTGTGGCGCATCACATCGTCGAGGGACTTGAGGCTGAAGTCGTCCATGGCCTGGCGGGTCACCACGGAGATCGACTGCGGCGTCTCCCGTGGGGTCAGGACCAATTTGGTCGCGGTGGCGATGGTGCCGGGTGTGTAGGAGCCGCTGCCTTCGGTCACGGTGCCCAGCTGGTTGGTGGTGACTTCGGTGGCGCGCAGTTGCAGGGGGCCGTCGCTGGTGCTGGCGACCAACACATAACCGCCGTTGCTCTGGCGTTGCGCTGCCAGGCCGCTGTTGGCCAGCAGGCGTGCGAGGCCCTCTTCAACGGTGTACGCGCCCTTGAGCCCTTCGCTGGTGAGGTTGCGCGTCTGCTGAGTATCGAACGAAATCGTCACGCCCGCCTGCACGCCGAATTGGGTCAGTGCGTTGCCTAGCGAGCCCGGTGCAATCTCGTACGCGGCCTGGCTCTGGGCGTTTGCGGGAGTGGCTTGCAGCGCCAGCGCGGGCAGGCTGGCCAGGGTCAAACCAAACAGCGCCAGACGCACGGCACGGGCCATGGCCGTCTTGGCGGTAAGAGGAAGCGGGAGCATTCGATTGTCCTTGCGTAGTCTTGGCAGAGAGCCGCTGTGTGCGCGGCTTGTGTCATTGACGGATGAGAATCGAAATCAGCAAGGTTGCCTGCGGTTTTATTTAAAGGGCTTCGATGCTGACCCAGTAGCGTGTGAGGTAAGTCACTTTTACTGGTAGGGATTTGCCCAGGTTTTGTAGGACGGTGTCAGTGTCGTCAATCCGAAACGCGCCGGAGATGCTCAGGTTCTGTACCTGAGGCGCACAGCGCAACACGCCGGGGCGGTAGCGGCCCAACTGGGTGATGAAATCCCCGAGGCGCCAGTCGTCCACGCTCAGCATGCCCTGGACCCAGGCGGTTGAGCCCTGCGGTAAAGGGCGAGGACGGCCGATGGCATCGCGGTCGAAGCTGACGTGTTGGCCGGCTTCCAGGGTGAGTCGTTGCGTGTCATTGCGGCGTGGGCGGACTTCGACAGCGGCCTGTTCGACGCCCACTTCGGTGTGATCGCCCCATTGGCGCACGCTGAATCGGGTGCCGAGTGCGCGCACGTTGCCATCGCTGGTGGTCACGCTGAACGGCCGCTGGGCGGGGTCCTTGGCGGTCTGCACAAGAATCTCGCCCTGGTACAACAGGATCAGCCGTTGCTGGCCGTCGAACTGGATATCCAGCGCCGTATCGACATTCATTTCCAGCCGCGTGCCATCGTCCAGTTGCAGCGAACGCCGCTCACCGGAGCGGGTGCGTTGCCCGGCGAGCATCGAGCGATACGGCACCTGCTCCACCGCCAGCCATGAGCCTGCGCCCACGGCCATCAGCATGCCGAGGATCTTCAACACATCGCGTCGTTGTTGCTGCGCCGCCCCCAACCCGGAAAGCGCCGCCCGCTGCGGCATTCGCGCCCACTGCTGTTGCAGCGCCTCCACCCGCGCCCAGGCCGCCGCATGCTGCGGGCTGGCGTGCAGCCACGTCTGCCAGGCGCGGGTGCGCGCCTCGTCGGCTGCGCCGTCATTCAGCTGCACATACCAGGTGGCGGCGGCTTCCAGGGTCTTCAGATCCAGCGGCGCAGCCATCAGGGTTCGACCAGCAACAGGCATTGAGTCATGGCGCGGATCAGATGATTCTTCACCGTCGTCACCGACACGTCGAACCGCTCGGCGGCCGCCACGTAGGTCAGGCCTTCGAGCTGCACCGCGAGGAAAATCTCCCGCGTACGCGTACCCAATTCATCGAGCAGGCTGTCGATCCCCAGCAACATCTCAATGATCGACAACCGCACCTCCGGCGACACCGCCACCGGTTCCGGCTGTTGCGCCAACGCGAACAGATACGCCTGCTCAATCGCTCGCCGACGGGATTTATCGATCAACAACGAACGGGCAATCGCACTCAGGTAACCGCGAGGTTCACGGATGGGTGCCGCGTTGCGGGCCGTCATGACGCGTATGAAAGTGTCCTGCGCCAGATCGGACGCATCCGCCGCATTGCCCAGACGCACGCGCAACCAGCCTTTTAGCCAACTGTTGTGTTCGCTGTAGAGCTGATGGAGCGCGGAGTGATCGAGGGGCGACATGAGCGGGCCATTGGGGAGTAAATGGTAATGGCTCTCATTATTGTGATGGTGGGGTTTTATGCAAGGGGTAGAGCGTACAAAGCACGATTTTGAATGCCGGGCTCGTGCAACCAGCGGATTTACCAATAGGCAGGCTTAAGGGCTGGTGAACCGTACGCAAGACTCAACCCTCAGAAACGAAAAAACCGGCACAAGGGCCGGTTTTTTCACCCTAACGGCCAGGGAATTTAATCACTGCGTACGGGGCTGACTAGTGGACGGATGATGACAACGGTTGGGCTATCGCTACCGTCAAACGTCGAAGGGGCGCTCATTGGCAATGAAAGCACTAACCGGGGAGGGGGTAGCCTGTCTATAAGCTTGGGTTTACTCAATGCTGGCACTCAGGAATGGGGCATGTGAATTCGTGAGGGCGTGTGACTGAACTGGCGAAAAATGGGAATAGGGCATGGTTCGCGCGTGGTTTGTTTCCCGTAAAAATTATTCGTCTTTATGGATACGTCATAATGATTATTGCCAATTCATAATTCTGCATAAAGTTAGAAGTGGGGACTGTCTCCATTTCCTGTTATGCATCGCGGCCAAATAGTGGTTCGTTCGGCGCACGATGGAAATCTGGCCAGATCTTCGATGAGTGTAGTAGCCTTGCGGGAACAGAGGGCTAGATTTATTGCGTTTAATTACACGTTAAGCGTTTTGGACAAGGATTGGTAAATATGGAAAAAAGTTACTTTTTCAAGAATTTAGTCATTGGGGTTGTGCTGTTTTTTATATGTGTATTCGTTTTTAGGTCAAGTGATGATGCCGTTGTATTTTTTGTCGTGTCTGGCGTAAATGCATTTTTGTTCCCCTTCTCAAAGCGCCTCGTAGAAGATGCTGTGTTCCGTTATACGAAAAAGGGGGTTTGGGAGACGGGTCCATCAAGGACGGCTGCTGCAAATGGCGGTCACGCGCTTTTGTATTCGTTTTATTTTGCGTTTGCCATTCCGTTAGGAGTGTTATTTTTGATGTTGTTTTACATGAAAAAATAGCGCTGCCGTATAGGCAGCGCGATTTGTTACTGTGCCTTAATGAGTGCGTTTAGGTCGGCGGCTAGCTTGCCGTTAATCGCGCACCTGTGGCTGCAATCAGAGCAGCAAACGCTATGAGGCGTAGGGGTGTTACAGCAATGAAGCCGAGCATTGCACTAACCGAGGCTGTTGCTGCTACGCCAAGGGCGATTGATTCGATCTTCACAAAAAACAGTTTGCAATCGCCCGAGTTTGCGAAATGGGGACAGTCCCCATTTGCCTCAGTTCGTCATCCACAGCGAATCCATTTTATAAAGCCCATGTTTTTGGGAGTTCAATCGGCGGCGCTACCTCGTGATGCACGCATGGTTTGCACTCCAAGAAAATAAATACGTTCGTCGGGACGATCGGTTGAGTAGGGGAAAGCATGGTTTGAACGAGCATCAAGGCTTTGAGAAGGCTCATTGCATCAGTCAAGAAACCAAAGATTTTACGACGGGTTGACATGATTGGTTGTTCCAATTTATGTGTGGAACAAGCCATTTACAGTTTTAAAATCGTGGGCTTTCCCAGGGCTTTTTTAGCGGGTAGCGGGTTCACATTCCAACGACTGCGAGACTGAGATTTGCTGGAGGCAATGCGGAGCAATAGTCGTGAAATCGCTTCATCCATTTTTAGATCCGCCTGACATCCGTCAATGGGTAACCTCTCGGCCTTTCCAATACACCGACACGCCATTGCGCTACCGCGCCTAAACTGAAATGGCTGTGATTGGCCATGATGTTTGGATTGGCAGTGATGCGATGATCTTGGAGGGTGTGAGGGCCGGAACGGGTGCTGTGATTGCGGTGCGGGCAGTTGTGGTGAAGGACGTGCTGCTTTATTCCATCGTTGTAGGCTTCCCCGCAAAAGTTGTCAGGTTTAGGTTTGAGCCAGCGTTGATTGAGCTGTTGCTCGCGATCCGTTGGTGGGATGTTGAGGTAAATGCATTGGGGGGCGCTTCGGTTGAATCATCTATCTGCCGGTCTCAAGTTGCTGGAGCGTATTCAACTAGAGAAGTCCGGCGTTTTAAAATCCGACATCAAAGCCTCCGATGCCTGCGAACAGACTGTCAAGGATGGGTTGGTGCATTTGTGTACTCGTTCTTCTGGGGGAATGGGGACTGTCCCCATTTCCCGATACCTTCGCCATGCACTTCATGATGAATTGCGGTGACATCCTGACCCTACAGCGGGGGGTTGGGCACACCACTCTGGCCATGACTCAGAAATATGCGCATTTCAGTCCTGGGCATATGGCGGAGGTGGTTTCGTTGAATCCGTTGGCGGGTATTTTTGAGAAGAAGAGGAAGAAGAAAAGTTGGCAGGGGGAGAGCGTCCAAAAAATGAAATTGGACGAATCTTGGACGGAAGGGGGTTTTTGATGGTTTTAGGTGGCGTGATTTTCTAAACCCCAGAAACCACAAAGCCCCGCATTGCGGGGCTTCGAGATATGGTGCCGGCACCAGGAGTCGAACCCGGGACCTACTGATTACAAGTCAGTTGCTCTACCAACTGAGCTATACCGGCGTGTTGGGCGACGATTATAGCGACTGCCAAGGTTCTGTAAACCCCTGAAATCTGACTATTTTTGCGAAAACCCAAGTTTTCGCATCACCGCCCCCTATTTCCCCGCAATCACCGCTCGTGCATCGCCTCAGCCCGGGACTTGATGATCGGTTTGAGCAGGTAGCTCAAGATGCTTTTCTTGCCGGTGATGATGTCCACCGAAGCCACCATCCCCGGGATGATCAGCAGTGGCTTCTCGTCTGTGCCCAGGTGGCTGCGGTCGGTGCGCAGTTTGATGATGTAGAAGGTGTTTTTCTTCTCTTCATCCATCACGGTGTCGGCGCCGATCTGTTCGAGTTTGCCTTTGAGGCCGCCGTAGATGGTGTAGTCGTAGGCGGTGAATTTGATCATGGCTTCCTGGCCGGGGTGCAGGAAGGCGATGTCTTGTGGGCGGATCTTGGCTTCGACCAGGATCGTGTCGTCCAGTGGCACCACTTCGGCCATGTCGCTGCCAGGCTGGATCACGCCGCCGACGGTGTTGACCAGCATCTGCTTGACGATGCCGCGCACGGGCGAGGTGACCATGGTGCGGCTGACGCGGTCTTCCAGGCCCTTGGAGGTGGCTTGCGCCTTGCTCAGCAGGGTGCGGGCTTCGTTCAGCTGGGCGAGGGCTTCGCTGCGGAATTTGCCGCGGGTTTCGTCGACCTTGCGCTGCACTTCGTTGATTGCCGCCTGGGCGCGGGGGATGGCCAGGGTGGTGCCGTCGAGCATGCCGCGGGTTTCCACTTCCGAGCGCTTGAGGCGCAGGACTTCTACCGGCGAAATGGCGCCCTGTGCCACCAGCGGTTCGGACATGCCGATCTCCTGGCGCAGCAGGTTCAGGCTGTTGCGGTACTGGTCCTGTTTGGAGCTGAATTCACGCAGCTCCTGCTGGCGTTGCAGCAGTTGTTGTTGCAGCCCGCCAATTTCGTCGGCCAGTTGCTGGCGGCGGCTGGCGTACAGCGATTCTTCGTTCGACACCTGGTTGGGCACGGCTTTGCGCGCAGCGTCGGTGATCTTCAGCGGGCGGTCGTCGACTTCCGCGCTGAGGCGTTCCACACGCAGTTCCATGGACACGCGCTCGGCTTCGGTTTCGCCGACGTTGGAGGCAAAGCGCGTGTCGTCCAGGCGGATCAGTGGCGCGCCGGCTTCGACGATCTGGCCTTCGTGCACATAGATCTGGGCGACGATGCCGCCCTCCAGGTTCTGGATCTTCTGGATGCGCGACGACGGGATCGCCTTTCCTTCGCCCTTGGTCACTTCGTCGATGATCGCGAAGTGCGCCCACAGCAGCATGAACACGAAAAAGCCGATCACCCCCCAGATGGTCAGGCGCACGATGCGCGGGGCGTCGTCGATCAGGGCTTTTTCGACTTCGGGCAGGGGCTGGTCATCCAGCGAGTCGCTGCCCTTGAAGTAGCGGAAGATCACATCTTTCCAACGGCCTGGGCCGGACTTAAGCAACACTGATCTGCCCCTTTTTCAGCGCTTCCATGACGGCCGCTTTTGGACCGTCCGCGAGTATCTGGCCACGGTCGATCACCAGCAGGCGATCCACCAGGCTCAACAGCGAGGCGCGGTGGGTGACCAGAATCACCGTCTTGTTTTCGATGACGGCTTGCAAGCGCTGTTTCAGGCGCTCTTCACCGGTGTTGTCCATGGCGCTGGTCGGTTCGTCGAGCAGCAGGATCGGCGGGTTGAGCAGTAACGCACGGGCCAGGGCGACGTTCTGGCGTTGGCCGCCGGAGAGGTTCTGTCCGCGCTCGCCGACTTGCAACTCGTAGCCTTGCGGGTGCAGCCTGGCGAATTCATGCACGCCAGCCAGTTCTGCGGCTTGCAGCACCATTTCATCGTCCACGTAGCGCGCACCCGAGACCAGGTTGTCGCGCAGGGTGCCGGCCAGCAGCTGGATGTCCTGGGCAACGTAGCCGATGTTGTGGCGCAGCTCGCTGACGTCGATCTGGCGGATGTCTACACCGTCCACCAGCAACGACCCCGAGTCCGGCTGGTACAGGCCCACCAGCAGCTTGGCCAGCGAGCTTTTGCCCGAGCCGCTGCGGCCGATGATGCCGATTTTTTCGCCCGGGCGGACGTTCAGGTTGATCCCGCGCAGGGCCGGGTTCTGCTGGTCCGGGTAGGTGAAATTGACTTCGCGGAAGGTCATCGCGCCTTGCAGCGTCTTGCGGCTGAGGGGGCGTTCGTCGAAGTTGCGTTCCTGCGGCAGCTCCATCATCTGGTCCACCGAAACCATCGTCACCTTGGCTTGCTGGTAACGCGTCAGCAGGCCCGACAACTGGGCCAACGGGCCGAGTGCGCGGCCGCTGAGCATGTAGCAGGCCACCAGGCCGCCCATGCTCAGGGTGCCGTCGATGATCTGGTACACACCGAAAATGATCATCGCCACGCCGGCCACTTGCTGGATCAGCAACGTGATGTTCATCGCCAGGCCCGACAGCACCTTGACCCGCAGCTCCAGGCGGCTGAGGGTGCCAATGGTTTGTTCCCACTGGTATTGGCGTTCGCTTTCGGCGTTGTTGACCTTTACCGCATCCAGCCCGGCGAGGGTCTCGATCAGGCTCGACTGGCGCTCGGCGCCCAGGGCCATGGTGCGCTCAAGTGTCGCGGTCAGCGGTTTTTGCAGGAAGTGGCCGATGCCCAGGGCGAGCGGGAAGGCGACGATGGGGATCCACACCAGGTGGCCGCCCAGCAGCGCGATCACGCCGAGGATGATCAAGGTAAACGGCAGATCGATCAGGCTGGCGAGGGTCAGGGACGTGAGGAAGTCGCGCATCCCCTGGAACTCGTGGATGTTCGAGGCGTAGCTGCCGACACGCGCCGGGCGCATTTTCATCGACATGCCGACGATGCGCTCGAACAGCGTCGCCGAAATGATCAGGTCGGTTTTCTTGCCCGCCAAGTCCAGGCACAGGCTGCGCATGCTCTTGAGCAACAGGTCGAACAGATAGGCGCCGCAGATACCGATGGCCAGCACCCACAGGGTGGCGGTGGCCTGGTTCGGCACGACGCGGTCATACACGTTCATCACGAACAACGGCGCGGCCAGGGCGATCAGGTTGATCACCAGGCTCGCGGCGATGGCGTCGGCGTATAGCCAGCGTGAACGCTTGAGGGTGTCTTTGAACCACGAGCGAGCGCGTGGGATCAGGGTGCCGCTGGTTACGTCAAATTTATGCTGCGGCTGGGCGAAGAAAACCCGGCCGCTGTAATCCTGGCTCAGCACTTCACGGCTGACGTGCACTTCGCCACCGTCACTTTCGCTGAGCAGCAGGCGGGCGGTATCGCCCTCCCAGCCCAGCAGCACCGCACTGCGCCCTTCCTTTAATAGCAGCAAGGCCGGCAATGCGATGGAGGGGATCTGTTCCAGCTTGCGTTGCAGCAACCGCCCCTGCAAACCCGCCCGCGCTGCTGCGCGCGGCAGCAGGTCGGCGCTCATGCGCTGGCCTGCCAGCGGCAAGCCGGTGGTCAGCATGGCCCGACTGGCGGGCTTGTAATGCAGGGAGCAGAGAGCCAACAACCCATCTAGCAATGGGTCGTCATGCTGAGTGCGCGGGTCATGGTTGAGTTGCGCCACACCAATTTCAGGATCCAAGCTGACTCTCTCTTAAGCGGTTTTGTGGTTCAACGCCGTCAAGAATCAGTTCATCCCTGGCAGGTTTACCGACGGTTTAATATCGTTTTGCACAACTGATGCCATCGGAGCAACCACGCCCTGACTTTTCAGCAGTTGGCCCATGTCGGCCTTGATACGGTACTGCGTGTAGATATGCAGGCTTTTGATCTGGGCCAAACGCTGCTGAGCGGTGAACAGTTCGTTCTCGCTGTCGAGCAAGTCGAGCAGTGTACGCTCACCGAGGCTGAACTGCTGCTGGTACGAGGTGCGAACTTTGGTGCTGCGGTCCACGTATTGCTGCGCGATCGGCACCTGTTGGGTGGCGTTGTTGTAGGCGTTCCACGCCAGGCCCAATTCTTCATTCAACTGGCGCAGGGCGTTGTTGCGGATATCCAGCGCCTGGGTGGCCTGGGAAGCCTTGGATTGCAGGCTGGCCTTGTCGCTACCGCCGTTGTACAGGTTGAACTGCATGTTCAGCATCGCGGAATAACCATTGTCATGGCCTTCGTCGCCGCCGACGTTGTTGTTGGCGGAGCGTTGCAGCACGGCATCAAAACGCGGGTAGAAGGTCGACTTGGCGGCTTCGTACTGCTTTTCGGCAGCGGCGATGTCGGATTCGGCCGAGCGCAGCACCGGGCTGTCGGCGATCATCTGGCGACGGGCTTCATCCAGGCTGGCAGGCAGTGCGGTCACAACGCCCAACGGCTTTTCAAGTTGATCGGGTTCTTTGCCGACAACGCTGAAGAAGTTGGTGTTGGCGTCCGCCAGGTTGGTCTGCTCGGTGATCAGGTTGTTTTGCGCCTGGGCCAGACGGGCTTCGGCCTGGTCCATGTCCGCCATTCTTCCGACGCCACGGCTGGTGCGCAGTTTGATCTGGTCAAAAATCCGTTCATGGCTTTTCAGGTTGTCTTCTGCCAGTTGCACCATCTCGCGACGGGTCAGGACATCCAGATATACCTGGGCGACGGTCAGCGCGGTGCGCTCGGAGGTATTCAGCAGTGCATAGCCACGGGAGTTGGCGGTGGCTTGTTGGCGGCCGACTTCATTAACGGTGCCAAAACCCTGGAACAAATTTTGTTGCAGGCGGATGGTCGACTCGCCGCGGTTCAGGGTTTTCCAGTCATGGCTGTTGCTGGCGGCGCGGGTCGAGGTGTTGTCGGAGCTTTCGCGGCCATAACCACCCAACAGGTCCACTTTAGGCAGGTAGCCGCCCTGGGCTTCGCGGACTTGGTAGTCAGCGGCAATGCGCGCATTGATGGCAGCCTGGATCTCAGGATGGTTCTGCACCGCGTCTTGCATCGCTTCCGGCAGGGTCTGGGCCTGGACGAAACTGGCGGCTAGAGCAAACGGCACGGCTTTAAGAAGGTGCAAACGCATTCTGGTGTTTCCCCGGGATTGGTTGCCTTAAAAACGCAACAAACGTGAAAAATTGCATTGGAATTGGCAACCGAAATGACTGCTTGTCATAGGAACCTGGTAGTCCAAACAGAAAGTCGCGAGCCGATTAAATATCAATGTGACATTACCGGGCGGATTGTTTAGGATGGCGCCAAATAGGTCAATACCTTGACGGAAAAGTAATTTGCTGAATTAAACAACAAATTATTGACGCCAAATATTCCACACTTAGTTAAGTACTCCAGCTATCGAATCGGCATAGGTAATGAGGCCGGTCTCCATGATGGATGCCCCGAACGGTAATACACGGAGAGTCTTTTATGAGCAGCGTTGCGGTCGTCAAAAGCATTGTCGGTCAAGTGTTTGCGGTATCCCCGGAAGGGATTCGTCGCCTGCTTGTAGAAGGGGATCGTCTGTTCGCCGGTGAGCAGGTTGATACGGGCGCAGCGGGCGCCGTGTCCCTGGAATTGGCGGATGGCCGTACCATCGACCTGGGCCGTGACACTCAGTGGAGCGCAAACGCTCCTGACTCCGTCACCGACCTCAGCGCCGCCACCGCTCAAGCCGCACCGTCCGTTGCCGAACTGCAGCAAGCCATCGCTGCCGGTGCCGACCCGACCCAAGACCTCGAAGCCACCGCAGCCGGCCCGACCTCTGCCGGCGCCGACGGCGCGGCTGGCGGCGGCCACAGCTTTGTCGTGCTGGAAGCCACCGCAGGCGTGGTTGACCCCACCATCGGCTACCCGACGACCGGCTTGAATGCCGGTGACGCAGTGGGCACCACCCAAACCGGCGCCACCGACACCAATGGCCCCGATGCGCGCAGCGTCACCATCACCCTGACCGCCACGCCGAGCATCACCGAAGCCGGTGGCGTTGTGGTTTACACCGTATTCATCACCCAGGCGCCGACCAGCGACCTGACCGTTACCTTGTCCAACGGCCTCTCCGTGGTGATCGCTGCCGGCCAGACCTCGGGCGCGCTGAACGTCACGTTCGCGGGTAACGACACGCCTTACCTGGACGCCTCGTCGATCTCCGCGACCATCACCGGCACCGCCGGCGGCGGCAACCTGATCATCACCACTGACCCGGCGCCAGCGGTTACCCAGATCAACGACACCATCGACACCACCACCGTCACACTGACCGCGACCCCGTCGGTGAATGAAGGCGGCCAGATCGTCTATACCGCGACCGTGAACAACCCGGCGCAGACCGACGTCGTCATCAAGCTGTCCAACAACACCACCATCACCATCGAGGCCGGTAAATCCTCCGGCACGGTCAGCGTCGACACGCCTGCCAACCTGGCGGATGGCAAAGACCTTGCCGTCAGTGTCACGATCACCGGCGCCACTGGTGGCAACTACGAAGACCTGGCGATCAACCCTGCGCCAGCGACTTCGACCGTTGTTGCTGTGGATGATCCGAGCGTATTGGCGCCGGATACCAACACAATCGCTGAAGATAGCGTCGCTACCGGCAACGTGTTGAGCAACGACAGCGACATCGACAACGTGTTGAGCGTGGCCACCTTCCAGGTGGGCGGCAACACCTATAACGCCGGCCAAACGGCCACTATCGAAGGCGTGGGTAGCATCACCATCGGTGCCGATGGCGCCTACACCTTTACCCCGGTCAAGGATTACAACGGTGAAGTGCCAACCATTGGCTACACCACCAACACCGGCTCCAGCAGCACGCTGAATGTGACGGTGACACCGGTGAACGATGCGCCGGTGATCGAAGTGACGGGCAACACCCTGGTCGAAAACACCGCCGTCGCCGGCACTGTGGCGGGCACCTTTGTGGCCCGCGATGCAGAAACGCCAGCTGCCCAGCTGAAGGTCGTGTTTACGGGCGACAGCAATAAGGATGGCTACTACGCCATCGTCGATAACAATGTCGTGCTGACCCAGAAGGGCGCGGACTTTGTGAATGCCGGTAATCAACTGCCGCAGATCGACCTGACTGTCACCGACCCAGAAGGCCTGAATTCCAGCAACAACGCCCAGCCGACCGTCACCCTGCAAAACGATGTGCCGGTGATTGAGGTGGTTGCCAATACCATCGTTGAAGACACCGCTACAGCGGGCACCGTCGCCGGTACCTTCGTTGCCAAAGACGAAGAGACGCCGCGCGATGGCCTGACCATCAGCTTCACGCCGGGCACCAACGACGCTGGCTACTACGCCATCGTTGGTAACAACGTTGTGCTGACCCAGGCGGGCGCGAACTTCGTTAACGCTGGTAACCA
>NZ_ANNV01000028.1 GCF_000346755.1 Pseudomonas sp. CBZ-4 | reverse complement strand
TTCAGGCATACCGAGGTGATGCCATCGCAGGCAAGCCAGCTCCCACACTTAGATTCGCATTGATTCAGGGTTACTGCGAAGTCTTCGCCATCTGCTTGTCCGACGTACGCCAGATCAACCGCGTGGTGTCATACCCCTGCTGTCGCGCCCGGCTCAGCAGGTCTTCGCGGGTGTCCGCATTGACCGTCGGCGTACGCGACAGGATCCACATGTAGCGCCGGCTCGGGCTGCCCACAATCGCGGTCTTGTAGTCATCGCTGACATACAGCACCCAGTAATCGCCCTTGGCGACGCCCGGCAGCAACGACGTAAACCAGTTGTTGAATTCCACCCAGAGCTTGTCGGTCTTGCCCGGCACTTGCGGCGTGGCCGTGCCTTTGGCTTCTTCCCACTTCCATTCAGTCGTCAGGCAGCGGTTGAACACCGACATGTCGCCATCCGGCAACAGGGTGTAACGGGCTTCGGACTGCGCGCAGTTGCGCTGGAAGTACATCGGCAATCGCGCCAACTCATACCAGGTGCCCTGGTAACGCTTGAGGTTGACGTTGCTCGCGGTCTTGGGTTGCAGATCATCGCCAGAATGGCTGGCGCAGCCTGCCAAAAACAGGCTGGCGCAAAGGTATAAAACAAAACGCATCATTCTTCTTCTCCCGCAGGCTCGCGCCCCGGTTTACTTCAGGCCTTGCCCGGAAAACATCAGAACCTTGTCACCGGCATATTGCACGCTGATAAAGCTGGTTTTATCGCCCCAGGTGCAGCTGGACATGCCCAGTGCGCCGGAACAATCGGTCGGCTTACCCAACAGCGACTCCACCTCGGCCTTGGCCATGCCAGCCGACAGCTTTGCGTAGTTTTCTTGGTTGACCTTGCTGCAAGCGGCCAACAGCACGCAAAAAGTCAGCAGGGCGAGACGGCGTAACGACATGGAAAAACTCCTGGAGGGACGAAGCAGCATGGGGGTCTGCCAGAAGCTTAGAAGGGAAAAGGGGTTTCTGGTTCCCGACGAGCAAAAACAAAAAAGCCCCGAAAACGCTGAAACGTTTCGGGGCTTCTTTTAGGGTGAACCGGCTCACAACACGGCCGATCACTTATCGCAGCAATTTACTTCTTGTGATACGCCGTCACACGCTCAACTTCTTCCTTCGAACCCAGGAACACCGCCACACGCTGGTGCAGGCCTTCCGGCTGGATGTCGAGGATGCGCTGGTGGCCGTCGGTGGACGCGCCGCCCGCTTGCTCAACCAGGAACGACATCGGGTTGGCTTCGTACATCAGGCGCAGCTTGCCCGGCTTGGACGGCTCGCGGCTGTCGCGTGGGTACATGAACAGGCCACCACGGGTCAGGATGCGGTGCACGTCGGCAACCATCGCGGCCACCCAGCGCATGTTGAAGTTTTTCTTCAGCGGGCCTTCTTCGCCAGCCATCAGTTCGCCAACGTAGCGGGTTACGGGTTCTTCCCAGTGGCGCTGGTTGGACATGTTGATCGCGAATTCCTGGGTAGCGGCAGGAATGGTGATGTCTTCGTGGGTCAGCACGAAGCTGCCCATCTCGCGGTCCAGGGTGAAGCCCTTGACGCCGTCGCCCAGGGTCAGCACCAGCATGGTCTGTGGGCCGTAGATCGCGTAGCCGGCAGCAACCTGCTGGGTGCCTGGCTGCAGGAAGGCCTTTTCGTTCAGCGGCTCGTTCTGGCTCAGGTATTCGTTCGGGCAACGCAGTACCGAGAAGATGGTGCCAACCGGGGCGTTGATGTCGATGTTGGACGAACCGTCCAGTGGGTCGAACACCAGCAGGTACGCGCCTTTCGGGTATTTGCCCGGGATCTGGTAGGCATTGTCCATTTCTTCGGACGCCATGCCGGCCAGGTGACCGCCCCATTCGTTGGCTTCGAGCAGGATCTCGTTGGAGATCACGTCGAGTTTCTTCTGCACTTCGCCCTGCACGTTTTCAGTGCCCATGCTGCCCAGGACACCACCCAAGGCGCCTTTGGAGACGGCGTGGCTGATTTCCTTGCAAGCACGCGCCACCACTTCGATAAGGAAGCGCAGATCGGCAGGCGTGTTGTTGCTGCGGGTCTGCTCGATCAAATAGCGACTCAAGGTAACGCGGGACATGTAAGGCTCCGAAGAATGGGGGGCTTGAAAACCCGCGCAGTTTAACGCGAGTCGGGGCTTATTTCCTCTAATCAGAGGATTTAACGCCAATAGAGTTCACGGTTTGGCCTGGGGCTTGCGCAACAAACTGTAGGCCATGCCTCCCAGCGCTGCCACACCGAGCAGGAGCACGGCCCACAGGCCGAGCTTCTTCCAGTCGGCAGCGGCTTCAGGCGCAGCGGCAACGGCGGCTGTTTTGACCGCCACCTCACCGGCGACCTGAGCCTGTCCCAGCGCCTTGAAGCGCTCGGCACTGTAGTCCGGGATCAGCGTGGTCAACGGCAGGTTCGCCGCCTTCACCGACGCGTTGCCCAGCGCCAGGGTAAACGGCGGCTCACCCCGCGCCAGGAACACCAACTGCGTGGCGCGCACCGCAAAGCGCAGGGCCGGTGCCTCGACGCCCAGGCCGCCGCCGCGTTCGTCCACCTGCAACTTGAGCTCAGTCACGACCTGACCCGGCAACGGCAACTCATCCTGCACCACGTCCTGGCCGTTCTGGGTCAGGCGGTAGAGCAAACCGTTGCTCAACGGTTGCCAGGCCTGCTGGCTGTCGCGCCGCCCGGACAAGGTCACCGGCGCCAAGGTATTGGGTTGGTTCAACTCGACACGCAAGCGCTCGATATTCAGCCCGGTCGGCAACTGCCAGCTGTATTCCCCCGCCTTGAGCCGCGTGCCCGCCAACGGCTGCGACCACACCAGCGGCATTGGCAGGCTGCTGCTGGTGGCGCTGACCAGCTTGGCCGAGGTCAACTGCGGCGCGGCCTGGCCTTGCCACACCAGGCGCAGGTAACGCGCCGTCCGCCCCGGCAGGTTCACGTCGTGCTGCTCGACCCGCTCGTCGGCAAACGACAGGCGCGCCACTTGCCCGTCGCCCCAAGGTGTCCAGTGCTGCAAATCATCGCTGGCCTCGATGCTGAAACGCTGGAAACCCTCTTGCTCACGGCTCCAGTCCAGGCTCAGTTGCTGCAACGGCGCCTTGATCGCGCTGGCGTCCAGCACCCAGCCGCGCAACACCTGCTGCGCCTGCGGCGTGGAGGGGCGGATTTCCAACAATGTGCCCTCGCTGGTGGATTTCATCACCACGCCCGGCAAGGCTTCATGGGTGTCGGCGGCGTACAGCGGGAACCACTTCACGTCCGCCACATTGCGGCTTTCGCTGCGCTGCGAAGCTTGGCGGGACAGCGCGTAGGCCTGCGGTTCCCCGGCAGCGTTGAACACCCGCACGTCGCTCAGATCCGCCTGCCGCGCGCTCAATTGCACCGCCAACGGCAACTCCAGGCGATACCAGGGACCGGCGCCGCTCACCGCCAGCGGCACCTGGACCGCAAAGTCGGCCGGCGTTTCCTGGGCGAAGGCCGCCGCACACAGCAGCCACAACGCCAACCCACTCAGACTCAACTTGCCCATCAAGACGATGCTCCCTCGGTTTCCACACGCTTGGGCGGCAGCGGCGCAAAGTAGCCCACCACCAGCAACAAGCCGCCCACGCCGATAAACGACACGATCCGCGCCAGCCCGCCACGGTTGCTCAATTCGACAAAAAACAGCTTGGCCACCACCAGCGCAATCAGCGCCGCACCGATCAGCCACACTTCGCGACGATGGCGCAGGTGGCCGCCGATCATCAGGCCCAGGGCGATCAACGTCCACACGATCGACAGGCCGGCCTGCACCAGCATCGATTCGAGCAACGCATCCAACTGGAACGGCACACCGCCCCAATGATGCGCGGCGCGCATCACCAACGCGGTAAAGAACGCAAACAGCGAGATGCCCGCCACACCCTGGGCGATCAACGCCACACGCGGCCCACGCTCCGGCGCGGCACTGCGCGACCACAGGTAGATGCCCAGCAACGCGAACAGCAAACCCAGATCCAGCGGGTTGAGCAGCGGCACATAAGGCAGCGGCTCGGCCGTGCCATCGCTGAACATGTTCGCCAACCAGAACCAACCGAGCATCAGCACCGCCAACGGCAGCGCGGCGAGCACGCGGTATTCCCGTGGATACGCGGCCACCGGCCACGGCCAATTGCGCGGCGCAGCGGCCAGCACCAGGTACAGGCTGGGCAGAATCGCCCAGCCGAGCCAGCGCCAGGCGTTGTACTGATCCGACAGCAGCAACAGGCCGTAACGCAGTTCCAGCGCCAGCACGCCGATCAGCATCCAGCAGCCCAACACGTGGGCCGCGCTCAGCACCTTGCCGGGCACCGTGGAAGCCAAGCGCCGCAACGAGATGAAATGCACGGCGAACACCGCCAGCCAGGCCAGCCAGCCAAACTGCGCCGCCGGGTGGTAATAGGCGTGGGCCGACACCAGCAACACCACGCCCGCCGCCGGCATCAGCAAGGTGCAGAGCATGCCCAGCGACGCCCAGTTCAGGCGGGCGGCCAACAGCGTCCAGATCGCCACGCTCACGGCCGCGATTGCCAACAGCAATGCGCCTTGCAGTTCGCGCGGGACAAAACGCAGCACTTCGCCGATCAACGCAAACGCCCACCACGCCGCGCCCCAGACCAGCAGCAGGTCGGACAGGCGTTGCAGTTTCAGCACGCTAAACACCGGCGCATGGGGCTCACGCTGCAAGCGCCAGGCGCCGACCAACGCGGCCAGGCCCAGCACCAACGGCGTCCAGAAACCGCTGTGGGCCAACGGCCGCAAGCCTTCGCTGGTCAACGGCCCCAGCAGTTCCGGCACCGATAGCAGGAATGAACCACCACCGATCAGTTGCAGCAGCAAGCCGAACACAAAACTCACACGCTGTTGCAGGTACAGGCTCAGCCAGATGATCAACAGCCCACTGGCCGCCCACACGCCGCTGGCGCTTTGCCACGGCAGCACGAACAGCACCGCGAGGTTGATCAGCACCAAGCCCGCCAGCAGCACCACCGACAGCCCGCGCAGCAAACGCATATCGTCGCGCACCATGTCGTCGCGCGCCGCCAGCAGCATGCCGCCGATCAAGGCCAGGCCGATCAGCGACGCGGTGAGCAAGCCACTCCAGCCTGCACTGAACACCGCTGCGCCTTCACCGCCTTGCAGGCGCAGCAGGAACAACGCGCCGCCCAGCAACTGCACGGCGAACGCGGTGAAGAGGAAGGTACGCGAGCCGATGCGCAGGCCGACAAATAGCGTCGCCAGCCCGGCGATGGCCCAACTGATGGCGGTGCCTTGGGTCAACAGCAGCAAGGGTGCGAGCAAATACAGGAAGGTCAGACCCAGGCTCGCCAACACCGGCAGGCCTTTGCGCTCCCAGTCCGTCGCCTGTTCGTTCGGTGCCTTTCGCAATTGATCGAAGCTGAACAGCAGCGCCGCGCCCAGCAGCAAAGCACCCAAAGGGGCACCGTCGAGCAAAGTGTGTTCGCCGATGCGCAACTCGCTGAGGAACGCCAGCGCGGAGCCCACTTGCAGCAGCAAGCCGAAGGCCCGCGCCAATGGCCGCTGCTGGCGCAAGCCAAGCCAGAAGATCCCGGCGCCTTCCACGGCCCAGGCGGCAGCGGTCCAGCGCGCATCGAGGCCCAAGGGAATCGCCAGGCTGGCAAAGATCACACCCAGTGCCAGACAGGTTTCAGCCAACAACAACGCGCGGCCACCCCTGAGCAGTCGCGCCAGCCCCATGTAGATAATGCCCAGGCCCAGCGCACTGAACGCGGCGGCAAACTCAAGGTGCTGCACCAGCGCGAACTGCAAGCCAAAGCCCACCAGCGGTGGGCCGAACAGCAGGCTGCCGTCGACATAATCGCCCTTGGCAGCCGACCAGCGCAGCAACGCATCACGGCCTTCAGGCGCGCCCCCCATCTCCAACAACTTGCGCCGGGCAAACAACAGGCCGATGGCCAGGTACATCAGGAAAAACAGGATCAGGAACGGCTCGGTGCTCCACAGCAGTTCCGGCGTGTAGGAGCGCAGGCCCCAGGCGAAGCCGATGCCGAAGGTGCCGACAAAGCCGATCAGGTTGAGCAGGCGCCACGCCTTGAACCAGGCGATGGCGAGGATGCCGGCGTTGAGCAAGGCGAAGTAACTGAACAACGCCACATGGTTGCCGGCGCCAGTGGACGTGAGGATCGGCGCCGCGAAACCGCCGAGCGCGGCGGCACAGGCCAGGCCCAAGGCGTCCTGGGTAATCGCCAGGATCGCCGAGAACACCGTGACCGCCACCAGCAAGCCCAGCGCCGCACCGGGATCGATCAGCGGATGCAGGCGCATCGCCGCGAAGACCGTGAGGTACAGCACCGCGATCCCGGTGCCTTGCAGCATCAGGCCGTAGTTGCTGTTGCGCAGGCGCAGCCACCAGCCCAGGCCCAACAGGGCGATGGCAGCGGCGGCGACACCGGCGTAGCGCAGTTCAATCGGCACCACCATGCCTTCGGTGGCATAACGCAGCAAGAACGCCAGGCCGAGGAACAACAGCACCACGCCGACCCGCAATACGGTGTTGCCGCCAAACAGCCAATTACGCGCACCGCTGATGGCGCGTTCGATCAGGTTGGGGCCACGGGGGATTGCCGGTTCTTTTTCCGGGCGTGGCGTTGGGGCCCAGGCGTCTTCCGGCAGTGGCCGGCTTGTTTCGGCAACCACGGCGACGGGCGCCAATTCGGCCGGCAGCTCCCAGACAAGCTCCGGCGCCTTGGCTACGGGGGTTGGCTCGGGGATCGGGGGTTCGACGATGACGCTGCTTGGCGGCGCGGGCACTTCCAGTTGCCGCAGGCGTTCACCCAGGGCGATCAGCGCCTTTTGCGTGGTTTCCAGCTGAACTGCCTGCTTGTCTGCCTGGGCCGCAAGCTGCGTCAGGCGGATCGCCTGGCCAAGCCCCAGGCCCAGCAGCGCACCGATGCCGGCGTCACTGAACGACTCGTCGAGTGTCCAGCCGAGCGCGAGGCCAATCAGCATGAAAATCCATTGCATGGTCGATAATCCCTAGGCAAACCGAGGCCTAGTATATCGACGCGAGAGCAATGTGGGAGAAGGCTTATGTGGGCTTGTGTGGGAGCGGGCTTGCCCGCGATTGCGGTGTGCCAGTCGACATATTTGTTAACTGACACACCGTAATCGCGGGCAAGCCCGCTCCCACAAGAGCCTGTTCCCACAGGGTTTTGCGGGGTTTAGTCGAGGGCTTTCCAGATTTCGGTGGCGTACTCGCGGATGGTCCGGTCGGAACTGAACCAGCCCATCCGCGCCGTATTGAGCACCGCCGAGCGCCACCACGCCTTGGAATCGTGCCAATGCGCTTCGACCCGCGCCTGGGCGTCCCAGTAGGAATCGAAGTCGGCACACACCAGGAAGCGGTCGTAATCGACCAACCCGTCGATCAAGCCCACATACCGCCCCGGATCATCCGGCGAGAACACCCCGCCACGGATCGCTTGCAGCACATCGTTGAGGCGATGGGACGCGGCGATATCCGGCCCGGCGTTGAACTCACCGGCATGTTTACGCGCTTCCACCTGCTGCGCGCTGAGGCCGAAGATAAACATGTGCTCGGCGCCGACGCGCTCGTGCATCTCCACGTTGGCGCCGTCCATGGTGCCGATGGTCAGCGCGCCGTTGAGGCCGAACTTCATGTTGCTGGTGCCCGAGGCTTCAAAGCCGGCGGTGGAGATCTGCTCCGACAAGTCCGCCGCCGGGATGATGCTTTCGGCCAGGCTGACGTTGTAGTTGGGCAGGAACACCACCTTGAGCAGGCCGCGCACGGTGGGGTCGTTGTTGACGGTGCGGGCGATGTCGTTGGTCAGCTTGATGATCAGCTTGGCCTGGTGATAGCTGGCCGCCGCCTTGCCCGAGAAGATCTTCACCCGTGGCACCCAATCGGTACCCGGCTCGGCGCGGATCGCCTGGTACAGCGCCACGGTGTGCAGCAGGTTGAGCAGTTGGCGCTTGTACTCGTGGATGCGCTTGACCTGCACGTCGAACATCGCCGCCGGGTTGACCGAAATGCCCAGGCGTTCGTGGATGATTTCCGCCAATGCCCTTTTACTGTGCAGGCGTTGCTCGGCGAACTCCTTGCGGAACGCCTGCTTGTCGGCAAACGGTTCCAGCTCGATCAGGCGTTGTTCGGGTTGGTCGAGGATGTCCGGGCCGAGGGCCTCCACCAGCATCTCGGTGAGCTTGGGGTTGGCCTGGTACAGCCAGCGGCGAAAGGTGATGCCGTTGGTTTTGTTGTTGATCCGCTCGGGGTAGAGCTTGTGCAGTTCGGAGAACACTGTGCTGCGCATCAGTTGGGTGTGCAAACCCGACACGCCGTTGACGCTATGGGAGCCGAGGAACGCCAGGTTGCCCATGCGCACGCGGCGGCCGTTGTCTTCTTCGATCAGCGACACGGCGCGCAGCACGTCGAAATCGTGGATGCCTTTGGCGCGCAGCGAATCGATGTGCTGGGCGTTGATCAGGTAGATGATCTGCATGTGCCGGGGCAGCATGCGTTCCATCAGGCCGACAGGCCAGGTTTCCAAGGCTTCGGGCAGCAGGGTGTGGTTGGTGTAGGACAGGGTTTCGACGGTGACTTGCCAGGCCGCATCCCAGGCGATGTCGTGCAGGTCCACCAACTGGCGCATCAACTCGGCCACGGCAATGGACGGGTGGGTGTCGTTGAGCTGGATCGCGGCGTGTTCGCCCAGGCTGAGGACCGAGCCGTGCATGTTCTTGTGGCGGCGCAGCAGGTCTTGCAGGGAGGCGGCGACAAAGAAGTATTCCTGACGCAGGCGCAGTTCCTGCCCCGCTTCGGTGCTGTCGGCCGGGTAAAGCACACGGGAGATGCTTTCGGCGCGGGCCACTTCGGCGACGGCGCCGAGGTGGTCACCGGCGTTGAAGCGTTCCAGGTGCAGGTCTTCCACCGCGCGGGCACGCCACAGGCGCAGGGTGTTGACGCTGGCACCGCGCCAGCCAACCACCGGGGTGTCATAGGCAATGGCGCGCACGGTTTCGTTGGGGGTCCATTCCTGGATCAGCTTGCCGGAACTGTCAGGCTTGGTTTCGACGCTGCCGCCAAAGCCAATCGGGTACACCACTTCCGGCCGTTCAAACTCCCACGGGTTGCCGAAATCCAGCCAGTGCTCGGTCTGTTCCTGTTGCCAGCCATCGACAATCGCCTGGCGGAACAGGCCGTGTTCATAACGGATGCCGTAGCCGTGGCCGGCAATGCCCAAGGTCGACATGCTTTCCATGAAGCACGCCGCCAGACGGCCAAGGCCGCCGTTGCCGAGCGCCGCGTCGGGTTCCAGCAGGCGGATGCGTTCCAGGTCCACGCCCAGCTCGGCCAGGGCTTCGCGGGCAATCTCCAGCACGCCGAGGTTGCTCAGGCTGTCGTAGAGCAGACGGCCGATGAGGAACTCCAGGGAGAGGTAATAAACGCGCTTCTGGCCTTTGCGGTAAATGCGCCGCGTGTGGTCCATCCAGTGATCGACCATCTGGTCGCGCGCGGCCAGGGCAATGGCTTCGAACCAGTCGTGGTCGAAGGCATGATCCGGGTCCTTGCCCACCGCGTAGGTGAGTTTGGTCAAGACGGCATCGCGGAATGCGGCTACCTCTGCTTCTCGTGCAAGTGGTTCCTGAGACATCAGATGCGACCTCGGGCGAGATAGAAGGAGTTGCTAGAGCCTAGACGGTCTGACACACGGTGACCGCTCTGGTTCGGCACTTTTTTAACGCATTTACCTTTGCTGGATTTAGATGCATTGGCCGTGCCTGCTTTGCCTGCGGCGCGCCTTCTGGCCGAAACCCAGAAAATATTGTTCAAAAAATCACCAATCCCGGTATGATCGCGCGCCCGGATACAGCCCCACCTTTTGGAACCCTGATGAAGCCTCAACTGATCGCCGCCGCGGAACTCGACCGTCTTGAAACGTGGCAGAAATACTCCGCGCACATGTGCGGTGGCTGCGTGTCCAGCTGCTGCACGCTGCCGGTGGAAGTGAAGGTCAAGGACCTGATCCGCATTGGCCTGGTCGATGAGTTCGAACTCGGCGACCCGGCGAAGAACATCGCCAAGCGCTTGCAGAAGGAAGGCATCGTTGAGCGCTTCAATTCCAAGTCCGAGATTTTTACCCTGCAGCGCATGAGCAACAACGACTGCCTGTTCCTGGATCGTAAGACGCGCTTCTGCACTATTTATGACAAGCGCCCGGATACCTGCCGCAACCACCCGAAGATCGGGCCTCGCCCGGGGTATTGCGCGTACAAGCCGAAGGAAGTGGTGCGCGAGACCAAGTTCAAGACGCTCGATAAGTTCTGATCCAGATTCTGTAGTGCCCTTTAGGGCCTCATCGCAGGCAAGCCAGGTCCCACATTTTGATTTGTGAACACATTCAAGTGTGGGAGCTGGCTTGCCTGCGATGGGGCCGATAGAGACAACACACAAACTGCAGGCACAAAAAAACGCCCCCGGCCTTTCGACCGGGGGCGTTTTTCATTCAGCCTGAGTTAACTCAGTTCTTGGCTTTCTTGGCAGCGCGGGTACGCTCGCCTTCGTCCAGGATCTTCTTACGCAGGCGGATCGACTTAGGCGTAACTTCGCACAGCTCGTCGTCCTGGATGAATTCCAGGGCCTGTTCCAGGGTGAAGCGAACAGGTGGAACCAGAGCGATGGTTTCGTCTTTACCCGAAGCACGCATGTTGTCGAGCTTCTTGCCTTTGGTTGGGTTGACGCCCATGTCGGTGTCACGGCTGTTCAGACCAACGATCTGACCGTTGTAGATCTCTTGACCGTGTTCAACGAACAGCTTGCCACGCGCCTGGAGGGTTTCCAGGGAGTAGGTCAGCGCCTTGCCGGTTTCTACCGATACCAGAACGCCGTTCTGACGGCCGGACATTTGACCGGACTTCATCACGTCGTAACGGTCGAAGATCGAGGTCAGGATGCCAGCACCGTTGGTCAGGGTCAGGAACTGGTTACGGAAACCGATCAGACCACGAGCAGGGATGTTGTATTCCAGACGTACACGGCCTTTGCCATCCGGCACCATGTTGGTCAGGTCGCCCTTACGCAGGCCCATCTCTTCCATCACCTTGCCCTGGGATTCTTCCGGGGTGTCGATGGTGACGTTTTCGAACGGCTCGTTCTTCACGCCGTCTACAACGCGGATGATCACTTCTGGACGACCAACGCCCATTTCGAAGCCTTCGCGACGCATGGTTTCGATCAGTACGGACAAGTGCAGCTCGCCACGGCCCGATACCTTGAACTTGTCAGCCGAGTCGCCTTCTTCAACGCGCAGTGCAACGTTGTACAGCAGCTCTTTGTCCAGACGTTCCTTGATGTTACGGGAAGTCACGAACTTGCCTTCTTTACCGCAGAAAGGCGAGTCGTTTACCTGGAAGGTCATGGAAACGGTTGGCTCGTCAACGGTCAACGGCTTCATCGCTTCAACGTTCAGCGGGTCGCACAGGGTGTCGGAGATGAACAGCGAGTCCATGCCGCTGATGCAGACGATGTCGCCGGCAGCCGCTTCTTCAACGTCTACACGGTGCAGGCCGTGGTGACCCATCAGCTTCAGGATACGACCGTTACGCTTCTTGCCGTCGGCGTCGATAGCCACAACCGGAGTGTTCGGCTTGACGCGACCACGAGCGATACGGCCAACGCCGATAATGCCCAGGAAGCTGTTGTAGTCCAGTGCCGAGATTTGCATCTGGAACGGACCGTCACGGTCAACTTTTGGCGCTGGTACGTTGTCGACGATCGACTGGTACAGCGGGGTCATGTCTTCAGCCATGTCGGTGTGGTCCAGACCGGCAATACCGTTCAGGGCCGAGGCGTAGACGACTTTGAAGTCCAGCTGTTCTTCGGTGGCACCCAGGTTGTCGAACAGGTCGAAGATCTGGTCCAGAACCCAGTCCGGACGCGCGCCTGGACGGTCAACCTTGTTGATCACCACGATTGGACGCAGGCCGGCTTCGAAAGCCTTCTTGGTCACGAAACGGGTTTGCGGCATAGGGCCGTCTTGGGCATCAACCAGCAGCAGAACGGAGTCAACCATCGACATTACGCGTTCTACTTCGCCGCCGAAGTCGGCGTGGCCCGGGGTATCCACGATGTTGATGTGGTAGCCGTTCCAGTTGATGGCGGTGTTTTTCGCCAGGATGGTAATACCGCGCTCTTTTTCCTGGTCGTTGGAGTCCATCACGCGCTCGTCGTTGAGCTCGTTGCGCTCCAGGGTGCCGGATTGACGCAGGAGTTTGTCTACCAGGGTGGTTTTACCATGGTCAACGTGAGCAATGATGGCGATGTTACGTAGATTTTCGATCACTTGTGTATCTCGATCAGAGGATTCGGTGTGCTGACAGGTCGTGGCAGCGATTAACAGTAGAGTCAGGCCTTGCCGTTACAGCTTGACGGCAGAGTCGGGGGGCCGGTGACGCAGGCCACAGGCAAACAGCCCCGGGCTCTTAGCTCGGTCGATAAACGCGCACATTGGCATGCCCCTCACTGAGCAAATGGTGGGCATGCAGGCGACTCATCACGCCTTTGTCGCAATACAGCAGGTACTGACGGCTGTTATCCAGTTCCTTGAAACGCGCGTTCAATGCATAAAACGGCAGCGTTTGTACGTCGATGCCAGCGATTTCCAGCGGCTCATCTTCAGCGGCATCCGGGTGACGGATGTCGATGACGATCTGGCCGGCCAGGGCTTCGCTGACTTCTTCGATCTTGATGTCCTGGCCCAATTCGTCGATCACGCGATCGATCGGCACCAGCTTGGCATTCTCGAGCGCACGCTCCAGAACGGCCATGTCGAACTGTTGTTCTTCGTACTCCACGCGGTTGCGCTTGGCGTGGGTCTTGGGGTTCACCGAGATGACCCCGCAATATTCAGGCATGTGCTTGGCAAAATCCGCCGTGCCGATTTCTTCGGCCAGGTCGATGATGTCCTGCTTGTGACTGGCGATCAGCGGGCGCAAGACCAGCTTCTCGGTGACGCAATCGATCAGCGACAGGTTCGGCAGCGTTTGGCTGGAGACCTGGGAGATGGCTTCACCGGTCACCAGGGCGTCGATCTGCAACTGATCGGCGATCCGCGACGCAGCGCGCAACATCATACGCTTCAATACCACGCCCATATGACTGTTATCGACTTTACCGAGAATTTCTCCCAGCACTTCCTCAAACGGTACGCTTACAAATAGCACGCGTTGGGAGCTGCCGTACTTCTTCCAGATAAAGTGCGCGACTTCCATCACGCCCAATTCGTGTGCACGCCCGCCCAGATTGAAGAAGCAGAAGTGGCTCATCAGGCCGCGGCGCATGATCTGGTAGGCCGCCACCGTGGAATCGAAACCGCCGGACATCAAGACCAGGGTCTGTTCCAGGGCGCCCAGCGGGTAGCCGCCGATGCTGTTGTGCTGGCTGTGGATAACAAACAACCGTTGGTCGCGAATTTCCATGCGCACTTCGATTTGCGGCGCTTTCAGGGAAATTCCGGCGGCGCCGCACTCGCGACGCAGCTTGCTGCCGACGTATTTTTCGACGTCCATGGAGCTGAAGGTGTGCTTGCCGGCACGCTTGCAACGCACCGAAAAGATCTTGCCTTCGATCTCGCTGCCGAAGTGCTGTTTGCACTTCTCGGTGATGTCGTCGAAGTCGCCCAGCGGGTACTCATCCACCTGCAGGAAATGCGCGATGCCCGGCATGCAGCTCAGGCGTTCGGTCATATCCTTCAAGGCTTTGGCGTCGGTGAGGCGGGTTTCCAGCTCGAGGTTGTCCCACACGCCGTTCACCACCACAGCCGGGTCCAGGTCACGGAGCACGGCACGGATGTTCTTGGCCAACTGACGGATGAAACGCGTCCGTACCGGTCGGCTTTTGATGGTGATCTCGGGGAAGACTTTAACGATTAATTTCATGGAAACAGCGCGCGCCGGGCCTGCTGAAAAAGGGGGGCGCGGATTATAGCGGAAATCGCTCAAGGTTTAACCAGTTAATATGCATTGGACTGCGCACGCACTAAAGCAGTGCGTTTCCAGGCGGAAGCGCCACATTGCGGTGCGCCATTTTCGAGCTTTTGTCGCATTGCACCTTTATAGGGGCGTTTTTGGACCAAAAAACCCATGTTGGCGCACTGGCATGCAATTTGCTCTCTTGTGAGGCAGGTTGCCATGGCGGACTATCCGCGCCGGCATCACCCACATTCTAAGGGCTAACTCCACTACCCCAGCCCGAAGCCACCCGGAGGACACTATGTCGAAGTCGGTTCAACTCATCAAAGATCATGACGTTAAATGGATTGATCTGCGCTTCACGGACACCAAAGGCACGCAGCACCACGTGACCATGCCGGCTCGTGACGCGCTGGAAGACGACTTCTTCGAAGTCGGCAAGATGTTCGACGGTTCCTCCATCGCTGGCTGGAAAGGCATCGAAGCCTCCGACATGATCCTGCTGCCGGACGACGACTCCGCCGTTCTGGACCCGTTCACCGAAGAGCCGACCCTGATCCTGGTCTGCGACATCATCGAACCTTCGACCATGCAAGGCTACGATCGCGACCCGCGCGCCATCGCCCACCGTGCCGAGGAATACCTGAAGACCACCGGTATCGGTGACACCGTTTTCTGCGGTCCAGAGCCTGAGTTCTTCATCTTCGACGAAGTGAAGTTCAAGTCCGACATCTCCGGTTCGATGTTCAAGATTTTCTCCGAGCAAGGCTCGTGGATGTCCGACCAGGACATCGAAGGCGGCAACAAAGGCCACCGTCCAGGCGTCAAAGGCGGCTACTTCCCGGTTCCGCCGTTCGACCACGACCACGAAATCCGTACCTCCATGTGCAACGCGCTGGAAGAAATGGGCCAGGTCGTTGAAGTTCACCACCACGAAGTGGCAACTGCTGGCCAGAACGAAATCGGCGTCAAGTTCAACACCCTGGTGAAGAAAGCCGACGAAGTTCAAACCCTGAAATACGTTGTCCACAACGTTGCTGACGCCTACGGCCGCACCGCGACCTTCATGCCTAAGCCTCTGTACGGTGATAACGGTTCGGGCATGCACGTGCACATGTCCATCGCCAAAGATGGCAAGAACACCTTCGCCGGCGAAGGCTATGCCGGCCTGTCGGAAACTGCCCTGTTCTTCATCGGCGGTATCATCAAGCACGGTAAGGCCCTGAACGGCTTCACCAACCCAGCGACCAACTCCTACAAGCGTCTGGTACCAGGTTTCGAAGCACCGGTCATGCTGGCCTACTCGGCCCGTAACCGTTCCGCCTCGATCCGTATTCCTTACGTCAACAGCCCACGTGGCCGTCGTATCGAAGCACGTTTCCCGGACCCGGCTGCCAACCCGTACCTGGCGTTCGCCGCCCTGCTGATGGCTGGCCTGGACGGCATCCAGAACAAGATCCACCCAGGCGACGCCGCCGACAAAAACTTGTACGACCTGCCGCCTGAAGAGGCCAAAGAGATCCCACAAGTGTGCGGCAGCCTGAAAGAAGCCCTGGAAGAGCTGGACAAGGGCCGTGCGTTCCTGACCAAAGGCGGCGTGTTCAGCGACGACTTTATCGATGCCTACATCGCCCTGAAAAGCGAAGAAGAAATCAAGGTCCGCACCTTCGTACACCCACTGGAATACGAGCTGTACTACAGCTGCTGATCCGGTAGCGCCGCTTAACGTGGCGTGACAAAAAAAGGGCCTCCTTCGGGAGGTCTTTTTTTTGCCTGTTCGCCGTGTCCGACCACGACCTACTCATTGAAGGCCATTTCCCGAACCTTCATAAAACTGCAGAAATATCCGACATACCCCAGGCAGCCGCATCCCTAGGATGCGACGACCAGCCGCCACCCTCCTGCATACTTCGCAATGAACTCCACCTGCAAGCGCCTATGCTCACTGATGCTCATGCTCAGCCCGCTGACCAGCGCACAAGAACGCACCCCCTCCCCAACCAATGACTTCGTACCCGCCGCATGGATCGTGCAAGCGCCCGAACAGCGCAGCACGGCTATCAGCGTGCACATCAACGGCATGGCCGCTCACGCTGACGAGACCAGCATTGCGATCCTGCAAGTCGCCTGCTATCGCTCACCGTTGCGCCTGGTCATCTCGCTGTATACCCACACCGACGAACTGCGCTTCAATCCCGGCATCTATGAAGGCCCGGGCGCCAAGTCAACCGGCCCCCTCAGCCTCACGACAGGTGCGCTTCCCGCCCACACCTATCGCGTGAACGGCCACTACAGCGCAGAACACCCACAACCGCAGGGTGCCCTGTTCAAACTCACCATGACAGCCAATCGCCGCGAGTTACGCGAGTGGATCAGCGATGACATGGCCGGCCGCCCCATCAAGATGAAACTGCCTTCGGCCGTTCGCGGAGGCACGCCGTTGACTGCGGCGTTTTTACTGCCGCACAACCAGGGTGGCCTGCGCGAAGTCATCACCCCGTGCCTGAACAATAGAAAGACCACGCCGAAAAAACCTGCCTGAATCCACAACATCACGCCTGCGTGACCTCCCGCCCTGACACACACCGCCAACAAAGCCTTTTTCAGCATTCCTGAACAGACTCGACAAATACGCACTATATTGGTGCGTAAGGCTGCCCCCTTCCCACCCATCAGCCCATTTTGGTTCGAAACTTCCCGAGAAAGCTGGCAGAACGCCACAGACTCGCGCCCTAAACCCCCATTCCAGGGCATTTACGCTTCTTTTCGGAGCCTTGGTTTGGTTTTTGCATTTTCCTTGTATCAGCGCGTGCCTCAAGCCCGCGCCTTGCTCCAAAAGAGGTCCTGATGACCATCAGCGATGCACTGCACCGTTTGCTACTCGACAACCTGACCACCGCGACCATCCTGCTCAATGACGACCTGCGCCTTGAGTACATGAACCCGGCGGCGGAGATGCTCCTGGCCATCAGCGGCCAGCGCAGCCATGGGCAGTTCATCAGCGAATTGTTCACCGAGTCGGCCGAGGCCTTGAGCTCGTTGCGCCAGGCGGTGGAGCAGGCACACCCGTTTACCAAGCGCGAAGCGATGCTCACCGCCCTCACCGGCCAGACACTGACCGTCGATTACGCCGTGACCCCGATCCTCAGCAACGGCACGACCCTGCTGTTGCTCGAAGTGCACCCCCGCGACCGCCTGCTGCGCATCACCAAGGAAGAAGCGCAGCTGTCCAAGCAGGAGACCAGCAAGATGCTGGTGCGCGGCCTGGCCCATGAGATCAAGAACCCGCTCGGCGGCATTCGCGGCGCGGCGCAGCTGCTGGCCCGTGAGCTGCCCGACGAGAACCTCAAGGACTACACCAACGTCATCATCGAGGAAGCCGACCGCCTGCGTAACCTGGTGGACCGCATGCTCGGCTCCAACAAGCTGCCGTCCCTGGCGATGACCAACGTGCACGAAGTGCTGGAGCGCGTCTGCCAACTGGTCGAGGCCGAAAGCCAGGGCTGCATCACTTTGGTGCGCGACTACGACCCAAGCATTCCCGACGTGTTGATCGACCGCGAACAGATGATCCAGGCGGTGCTCAATATCGTGCGCAACGCCATGCAGGCCATCAGCAGCCAGAACGAGCTGCGCCTGGGCCGCATCAGCCTGCGCACCCGCGCCCTGCGCCAGTTCACCATCGGCCATGTGCGCCATCGCCTGGTGACCAAGGTCGAGATCATCGACAACGGCCCGGGCATTCCTGCGGAACTCCAGGAAACCATTTTCTTTCCCATGGTCAGCGGCCGCCCGGACGGTACCGGGCTGGGCCTGGCCATTACCCAGAACATCATCAGCCAGCACCAGGGTCTGATCGAATGTGAGAGCCATCCTGGCCACACCACGTTCTCGATCTTTCTGCCACTGGAACAAGGAGCCCCATCGACATGAGCCGTAGTGAAACTGTCTGGATCGTCGATGACGACCGTTCTATCCGCTGGGTCCTCGAGAAAGCCTTGCAACAGGAAGGCATGACCACCCAGAGCTTCGACAGCGCCGACGGCGTGATGAGCCGCCTGGCACGCCAGCAGCCCGACGTGATCATCTCCGACATCCGCATGCCCGGCGCCAGTGGCCTGGACCTGCTGGCCCGCATTCGCGAGCAGCACCCGCGCCTGCCGGTGATCATCATGACCGCGCACTCGGACCTGGACAGCGCTGTCGCGTCCTACCAGGGCGGCGCCTTTGAATACCTGCCCAAGCCGTTCGACGTGGACGAGGCGGTGGCGCTGGTCAAGCGCGCCAACCAGCACGCCCAGGAACAGCAAAGCCAGGAAGCCCCACCGGCCCTGACCCGCACCCCGGAGATCATCGGTGAAGCGCCGGCGATGCAGGAAGTGTTTCGCGCCATCGGGCGCTTGAGCCATTCCAACATCACCGTGCTGATCAACGGCGAATCCGGCACCGGTAAAGAACTGGTGGCCCACGCCCTGCACCGGCACAGCCCACGGGCGGCGTCGCCGTTTATCGCGCTGAACATGGCGGCGATTCCCAAGGACTTGATGGAGTCCGAGTTGTTCGGCCACGAGAAAGGCGCGTTCACCGGCGCGGCCAACCTGCGGCGCGGGCGCTTTGAACAGGCCGACGGCGGCACGCTGTTCCTCGATGAAATCGGCGACATGCCGGCCGACACCCAGACCCGCCTGCTGCGTGTGCTGGCGGACGGCGAGTTCTATCGCGTGGGCGGGCACACGCCGGTCAAGGTCGACGTGCGCATCATCGCGGCGACCCACCAGAACCTGGAAACCCTGGTACACGCGGGCAAGTTCCGTGAAGACTTGTTCCACCGCCTCAACGTGATCCGCATCCACATCCCGCGCATGTCGGACCGTCGCGAGGACATCCCGACCCTCGCCCGCCACTTCCTCAGCCGCGCCGCCCAGGAGCTGGCCGTCGAGCCGAAGCTGCTGAAAAGCGAGACCGAGGAATACCTGAAAAACCTGCCATGGCCGGGCAACGTGCGCCAGCTGGAGAACACCTGCCGCTGGATCACGGTGATGGCGTCCGGCCGCGAAGTGCATATCAGCGACCTGCCACCGGAACTGTTGAGCCTGCCGCAGGACTCGGCGCCGGTGACCAACTGGGAGCAGGCGCTGCGTCAGTGGGCCGACCAGGCATTGGCACGCGGCCAGTCGAACCTGCTGGACAGCGCGGTGCCGGCGTTTGAGCGGATCATGATCGAGACGGCCCTCAAGCACACCGCTGGTCGTCGTCGCGATGCGGCTGTGCTGCTGGGCTGGGGCCGCAATACCTTGACGCGCAAGATCAAGGAATTGGGGATGAAGGTCGATGGCGGCGATGATGACGAGGGCGATGACGCCTGACATCTCTCTCACCTCCACCGAAAATCCAATGTGGGAGCGGGCTTGCCCGCGATAGCGCCGTGTCAGCCACTGAAAATGTTGGCTGATACACCGCTATCGCAGGCAAGCCAGCTCCCACATTTGTTTTGTGCTGGGCCCGATACCGTGCACCGCTTCAAGGCACCATGAACCGGCATTGGGCATGGAACCAACACATGAAACTTCAGCGTCGCTGATAAAAACCTGAAAACCAAAAACACCAAAGCCCCGTATTCCGGGGCTTTGCGCTTTCTGTAAAAAGTTTTTTGCACAACCTGGCCACTCTGGCACGCCCCCTGCAATAACCCTCGTACAACCCAGTTTCGGGGACCTTGGTACAGGCAGGCCGAGAATCCCCTCTTTACACCCGGGGTGCTCGATGCGAACCGCGTCGCGCTCCACACCGCTTTGGGGAACCTTGGTACAGGCAGGCCGGGGATTCCCTCTTTAACACTGAAGCCCGTGCGGCTTCACCCCGTTTTGGGAGCCCTGGTACAGGCAGGCCGGGAACTCCCTCTTTTATTGCTCCTGGAGATGGATCTCCAACCGCCAGCGGCCTTCGGCCTTCTCGCCTTTCCATTCCCCGCGCAACGGCCGAGCCGCCACCAGGTTCAGCAGCAGGCCGCCATCGGTCTTGCGGATGCGCCAGTTCACGTCCTTGTCATTGACCTTGAGTTGCCCACTGGCCGCCTTGCCCTGGGCGTCGAACAGCAGCGCCACGGTGCCGTCGACATGCTCGCCGTGCAGCTTGGGTTCGCTGTTGAACCACACCACCACGCCGTCCGCCGCCGTCTCGACCAGTTGCAGTTCGATGGGGTCCGCAGTGGTCAGTCGACCAATCATCAGCCCCACCATCATGCCGACAATCGCCAAAGAGCCCATGACCCTCGGCATTAGCTTCGGTCTTGGGTCCTCTTCGGGAGTAGAATGCAGCGCATCTTTACCTTCGGAGCCGTGCATGTTTCACGTCATCCTTTTTCAACCAGAAATTCCGCCGAATACCGGCAACGTTATCAGGCTGTGCGCCAACAGTGGCTGCCACCTGCATTTGATCGAGCCCCTGGGCTTCGACATGGACGACAAGCGCCTGCGCCGCGCCGGGCTGGACTACCACGAGTACGCCACGCTCAAGCGCCACGCCGACCTGGCCAGCTGCCTGGAAAGCCTGGGGCACCCACGGCTGTTCGCGTTCACCACCAAGGGTTCGCGACCGTTTCATGATGCCAGCTTTGCCGAAGGGGATGCCTTCCTGTTTGGCCCTGAGAGTCGCGGTCTGCCGGCTGAGGTGCTGGATGCCCTGCCCGATGGTCATCGCTTGCGGTTGCCGATGCGTGAAGGGTGCCGCAGCCTGAACCTGTCCAACACCGTGGCCGTCGCTGTCTATGAAGGCTGGCGTCAACTCGGTTTCAAGTAATACACAAAACAAAATGTGGGAGAGGCATGTGTAGGAGCTGGCTTGTGTGGGAGCCGGGCTTGCCCGCGATGCAGACACCTCGGTGTATCAGTGATACCGAGGTGATGCTATCGCAGGCAAGCCAGCTCCCACACAAGCCAGCTCCCACAGCAAGCCCGCTCCCACATTTTTTACCGCATCGACTTATTGAACAGTCGACGAACCTTCCTGTTGCATGCGCTGCAGCTCTTGCGCGTACAGGGCATCAAAGTTCACCGGTGCCAGCATCAGCGCCGGGAACGAGCCACGGGTGACCAGGCTGTCCAGGGTCTCACGGGCATACGGGAACAGGATGTTCGGGCAGAACGCGCCCAGGGTGTGGCTCATGGACGCTTCGTCCAGGCCCTGGATCAGGAAGATACCGGCCTGTTGCACTTCAGCGATGAAGGCGACTTCTTCGCCGTTCTTCACGGTCACCGACAGGGTCAGCACGACTTCGTGGAAGTCGCCTTCCAGTGCCTTTTGACGGGTGTTCAGGTCCAGCGCAACGCTTGGGGTCCATTCCTGGCGGAAGATCGCCGGGCTTTTCGGCGCTTCGAACGACAGGTCACGCACGTAGATGCGCTGCAGCGAGAACTGTGGGCCTTGGTCTTGCGCAGCTTCGGTGTTCTGTTGGTCAGTCATCGCAGATCCTTGTGATCTTGGGGTCTTTTAGGGGTTAGGCGAGCAGCGCATCCAGCTTGCCGGCGCGCTCAAGGGCAAACAGGTCGTCGCAGCCACCGATGTGCTTGGCGCCGATCCAGATCTGCGGCACGGACGTGCGCCCCGCCTTCTGGGCCATTTCGGCACGCACCTGGGGTTTGCCATCGACCTTGATTTCTTCGAAGGCAACGCCCTTCTTCTCCAGCAAGGCCTTGGCCCGCATGCAGTAAGGGCACCAATCGCTGGAATACACGACAACCTGGCTCATATCACTTCACCAGCGGGAGGTTATCGGCTTTCCAACTGCCGATACCGCCGGACAGCTTGGCGGCGGTGAAACCGGCCTTGAGCATTTCGCGGGCGTGGGTGCCGGCGTGCTGGCCCTGGGCATCGACCAGGATGATGGTCTTGGCCTTGTGTTTTTCCAGCTCGGCCAGGCGCGCGATCAGCTTGTCCTGTGGAATGTTCAGGGCACCGACGATATGGCCGGCGGCAAAATCCTTGGCCGGGCGGATGTCCACGACAACGGCCTCATCCTTGTTGACCAGCGCGGTCAGCTCCGCTGTGCTCAGGCTGCGGCCACCACGGCTCATCTCGTGAGCGATCAGCAGCGCCAGCAGGATGACGAAGGCACCCACGAGCAGATAGTGGGCAGTGGCAAATGCAATCAGGTGATCAACCATCAAGGAGGTTCCAGGGCGTTAAAATGGCGGTAAGTATACACAGCCGCCGGGGGGGGCCAACCCCCGTAAAGCGGTGACGCGGTCGGAACTTCGCTTTAAACTGCCACTCCCTTTTCAATCGCCTTCCTTTATTACCGCCACGAGAGGATCTATGACTACTACGCCTAAACCTTTGGTCCTGATAATTCTCGATGGCTTCGGACACAGTGAAAGCCACCACGACAACGCGGTATACGCGGCCAGGAAGCCCGTCCTCGACCGCCTGACCGCGACGATGCCCAATGGCCTGATCTCCGGTTCCGGCATGGACGTGGGCCTGCCGGACGGCCAGATGGGCAACTCGGAAGTCGGCCACATGAATCTCGGCGCCGGACGAGTGGTCTATCAAGACTTCACCCGCGTGACCAAAGCGATCCGCGATGGCGAGTTCTTCGAGAACCCGACCATCTGCGCCGCCGTCGATAAAGCCGTGGCTGCCGGCAAGGCCGTGCACTTCATGGGCCTGTTGTCCGATGGCGGCGTCCACAGCCACCAGGACCACCTGGTCGCCATGGCCGAACTGGCCTACAAGCGCGGCGCCGACAAGATCTACCTGCACGCCTTCCTCGACGGTCGCGACACCCCGCCGAAAAGCGCGCAATCGTCCATCGAACTGCTGGACGCCACCTTTGCCGCCCTGGGCAAAGGCCGCATCGCCAGCCTGGTCGGCCGCTATTTCGCCATGGACCGCGACAACCGCTGGGATCGCGTGTCCCAGGCCTACAACCTGATCGTCGACGGCCAGGCCGAATTCAACGCCGCCACTGCCCAGGAAGGCCTCGAAGCCGCCTACGCCCGTGGCGAGAGCGATGAATTCGTCAAGGCCACCACCATCGGCGAGCCGGTCAAAGTGGAAGACGGCGACGCCGTGATCTTCATGAACTTCCGCGCCGACCGCGCCCGCGAGTTGAGCCGGGTGTTTGTCGAAGACGGTTTCAGCGAGTTCGAACGCGCGCGCCAGCCGAAAGTCCACTACGTCGGCCTGACCCAATACGCCGCCAGCATCCCGGCCCCTGCCGCTTTTGCGCCGGGCAGCCTGGAAAACGTGCTGGGCGACTACCTGGCGAAAAACGGCAAGACCCAGCTGCGCATCGCCGAAACCGAAAAATACGCCCACGTGACCTTCTTCTTCTCCGGCGGTCGTGAAGAACCGTTCCCGGGCGAAGAGCGCATCCTGATCCCGTCGCCCAAAGTCGCCACCTACGACCTGCAGCCGGAAATGAGCGCGCCGGAAGTCACCGACAAGATCGTCGACGCCATCGAACACCAGCGTTATGACGTGATCGTGGTCAACTACGCCAACGGCGACATGGTCGGCCACAGCGGCAACCTCGCCGCCGCGACCAAGGCCGTGGAATGCCTGGACGAGTGCGTCGGCCGCATCGCCGAAGCGCTGGAAAAAGTCGGCGGCGAAGCGCTGATCACCGCTGACCACGGCAACTGCGAGCAGATGTCCGACGAATCCACCGGCCAGGCCCATACCGCCCATACAACCGAACCGGTGCCGTTCATCTACGTCGGCAAGCGTGATCTGAAAGTACGTGAGGGTGGCGTGCTGGCCGATGTGGCGCCAACCATGCTGAAGCTGATGGGGCTGGAGAAGCCGGCTGAGATGACCGGCACCTCGATCCTGGTCTAAATCTCGGATACACCACATAACAGTGTGGGAGCGGGCTTGCCCGCGATAGCGGCAGATCAGTAGCCATTTATGTGGCTGACCCACCGCCA
>NZ_ANNV01000027.1 GCF_000346755.1 Pseudomonas sp. CBZ-4 | reverse complement strand
GCCGGAAGTGGGGCGAATTATAGACATCCAGAATCTGCCGTCAACCGTTAATTTGGTTTTTCTATCAAACAAGCCAAAAAAGCCGAGCTCCCTCTATATAGAAGGACCAAACCAAGATAATTGAGCAATATATTGCTCAACCACAAACAGTTAAGCATCATAGCGTCCAATGTTTCTCTACATACGACCTCGGACGAACACCCCAATGACCACCTCCCCCCGCAGCCTGGCCTCGGCATTGTTTCCTGTCGGCCTGCTGTTGATCGCCATGGCGTCTATTCAATCCGGCGCCTCACTGGCCAAAAGCATGTTTCCTATTGTCGGAGCACAGGGCACCACAACCCTGCGTCTGGTTTTCGCCAGTGTGATCATGCTGCTTCTATTGCGGCCATGGCGCGCCAAGCTGACAGCAAAGTCGCTGCGCACCGTAGTCATCTACGGTATCGCGTTGGGTGGCATGAACTTTCTCTTCTATATGTCGCTGCGCACTGTCCCGCTGGGTATCGCCGTAGCGCTAGAGTTCACCGGGCCGCTCGCCGTAGCCATCTACGCATCGCGACGAGCCGTCGACTTCCTGTGGATTGGCCTGGCAATCATCGGCCTGCTGCTGTTGATCCCCATGGGAGAGGCCAGCCACGGCATCGACTTGATCGGCGCCGCCTATGCGCTGGGCGCTGGCGTCTGCTGGGCCCTCTATATCCTGTTCGGCCAAAAAGCCGGCAACGACAACGGCGTCCAGACCGCCGCATTGGGTGTGATGATCGCCGCCTTGTTTATCGCGCCAATCGGTATCGTCCATGCCGGCGCCGCATTGCTCACTCCCGCCCTGATCCCCGTCGCCATCGGCGTTGCCATTCTGTCCACGGCCTTGCCCTACACCCTGGAGATGGTCGCATTGACTCGCCTCCCCGCCCGCACCTTCGGCACCCTCATGAGTATTGAACCCGCATTCGGCGCACTCTCTGGCCTATTATTCCTGCAAGAACACCTGTCCCTGGCACAATGGCTGGCGATCACTTGCATCATCCTGGCCTCCGTCGGTGCCACGCTGACAATGCGCAACGAATCAAAGCCACTGGTTGCGGCGGATTGAGGCATCTTTGCAGGTAGCTCTGGTATTTGCCGCTCATTTAGGCCATGTTTAAGCCGTAAACGAATGTCATTCATGGAGATTTTCGACAGGGACAGCGCGAACGCTACACTCGAGAGCGAGTAGAGCCAGCTTCAAGTATTGCGAAGTGGCTATTAAGGATAGGAATGAAGCGAATTTTGATACTGTTAATGGTCATGGCCATTGCTGGCTGTGCCGCGACCACCAAGACAGAAGTAAAACGGGGCAAAAAAGGGCTGCATATCAACTGTTCGGGCCTGTCGTCCTCCTGGGACCAGTGCTACACCAGCGCTACCAACTCCTGCGGCGCCAAAGGCTACCGGGTTATCGCCAAGTCCGGTGACAACTCCGAGGAACCAGGGGACTACCCCTTCGGCCTCAACCCTGCCGGCTACACCAGTCGCAGTATGATCGTCATTTGCAAATAGTCGCCCGAGCAGTCCACCACCGACTGCTCGCATTTAATTCCCGCGACAAACCCGGCCCTTCGCGGCGCTGCGTCTAGACTCCTGCTCGACTATCGAGCCAACGGAGTTCCCATGACGCACAACAAGAAAATCGTATTGGTAGTGGGCGCCGGTGATGCCACCGGTGGCGCCATTGCCAAGCGCTTTGCCCGCGAAGGCTATGTCGCCTGTGTCACCCGCCGCAGCGCCGACAAATTGCAGCCCCTGGTAGACAGCATCCGATCTGCGGGCGGCGAAGCCCATGGCTTTGCCTGCGATGCACGCAAGGAAGATGACGTGATCGCGTTGGTCGACCAGATCGAAACCGAGCTGGGCCCCATTGAAGCGTTCGTCTTCAACATCGGCGCCAACGTCCCCTGCAGCATCCTCGAAGAAACCGCGCGCAAATATTTCAAGATCTGGGAGATGGCCTGCTTCTCCGGGTTCCTCAATGCACGCGAAGTCGCCAAGCGCATGGTCACCCGCAATCGAGGCACGATCCTGTTCACCGGTGCTACCGCAGGATTACGGGGCGGCGCGGGCTTTGCCGCGTTCGCCGGGGCCAAGCACGGCATTCGCGCGCTCGCACAGAGCATGGCGAGGGAACTGGGCCCGAGGAGTATCCACGTCGCCCATGTGGTGGTCGATGGCGCCATCGACACCGACTTCATTCGCGACAATTTCCCGCAGAAATACGCCCTCAAGGATCAGGACGGCATTCTCAACCCCGAGCACATTGCCGACAACTATTGGTACCTGCACAGCCAGCCACGCGACGCCTGGACGTTTGAACTGGATCTGCGCCCCTGGAATGAACCCTGGTAAGCCCCCATAACAATAAGCAGAGAGCATCAGCCATGCCTAAAACCCTGGAGTTCTTCTTCGACCTCGGCAGCCCCGCCAGCTATCTGGCATACACCCAACTGCCGGCACTGTGCGCCGAAACCGCAGCTCAACTGGTGTACCAACCCATGTTATTGGGCGGGGTATTCAAAGCCACCGGCAATGCCTCCCCCATCACCGTCCCTGCAAAGGGTCGCTACATGTTCGACGACCTTGCTCGATACGCCCAGCGCTACCAGGTAACCCTCAAGTTCAACCCGCACTTCCCGATCAATACCCTGGTGCTGATGCGTGCAGTCACCGGTGTCCAAATGCGTCAGCCTGAGCGCTTCGAGGCTTTTGTCGACTGCCTGTTCCGCGCCCTCTGGGTCGAAGGCCTTCACTTGGGCGATCCCGCCGTCGTTGCCAAAGTACTGACCGAGCACGGCTTTGACCCTGAGGAGGTCCTGGCTCTCGCCAATGACGAAAGCGTAAAGACCGCCCTCAAGGACAAGACCGAACAAGCCGTTCAACGCGGCGTGTTCGGCGCCCCCAGCCTGTTTGTAGGCAATCAGCTGTTCTTCGGTCAGGACCGTCTGGAGTTTGTGCGCGAAGCCTTGATCAAATAGCCGCCGTACGCACCTGCAACCACTCAAGCGCAGCGCCGTTGAGCAACGGGCTCAGGCGCTCGCGCACTTCAGCGTGGTAAGCGTTGAACCACTCACGCTCGTCCGCCGTCAGCAGCGACGGTACCAGGCAGCGGGTGTCGATCGGGCACAAGGTCAGGGTTTCAAACTTGAGGAACTCACCAAACTCGGTCTTGCCCGCTTCACGGTTCAACACCAGGTTCTCGATACGCACCCCCCAACGCCCCGGACGGTAAGTACCCGGCTCGATCGACGTGATCATGCCCGGCTGCATCGCCGTTTGCGGCGCGGCCACGGCCTGGTAGGCGATCACCTGCGGGCCTTCATGCACATTCAGGAAATAACCTACACCGTGGCCTGTGCCATGGCCGTAGTCCACACCCTCGGCCCAGATCGGCGCGCGGGCGATGGCGTCCAGCAACGGCGACAGGATGCCCTTGGGGAAATGCGCACGGGACAAGGCAATCACCCCCTTGAGCACCCGCGTGCAATCGCGCTTCTGCTCGTCACTCGGCGTACCGACCGGCACCATCCGCGTGATGTCCGTGGTACCGCCCAGGTACTGGCCACCCGAGTCGATCAGCAACAAGCCATCACCCTCGATCAGCGCATGCTCTTCTTCGGTGGCATGGTAATGCGGCATCGCCCCGTTGGCGTTGTACGCAGCGATGGTATTGAAACTCAGCGACACATAACCCGGACGACGGGTACGCGCAGCGGTCAGGTGCTCATCAATAGTCAGCTCGGTGATACGTTCACGGCCCAACGCACTGTCCAGCCAGGCGAAAAACTCACACAACGCCGCGCCGTCCTGCTCCATGGCCTGACGGATGTGTTCCGCGTCCGCCAGGCTCTTGCGCGATTTGGCCAGCGTGGTCGGGTTCAGCCCTTCCACGAGCTTGACGCCGCTATCAAGGTTCTCCAGCAGGCCCGCCGTGACGCGTGCCGGATCGACCTGCACACTGGCGCCCGCTGGCACCGCGCGCAATGCATCCGCCACTTCGCTGTAATCACGCAGGGTGACACCGTCCTGCTCCAGCACTGCGCGTAGCGCTGCATCGACTTTGCTCAGCGCTACAAACAACGTGGCCTGCTGTTGATTGATCAACGCGAAGGACACAAACACCGGGTTAAACGACACATCGGCGCCACGCAGGTTGAACAGCCATGCGATGTCATCCAGGGTGGCGATAAAGTGCCAGTCGGCCCCCTTCTCTTGCAGGCTGGCGCGCAGTGCGGCGAGCTTCTCGCCACGGCTGACGGTGGCCTGCGGCGGCAGGTGTTGATAGATCGGCTGGTTGGGCAACGTCGGACGGTCTTGCCAGACCTCGTTCAGCAGATCGATATCGGTACGCAGGCGTGCAGCGCGTTCCGCGAGTTTGCCACCGAGCGTACGCGCCGAAGCCACGGCCATTACCGCGCCATCCACCGCCACCACACCCCCTTCCGGTGTTTGCTCGGCCAGCCATTCCAGCGGCCCAGGTTGGCCCGGCTGCAGCTTCACCAACTCGATACCGCTGCCCTTGAGTTCCTTGGTTGCCTGTTCCCAATAGCGGCTATCTGCCCAAACGCCGGCGAAATCCGCAGTGACAATCAGCGTACCCACCGAGCCATGAAACCCCGACAACCATTGGCGCCCCTGCCAGTAGCCCGGCAAATACTCGGACAAGTGCGGGTCGGCCGACGGCACCAGCAGGGCATGAATGCCCTCGCGGCGCATCAGTTCGCGGGTCTGCGCCAGGCGCTGGGGAACCGTTCCATGGGTCAAGGGCTGCGTACTCATTGTGTCTCCTGCTAACCACGAATAATTATTATGTGTTGCGAAAAAGGGATCAGACCGCCCAGAACGCCGGTGCGCTGGCCAATGCCGCCTTGATCAACTGCGCGGCCTGGTCGATATCCTGCTCGGTGGTAAACCGGCCTAGGCTCAAGCGAATGGTACGGCCGGCACTGCGCGCGTCATGCCCCAACGCCAGCAGCACGTGGGACGGTGCATTGCTTGCCGAATTGCACGCCGAGGTCGCCGAAAACGCGAGCCCCGCGCTCAACGCCGCCGCATTGAATTCGCCCTCGGCGAACGTGAGGCTCAGGGTATGGGGAATACGTTGCGTCGCGCTGCCATTGAGGCGCACACCCGGCACCGCTGCCAGCTGGTCCAGCAGGCGCTGGCGCAAGGCTACGATGACGGCCTTTTCTTCAACAAAAGCTGCCGCCGCCAGGGCGAACGCCGTGCCCATGCCCGCAATCTGATGGGTCGCCAGGGTACCGGAGCGCAAACCACCTTCGTGACCGCCGCCGTGGATCTGCGCCAACACCTTCTGCTGCGCCCGCGGCCCGACATACAACGCGCCGATGCCCTTGGGGCCGTACAGTTTGTGCGCGGAAAACGACATCAAATCCACCGGCCATTGCGCCAGGTCGATTGCCACCTTGCCCGCCCCTTGCGCGGCATCCACATGCAACAACGCGCCATGCTCACGCACCCGCGCGCCAATGCCCGGAATGTCGTTGAGGGTCCCCAGTTCGTTGTTTACCAGCATCAACGACACCAGGAAGGTGTCTTCACGCAACGCTTCGCTCACCGCATCGGCGGTGATCAGCCCATCGGCGTCCGGCACCAGATAAGTCACGGCCACGCCGGCTTCCTGCAATTGCCGCGCGGTGTCCAGCGTGGCCTTGTGCTCGATCTGGCTGGTGATGATATGCCCACCCGCCACACCCCGCGCCTGGGCCACGCCCTTGATGGCGAGGTTGTTGGATTCGGTGGCACCGGACGTCCAGACGATCTGCTCAGCCTGGGCGCCCACCAACTCGGCCACCTGGCGGCGCGCCTGTTCAACCGTTTGCCGGGCCGCTTGGCCGAACGCGTGGGAACTGGACGCAGGGTTGCCGAAATTGGCGTTGAAACCCAGACACTCAACCATGACCTGGATAACCCGCTCATCCACCGGCGTGGTGGCGGCGTAGTCGAAATACAACGGACGTTTATTCATGAAAGACTCGCAGAGCAGGTTCCCGAGAGCAGCGTCTCAGGGGCATCGACCGGGACAGAGGTCGTCAGGTTTAACCGATCAAATGCCATTAAAAAAGGACCACTTTAGGTAAATGTGCGTAGGAACGCTCCTGAAATTCAGCTTAACAGGCTGAAGTCGTGCCATGGAAAACAAAAAGCCCGAGATTCCTTAAGGAGAACCTCGGGCTCTTCATGGCCAATACCGCCCTCAACTGGGACGACCATGCAGGGTCACGCTGCGTTCGGCGTTCATCTCGCCCCTGCGATCAAAGCCGAAAGGCTTCTGTGGCTGGCCAGTCAGTGCGGCGCGCTGCTGTTGGTATTCATCAAACGACAAACCACGACGGCTCAACGCCTCAAGGGCCAACTGTGTGCTTTCGTCTGCCGTGTAAGGGCGCAACTCAGGTGACGGATGGGTCGCACAGCCAGCGAGGACGGCGGTGACAAGCAACAAGCAAACAGCAAGGAATCGGTTCATGGCGGCGGCTCTGCGAAGTAGGTTTCGAGTCAATGAACACAGGCTACTCCCGCACCTTCACAGAGAAAAATCACCTCCCGTGATAGTCGCTATCAGCCATCGAAGCACCTCTGATAGCTGCCGCTATATATTTCCATATGATCTATAAATATGGAAATACGTTCATTTACGGAATAAATATAACCTTCTATAAATGGCCACACACCACACCGGAACTGTTCGCCACGCAACTGTTGCCCAGGCAACAGCCATTCAACAATTCACCACGCAGGCAACACCCGCTTTTTCAGCTACGAGCCCACAGCCCACGCCAATCAAGGCTCGTCGTCATTGGTACAGCTCTTGCTCAACACGTTGCACCGATTTGCTACGAACCCCTGTTGAAAAAGGAACTGTTCATGACCCGTCACCTGAATGTCGTTGCCCTCTCCGGCGGAACCTGGCGCCCGTCCCGTACCCTCGTCTTGACCCAAGCGGTGCTGGCTGAACTGGCCACGTTGCTGCCGATCCAGACCACCTTGATCGAACTGGGCGACATTGCCCGGCCATTAGGCGGCGCCCTGTCCCGTGATGAATTACCCGCCGACGTCGAAGCCCAACTGTTGGCCATCGAACAGGCCGACCTGCTGATCGTCGCCGCGCCGGTCTATCGCGGTTCCTACCCAGGGTTGCTCAAGCACCTTTTCGACCTGGTCGGCCTCAACGCCTTGATCAACACCCCAGTGCTGCTCGCCGCAACCGGCGGCAGCGAACGCCACGCACTGGTCCTCGATCACCAGCTGCGCCCGCTGTTCAGCTTCTTCCAGGCGCTGACCTTGCCGATCGGCGTATACGCCACCGAAGCCGACTTCACCGATTACCAAATAACCAGTGAGCCCTTGAAGGGCCGTATCCGCCTTGCGGCAGAACGCGCTGCACCGTTGTTTGCAGCGCACTCCCCCTCTCTGCTGAAAATCGCTTAAGGATTTGTCATGGATGTTTTCTGGTTTCTACCGACCCACGGCGACGGTCATTACCTGGGCACCACGCAAGGTGCGCGGCCTGTCACCCTCAACTATCTGAAGCAAGTCGCACAAGCCGCTGACAGCCTCGGTTACTACGGCCTGCTGATTCCTACCGGGCGCTCGTGCGAAGACTCCTGGGTCATCGCCTCGGCGCTGGTGCCACTTACCGAACGCCTGCGTTACCTGGTGGCGATCCGTCCGGGCATCATTTCGCCCACCGTTAGCGCACGCATGGCCGCCACCCTGGACCGCCTGTCCAACGGCCGGCTGCTGATCAACGTGGTCACCGGCGGCGACCCCGACGAAAACCGTGGCGACGGCAGTTTCCTCGATCACAGCGAACGCTACGAAGTCTCCGACGAATTCCTCCAGATCTGGCGCCGCGTGTTGCAGGGCGAATCGGTAGATTTCGAAGGCAAACACCTGCGGGTGCAGAACGCCAAGGCCCTTTACCCACCGGTGCAGAAGCCGTATCCGCCGCTGTACTTCGGCGGTTCCTCAGACGCCGCCCACGACCTCGCCGCCGAACAGGTGGATGTGTACCTGACCTGGGGCGAGCCGCCCGCCGCCGTCGCAGCAAAACTCGCCGATGTGCGTGAGCGCGCCGCCCGTCACGGCCGCACGGTGAAATTCGGCATTCGCCTGCATGTGATCGTGCGCGAGACCGAGGAAGACGCCTGGAAAGCCGCCGACAAACTGATCGAACACATCAGCGATGAAACCATCGCCGCGGCGCAAAAATCCTTCTCGCGTTTTGATTCCGAAGGCCAGCGCCGCATGGCCGCGCTGCATGACGGGCGCCGCGACAACCTGGAGATCGCCCCCAACCTGTGGGCCGGTGTCGGCCTGGTGCGCGGCGGCGCCGGCACCGCGCTGGTGGGCAACCCGCAGCAAGTGGCCGCGCGCATCCAGGAATACGCTGACCTGGGGATCGAAAGCTTCATTTTCTCCGGTTACCCGCACCTGGAAGAGGCCTATCGGTTTGCCGAGCTGGTGTTCCCCCTGTTGCCGGAGCCGTACGCCAGCCTGGCCGGGCGCGGTATCACCAACCTCACCGGACCGTTTGGCGAAATGATTGCCAACGATGTGTTGCCCACGACAAAAGCCTGAGGGCAGTGAGATCGGCTTTATGTGGGAGCGGGCTTGCCCGCGATACAGGCACCTCGGTATGTCAGTTAGACCGAGGTGAGGCTATCGCAGGCAAGCCAGCTCCCACACAAGCCCGCCCCCACATTTGGGCTTCATTGCCAGATAAAAAATGAGGAACACCGCGTGACAGCCAAACCCCACAGCGTCCTGCCCTCCCCCTTGCAGACCGCCAAACTGCTGGCCGCCGAATTCGCCCTCAGCGCCGTCGAACGCGACGAGCGCGGCGGCACGCCCAAAGCCGAACGTGATGCCTTGCGTCACAGCGGCCTGCTGGCCCTGAGCATTCCCACCCAATACGGCGGCCTCGGCGCACGCTGGAGCGACACCCTGGGTATCGTGCGCGAATTCGCCAAGGTCGACAGTTCCATCGCCCACGTCTTCGGCTTCCATCACCTGATGCTGGCCACCGTGCGCCTGTTTTCGCGCCCGGACCAATGGCAACCCTGGTTCGAACAGACCGCGCGCAAGAACTGGTTCTGGGGCAACGCTCTCAACCCACTGGACACGCGTACGGTGGTCAAGGACTTCGGTGGCTGGCGCGAATTCTCCGGCAAAAAGAGCTTCTGCTCCGGCGCCAGCGACTCGGAGATGCTCATCGCCTCCGCGGTGGACGAAAGCGCCGGCGGCAAGCTGCTGATCGCCGCCATCCCCAGCGGGCGCAGCGGCATCACCCTGCACAATGACTGGAACAACATCGGCCAGCGCCAGACCGACAGCGGCAGCGCCAGCTTCGAGCGGGTGCGCGTCGAAGAATCGGAGTTGCTGCTCGACCCGGGCCCACTGAGCACGCCGTTTGCCTGCCTGCGCCCGTTGATCGCCCAGTTGACCTTCACGCATATGTTTCTCGGGATTGCCGAAGGCGCCTTTGAGGAAGCGCGCAACTACACCCTTACCGAAACCCGCGCCTGGCATAAATCCTCCGCCACCGACGTGCGCAACGACCCCTACGTGCTGCATCACTATGGCGAGTTCTGGGTGGCGCTGGAAGGCGTACGCCTGTTGGTCGAACGCGCCGCCGACTTGCTTGACCAGGCGTGGGCCAAGGGCCCCAACCTCAGCGAGCACGAGCGCGGCCAACTGGCGATTGCCATCGCCACCGCCAAAGTCGCCGCCACCCGTCAGGGCCTGGAGTTGTGCAGCCGCCTGTTCGAAGTCACCGGTGCGCGCTCTACCCACGCGTCGCTACGCCTGGATCGGCACTGGCGCAACCTGCGCACCCAGAGCCTGCACGATCCGCTGGACTACAAGCTCCACGAACTGGGGGACTGGGCGTTGAACCACTCCCTGCCCATTCCGACGTTCTACTCCTGAGAAGAGGTGCCCATGCAGCTATTAACCCTACCGCCCTCGCCCGCCCTTGCGACCTCGATTCGCGCCACCGCCCAGGTCTTCGAAGACCCGAAATCCCAGGCGCTGCTCGACCACATCCAGCAAGTCGCGCCCAGCGAAGCCAGCGTGTTGATCATCGGCGAGACCGGCACCGGTAAAGAGTTGGTGGCGCGGCATATCCACAACCTCAGCGCGCGGCGCAACCGGCCATTCGTGGCGGTGAACTGCGGGGCGTTCTCCGAATCCCTGGTAGAGGCCGAACTGTTCGGCCACGAAAAAGGCGCCTTCACCGGCGCCCTCAGCGCCAAGGCCGGCTGGTTCGAGGAGGCGGACGGCGGCACCTTGTTTCTCGATGAGATCGGCGACTTGCCGATGGCGATCCAGGTCAAACTGCTGCGCGTCCTACAGGAACGCGAAGTGGTACGCCTGGGTTCACGCAAGAGCATTCCGATTGATGTGCGCGTACTCGCCGCAACCAATGTGCAATTGGAGAAGGCGATCAATGCCGGGCATTTTCGCGAAGACCTGTATTACCGCCTCGACGTGGTCAGCCTGGAGCTCAGCCCGCTGCGCGAGCGCCCCGGCGATATCCTGCCGCTGACCCGGCATTTCATCGAAGCCTACAGCCAACGCCTCGGCTACGGCCCGATCACCATCAGCCGCGAGGCCGAGCACAAGCTGAAAAGCTACAGCTGGCCGGGCAATATCCGCGAGCTGGAAAACGTGATTCACCACACCCTGCTGATCTGCCGCAACGGCGTGATCGAACGGGACGACCTGCGCCTGTCCAACCTGCGCATCGAGCGCCAGGACGACAGCGGGCACGGCACCGACAACAGCGCCGCCGCGTTGCTGGAGCGTGCCTTCCAGAAACTCTTCGAAGAACAGGCCGGTGCCCTGCATGAAAAAGTCGAAGATGCGCTGCTGCGTGCCGCCTACCGCTTCAGCCATTACAACCAGGTCCACACCGCCAACCTGCTGGGCCTGAGCCGCAACGTCACGCGCACGCGGCTGATCAAGATCGGCGAACTGGCGGTGAACAAGCGTCGCCCCGGCGAAAACCTGCAAGGCGAACGCATGTTGCACTTATCCATCTAGACGGCAGTGCAAGGCATTGTCATGGCTGCGCTCGAAACTGCGCAGCACCTGGAACGAACCGAAGGTCACGGCCGTGGCCTGGTGGGCGCGGATCAGCGTCCAGAAATCTTCCTCGCCATGCTCAAAGCATTTAAACGCCGCCTCGCCGTCCTCACGGGAGCGCCATTGCAGGTAATTGAGCACCCGCCGCCCATCGTCGCTGACCTGCACACTCGCATTGATAAAACCGCCATGGCCTTGCGCCAGGCGCTCGCTTTGGGTGCTCAACGCAGCCACCAGGGCGCCTTGCTGGCGGGGTTCGATCTGAAATTCGATCAATTGAGTGAAGCTGCGATTCTTCTCTGATACCTGCATGAACACTCCCCTTTCTCTGTAGGCAGAATCTTGCGATCCGATGCCACGCAGGGTAAAACCTCTAGTTAAGTCAAGGTCAAGCACTGTTAGGGGTTTTTGCATGATCAACAAGGAACTCACCGTCGGCCAATTGGCGGCGCGCAGCGGTGTAGCGGTGACGGCGCTGCATTTCTACGAGAACAAGGGACTGATCAAAAGTAATCGCAACGCGGGCAATCAGCGGCGCTATCCACGTGACGTGTTGCGGCGCGTGGTGGTGATCAAGATCGCCCAGCGCCTGGGCATACCCCTGGCGACGATTGGCGAGGCGCTGCAAACACTGCCGGATGGGCGCACGCCGACGGCCAAGGATTGGGAACGCCTGTCGGCGCTGTGGCGCGAGGATCTGGATGAGCGCATCAACAAGTTGTTGCTGCTGCGCGACAAGCTCAATGGTTGTATCGGCTGTGGCTGTTTGTCGTTGGAGGCGTGCCCGCTGCGCAATCAGGATGATCAGTTGGGAGAGCGTGGGCCAGGGGCACAGTTGCTGGAGCCCACCACACAACCCTGAAAGGTGGCTGCCTTGGAGACGTGACCTATAGTGAAAAAGCCGTCCCTCCAAAACCACCACCCAAGGAGAACGAAATGAGCGTCAAGCCTATCCCCGAGGGCTTTCACAGTATTACGCCGTACCTGGGCGTTGAAAAAGCCGCCGAAGCGATCGAGTTCTACAAAAAAGCCTTCGATGCCATCCAAGTCATGCGCCTGGACATGCCCGACGGCAAGGTCGGCCACGCCGAGTTACGCATCGGCGACTCGCCGATCATGCTCGGCTCGCCCTGCGATGAAAGTGCCTTCGGCAGCCCGCGCGACGGGCATACCAGTGTCGGTATCCACCTCTATGTCAACGATGTGGATGCGCAGTACAAACAAGCCATCGCCGCGGGTGGCACCGTGATCTCAGAACCCAAGGATCAGTTCTACGGCGACCGCTCCGGCACGCTGAAAGACCCGTTCGGCCATGTGTGGTTCATGGCCACGCACAAAGAGGAGCTGACTGAAGCGCAGATTCGCCAGCGTGCCGAAGCGATGTTCCAACAGAGTTAAGGACTGACACACATCCAATGTGGGAGCGGGCTTGCCCGCGATAGCGGTCTGCCTGTGACGAATACCTCGCCTGACACTCCGTAATCGCGGGCAAGCCCGCTCCCACACCAGCCGGTTCCCATGCCGGATCTTCATTGGTTGAAAGACCCTTCCTACACACTTCATGAACCCCCCCTCCACGCTTTACCCCTTGCCACCTACACCCACTGATTCCACGATGCAGACCATTCTCACAAGGGGTCATTCCATGTTCGCCGGCTTCCAGAAAGACCATTGCCACGTCAACGGCGTCGACATCAGCTACCGCAAAGGCGGCACGGGCCCCGGCCTGCTCCTGCTGCACGGGCATCCGCAAACCCACGTGATCTGGCACAAAGTCGCCGAGCAGTTGGCCCGACACTTCACCGTGGTCGCCGCCGACCTGCGCGGGTATGGCGACAGCAGCAAACCGCCAGCCGACGATCATCACGCCAACTACTCGAAACGGGAAATGGCCCGGGACAGCGTCGAACTGATGCGCACCCTCGGCTTCAACAGCTTCTCGGTACTGGCCCACGACCGTGGCGCCCGCGTCGCCCATCGCCTGGCCCTGGACCACGCTGGCGCCGTGCAACGCATGGTGTTGCTGGACATCGCACCGACGCTGGCGATGTACGCGCAAACAGACGAAGCCTTTGCCCGCGCCTACTGGCACTGGTTCTTCCTGATCCGCCCGGCGCCGTTGCCGGAAGCCTTGATCGAGAGCAACCCCGAGCTGTACTTGCGCAGCGTGATGGGCAGTCGCAGCGCCGGGTTCAAGCCGTTCACCGATGAGGCTTTCGCCGAATACCTGCGCTGCATCAAGCTGCCGGGCGCTGCCAACGGCATCTGCGAGGACTACCGCGCATCGGCGGGCATTGACCTTGCGCACGACCAGTCGGATATCGACGCGGGCAAACACCTCGACCTGCCGCTGCTGGTGCTGTGGGGCGCCGAAGGCACGGTCGGGCGCTGTTTCGAGCCGCTCAAGGAATGGCAGCAAGTCGCCACCAACGTGCGCGGCAAAGCCCTGCCCGCCGGTCACTACCTCGCCGAGGAAGCCCCCGAGTTGTTGTTGGGCGAAGTCCTGGCCTTTCTGCGCTGAGTGCTATTCTGGCGGCTCATGCCGCCACGTCTGCTTGCGATGACCCATAAGAAAGATACCGTGCCCCTCCCCGAAGACCTGCGGGTATTCCTCACCGTGATCCGCAAGGCGGGCTTCGCGGCCGCCGCCGATGAGCTGGGGCTGTCGCCGGCGTATGTGAGCAAGCGCATCCAGATCCTCGAATCCACCCTGGCCACGCGCCTGTTGCACCGCACCAGCCGGCGCATCGCCGTGACCGAAGACGGCGAACGGGTACAGCGCTGGGCGGTGCGCATCCTCGAAGACTTCCAGCAACTGTCCGATGAACTGTCCGACGCCCACGACAGCCCGCGCGGGCACCTGCACCTGTGCAGCAGCTTCGGCTTTGGCCGCAACCATGTGGCCCCCGCCGTGTCCTTGCTGGCGCAACAGTACCCGGACCTGGAAATCCGCCTGGACCTGTTCGACCGCGTGGTGGATATCGTCAACGAAGGCTTCGACCTGGAGATCCGCGTCGGCGATGACATCCCCGGCCAGCATATCGGCCGGCGCCTGGTGAGCAATCGACGGGTGCTGTGCGCCGCGCCCTCGTATTTAGAGCGCCGAGGCACACCACAACAGTTGGGTGACCTGGAGCAACACGATTGCCTGGTAATCAAGGAACGCGACAACGCGTTTGGCATCTGGAACCTGGAGAGCCGCGGCGCGCCGGCCAGCGTGCGCGTGCGTGGGCCGTTGTCGTCGAACAATGGCGAGATCGTGTTGCAGTGGGCCCTGGATGGGCGCGGCGTGTTGCTGCGTTCGCTGTGGGATGTGCAGCCATTGCTGGAGCAAGGCACGCTGGTGCAGGTGCTGCATGACTATTCCCAGAGCGCCAACGTGTGGGCGGTGTACCCGACACGGTTGGCGCACTCCGGGAAGTTGCGGGCGTGTGTGGAGTTTTTGCAGGAGCACTTCAAGCAGCTCTCCATCTAACCCAGCTCCCAACTTGGAATGAGTACTCATGTGGGAGCTGGCTTGCCTGCGATAGCGGTCTGTCAGTCACAGATTTGCAAGCTGATCCACCGCAATCGCAGGCAAGCCAGCTCCCACAATTTGTACTGAGGTGTGTCAGTTGAGCCAGGGGTTGGCTTGCAGGTGTCGGTGCTCGAAGGCCTTGATCTGTTCACTGCGCTGCAAGGTGCTGCCTATCGCATCCAACCCCAACAACAGCGCAGTCTTGCGCAAGGTGTCGATCTGGAACGGGATCACTTGCCCATCCACCAACTGAATCTCTTGTGCTTCCAAGTCCACACTGATCTGCGCCCCGTCCGCCCGGCTGACCGTCTGCCCCAGCCCCTGTAACACCGCCTCGTCCAAGGTAATCAACAACACCCCATTCCGCTGGCAGTTGTCATAAAAAATCCCGGCAAAACTGCTGCCGATCAGCGCCCGAATCCCCATCTGCTGCAACCCCCACACCGCATGCTCGCGGCTGGAGCCACAGCCGAAGTTCGGCCCCACCACCATAAAGCTCGCCCCTTGCCAGCCCGGCTGGTTCAGCACGAACCCAGGGTTCAGCTCACCGCTGGCCAGAAAGCGCAAATCAAAGAACAACCCACGATCCAGCCCACTTCGGTCGATGCCCTTGAGAAACTGCTTGGGCATGATCACGTCGGTGTCGATATTCGCCGCCAGCATCGGCGCGGCCTTGCCGGTGACGTGGGTAAAGGGTTGCAGGCTCATGAACGGTCTCCAAAGTGGCGGATGTCGGTGAGACGGCCGGTGATGGCGGCAGCGGCGACCATCGCCGGACTCATCAGGTGGGTGCGTGCGCCCGCGCCCTGGCGGCCTTCGAAATTGCGGTTGGTGCTGGAGGCGCAGCGGTCGCCGGGGGCCAGCACGTCGTCGTTCATCGCCAGGCACATCGAGCAGCCCGACTGGCGCCATTCAAAGCCGGCGTCGATAAAGATCGCCGCCAGCCCTTCGGCCTCGGCCTGGTCGCGTACTTCGGTGGAGCCGGGCACGATCATCGCCCGCACATGCGTGGCCACCTGTTTGCCGCGCACCACGCGGGCGGCGTCGCGCAGGTCTTCGATGCGTGCGTTGGTGCAGGAGCCGATAAACGCATGGCTGATGACGATGTCACTCAGCGCCATGCCGGGCTCCAGGCCCATGTAGTCGAGGGCACGACGCATGTCCTGGCGCAGGATCAGGTCACTGACCGCCTGCGGGTCCGGCACGCGGGCGCCGATGGGCGCGGCCTGGTCGGGGCTGGTGCCCCAGGTGACCATGGGTTGCAGGGTGGTGGCGTCAAGGTGCACTTCGCGGTCGAACACCGCGTCGGCGTCCGAATGCAGTTGGCGCCAGCCCGCCAACGCCTGCTCCCACAGCGCGCCCTGCGGCGCACGTGGCTTGTCCTTGAGGTAGGCGAAGACCTTTTCATCCGGCGCCATGAACGCGCCCCGCGCACCGGCCTCCACTGCCATGTTGCAGATGGTCATGCGCGCCTCGACGCTCAGCGCATCAATGGTCGAGCCACGGAATTCGATGGCGTAACCCGTGGCACCGGACGCGCCGATCCTGCCGATCCTGCCGATCAGCGCCATGATCACATCCTTGGACGTCAGGCCCGGCGCCAGCGCGCCATCCACCGTCACGCGCATCGCCTTCAAACGCTTGTAGACCAGGGTCTGCGAGGCCAGCAGGTGCTCGATTTCGGAGGTGCCGATACCAAAACCGAACGCGCCGAGGGCGCCATAGGTGGTGGTGTGGCTGTCACCGGCAGCGATCACCATGCCCGGCAGGATAAAGCCCTGCTCCGGGGCGATCACATGCTCGATGCCTTGGCGCTTGTCGAGGATGTCCAGCAGTTCGATGCCAAAGTCCCGGCAATTCTCCGCCAGGTATGACACCTGCCGTGCACCGCCCGCGTCGGGCATCGCCGCAATGCGTGTAGGCGTGGTGGGGTTTACATGGTCAACCACTGCCAGCGCCGTGCCGGGGCGCCACACCGTGCGCCCGGCTTCACGCAGGCCACTGAACGCCTGGGGGCTGGTGTATTCGTTGATCACCTGGCGGTCTATATAAAGCAGCACATGGCCCTGGTCATCCAGGGCGCACACCGTGTGGGCGTCGATATGTTTGTCGTAGAGGGTTCTGGCGGTCATTTTTCTTCGGGCTCACGCAACGGTATGCGCCCATCCTACGGAGCCCGGCGCCCCTATCAACGGCGCCTGGGTGAAGGCTGGGAACATGTTTCGTGTTCGATCGGGGGGCGCAGAAACATTTACTTTCATTTCCGGGTTAGGGATTTCCGATTCTCATCCGTCTTAACTTAGATACAGCCCGTCGCGTCAGCAAAAGCTACGACCGGCCTTTCCCGGGCCTCCATCGCCCCCTCCGCTCAAGACCCGCATCCCCATGTCGAAGAAGTCACGTTCAAAACTCTGGTTTCTCGTACATAGCTGGCTGGCATTGCCCATCTGGTTTTTTGTACTGATCGTCTGTGTCACCGGCACCTTGGCGGTGGTCAGCCAGGAGATCGTCTGGCTGGCCAACCCGGACATCCGCGCAAGCAAGCCGTCGGATGATGCCGAACCGCTGAGCTACGACCAGGTGATCGCCGCCATCAAGCGCGATGAACCTGCGGTGTTCGTCCAGTCGATCAGCCGCCCTGACGAATCCCATTTCGCCCTCAGCGTCGACCTCAGCTACCCCGACGGGCGCTCCGTCGAGGTGTACGTCAACCCCTACACCGGCGCGATCCAGGGCATCAGCCCGTCCTTCAACTTCCAGGCCTTTACCCGTGCCCTGCATGGCTGGTGGCTGGTGCCGTTCACCAATGGCTACAGCTGGGGCTGGTACCTGGTGTCGGCGCTGGGCATTCCGCTGCTGGCGTCGCTGGTGACCGGGCTGGTGGTGTACAAGAAATTCTGGAAAGGCTTCCTGCGCCCCACCCTGCGTGTGCGCCACGGTGCGCGGATCTTCTGGGGCGACTTCCACCGCCTGAGCGGTATCTGGTCGATCTGGTTCATCCTGGTGATCGCCGTCACCGGCATCTGGTTCCTGATCCGCGCGATCCTGGGGGACAACCAGATTTCCATCTCCACCGAGCCGGTGATCCCGGTGATCGCCCGGGAGAAGGTGCCGATGTCGCAACCCGGCGTGCCGGCGCCGATGATTCCGGTGGACGAGGCGATCAAGATCGCCACCCAGCGCATCCCGGGGCTGGAGGCGAGTTTCGTCAGCCTGCCGCTGAATGCCTACAGCCACTTGCAGATTGGCGGCCGCGGCTGGTACCCGCTGATGTACCAGACCGCACAGATCAACCCGTATGACGGCGAGGTCGCTGCGGCGCACTTGCTCTCCGACCGCTCCAAACTGGAGTTCGTCACCGAATCCATGCGCCCGCTGCACACCGGTGATTTTGGCGGCCTGTGGATCAAGCTGATCTGGGCCTTTTTCGGCCTGATCATGAGCATGATGGTGTTGAGCGGCCTGCTGATCTGGACCAAACGCACCGCCCTGGCCACCCTCAATGCCCTCAAGCGCGAAGCCAAGACCCAGCGCGCGCCGGCGGCCACCCCGGCCATGCAGACTGAAACCTCGGAGGCCCACCCATGAGCAAAGTCGTTGCTGCACCGCCTTCGCCGCTGCGGGCCTTTTGGCTGAAATGGCGTTTTCACATCAATGTCCTGCTGTTGCTGGTGCCCCTGGGTTTCATGCCCAAGTACTTTGCCGACGCCGCGTTGTTCCGTGGCGACACCGGCATCGGCGAACGCGTGGCCGGTGACGTGCAGGTCGGGCCCTGGAGCCTGACCCTCGCCGAGTTTCGCAACGAAGCCCCGCGCCCCGACCCGGCCGGGCCGATGAAATTCTTCAACGCCGCCCTGTGCGACACCTGCGCCGAGCAGGTCAAGGCCACCTACCTGCGTATCGGCAAGCCCCGCAGCCTGCGCGCCGCCGGGGTGATCTTCTTTGGCACGCCGTACCGCATGGGCGCCGCCCTGCCGATCCCGGAACGCACCCCGGCCGACGCCGAAGTGTGGGTCACCATGGAAGGCTGGGACGGCAGCATGCACCAGGGTTCCATCCCGCTGAGCCAGGCCTCGCCTGCCACTATTGCCTGGCTGAACAAGCAAGGAGTTAAACCATGACTTTGATGCGCACCTGCGCGGCCCTGTTGATCGGTGCCGGCTTCAGCACCCTGGCCCTGGCCCACAACCCGATGTGCGAATGCAAGGAAATCCCCGGCGAGCAGATCCAGTGCACTGGCGGCTTTTCCGACGGCAGCGGCGCCCCCGGCGTGACCCTGGATGTGATCGGCTACGACGAAACCATCCTGGTGCCCGGCAAGCTCGGCCAGGACTCGACCCTGACCTTCAAGAAGCCGTCCGCCGAGTTCTATGTGCTGTTTGATGCGGGCCCCGGCCACGTGGTGGAAATCGACCAAGCGGACATCCAGCCGCAATGACCACCACACAAGTTGTCCGCCCCGCCGGCGCCGGCCACGAAACCCTCTACGTCCTGCTGCTGTGCCTGATCATCCTGGCCGTGGCCGGTTCAGTCATCGCGCTGCACGGCGAAACCCAGGAAGTCGCCGCCGTGCCCAGCCACCAGCTGGATGCGCGCCGCGACCTGAGCGCCGCCGAGCAAGGGATCTATGCGGACCTGCGGGTGACCCTGGATGAAATCCAGTTGTTGCAGCAGGAGCAGAGCAGCCTGCCGACACCGGCGCAACTGGCCGAAGAAGGCTTCGCGCCTTTCGCCCAGGACGCCAGTTCGGTCAGCCGTGGCGACCATCGCTGGCAGGTGCTGGAGCCTTCGTCCTACCTGGGCCTGAGCCAGGTGCCGAGCACCGCCGGCTCGCTGCTGATGCGCGTGCACGGTGCCGAGCCGGATGTGTGGCTCAACCGCAGCGCCAACCTGAGCGCCCCCGCCGACCTCACTGACCAGGCGCTGATCGCAGCCGGCTGGCAACAAGTGGTCACGCAATTCGATGCCGGCGTGACGCGCCAGCACCGTCACTGAACGAGAAGACCGAGTGCCCATGTCTATTTCATCTCCCCTGTTGCGTCTGTTGCTGGTCGGCCTGTGCAGCCTGATGCTCGCCCCGCTGGCCAATGCCGAGGCGGCTAAACGCCTGCGTATCGGCATCACCCTGCACCCGTACTACAGCTATGTGAGCAATATCGTCGGCGACAAGGCCGAGGTGGTGCCGTTGATTCCTGCCGGTTTCAACCCCCATGCCTACGAGCCGCGCGCCGATGACATCAAGCGTATCGGCAGCCTCGACGTGATCGTGCTCAATGGCGTCGGCCACGACGATTTCGCCGACCGCATGATCGCCACCAGCGAGCGCCCGGACATCCCGGTGATCGAAGCCAACGCCAACGTGCCGCTGCTCGCGGCCACCGGCAATGCGGCGCGCGGCGCGGGCAAGGTGGTCAACCCGCACACCTTCCTGTCGATCAGCGCGTCGATCGCCCAGGTCAACAACATCGCCCGCGAACTGGGCAAGCTCGACCCGGACAACGCCAAGACCTACACCCAGAACGCCCGCGCCTACGGCAAACGCCTGCGCCAGATGCGCGCCGACGCCCTGGCCAAACTGACCAGCGCGCCCAACCCGGACCTGCGCGTGGCCACCGTACACGCGGCCTACGACTACCTGCTGCGCGAGTTCGGCCTGGAAGTAACCGCCGTGGTCGACCCGGCCCACGGCATCGAGCCGAGCCCGAGCCAATTGAAAAAGACCATCGATGAACTGCGCGCCCTGGACGTGAAGGTGATCTTCTCGGAGATGGATTTCCCGTCGACCTACGTCGAGACCATCCAGCGTGAATCCGGGGTCAAGCTGTACCCCCTGTCGCATATTTCCTACGGCGAATACTCGCCCGAGAAGTACGAAGTGGAAATGACCGGCAACCTCAACACCGTGGTGCGGGCGATCCAGGAGTCGGGGGCATGACGGCGGCCGAACACCTGACAGTGGCCAGCGTCGGCCCGACGCTCGAGTTCGACAAGGTCTCGCTGACCCTGGGCCGCACGGTGATCCTCGATGGCGTGAGTTTCCAGGTGCAACCGGGCAGCATCCACGCGCTGGTCGGCCCCAACGGCGGCGGCAAAAGCTCGCTGATCAAGACGCTGCTGGGGCAAACGCCGCACCAGGGGCAGTTGCGCCTGCACTGGCCGAACAGCGTGGGCACCGTGGGTTATGTGCCCCAGGCCTTGGAGTTCGACCGGGGCCTGCCGATGACCGTGGATGATTTCATGGCTGCCATGTGCCAGCGCCGCCCGGCGTTTCTTGGCCTGTCCAAACATTACGCCGGCGCGATTGGCGATGCGCTGGAACGCGTCGGCATGCAGGACAAGCGCAAGCGCCGCATGGGCGCGCTGTCCGGTGGTGAACGCCAGCGTGTGCTGCTGGCGCAGGGTTTGATCCCGGCGCCGCAATTGCTGGTGCTGGACGAACCGATGTCGGCCCTCGACGAGGCCGGCATCCAGGTGTTCGAACGCCTGCTCAATGACTGGCGCCTGGCCGGCATCACCGTGCTGTGGATCGAACACGACCTGGAGGCCGTGGGCCGCCTGGCCGACCGCGTCACCGGCCTCAACCGCCGCGTGCTGTTCGACGCCACGCCAGAAGAGGCGCTGACCCCGGATCGCCTGCTGACCCTGTTCTCCACCCACCCTCGGAGCCCGGCGCAATGAGTTATGAAGCCTTTCGCTTGATGGTCCAGGGCTGGGCCTCTTCCGGGTACCTGCCGGAAGCGCTGGCCTATGGTTTTGTCGTCAACGCCTTGCTCGCCGGCTTGCTGATCGGCCCGGTATTGGGCGGCCTGGGTACGCTGGTGGTGGTCAAGCGCTTTGCGTTTTTCTCCGAAGCGGTTGGCCATGCGGCGCTGACCGGCGTGGCCGTGGGCATCCTGCTCGGCGAACCCTACACCGGGCCGTACGGCGCGCTGTTTGGCTACTGCCTGCTGTTCGGCATCCTGCTCAACTACCTGCGCAACCGCACCGGCCTGGCGCCGGACACCTTGATCGGCGTATTCCTCTCGGTGTCCCTGGCATTGGGCGCGAGCCTGCTGCTGATCCTCGCGGGCAAGATCAACGTACACATCCTCGAAAACGTGCTGTTTGGCTCGGTGTTGACGGTCAACGGCAACGACCTGCTGGTGCTGGCGATTGTCGGTTCACTGGTCATGGCCCTGGCGTTGCCGTTGTACAACCGCATCATGCTCGCCAGCTTCAACCCGCAACTGGCGGCCGTGCGTGGCGTGGCGGTGAAGACCCTGGATTATCTGTTCGTGATCCTGGTGACACTGATCACCGTGGCAGCGGTCAAAGTGATCGGCGCAATCCTCGTCGGCGCCCTGCTGGTGATTCCGGCCGCAGCGGCGCGTTTGTTGAGCCAGTCGCTGAAGGGGTTCTTCTGGATTTCGGTGCTGATCGCCACCGTCAGCACCCTGTGCGGCATCCTGCTGCCGATCATCTTCGACCTGCCGATCCCGTCCGGTGCCGCGATCATCCTGATGGCCGGTATCGCCTTCGCCCTCGCCGCCATCGCGCGCGGCATCGTGCCCAGCCTCAAAGGGAATCTTGGATAATGCGCCCTGTCTTTCGCCCACTGGCCTTGGCCATCGCTTGCTTGATCAGCACCTCGGCGTTGGCCGTGGATGGTTTCGCGGCCAATGATTTCAAAACCAATCATGGCCTCGGCCATGCCGCGCTGAGCAAGGCCAAGTCGATCAAGCCGGTCAAAGTGCTGGCCTCGCTGCCGATCACCTATGGCTTGGCCGAGGTGTTGCTCAAAGGCACCGACGTGCAACTCGAACGCGCCGCACCGGCGAATCTGCCCGGTTCGCGGCAGGTCTCCTATTTCACCGGCCGTGGCGCCCCGGCGCTGAGCAAGCTGGCCGAAGACGCCGACGCCGCCATCGGCCTGCGCTCGCTGTGGGCGGACGACCCGCTGTACCCGGTGGCGCGGCGCAGCAACATCCGCATCGTCGAAATCGACGCCGCCCGCCCGGTGGACGGCGGCCTGCCGGGCATCGCCGTGCAGCCCGGCGTGGCCGATGGCTTGAACAGCCAACCGTGGCAATCGAGCAACAACCTCGGGCGCATGGCCGATGTGCTGGCCGCCGACCTCAGCCGCCTGGCACCTGGCGCCAAACCGCAGATCGATGCCAACCTCGCCGCCCTCAAGCAACGCCTGCTCAAACTCAGTGCCGACAGCGAAGCGCGGCTGGCCAAGGCCGACAACCTCAGCGTGGTCAGCCTGAGCGATCACTTTGCCTACCTGGTCAGCAGCTTGAACCTGGAAGTCGTCAGCACCGATGCACGGCCGGACGCCGAGTGGACGCCCGAAGCGTTGCAGAAACTCAGTGCCGAGCTGAAAGACAACGATGTGGCGGTGGTGCTGCACCATCGCCAGCCAAGTGAGGCGGTAAAAGCGGCGGTTGCGGCTGGCGGTTCGCAGCTGTTGGTGTTGAATGTGGATGGCGCGGACCCAGTGGCAGAGCTGGAAACCAATGTGGATCAGGTGATCAAGGCACTCACACCCTAAACCCTCGCCACAGGGGTCACACCACATCCACGCCGACGTGGATCGCATCATGCCGCCAGAACTCCAGGTCGCAGTCGATCAAGCGCTGGTGCTGGTCATAATTGACCCGGGCGATGCGCAAGCCCGGGCTGCCCACCGACACGCGCAACGTCGCGGCCGCCTCCACCGGCAGTGACGTCGGCACGATTTCAAAGCGCACCCGCCCGTAGTGCAGGTCGTACTTGCGGGCATACAGCTCGGTCATCGACTGGTTCAGGTCGCAGTCCAGGATCCCCGGAAAATACTGCGGGTTCAGGTAGTGCTCCACATACAACACCAGGCGCCCGTCGATCCGCCGGCCCCGGCAGATCTGGATCACACTGGACAACGCCGGCAACTGCAACCACGCACACACCGCCGCCGACGCCGGCTGCAAGCGCGCCGAGATCACTTCGGTGGACGCCACGCGCCCCTGGTCGCTGACCATGGCGTGAAAGTGGCTACGCTGCATCAGGTTGTAGGCCAGCCGTGGCGGCGAGACAAACCAGCCACGGCGCTCTTCGCGATAGATCTGGCCCTGGGCCTCCAGTTGTAACAAGGCTTCCCGCACGGTAATCCGGGTGGTACCAAACAACTCGCTGAGCTTGCGCTCGGCCGGGAGTTTGCTGGCGGGCGGCAACAGGCCGTGGTCGATCTGCTCTTGCAGCGCCAGGCCGATGGATGTCACCGCCTTGATTGCCTCATCACGCATCAACGTTACCTATCTGGACTAGACCAGCACCGTTCGGGTGCATAAACCGCGCTGTATTCGGGCTGTTGCGGTTGCCTGCCAGCCTAGGCATTGCAGATGACCGACAGATGACAGTCCGTGTCGCCCCCGCGCAGAACACCCTGCAATACATCGGCCAAGTCCAATCAATGCGGGCACTTGGGCATGGTCTACGCTCAGACAGCGAGTCGCGACATCCGCGATTTAAAAACGACATCGACATGAAACTGTCATCCACCGGGCCTAGATTGGCTCAGGTATTGCTGACCTAGACCAATACCACCGCAAACGTTCATAAAAAACGCCGCGTTGAAAACGCCCAAAGGAGCTTCGGATGAAACAGCTTTTCCTGGCATCACTGTTAGGCTCGACCATTGCCATGTGCACCGCCGCCATGGCCGCTGATACCGATCTAAAAACCTTGGAAGCCGCCGCGAAAGCGGAAGGCGCCGTCAACAGCGTCGGCATGCCCGATGACTGGGCCAACTGGAAAGGCACCTGGGAAGACCTGGCCAAGACCTACGGCCTCAAGCACATCGACACCGACATGAGCTCGGCCCAGGAAATCGCCAAGTTCAAGGCTGAAAAAGACAACGCCAGCGCCGACATCGGCGACGTCGGTGCGGCCTTCGGCCCGATTGCGGTGAAGCAGGACGTCACCCAGCCGTACAAACCGTCCACCTGGGCCCAGGTGCCGGATTGGGCAAAAGACAAAGACGGTCACTGGGCCCTGGCCTACACCGGCACCATCGCCTTCATCATCAACAAGAAGCTGCTGCACGGATCCGAAGTGCCTACCAGCTGGGCCGACCTGCAAAACGGCAAGTACAAAGTCTCCATCGGTGACGTAGGCACTGCGGCCCAGGCGGCCAACGGTGTACTGGCAGCGGCCATCGCCAACAAAGGCGACGAGAAGAACATCGCACCTGGTTTGCAGTTCTTCACCAAGATTGCCCAGCAAGGCCGTCTTGGCGTGAACAACCCGACCATTCAAACAATGGAAAAAGGCGAAGTCGAAGTGGGCATCGTCTGGGACTTCAACGGCCTCAGTTACAAAGCCAAGATGGCCAACCCGGATGACTACGTGGTGCTGATCCCGTCGGATGGCTCGGTGAAATCCGGCTACACCACCATCATCAACAAACACGCCAAGCACCCGAACGCCGCCAAGCTGACCCGCGAATACATCTTCAGCGATGCCGGCCAACTCAACCTGGCGAAGGGCAATGCGCGCCCGATCCGCGCCGAAACCGACCTGAAACTGCCGGCCGATATCGCCAAGAACCTGATCCCGGGCGAGCAGTACACCAAGGCCAACCCGCAGCCGATCAAGGATGCCGATGCCTGGGAAGCGACCTCCAAGAAGCTGCCACAACTGTGGAACGAGCAAGTCATCGTAGAGATGAAGTAACAGACCTGAAATGCGGTCAGTGTGGGAGCTGGCTTGCCTGCGATAGCGGTGTATCAGTCGACATAAATGCTGAATGTCAGACCGCTATCGCAGGCAAGCCAGCTCCCACAAGTTGATCCGGTTGTGTCAGAGAGATTGAGTCAAGCCTACTGTTGCGGAGCACCTCCCCCCATGAAGCACAATGTCATCCTTGTCGTGCTCGACGGCCTGAATTTCGAGGTTGCCCGGCACGCCATGGGGCACTTGCAGGCCTATGTCGGCGCAGGACGCGCAGCCCTCTACAAGCTGGAATGTGAACTGCCCGCCCTGTCCCGCCCGCTGTATGAATGCATCCTCACCGGCGTGCCACCGATCCACAGCGGCATCGTGCACAACAATGTCTCGCGCCTGTCCAACCAGCGCAGCATTTTCCATTACGCCACCGACGCCGGCCTCACCACGGCGGCGGCGGCTTACCACTGGGTCAGCGAGTTGTATAACCGCACGCCCTTCGTCGCCGCCCGTGATCGTCATACCGACGACAAGGCGCTGGCGATCCAGCACGGGCATTTCTACTGGAATGACCACTACCCGGACTCCCACCTGTTTGCCGACGCCGAAAGCCTGCGCCGCACACACACGCCGAACTTCCTCGTGGTGCACCCGATGAACATCGACGACGCCGGCCACAAGCACGGCCTCGACACCGCGCAATACCGCAACAGCGCGCGCTCGGCCGACATCATCCTGGCCGACTACCTGCAAGCCTGGCTCGACGCCGGCTACCAGGTGCTGGTCACCGCCGACCATGGCATGAACAACGACCGCTCCCACAATGGCCTGTTGCCGGAGGAACGCGAAGTCCCGCTGTTTGTCCTCGGCGACGCGTTCAGCCTGGACGCCGGGGCCGCGCCGAAACAGACCGAACTCTGCGGCACTGTCTGCGAACTGCTGGGCGTGCCCCACGACAAACCGGTGTGCCGGGAGTTGTTGAAATGACCCGTGGCAAATGGCTGGCGCTGTTGTGCCTGGTGCCTTTCGCGTTGTTCTTTATCGTGTTCGAAATCGCTCCGCTGGCGTGGGTACTGATCAACAGCCTGCAAACCGAAGAGGCCGGCTGGGGCCTGGAAAACTTCGTGCGCATCTTCAGCTCGAAGTTCTACCTGCAAGCGATCCAGTACAGCCTGGAGATCAGTTTCTACTCCAGCGTCTTCGGCATCATCATCGCTACCCTCGGCAGCTACTCGCTGCGCCGGGTCGATTCGCCGCTGCGCAACTTCGTCACCGCCTTTGCCAACATGACCAGCAACTTCGCCGGTGTGCCCCTGGCCTTCGCGTTCATCATCCTGCTGGGCTTCAACGGCAGCATCACCATCATGCTGAAACAGGCGGGGATCATTCAGGACTTCAACCTGTACTCCAAGACCGGCTTGATCATCCTCTATACCTACTTCCAGATTCCGCTGGGCGTGCTGTTGCTCTACCCGGCCTTTGATGCGTTGCGCGAGGACTGGCGGGAGTCGGCCGCGCTGCTCGGTGCGAGTGGCTGGCAGTTCTGGCGCCATATCGGCTTGCCGGTGCTCACGCCGGCCTTGCTCGGCACCTTTGTGATCCTGCTGGCCAATGCCCTCGGCGCCTACGCCACGGTGTACGCGTTGACCACCGGCAACTTCAACGTGCTGCCGATCCGCATCGCGGGCCTGGTGTCCGGCGACGTGTCCCTCGACCCGAACATGGCCAGCGCCCTGGCCGTGGTGCTGGTGGCGCTGATGACCGTGGTCACCGTGGTCCATCAACTGCTGCTCAAGAGGAGCTACCATGTCTCGCGCTGAAGCCGGCCCGGCCGCCCTCTACCATCGGGTGGTGGTGTGGCTGTTGTTTGCAATCCTCGTGCTGCCCTTGGTGGGCACCTTCGTTTATTCCATCGCCAGTAGCTGGTCGGCAACCATCCTGCCCGCCGGCTTTACCGTGAAATGGTACGTGCAACTGTGGAGCGACCCGCGCTTCCTGATGGCCTTCGGGCAGTCGTTGCTGGTGTGCGTGGGGGCGCTGATCCTGTCGGTGGTGCTGATCCTGCCGCTGCTGTTCGTGGTGCACTACCACTTCCCCAAGCTCGACGCGCTGATGAACATCCTGATCCTGCTGCCCTTCGCGGTGCCGCCAGTGGTGTCGTCGGTAGGCCTGTTGCAACTGTACGGTTCCGGGCCGTTGGCGATGGTGGGCACGCCATGGATCCTCATCGGTTGCTACTTCACCGTGGCGTTGCCGTTCATGTACCGGGCGATCACCAACAACCTGCAGGCCATCAACCTGCGCGACCTGATGGACGCCTCCCAACTGCTCGGCGCCAGCACCTGGCAGGCGGCGATCTTCGTCGTGCTGCCGAACCTGCGCAAAGGCCTGATGGTGGCGCTGCTGCTGTCGTTCTCGTTCCTGTTCGGTGAGTTCGTGTTTGCCAACATTCTGGTAGGCACCCGCTACGAAACCCTGCAGGTGTACCTCAACAACATGCGCAACAGCAGCGGCCACTTCACCAGCGCCGTCGTGATTTCCTACTTCTTCTTTGTGCTGGTGCTGACCTGGGCCGCCAATATCTTGAACAAGGACAAAAGCCAATGAGCTTCGTCAGCGTCCAACACCTGCAAAAAGGCTACGCCGGCACCCCGGTGTTCAGTGATATCAACTGCGAGATCGCCAAGGGCGAGTTCGTCACCCTGCTCGGCCCGTCCGGTTGCGGCAAGTCCACGCTGCTGCGTTGCATCGCCGGGCTGACCTCGGTGGACAGTGGGAAAATCCTGCTGGATGGCCAGGACATCGTCCCGCTGAGCCCGCAGAAACGTCACATCGGCATGGTGTTCCAGAGCTATGCCCTGTTCCCCAACATGACCGTGGAACAAAACGTCGCCTTTGGCCTGCGCATGCAGAAGGTCAACGCCGACGACAGCCATCAGCGCGTGCAGGAAGTGCTGCAACTGGTGGAACTCAAGGACCTCGCCAGCCGCTACCCGCACCAGATGTCCGGCGGCCAGTGCCAGCGCGTGGCCCTCGCCCGTTCCCTGGTGACGCGCCCGCGCCTGCTGTTGCTGGATGAACCGCTGTCGGCGCTGGATGCACGGATTCGCAAGCACCTGCGTGAACAGATCCGCCAGATCCAGCGCGAGCTGGGGCTGACCACGATCTTTGTGACCCATGACCAGGAAGAAGCCCTGACCATGTCCGACCGCATCTTCCTGATGAACCAGGGCAAGATCGTGCAGAGCGGCGATGCCGAGACGCTGTACACCGCGCCAGTGGACGTGTTCGCGGCCGGTTTTATCGGCAACTACAATCTACTGGACGCCGACAAGGCCAGCCTGCTGCTGCAACGCCCGATCAACAGCCGTATCGCGATTCGCCCGGAAGCCATCGAACTGAGCCGCAACGGCGAGCTGGACGCCCTGGTGCGCAGCCACAGCCTGTTGGGCAACGTGATCCGCTATCGCATCGAAGCGCGCGGCGTGGAACTGGTGGTGGACGTGCTCAACCGCTCGGCCGACGACCTGCACCCGGACGGGCAACGCCTGGCACTTTCCATCGACCCAAGCGCCCTGTGTGAAGTAGCCTGACGCAACGTTTTATTTCAGAGAGCATGACGGATGGCATTGGTAATTTTCGATCTGGACGACACCCTTATCCACGGCGACTGCGCCACCCTGTGGAGTGAGCAGATGGGCCGCCTGGGCTGGGTGGACCCGGAATCGTTCATGCGCAAGAACAGTGAGCTGATGGCCGCCTACAGCCGGGGCGAACTCAAGATGGAAGACTTCATGGATTTCAGCCTGGAGCCGATGATCGGCCGCACCCCGGCGGAAATCGAACACCTGGTAGAGCCCTGGGTCGAGGACGTGATCGAGCCGCTGATCTACAGCGATGCCACCAAGACCATCGCCCGCCATCGGGCCAATGGCGACCGGGTCCTGGTGATCTCGGCATCAGGCGTCCATCTGGTCAAGCCGATTGCGGCGCGGATCGGCATTGATGAAGTGCTGGGGATTGAACTGGACGTCAGCCATGGCGTGTACAGCGGGCGTACCGTGGGGGTGCTGACTTACCGTGAAGGCAAGATCACGCGTTTGCTGGAATGGTTGGCGCAGGAAGGTGAGACGTTGGAGGGGGCGTATTTCTATTCGGATTCGCGCAATGACTTGCCGTTGCTGTTGAAGGTGGATCATCCGCAGGTGGTGAACCCCGACCCCGTATTGCGTGCCCATGCCGAGCAAGCCGGCTGGCCAATCCACCACTGGATCTGATCACCCTCCCCCTTGAATTGAAAACCCAATCAACTGTGGGAGCTGGCTTGCCTGCGATAGCGGTGTGTCAGATGAAGAATTCTTCACTGATGGACCGCTATCGCAGGCAAGCCAGCTCCCACATTGACTGCATTTCAAGTTGAAATCAGGTCAGGCTTTCATCGACCACCAACACAAGCTTCCCGGAAATCTGGTTGGTCGCCAGCTCGGCAAACGCCGCCTCGGCATCCTTGATCGGGAAGGTCTTGGCCAATTGCGGGCTCAGGCGCCCTTCAACAAACAACGGCCACACATGCTGGCTCAAGTCACTGAACAGGTCCGCCTTGAACTGATCGCTGCGGCTACGCAAGGTCGAGCCCAGTAACTGCACGCGCTTGCCCAGCACCTGCGCCAGGTCGAGCTTGGCCTCGCGCCCCCCCATCAAACCGATCAACACCCAACGACCGTCCAGGGCGAGCAGCTTGAGGTCCAGCGCCGCATAGTCGCCACCCACCGGGTCGAGGATCACATCGAACGGCCCGAAATCCCGCAGCCCTTCAATCCCATCGGTACGCACCACCCCGCCCTGGGCGCCCAGGGCCTCGCAGTAGGCCAGGCGCTCGGTCGAGCCGACGCTGACCCAGCACGGACTGCCAAACGCCTTGCACAGCTGGATCGCCGCCGAGCCCACGCCACTGGCGCCGGCATGCAGCAACACTTTCTCACCCGGCTTGAGGCCCGCCAGCTGGAACAGATTCAGCCACGCCGTGCTGTACACCTCCGGCAACGCCGCCGCTTCGAGCAGCGACAAGCCTTCCGGCACCGGCAGCACATGGCGTGCGTCCACCACCACTTCTTCGGCCATGCCGCCGCCGGCCAGCAGCGCGCAGACACGGTCACCGACTTGCCAGGACGAGCCCGCGCCCACTTCGCTGATCACCCCGGAACACTCCAGGCCCAACACGGCGCTGGCACCCGCAGGCGGCGGATACAGCCCCGCACGCTGTAATAAATCGGCGCGATTGAGGCCCGCTGCCGCCACACGAATGCGAACTTGGCCTACATCACAGGTAGGACTGGGTTCTTCCAACCACGCCACGTGACCGTCAACGCCTTGCAATGCTTTCACAGTGCCTCCATAGTGAGTCTGGACTGAGCCCGTAGCTGTATCGCCGGGCTTTTTGCATTATGCGACCGGACCATATGGAACCGGCTCCCTCAAAGACGGCCTAATATGCGTTATCAATTGCCCCCGCGTCGAATCAGCATGAAGCATTTGTTCCCCAGCACCGCACTCGCTCTTTTCATTGGTCTCGGCTTCGCGTCGATGTCGACCAATACGTTCGCAGCCAACAGCTGGGACAACCTTCAGCCGGATCGCGATGAGGTGATTGCCAGCCTTAACGTTGTCGAGTTGCTCAAGCGCCATCACTACAGCAAGCCGCCGCTCGACGACGCTCGCTCAGTGATCATCTACGACAGCTACCTCAAGCTGCTGGACCCGTCGCGCAGCTACTTCCTGGCCAGCGATATCGCTGAGTTCGACAAGTGGAAGACGCAGTTCGACGACTTCCTCAAGAGCGGCGACCTGCAACCCGGCTTCACCATCTACAAGCGTTACCTGGACCGCGTCAAAGCGCGTCTGGACTTCGCCCTGGCTGAGCTGAACAAAGGCGTCGACAAGCTCGACTTCACCGAGAAGGAAACCCTTCTGGTGGACCGCAAGGACGCCCCTTGGCTGACCAGCACCGCCGCCCTCGACGACCTGTGGCGCAAACGCGTCAAGGACGAGGTGCTGCGCCTGAAGATCGCCGGCAAAGAGCCCAAGGCGATCCAGGAACTGCTGACCAAGCGCTACAAGAATCAACTGGCGCGCCTGGACCAGACCCGTGCCGAAGATATCTTCCAGGCTTACATCAACACCTTCGCGATGTCCTACGACCCGCACACCAATTATCTGTCGCCGGATAACGCGGAAAATTTTGATATCAACATGAGTCTGTCCCTGGAAGGCATCGGTGCCGTCCTGCAAAGCGACAATGACCAGGTGAAGATCGTGCGCCTGGTGCCGGCAGGTCCGGCGGACAAGACCAAGCAGGTCGCCCCGGCTGACAAGATCATCGGTGTGGCCCAGGCCGACAAAGAGATGGTCGATGTGGTCGGCTGGCGCCTGGACGAAGTGGTCAAGCTGATCCGTGGGCCGAAAGGCAGCGTGGTGCGCCTGGAAGTGATTCCGCACACCAATGCACCCAACGACCAGACCAGCAAGATCGTGTCCATCACCCGTGAAGCGGTGAAGCTCGAAGACCAGGCCGTGCAGAAGAAAGTCCTCAACCTCAAGCAGGATGGCAAGGACTACAAGCTGGGCGTGATTGAGATCCCGGCCTTCTACCTGGACTTCAAGGCCTTCCGCGCTGGCGACCCGGACTACAAGTCCACCACCCGCGATGTGAAGAAAATCCTGACAGAACTGCAGAAGGAAAAAGTCGACGGCGTGGTCATCGACCTGCGCAACAACGGCGGCGGTTCCCTGCAGGAAGCCACCGAGCTGACCAGCCTGTTTATCGACAAGGGTCCAACCGTGTTGGTACGCAACGCGGACGGCCGTGTCGATGTGCTGGAAGACGAGAACCCGGGTGCCTTCTACAAAGGCCCGATGGCGTTGCTGGTCAACCGTCTCTCGGCCTCGGCTTCGGAGATTTTCGCCGGTGCCATGCAGGATTATCACCGCGCGCTGATCATCGGCGGCCAGACCTTCGGCAAAGGCACCGTGCAGACCATCCAGCCGCTGAACCATGGCGAGCTGAAGCTGACCCTTGCCAAGTTCTACCGGGTTTCCGGGCAGAGCACCCAGCACCAGGGCGTGCTGCCGGACATCGATTTCCCGTCGATCATCGACACCAAGGAAATCGGCGAAAGCGCCCTGCCGGAAGCCATGCCGTGGGACACCATCCGCCCGGCAATCAAGCCGGCGTCGGACCCGTTCAAACCGTTCCTGGCACAGTTGAAGGCTGACCACGAGACGCGCTCCGCCAAGGATGCCGAGTTCGTGTTTATCCGCGACAAGCTGGCCCTGGCCAAGAAGCTGATGGAAGAAAAATCCGTGAGCCTCAACGAAGTGGATCGTCGCAAGCAGCATGCCGACATCGAAAATCAACAGCTGGTGCTGGAAAACGCGCGCCGCAAGGCCAAGGGCGAAGACCCGCTCAAAGAGCTGAAGAAAGAAGATGAAGACGCGCTGCCAACCGAGGCGGACAAAACCAAGCCGGAAGACGACGCCTACATGGCGGAGACAGGCCGGATCCTGCTGGACTACCTGAAGATCAGCAAACAGGTGGCCAAGCAGTAAATGATGGCAATTTAATGTGACCGCTCCCCGAGCTGTCATCATATAGACATCATTCTGTCGTGAAATAAAGGACCGCTGGCTTACCGCCCGCGGTCCTTTTTTTTCGATCGAGATCGCCATGACCATGACCGAACAGCTGAATGCATTGGGCTCAATCCTGGCTCAAGGCAGTTTGCACAGCCTGTTCCAACCGATCATCTGTCTGTCCGAACGGCGCATCCTTGGCTATGAAGCCCTCAGCCGCGGCCCATCCAACAGCCCGCTGCACTCCCCCGTCGCATTGTTCTCGGTGGCCAACCAGGCGGGGCGCCTCAGCGAACTGGAAATGGCCTGCCGCGAAAGTGCGTGCCGGCGCTTCAGCGACCAGAAGCTGCCGGGCATGCTGTTCCTCAATGTCTCGCCGGAATCCCTGATGGAGACCGCGCACCAGCCGGGGCGCACCCTGCAATTGCTGCGCGACTATGGCATTGCGCCAAGCCAGGTGGTGATCGAACTCACCGAGCAGACCCCCACCGACGATTTCGACCTGCTGCAAACCGCGCTGCATCACTACCGCAACATGGGTTTTTCGATTGCCCTGGATGACCTCGGCGCCGGCTATTCCAGCCTGCGCCTGTGGTCGGAGCTGCGCCCGGATTACGTGAAGATCGACCGGCACTTTATCGACGGCATTCACCAGGATGCGCTCAAGCGCGAGTTTGTCGGCTCGATCCTGCAAATCGCCAAGGCGTCGCGTGCCCAGGTGATTGCCGAAGGTATCGAGTTGCCGGAGGAGCTGGCGGTGTTGACCGAGATGGGCGTGGACCTGGTGCAAGGCTATCTGCTCTGTCGTCCCCAGGAACATCCGCCGCAGGAAGCGCGCCTGATGCTGCCCAAGCCCGACAATACCAACGCAGCCCTGAGCGACGAAGGCAGCGACCTCAGCGCCCTGCTCAACGAACAGCCGGCCGTGGATCAGGACACCGCCACCGCCCAGGTCCTGGAAGCCTTCCGCCGCCAGGCCAACCTCAACTCGCTGGCGGTGCTGGACGGGCGCGGCCACCCGGTGGGCATCGTCCATCGGCATTCGCTGTCGGATGCGCTGCTCAAGCCGTTCGCTACCGACCTGTTTGCGCGCAAGCCCATCAGCCGCTTGATGAGCAATGACTTTCTCGCCGTGGAATTGAGCCAGTCGCTGCAACAGGTCAGCCGCCTGCTGACCAGCCGCGCGCGGCAGCGTATCGAAGAAGACTTCATCATCACCCTCAATGGCGATTACCTGGGCCTGGGCCGGGTGATCGACGTGCTCAAGCTGATCACCGAGCTGAAAATCCAGCAGGCGCGCTACGCCAACCCGCTGACCTTGCTACCCGGCAACGTGCCGATCCAGCAGTGCCTGACGCGGCTGCTGCAACAGCAGCGGGAATCGGTGATCTGCTACGTGGATATCGACAGCTTCAAGCCGTTCAACGATATCTACGGCTATGGGCGTGGGGATGAGGTGTTGCTGTGCCTGGCGCAGTGCCTGAACGACCGGGTCGATCCCAGCCGCGACTTTGTCGGGCATATCGGTGGCGATGACTTCTTGCTGGTGCTGGGGCCGCAGGATTGGCGCAAGCGCCTCAATCAACTGCTGGATGACTTCCACACCCAATGCCGGCGTTTCTACCGCGCCGAGCACCTGGACGCCGGTTGCTTCGTGGCACTGAACCGCCAGGGCGTGCGCCAGGAGTTTGCCTTGCTGTCACTGTCCATCGGCGTCGTGCATTTGTATCCACAGGCCTGTGGACAACTCGATGCCAGCCAGTTGGCAGAGTTGGCGTCGCAGGCCAAACACCATGCCAAGGACGTGGCCGGCTACAGCATCCACGTGATCGACAGCATGGACGCAGTGCCGCAGGTTTAGGCCTCGGCCGATTCCGGGTACTCGTACTCGAACACCCGCACCACTTCCGACGCGTGCCAGGACGCGGCGGCCACGCCGTCGGACGGCCCGCTGAAGCGCCCCAGGCGCTCCACGCACTCAAAAAAACCGGTGCGCGGCAGGCGGCTCGCGCCTTGGCTGATCACCAGGGAACTGCGCAACGGCTGCTCGGCCTTGGCGTCCAGCGCCGCCAGGTGTTCCAGCGCCGCAGCCAGGGTTTGCATGGCCGGCGTGGGGAACTGCAAGCGCTCCAGCAACGCGCGGTACGTCAGCAGATGGCGCTGGCGGCGCGCCTGGTCCAGTTCGTTGAGTAACCCATCCCAGTGTTGACGGCTGATACGTAGGCTCAAGATTCATCCCTCCAACCTGCAACGCCCAATTCCCAGGCCAGGCTGCGGCGGATCGCGGCATCCGGCTGGCGTTCACCACTTTCGATCAATCCAAGGTACGACGGGCTGATGCCCACGGTGCGGGCCAGCGTCTCAATCGCCAGGCCCTTGGCTTCGCGCAAGCCGCGCAGGTCTGCGAGCGGGCGCAAGTCCTGGGCCGGTGCGGCTTGGGCAGGAGAAACAGGAGGAGGTGTGACGGGTTGTTGCTGACCGGCAGCTTTTAGCAGCGCCTGGTACTGGTCCCATGGCAACACCGCGTATTCGGGTGCGCCATCGCGTGAAATTATCTGAATATCCATGACTGCCCCGTAGGATAACAACACTTACTAAGTAAGCTCTTTCCTTAGGAGTGTAATCCTAACAGTCACAAAGGTCGTAGGGGGATATAACCATCATTGGTTTTTTTGCGGGTTTTCCCTGGCCAGCAGCGCCGGCGTCGCAGGCAGCCGCTCAACCACCGCGAGCTTTTCCGGGCGCTGCGCCTCACGCCAGGCACGAAAGGCGCTCAGTTCGCCGTCCAGGGTCTTCATGACCCATGCCAGCACGGCAATGTCGTCGAGCATGCCAAACATCGGGATAAAGTCCGGGATCGCATCGATCGGGCTGAGGAAATACATCAACCCCGCCACCACCGAGATCAGCGCCTTCGGGCTGATGGCCCGGTATTCGCCACGCCAGTAGGCCAGGCACAAGGCCTGGAGCAACTTGAGATCATCCTTGAGCTTGCCCAGGCGATTGCCCTGGCTTGAGCCCTTGGCGGCGACCGCGAAGAGCAGCGTAGGCAAACGCCCACGGCCCAGCAGACGTGCGGCCATGGGCAGGAAGCGGGTGAAATTGAAGGGTGGTTTCATCGGTCACTCCAGTTCCAGGCCAACAGAAATGTTATCCACACAAATTGTGGATAACCTTGTGAACAGAGCCTGTTTTGCAGGCTGAAACGCCCGTACTACAAGGCTTTCAGTCAGATCGGGCATTTTTTGCGCACATAAAAAAAACCCAATATTTCATTGACTTGATGTTGCTGTGCGGCTACCCACACCGGGACGTTATATCAGACTGTTGCCTGCTACAGACGTTCGCTCGGATCTGTGGGAGCTGGCTTGCCAGCTCCCACAGGTATAAATATGCACCTCCCAGAAACAACAACGCCCCGTCGAGACGGGGCGTTGTGTGTTCAGGCGCCGATTACTTCTTGGCGGCTGGTGCAGCAGGTGCCTCAGGGGCTTCAGCCTTGGCTGGGTCCTTGATGGCCAGCAATTCCAGGTCGAACACCAGCACGGAGTTGGCTGGAATCGCCGGGCTCGGGCTCTGCTCGCCGTAGGCCAGGTCGGACGGAATGTACAACTCGACCTTCTCGCCCACGTGCATCAGTTGCAGGCCTTCGACCCAACCCGGGATCACACCGCTGACCGGCAGGTCAATCGGGCTACCGCGATCCACGGAGCTGTCAAAGGTGGTGCCGTTGGTGAGCTTGCCGGTGTAGTGAACAGTCACCACGTCAGTCGGCTTAGGCTGTGCGCCGTCGGCTTTCTTGGTGATCTTGTACTGCAGACCGGAAGCGGTGGTGACGACGCCGTCTTTCTTGGCGTTGTCTTCGAGGAACTTCTTGCCGGCGGCTGCCGACTCCTGGCTCATCTTGGTCATGCGTTCTTCAGCACGCTTTTGCAGTGCGGCAAACGCTTCAACCAGTTCGTCGTCTTTGAGCTTCTGCTCTTTCTTGCCGACGGCGTCTTCGATGCCTTGGGCTACCGCTTTGGAGTCCAGGTCATCCATGCCTTCTTGAGCCAGGCTCTTGCCCATGTTCAGGCCGATGCCGTAGGAAGCTTTCTGCGCCGGGGTTTTCAGCTCTACGCTGGTCTGCGAATCACAACCCGCAAGTACCAGGCTAACCAGGGCCACCGCCGCCGCCAACCGATGCTGTTTCATGCTATTTCCTTGTTCATGCGCCAAAAGGGCATTCGAATAAAGTCGCGAGCTTATCAGGCGGCCACGACCAATGGCTACCGGCATGTGAGCCACAAACTTGCGATAAGTTCACGTGTTTAAAAGCATTTTCATTCATGATGAGGGCCCGCGAAGGATCGCGGGACCGCCTGTTCCGGGCTCATGGCCACTTGCCGCACCTGTGGCGTAGTGGCATAACAACGCGACAACTCGACAAGGATAGTTATCTTGCGCATTTTTTCCCGTGTTTTCCTGCTGATACTCGCAGCACTGGGGCTGATCCTGGCCGTGGTGCTCTATTACATCGTCAACCCCAAGCTGCCGGACTACGTGGCCGTGCAGCAGGTGCACTACGGCGAGCAATGGAGTGCCGCCGACCGCCAGACCTACTACTTCACGCCCCAGGGCACCCAGGTCAAGGGCCTGCACTACGACTGGTTCACCGCCCTTGAGCTGCCGTTTTCCGAACAGCGTTTCGCCACGCCCGAGTACCTGGCGCGCTTCGGCTTCCTGGTGGACCCCAAGCAAGTCGCCACCGCGCAAAACCCCGGCAACCTGCCGGTAGGTTTCGCCCGTCACCAGAACGCCGGCAACCGTGCCGAATTCCTGGACATCACCTGCGCCGCGTGCCACACCGGCGAGTTGCATTTCAACGGCCAGGCCCTGCGCATCGACGGCGGTTCGGCCCAGCATGTGCTGCCGTCCAGCGTACCGACCCTGCGTGGTGGCAGCTTCGGCCAGGCCCTCGTCGCCAGCCTTACCGCCACCTACTACAACCCGTGGAAATTCGAGCGTTTCGCCCGCCAGGTCTTGGGCGACCGCTACGACGCCGAGCACAGCCAACTGCGCGAGGACTTCAAGCAGTCGCTGAACACCTTCCTCAAAGTCGCCTGGAACGACACGCACCGCGGCCTCTACCCCACCCAGGAAGGCCCCGGCCGAACCGACGCGTTCGGCCGCATCGCCAATGCCAGCTTCGGCGACGCGATCTCCCCGGATAACTATCGCATCGCCAACGCACCGGTGGATTACCCACAGCTGTGGGACATCTGGACCTTCGACTGGGTGCAATGGAACGGCTCGGCCCAGCAGCCCATGGCGCGCAACATCGGCGAAGCCCTCGGCGTCGGTGCCACCCTGAGCTTTTTCGACAGCGCGGGCCAACCCCTGCAAGGTGATGCGCGCTACCCGTCCAGCGTACGCGTGCGTGACCTCAACCTGATCGAAGAAACCCTGCAACGCCTCAAGCCGCCGGCCTGGCCCGAAGACCTGTTCGGCGCAGTAGACAAACCCCTCGCTGCCCAGGGCCGCGCACTCTTCGCAGAAAACTGCGCCGGCTGCCATGTGCCCAGCGTCACCGAGGAAAACGGCCGCCCGGTACAGCAGCTGAAAATGCTCCCGGTGGACTACATCGGCACCGACCCCGGCACCGCCAACAACATCGCCGACCAACGCTACGACCTCAGCGCCCTGCAATGGGACCCGGCCGAACTGGCCCAGCTGAATGTGCAGTTGCACCCCACGCCAACCGAACCCCTGGACCTGAAAAAAATGTCCGTGGCCAAGGGCCTGGCCTACGTCACTGCATTCGTCGAGGAGCACGCCTACCGCGCCGCCGGCGTCACTCCCGCCGAGCGTCCGCGCCTGGACGGCTACGGCCTGCCCATCGGCGTGCGCGAACTGCGCGCCTACAAGGCCCGGCCACTGGCCGGTGTGTGGGCCACGCCGCCGTTCCTGCACAACGGTTCGGTGCCGACGATCTACCAATTGCTGTCGCCCCAGGACGAACGCAGCACCACCTTCTATAAAGGCACCTTCGACTACGACCCGCGCCACCTCGGCTTTCAGACCGGCGCGTTCAAGAACGCCTTCCTGTTCGATACCAACATCACCGGCAACCACAACAGCGGCCACGAATTCCGTGCTGGCCAGCGTGGCAATGGCGTCATCGGCCGTGGCTTGCTGCCGCAGGAACGCTGGGCGCTGCTGGAATACCTCAAAGTACTGGGCGGCCCGCTGGAGCAACAACTGCCATGATGATTCGATCCCCCTACGACCGCCCTTCCCTGCTCGCACGCCTGTGGCTGCGCATCGGCGCCTTTCTCGGCAAGACCCTCCTGTGGCTGGTGGGCCTCGGCCTGCTCGGCTGGCTCGGCGCCACCGCCTGGTATGCCTGGCAGCACAGTGGCCCGGTATCGCCGGATGAGCAGATTCCGGCAGGCGAAGCCGCCATGACCCAAGGCATCATCCAGACAGCCGTGCGCATCGTTGACCAGCACCGTGAAGGCACGCGCTACCTGCGCGATGCCCACGCCAAGGCCCATGGCTGCGTGAAGGCCGAAGTCAGCGTGCTGGCGGACCTCGACCCGGCGCTGCGCCAAGGCGTGTTCGCCGAACCGGGCAAGACCTGGCAGGCGACGATGCGCTTGTCCAACGGCAACGCCTACCCGCAGTTCGACAGCATTCGCGATGCGCGCGGCATGGCGCTCAAGCTGCTGGATGTGCCGGGCAAGCAACTGCTGGCCGACCAGCAAAACCGCAGCGAACAAGACTTCGTGATGTTCAGCCACCCGAACTTTTTTGTCAGCGACGTGGCGGAATACGCGCAGAACATCGGCGCCCAGGCGGATGGCAAAAAGGTCCTGGCGTTCTTCCCCAAGGTCGACCCGCGCAGCTGGCAAGTGCGTCACCTGTTTATCGCCCTGGCCACCCTGGCGCCAGCCCCGGCCAGCCCGACGCAGACCACGTATTTTTCCGTCTCGCCCTACAAGTTCGGCGCAGCGAATGCCAAGTTCCGCGTCGCACCTGATGCGCAAAACTGCCCGCAGTACGTGCTGCCGAAACAGAACCAGGACCTGCCGAACTTCCTGCGCAGCGCGTTGACTCAGCAACTGTCCACCGACCGCGTCGCGGCCTGTTTTGTGTTGCAGATCCAGCGGCAGAACCCGCAGAAATTCATGCCGATCGAAGACACCAGCATCGAATGGAAAGAAAGCGACGCGCCCTACGAAACCGTGGCGAAAATTCGCATCCCGGCGCAGGACTTCGACACCCCCGAGCAGAACCTGGCGTGTGACAACCAGTCCTTCAACCCGTGGTTCGGCGTGGCGGAGCACCGTCCCATCGGCGGTATCAATCGCCTGCGCAGAGCGGTGTACGAGGCCGTCAGTGATTACCGCCACAGCCGCAACGCGCCTTAGCTTGAGGGGAACAGGCGCTCGGCAATAAAGTCCACGAACACGCGGATTTTCGGCGACAGGTGACGGCTGGACGGCCACAACGCCCAGAACTGTCCCCTATCGCCGCACTGCTCATCCAGCACGCTGTGCAGGCGCCCCTGGGCCAAGGCCTCGCGGGCGAGAAAATCCGGGACAAAGGCGATGCCGTGCCCGTCGACGGCGGCCATGAGCATGGCTTCCATGTTGTTCAGGGTCATCGCCGTGGGCAGGCGCAGCCCGGTGAATGCGGGGTCGGCGGCCAGGGTCCAGTCCATGATTTTGCCGGTGGTGGCAAACCGGTAACGCAGGCAGGCGTGGTGCTCCAGATCCTTCACCACCAGCGGCCGGCCATGGCGCTGGAAATATTCCGGCGAGGCACATAGCAGAAACCTGAACGGCCCGAGCCGACGCGCCATCAGCTTCGAATCCGCCAGGCCGCCGCTGCGGATCGCCACATCGATGCCCTCCTCGATCACGTCCACCAGCAGGTCGTTGAAATCCAGCTCCAGCTCAACCTCCGGGTAGGCGCTGCGGAACGCCGCCATGTGCGGCATGAGGAAGCGATAGCCAATGGTGGGCAAACTCACCCGCAACTTGCCACGGGGTTGCTGGACCACATGGGAGAGCATGGCCTGCGCGTCCTGCAAGTCGTCGAGGATTTTCCGACAACGCTCGTAAAACAATTGCCCCTCCGCCGTCAGACTGACTTTGCGCGTACTGCGCTGCAGCAACCGCACATTCAGCGACGCTTCCAGCTTGGCGACGTTTTTACCGACTGCCGACGCCGAAATCCCCAGGCTCCGCGCCGCCGCGACAAAACTGAGGGCCTCTGCCGTTTTAACGAAGGAAATCACACCACCCAGGCTGTCCATTGATCCATTACATCCTTTTTGTCCGCTATCAGTGGAAGGTAAGCCTGTTTATCTACGATTGCATCCCGAATAGATTAATCAGGACTTCAACTGGACGATAAAGGACGGCTGCCATGCACCTCCATCGCTACACCATCCTCGCGGCGATTTGCCTGGCCGCACTGGTCTTGCCGATGAGTTTTACCGGCGGCGCCGTGGCCACGCCGTTCATTGGCCGGGCCTTTGATGCCACGCCCACTGAACTGGCGTGGATCACCAATGCGTTCATGCTCAGTTTCGGCAGCCTGCTGATGGCCGCCGGCACCCTTGCCGACCGTTATGGGCGCAAGCGCTTGTTCATCGGCGGCATGGGCTTGTTTGCCGGCGTCTCCCTGTTGCTGGCGGTGGCGCCCACGGTGTTCTGGCTGGACCTGCTGCGCGGCGCCCAAGGCATCGCCGCCGCTGCCGCCTTGGCGGGCGGGACGGCCGCGCTGGCGCAGGAGTTCGACGGCCATGCGCGCACGCGGGCGTTCAGCGTGTTGGGCACCACGTTTGGCGTCGGCCTCGCGTTTGGTCCGCTGCTGTCGGGTGTGTTGATCGAGTGGATGGGCTGGCGCGGGATCTTTCTGTTTACCGCATTGCTGGCGCTGGTGTCCCTGGTGTTTGCCGTGCCGAACCTGCGGGAAAGCCGTAACCCGCACGCACAACACCTGGACACACCCGGCGTACTGGCGTTTTCGGGTCTGTTGATTGCCTTCACCAGTGCCGTGATTCTCGCGCCTGGGCACGGCTGGAACGCGCCGTTGATCCAGGCATTGCTCGTTGTGTCGGGGTTGCTTGCCGCAGTGTTTGCGTGGGTGGAAACCCGTGCCAAGCAGCCCATGCTGGAGCTGCGGCTGTTGCGTTTTCCGCGCTTTGTCGGCGTGCAGATCCTGCCGATCGGCACCTGCTACTGCTTTATCGTGTTGGTGGTGTTGCTGCCGATCCGCTTTATCGGCGTCGAAGGCCTCAGCGCCTTTGACGCGGGGCTGCGCATGCTCGCTTTGTCAGCCCCCATGCTGCTGGTGCCGATGCTGGCGGCGTCGTTGACCCGTTGGGTGTCGGCCGGGCGCCTGTGCACCGTAGGATTTTTGCTGGCCGCCGCTGGCCTTTATCGGTTGAGCATCCTGCCCGCCGACGCACACGGTCAACTGATCGCCGCCTTGCTGCTGATCGGCTTGGGCACAGCAGTGCCGTGGGGCTTGATGGACGGCCTGTCGATCAGCGTGGTACCCAAGGAGCAAGCAGGCATGGCAGCGGGAATTTTCAACACCACCCGCGTGGCCAGCGAAGGGGTGGCGCTGGCGGTTACCGTGGCGGTATTGAGTGCGCTGGTGGCGCGTCACCTGAGCCTCGACAGCAGGCTGTCGCCAGAAGAACTGTCACGGGCGGCACAACATCTGGTCATGGGTGATCTGCAACAGACCGGGCAAATTCCCATAGCGAAACTGCGTACGGCCTACAACGCAGGGTTCAATACCTTGTTGCAAGTGCTGGCCGTGTTCACCGCGCTGACGGCCGTGATCGTCTATCTCTTCCTCGGCCGCCAACAGCCTGAACCGCGTAAAGACTGCGTAACAATCAACCCGGCGCCGTAAGGATTGCGTCGCCTCTATTGAGGCGCTTTCGCCGCACCTCTACGGTGAATGCCTACCCCATCACGTAGGAATTCACCGTGGAAAGTTCAACCCTCGGCATGCTCGTACTGACCCTCATCGCCGTGTTCGGCACCGCCGCTTTTTGCTTCGAGCACCTGGCCACGCGCCAACCGCGCAAGAAAAAAGCCAAGTAGCCGTCAGGCCTTGGTAGCGGGCGCCGGTTCGCTGATCACCAGTTCCTCAGGGATCTCATCCACCCGTGGATCCAGCACCGCGCCCATCGGGTGTTCAGGCATGGCCACGTGATGCAACGGCGCGCCTTCGACGAGGTATTCGCCGGTGACTTTCTTCGGCTGCACGCGCCAGATCAGCAGTAGCGCGCAGGCCGAAAACAGCATGTAGAACGCGCCGTGGCCGTAGCTGTTCATCAACGCACCGCTGAGCATCGGCCCCAGGCTGGCACCGATGCCGTGGGTGGCCAGCAGCATCGCGCTCAGCGGCACACGTCGCGGTTGCTCGACGTTGTCATTGGCCAGCGCCACCGCCAACGGGTAGAGGGTGAACAGCAGCAAGCCGCTGAGAAAACCGAACACCAGCAGCAGTGCATAGGGCAACTGCACCAGGCCCCACAGCGGAATCACCACCAGCCCCAAGGCCAGGGCGCACGCACGAATCAAGCGCGAGCGATCGATGCGATCCGACAGCCAGCCGATGGGCCACTGGCCGCACAACCCGGCAAAAATCGACACCGCAACAAAGGTACTCGCCTCGGCGGTGCTCAAGCCGTTGCGCGTGGCAAACACCGGGGCCAGCGCATAAAACGCGCCGACCATCAGGCCGGTGACAAACACCGTGGTCAGCGCCTGGGGCACCCGTCGCCAGAAAAACCCCACTTCCAGCGGCGCCGCCACCAGCTTGGCCGGGTGCAGGCGCTTGGTCATGGTCACCGGCAACAGGCACGCGGCAAAGCAGATCGCGACGATGAGCAGCGGCTTGAAGTCCAGCTCCGGGCGCCAGACCAGCACGCCCTGCCCCAGCATCAGGCCCAGCGACACCGCCACCATGTAACCGGCAAACACCGCGCCGCGCTGGTTGTTTTCCGCCTGCTCGTTGAGCCAGCTTTCGATGACCATGTACTGGTTCATCATCACCAGGCCCATGACAAACCGCAGCGCCAGCCAAAATTCCAGCTGCTCGAACAGCACATGCAACAACACGATGATGGTGGCGACGCCGGCGCACGCCACATACGAACGCACATGCCCGACCCCGGCAATCATGCGGTGGCCGAACTTGGCGCCACACACCATGCCACCGTAATACGCCGCCGTCAGCGCACCGATCCAGACCTCGTTGATACCCTCGCTGCTCAGGCGCAGGCCGATAAAACTGAAAAACAGACCGTTGCCGGTGAGCATCAGAATGGTCGCGCTGTACAGCGCGGGAAAGGTCAGGAATGTCAGGTTCATGAGGGCTCAGGGGGAGTGTTCAGGCGGCTGGCATGGGCCAGCAACCATTGGCGAAAACTGCGCGCCGCCGACGGCGGGTTGCGGTGATGGGGTTGCATCAGGTGCAGGCGGCCACGGCTGTGCATGGTGTGGGGCAAGGCCATTTGCAGGCGCCCGGCGTCCAGTTCGCCGGCGAGCAGGCTCTTCCAGCCGAGGGCCACGCCGTGGCCCATCACCGCCGACTGCATCAACAGTTGATAGCTGTTGGTGCGCAGCGCATGGCGCGGGGTGTGATAGTGGGCGTCGGCGTCGGCGCACCAGTCGGTCCAGGTCAGCCAGTCGTGGTAGTGGTCTTCGACGATCAGCAACGTGTGGGCGTGCAGCAGGTGTTGCACGTCGTGAATCGGACCGTGGCGCTCTATATAAGCGGGGCTGCACACGGTGATGACCTGTTCGCTGTCGAACACCGGCGACAGCTCCAGGCCGTGGGGCGCGGGCAGTTCGTCGAGGTGGTAGAACAGGCCCAGGTCATATTCGCTGACATCCAGGTGGCTGGGGCTTTCGCTGCACAGGATGCGGATGTCCAGGTCCGGGTGTTCGCGCTGGAAGTCCGGCAGCAAGCCGGCCAGCCAGATCGAGCTGATGGTCGGCGTGCTGGCCAGGGTCAACTGGCGGTCGGCACCGCGCCGGCGCAACTCGGCGGATTCACGGTCGAGTTCGCGCAACAGGCGCTGGATCGTGCGGAAGTAACGCACCCCGGCCGGCGTGAGGCTAAGGCCCTGGGCCAGGCGATAAAACAGCGGGCGGGCGAGGTCTTCTTCCAGGCGTTTGACCTGGCGGCTGACCGCGCTTTGAGTCAGGTTCAGTTCATGGGCGGCCTGGGTAAAGCTCAAATGGCGGGCGGCCGCTTCGAAGGTCTGCAAGCAATTGAGCGGAGGAAGATCGACGTTTCGGCGCGACATGAAAGAATCCAATGGCAGAGACAGGCCCGGGTTGCCCCGGGCCCGCAGAGATCACGTGGGCAAGCATCCTGCCAGTTGCCCACTCACAGCGCGACCCTGGCCACGCGTTTGCTCCACTGGCGGCGGTGTTCCAACTGGCCATTTTCCCACGCGGTCTGCTCGGCTTCGACGTAGAACCACTCGGCATCGGCGCTCACGCTCAGGCGGCTTTCCACCTCAACGTTCCATTCATCGCGACCCACCCGATAGTGCCACTCGATATCGGCGCGGGTCGACAACGGGTCCCACGGCAAGGTGCGGTATTGCTCGGTGCAACGCTGGTCCACCGCCAAACCGTGGTCGGTAAAACGCACCGAACCCAGGTCGTCTTCGATCTTCACGCAGACCTCGCCACTGCCCACGTCTTCGATCAAGGTGCGCTTCGGCGCTGCGGCACGCAGCACTTCCATGGCGACCGGTGTGGCGGCTTGCGGCGCTTCGAAAGGGCATTCAACCGCTTCGCCGGTAAACACCGGCAGTTGCAGGCGTTGCAGGCCGGGCAACAAGGTCAGGGTGGTCAGCTCGCGGCTCGGCCACAGCAACGGGAAACTCGCGGTGCTCAGGGCCAGGCGCAAACGGTAGCCGGCCGGCAGGCGCATGCCCATATGGTCGAGGTTTAACTGCACGTCCATCGGTGCACCGGGGACTACGGGTGATACGTGGGAAAAGTCCTCACGAAGCGTGAGATTGAGCACGCCGTAACTGATCTGCGTGACTTGCCCGTCCGGTGCAATGGCATTCAGCCGAGCGACTAATTGCCCACACGCGGTGTCACTGGCCAGGCGCAATGTCAGGCGCGCATCGCCGAGCAACGCGAGGGGTTCGCTCAGTGGCTGGGAGTCGAAGCACAGCGAATTCGCATCATCCCGGCGCTGATCCGTCGGGCCGTCGGGGCCAAACCAGATGGCGCAGTATTCGCCCTGGTGCAGGCCGGTGGTCAACGGCGAGCAGATGCTGCGCGCGGCGGCCAAGGGTGCTGCGCCGAGGTTGAGACCGTCAGCACTCAGGCTGAAATCGGTCCACTGTACCTGCGCATCAGGCCACCCCGCCGTCTGCACCCAGATACCTGGCCGCTCGGCATAACTGCCCTGTGGCGGTAGAACATCCTGTAGGTAAAAGGTGCAGGCTGCGTCATCCATCACCCCATTATCGATGCCCTTCAGCCAGTGATCCCACCAGCGCTTGGCCTCTTGCAGGAAGCCAATGGCCGGATTCGGCACGGCGAAGTGTGGGTATTTGTGAATCCACGGGCCGATCATGGCTTTCTTCGGCCCCGGCAGGTGCTCCATCAGCCGTGAGACCGTGTTGCGGTAGGCATCACCCCAACCGCCCACCGCATAAACTGCCGCCTTGATCTGCGAATAGTCCTCGCACACCGAACCGTGGCGCCAGTAGTCATCGCGGGTCTGGTGTTGCAGCCAGGTTTCGGCGAGCAGCGGCATGGCGTCCAGGCGTTGCTGCCAGAGGGTTTTCCATGCATCGCCGACCAGCAGCGGATCGGGCACGGCAGCGCTGAAGTTGAGCATGGTCGCGGCCCAACCGAAGTTCTCCATCAGCAGGTTGCCGCCCTTGTAATGGATGTCGTCGGCGAAGCGGTCATCGGTGGAACACAGGGTGATGATCGCCTTCAGCGCCTCGGGCTGGCGCGCCGCGACTTGCAGGCCGTTGAAGCCGCCCCAGGAAATACCCATCATGCCGACGTTGCCGTCGCACCAGGCTTGCTGGCACAGCCAATCGATCACTTCGAGGGCGTCGTCCTGCTCCTGCAACAGGTATTCGTCGGCCATCAACCCTTGGGATTCGCCGTTGCCGCGCATGTCCACACGCACGCACACATAGCCTTGCCCGGCCATCCACGGGTGGGTCAGCGCATCACGCACGGCGGTGCCATCGCGCTTGCGGTACGGCAGGTATTCGAGGATCGCCGGGAAGGTTTGCAGGCCGGCGACTTCCGGCAGCCAGATGCGCGCGGCCAGTTGGGTGCCGTCCTTCAGCGGGATCAGGCAGTGTTCGATTTCACGGACCTTGTAGGCAAATTCGGTAACGATTTCCATCGGTAACTCCAAACTTTTGTTGCAAACAAACGGCTCCCCCGCGCTCTCGGGGGAGCGCGTGGGGAGACACACAGGTTTGAGGATTTAGCGGGCGAACTCGGCGACCGGGCTGGCGCCGCGCAGCGCGGGATCGGTGGCCGGCTTGAGGTGTTTCACATCGAGCAGCGCCGGGTTTTTCAGCCAGAAGATCAGCGAGGTACTGGCCAGCAGCACCAGGATCATCCCCGGCAGACCGCCGAGATTGGAGAGCATCTTCACCCCGTCGATGCCGATAAACGACACCATCACCCACGACACCGTGCCGATGATCACGCCCCAGACAATCTTCAACATCGGGTTGCCGTCGAGGTCGGAGTCGGCGGTCACGCCCTTGCTGCACAGGTTGGCGATCACGTCGGTGCTGGAGTCCGCCGCAGTGACAAACGAGATGAAGGCGACAAACAGCAGGAACGCGATCATCAGCCCGCTGGCCGGCAGTTGCTGGAACATCTGGTACAGCACGTGCTCCACGCCCTGCTCGTTGAGCACGCGGTTGAGGCTGCCGTCGCCGAGCGCATCGAAGTACAGGCTGGTGCCGGAGAAGATGCAGATCCACACCGCCGTGAACAGCGCCGGGAACAGCATGTTGATATGGATGAATTCACGCACGGTATAGCCACGGCCGATCTTGCCGAGGAACAGCGCACTCACTGGCGCCCAGGCAAACCACACCGACCAGTAGAACACTGTCCAGCTCTGCGGCCAGGTGTCGCCACTGGCGGCGCCGGTGAACAAGCTGCGGCTGAAGAAGGTGTCGAGGTACACGCCGAGGGATTCGACGCCGAGGCTGAACATGTACAGGGTTGGCCCGCACAGCAGCACGAACAAACCGAGGGCGAGCATGATCCAGGTGTTGAACGAGGACAGCATCACGATGCCTTTTTGCAGGCCGCTGGCGGCCGAGGCGACAAAGGTGATGACGATGATTGCGATGATGATCGCCAAACGGAACGGCGTGGTTTCGCCGCCGATGTATTGGCTCAGGCCGCCGGCCAGGGTCAGTGCGCCCGTGCCCAGGGACGAGGCCATGCCGGCGACCAGGGCGAACATCGCCAGGGTGTCGATCAGCCCGGCGTAGCGCTTGACCCGCGCCGCGCCCAGCAAGGGTTCGAGCATCGCGCCAATCGAGAAGTTGCTGCGGCGGTTGTAGAACACCAGCGCAAATACCAGGGACGGCACCAGGTAGATGGCGTACGGGGTGATGGTCCAGTGCAGGAACATCGTCGACATCGCAAAGCTCTTCGCCGCCGAGCTGCCCGCTTCAATCGGCAGGCTGGTGGGCGGGCCGTACAGGTGGTAGAGCGGTTCGGCGGTGGTCCAGAACAACACACCAACCGCCAGCGTGGTGCACAGCGCCACCATGAACCAGCGCCATTTGCTCAGCAACGGCTGGGCGTCTTCACCGCCGATGCGCACCTTGCCCAGTGCCGAGAAGTACACGATGGCGGTCAACACCACCATGGCAAACGAGCCGGCGCTGAACAGCCAGGAGAAGTTTTTCAGGATCAGGTTGTTGAGCTGCTTGCTCACCGCAAGGAACGCATTCAGGTCGATGTAGCTGGCGATCACCGCCGCCAGCAGAATCAGGAAAGTTGGCCAGAACACCAACGGACGCAGTGGATATTTCATGGAGTGCCGTTCCCCTTGCAGACTATTTTTTTATCGCCTTGAAAGGCCATTGTTAGAGAGCGGGCACCGCAGCGTCCTGCTGCCGGTAGCTCGCCTGGAAGTCTTCGCGTGGCTATAGATAACCGTTTATGCGGCAAGGGGCGCAATCGACCAATGGGCATGGGGGTATTCCGCCACGTCATGACGCACCAGCACAGTTCAACGGGGTGTAGGCAGTGCACAACGGCAAGGCGTACGCGGGTAAACATTCAGGGGATAGCCTTGCGAGCAAGGCGCAGCCACCGATAGAATGAGATGAGTTCTCACTTGCATTGCTTTGGTCAACAACAAGCCCCATGCCCCTTCCAACCAGTCCTTACCAGAATATCGGCGACCTCTATCGCGACCATCGCGGCTGGTTGGTGGGTTGGTTGCGCCAGCGCCTGGGCAACAGCGCCGACGCGGCGGACTTGACGCAAGATACCTTCATCCGCCTGCTGGGTGCCAAGCCACGGACCCTCGACAGCCCGCGCGCCTACCTGGCCACCGTCGCCAATCACTTGCTGATCAGCCTGTATCGCCGGCGTTCGTTGGAGCAGGCGTGGCTGGAAACCCTGGCCCACCTGCCCGAGCAGAACACCCCCTCGCTGGAAAGCCAGGCGCTGATTCTCGAAGCGCTGCATGAGGTCGACCAGGTGCTTTCGTGCCTGCCGGCCAGGACGCGCCAGGCCTTTCTGATGGCTCAACTTGAGGGTTACAGCCAAGAGGAAATCGCCAGCCACCTGGGTATCCATGTGCGCTCGGTGCAACGCCATCTCGCGCGCGCCTATGAGGAATGCATCATCCTGGCCACAACTTCAGCGTGAGTGCCCAGCCGATTGACCGGCGCATTGCGCGCCAGGCGGCCCGCTGGTTCGTGCGCCTGCAAGGCAACGCCAGCCCGCGTGATCGGGAAGCCTGCGACCACTGGCGCGCCAGCCATGCCGACCACGAGCGCGCCTGGCAATTGGCGGCAGGGTTCCACGCACGCTTCGACGCGATCCCAGCGGATATCGGCATGCCCGCGCTGGGCCGCCCGGCAAGCCTTGATCGGCGCCACACCCTGAAACTACTGACCAGCCTGATCATCGCTGCGCCGCTGGGCACATTCGCCTACCAGGCACTGCCCTGGCGGGAGTGGAGCGCAGACCAACGCACCGTGGCCGGCGAGCGTCGCGAATGCGTGCTGCCGGACGGCACCCGGGTGATGCTCAACACCGCCAGCGCCATGGACATCCGCTTCGACAGCCAGCAGCGCCTGCTGCGCCTGTACGCCGGCGAGATCCTGGTCAGCACCGCCGCCGACCCGCTCAACCGCCCACTCGTGGTGGAAACCGCCGAAGGCCGTTTGCGCCCGGTTGGCACGCGTTTCGACGTGCGCCAGCTCGACGGCAAAACCCGTATCGCAGTGCTGGAAGGGGCGGTGCAGGTCTATCCCGCTCACGCCAAGGATTTCCTGCGCCTGGAAGCGGGCCAGCAGACCGAGTTCAGTCGCGCCCTGATTGCGCCCGTGGCCACGCTGCAACGCAGCAGCAGCGATTGGACCCAAGGCGTACTGCGCGCGGAGAAAATGCGCCTGGCCGACTTTGCCCTCGAGCTCGGCCGCTATCGTCCCGGCCTGCTGCGCTGCGATCCGGCAGTGGCAGACTGGCAGATCTCCGGCACATTTCAGTTACACGACACCGACCTGGCATTGGCCGCCCTGGCCCGCACCCTGCCGGTAGACATCCGCACCCGCAGCCGCTACTGGGTGACCATCGCCGCCCGGGAAAGCTGAATTTCCCGCGTGTGTCGTGTTTTTCAGCCGCCATGCGTCCTCCTCGTAAAACAGCCAACACTCTTCGACGGGGAACACTCAATGCGGCAACCACAGCGGTACGTCCTACCCTTCCACTCCTTAGCCCTGGCAATACGCGGGGCGACCTTGGGCCTGCTGGTTGCAGGCTCGGTGGTGACCAGCCCCCCCCTGCTGGCAGAACCTATCGGCCAGCAGCACGTGCGCCATTACACGATTCCCGCCGGCGCCTTGAGCACGGCGCTGGCCGAGTTCGCCAGCCAGGCCGGCATCACCCTGCCGATCGACCCGGCGCTGGTGGAAGGCAAGCGCAGTACCGGGCTGAATGCCAACACCGGCATCGATGAGGGATTGCGCAGCCTGCTGCGCGGTAGCGGGCTAAATGCGGTCGCCTCCGGGGACGGCTCCTACACGCTGTATCCATTGGGAGATGGGTCAAGCATTGAGCTGGGGGCCACCAGCATCACCGGCCAACAACTGGGCCAGACCACCGAAAACTCCGGCTCCTACACCACGGGCAGCACCAGCACGGCGACCAAATTGCCCATGTCCCTGCGCGAGACTCCCCAGTCGGTGACCGTCATCACCCGCCAGCACATGACTGACCAGGGCCTGGGTTCCATCGCCGAAGTCCTCGGGCAAACCCCTGGCGTGACGGTGATGCACGACGACAGTGAGCGTTACAACTTCTACTCCCGCGGTTTTGCCTTGGACAGTTTTCAGTACGACGGTGTGCCGACGTCAGACTTCACCACCAATACCAACGGCCTGGGCGTGCGCGACATGGCCATCTACGACCGCGTCGAAGTGGTACGCGGCGCCACGGGGTTGATGAGTGGCGTCGGCAGCCCGGCGGGGGTGGTCAACCTGGTCCGCAAACGTCCGACCAAAGACTTCCAGGGCTATGTCTCCGGCAGTGGTGGCACCTGGGATCGCTACCGCACGGAAATGGACCTGTCCGGGCCGTTGTCCGAAAACGGCGCGCTGCGTGGGCGCGTGGTGGCAGCCCATCAGGACAACCATTCATTTATTGATTACTACGCGCAGAAAAAGGACGTGTTCTACGCCATCGGCGAGGCCGATATCACGCCAGACACCACGCTGTACGCCGGCATCGACTACCAGAAAATCGACGCCGACGGCTCCAGTTTTGGCCAGCTGCCGCTGTACAACGCCGATGGCAACCGCGCCAACTTCAAACGCTCGACCAACCCGGCGGCCAAATGGACCTATGCCGACAGCCAAAGCACCAAATACTTTGCCGGCATCGAGCAGCGCTTCGACAATGACTGGCTGTTGCGCGTAGAAGCCAGCCACTGGAAAGGCACCACCGATCAGTTGCAAGGCAACATCGTCGGCTGGGGGCCGTTCCCCGACGAGACGACCCACATTGCCGAACTGCAGCGCAGCCGCGTGACCTACACGATCAACGCCGACTCCGCGGATGCCTACGCGACGGGGCCTTTTTCGCTGCTGGGGCGTACCCATGAGTTGGTGGTGGGTTTGAATGCGAGTAACCGCCGCTCGGACTATCAGTCACTGGACGGTGGCAGCCTCAACGTGAACTACGAGACCTGGGGCAACAACCCGCCTCAGCCGGATGCGTTCACCTTCCAACAGAGCCAGGGCTACAAGATCAAGGAGTCCGGTGGGTACGCGGCATTGCGCCTGAACCCGCTGGACGACTGGCATGTGATCCTCGGCAGCCGGGTCGTCAACTATGAGCGTGAAGGCACCCTGACCTACGGATGGAAGCCCAATGATCCGTCGGACGACAGCGCCAGGAAAACCGGCAAGCTGGTGCCTTATGCAGGCATCGTCTACGACCTCAATGACATCCACTCGCTCTACGTCAGCTACACCGACATCTTCACGCCGCAGTCGTTGTTCGACAAAAACGACAAGGCGCTGGAACCGCTGACGGGGCAAAGCTATGAAGCGGGCCTGAAGTCGGAATATTTCGACGGTGCGCTCAACACCAGTGTCGCCGTGTTCACCATCAAGCAGGACAACCTGGGGGTGGACGACGGCGTTCGCACGGGAGGCCTTACGGCCTACAAGGCCGTCAGCGGCACCACCACCAAAGGGTTTGAAATGCAGCTGTCCGGCCAACTGACGCCGGGTTGGCAGATGCTTGCCGGCTTCACCTACGCCCAACCCCGGGACAAGGACGGCAACCGCATCAACACCAACCTGCCGGAGCGCCAGTTCAAACTGTCCACGGCCTACAAGCTTGAAGGTGCCCTGCGTGACCTGACAGTGGGCGGCAATGTGACGTGGCAGAGTTCAACCTATTCGGCCATCACCTACCCGATGGATGCGCGCGCCGACGAAGGCAGTTTCGCCGTGGTGGGGTTGATGGCGCGCTATGACGTGAGCAAGAACCTCAGCGCGTCGCTGAACCTGAACAACCTCTTCGACCGCGAGTACTACGCCGGCTACGGTCTGTATAGCAGCGCATTCTACGGTGACCCGCGCAATATGACGGTGGGCCTCAAGTACCAGTTCTGAACCTGATACGTCGTGGCGAGGGAGCTTGCTCCCGCTGGAGTGCGAAGCGCTCCCAA
>NZ_ANNV01000026.1 GCF_000346755.1 Pseudomonas sp. CBZ-4 | reverse complement strand
CCTCGGTATGTCATTCGGACCGAGGTGATGCTATCGCAGGCAAGCCAGCTCCCACATAAGCCAAAGCTCCCACACAAAGCAGCTCCCACATTTGCTTTTGTGCATGGCCGCCAATCACCCCGCTGAATACTTCTTCAACAACCCTTAGCCACAGGACTAGGGTACGCATCAGGTTGCATAACAATAAAAAAGCAGGATGCAGCAATGACCGCCATGACACGCTGCCTGGACCGTCCTGGATTCATGCCCCGGCTGTCCGCCCACCATCTGCTGCGCCCGCGCCTGGCCGCGCCGTTGTTGGCGGCGCAGGCCCGGGTCAAGCTGCTCTGCGCCCCCGGCGGCAGCGGCAAGAGCGCGTTGCTCGCCGAGTGCGCCTTGCAGGCGCCCAACGGTTGCCAGGTGTATTGGCTGCCGCTCAATGGCATCACCCTCAGCCCGCTGGAATTATGCCAGCGCCTCGCCCTGAATCTGGGCCTGACCTTTACCGATGAAGCCACGCTGCTGCTCGACCTCGCTCGTTGGCAGGCCCCGGCGTGGTTGTTCCTCGATGATTTCAGCCGCCTGCCCGCGCCCGAGCTGGACGCGTTGCTCGACCGCCTGCTCACCGCCAGCAGCCCGGCGTTGACCTGGTGGCTCGGCGCCCGGCGCCGGCCGCTGTGCAACTGGCCGCGCTTGCTGCTCGACGATGAATTGCTGGAATGCAGCAGCAGCGAATTGGCCTTCAGCGCGGCGGAAATCCAGCTGCTGCTGAGCCCCGGGCACAGCGTGGACAGCGTCATGCAGTTCAGCGCCGGCTGGTGCGCCGGTGTGCGCATCGCCTTGCTCGGCGACGGGCACCCGGACAAGACCCTGCTCGATTACCTGCAACACGAACTCTTCAGCACTTTGCCAGCCGAGCTCGCCGAAGCCTGGCGCGTGCTCGCCCATCTGCCGCGTTTCAACGCCGGCTTGTGCGAGCACCTGTTCGGCTTTGGCGACGGCGATCAGTACCTGCACGATTTGCAGGCCTTTGGCGCCTACATCCAGCCGTGGGAAGACGCCGCCGACTGGCTGCAAGTGTTCCCACCGCTCGCGCACTTGCTGCGCGATGAACCCTGGCCGGCCAAGCGCTCCTGGCACCGGCGCGCCTGCCAGTGGTTCACCGCCGAACAGGACTGGCAAGCGGCGTTCGAGCAAGCGCTGCTGGCCGAAGAGTACGAGGTGGCGGTGAGCCTGTTGCAGCACTTCAGCTTCGAAGACCTGTTTCGCCAGCAGAACGCCGTGCTGCTGTTGCGCCTGCATGAGCAGCATGGCGATGAATTGATGCTCGGTTCGGCGCAATTGGTCGGCCTGGTTACGGCGGCACTGTTGTTTGCCGGGCGCTTCGATCAGGCGGCGCAGTGCATCGATCAATTGGCGCGTTTCGCGCCGCAACCCACGGCGGCGCAACAGGCCTATCTGCTGGGGCGCTGGCAGGCGCAGTGGGGCTGGTTGCTGCACCTGCGCGGCGATGCCGATGGCGCGCGCGGGCATTTCCTCGAAGCCTTGCACGCGTTGCCCGACAGCGCCTGGACGTCGCGCCTGATGTGCCTGTCGGGTCTGACCCAGCAAGCCTTGCTGCGCGGCGAGTTGGACGTGGCCCAGGCCTTGAGCCGCGAGGCACTGTGCCTGGCCCGTGCCCACGGTTCGTTGGTGCTGGAGGCATTGCTGGAGTTGGACCACGCCCAGTTGCTGGAGCAGCGCGGCGCACCTTACCGCGCGCAAAGCCTGCTGGAAGGCGTGCAGGCGATGTTGCTCAAGCAGCGCCTCAAGGCCGGGCCGCTGGTGGGGCGTATCGCCTTGCGCCGTGGGCATCTGGCGTTGCGCCAAGGGCAGGACGTGCTGGCTGCCGAGTGTTTCGACGCCGGCTTGCCGATGTGCCTGCACAGCCAGGACAAACGCGTGCTCTACGGTTTTCTCGGCCTGGCGCTGTTGGCGGCCAACCGCGGCGATTACGCCCAGGCCTTTGTCCAGCTGCGCGACGCCGAGCGGCTGATGCAGCAGCGCCTGGTGCCGGAGTCGGTGTATCGCGCGGTGTTGTTGTTGGTCAGTGGGCACTTCTGGTTACAGCAGGGCCGCGCCGAATTGACGGTGGAAGCGGTGCGCCGGGTGTTGCGTCACTTCCGGGGGCCGCAGGCCAAGCAGGCGCCGCCGGCGACGTTGGAGTTGATACCGCGTCTGGAATATCTGCTGGTGCTGGCCGAGGTCAAACTGGGCTGTGCCGAGCAACCGCTGGAGCGCTTGAGTGCCTTGCTGGCGACTGTCCAGCAGCGCGGCATGTTGTGCCTGGAAACCGAACTGCACCTGGTGCTGGGCGAGGTGGCCTGGCAACTCGGCGACTCAGCCCAGGCGCGGCGTTCGTTGCAGGCCGGCTTGGAACTGGCGGCGCGTTGCCAGGTACAGCAGGCGATTCGTGAGCTGCGTTTGCGCTCGCCGGGGTTGTTGAGTGACGTGGGGCTTGAAGCGCCAGTGTCGCCGGCCGGGACGGCGGAAAACCCCCTGAGCCAGCGCGAACTGGAAGTGCTGCAACTGATTGCCCAAGGCAGCTCCAACCTGGAAATCGCCGACCGCCTGTTTATCTCCCTGCACACGGTCAAGACCCACGCGCGGCGCATCCACAGCAAGCTCGGCGTGGAGCGGCGCACGCAAGCCGTGGCCAAGGCGAAGACGCTGGGCTTGATGGTCTAGGCGCAGAACGCCTGGCGGTATTCGCCGGGCGTGGCGCCCATGGCCTGGCGAAAGCGGCTGGTGAAGTGGCTGGCGCTGGAAAAACCGCACATCAGGGCGATCTCGCCAAGGGGCAGGGCGCCGCCACGCAGTAACGCCTGGGCGCGGGTCAAGCGGCGCGCCAGCAGGTACTGATGAGGTGGCAGGCCGAAGCTTTGGCGGAACATCCGCGCGAAATGGTATTCCGACAGCGCGCACAACCCGGCCAATTGGCCGAGGCTGATGGGGTCTTCGAGGTGTTGGTCGATGTACTCCACCAACAATCGCCGCTGGTACGCCGCCAACCCGCCTTTCAACCGTAGCCCGTCGCGCGCGCCCACTTGGCTGAGCAGGGTGTGGCTGAGCATTTCATGGGCCAGGCTGCTGGTCAGCAAGCGTTCGGCGGGTTCGTGCCAGTTGAGGGCGATCAACTGGTGGAAGCGCCGGGCCTGGCTGGCGTCCTCCAGGAAGGTGCTTTCGCGCAGTTGCAGCGTGCGCGGCTCGCGGTCGAGCAAGGTGACGCAACCGAGGGCGAACTGTTCCGGGCTGAAATACACGTGGGCCAGGCGGATCTCGCCGTTGATCACCCAGGCCGACTGGTGCTCGGCGGGCAGGATGCATAGCTTGTCGGGGCCGCCCTTGGTGCCGGGCTGGTCACGGCGGAATGTACCGGTGCCCCCACCGATGTAGCAGGACAAGGTGTGGTGGCTCGGCGCCTGGTAATCCTGGGCGTCGTGATGGTTGCTCCACAAGGCCGCAGACAAACCGTCACCGAGCTCGGCGCAGGCTTCAAGGCGTGCGTTGGGCGAGCGGTTAAGGGCTTGGAAGACTTGCAGGGATTCCAGTTCGGGCATGGTGAGCACTCGTTGACGCCTTGCATCCTACTCCGCGGCGCTGGCGCTGTGATCCCGCTGGGCGACAAAAGCGCAAGAATCTGCAAGAGACTTGCCCGGGATGGGCGCGACACTGAGGCTCAATCGATGGAGCCCGCTATGAACCTTTCCCTGTATTTACTCACCGTGCTGATCTGGGGCACCACCTGGATTGCCCTCAAATGGCAGCTGGGCGTGGTGGCGATCCCGGTGTCCATCGTCTATCGCTTCGGCCTCGCCGCGCTGGTGCTGTTCGCGCTGTTGCTGCTCAGCCGCAAGCTGCAGGTGATGAACCGGCGCGGGCATTTGATCTGCCTGGCCCAGGGCTTGTGCCTGTTTTGCGTGAACTTCATGTGCTTCTTGACGGCCAGCCAGTGGATCCCCAGCGGCCTGGTGGCGGTGGTGTTTTCCACGGCCACGTTGTGGAACGCGCTGAACGCCCGGGTGTTTTTCGGCCAGCGGGTGGCGCGCAACGTGCTGATGGGCGGCGGTCTGGGTTTGGCCGGTTTGGGCTTTTTATTCTGGCCGGAGCTGGTCGGGCACACCGCCAGCCCGCAGACCTTGCTGGGGTTGGGTTTGGCATTGCTGGGGACCATGTGCTTCTCGGCGGGCAACATGCTGTCGAGCCTGCAACAGAAGGCCGGGCTCAAGCCGCTGACCGCCAACGCCTGGGGCATGGCCTATGGGGCGGCGATGTTGGCGACCTATTGCGCGGTGCGTGGGATTCCGTTCGAGATGGACTGGAGCGCGCGGTACATCGGCGCGTTGTGGTACCTGGTGATTCCGGGCTCGGTGATTGGGTTTACCGCCTACCTGACGTTGGTCGGGCGCATGGGGCCGGAGCGTGCGGCGTATTGCACGGTGCTGTTCCCGGTGGTGGCGCTGAATGTGTCGGCGTTTGCCGAGGGCTACCAATGGACTGGGCCGGCGTTGGTGGGGTTGGTGCTGGTGATGTTGGGGAATGTGTTGGTGTTCAGAAAGCCCAAGCCCGTTACCCCGGTCCTCAAGGCACAGCAAATCTAATGTGGGAGCTGGCTTGTGTGGGAGCTGGCTTGCCCGCGAAGGCGGCCTGTCAGTTAACACAGATACAGCTGACCTACCGCTATCGCAGGCAAGCCAGCTCCCACACAAGCCAGCTCCCACAGTTACCGCGTCACTATTTGAGACCGAGGCGCTTGGCCATGCGGCCGAGGTTGGCGCGGTCGAGGCCCAGTTCGCGGGCCGCACTGGCCCAGTTGTGCTGGTGGCGCTCCAGGCAGGCGCTGATGATCTGGCGCTGAAAGTGCTCGGTGGCCTGGCGCAAATCGCCGGTTACCACGGGCATCACGTCGGCCGGGGCTTCAATGGTGGGCGCGGTGACGTCCGGCAAGTCGAGGTCCTGGGCGCTGAGGCTGAGAATCTTCGGCCGCTCGCGGCAGTTGCCCAGGGCTTTCAGCGCGCTGCGGCCGATCAGGTGTTCCAGTTCGCGCACATTGCCCGGCCAGTTGTAGGCCAGCAGCGCCGCCTGCGCGTCGCTGGTCAGGCGCAGGCTGCCCAGGCCCATGCGTGAGCGGTTCTGTTCGAGGAAGAAACCGGCCAGCAGCAACACATCCCGCCCGCGTTCGCGCAGGGCCGGCACTTGCAGCGGGTACACGCTGAGGCGGTGGTAGAAGTCGGCGCGGTAGCGGCCGTTGCGCACTTCTTCGGCGAGGTCGCGGTTGGTGGCGGCGATCAGGCGCACGTCGACGTGATGCTCCTTGTCCGAACCCAGGCGCTGCAACTGGCCGCTTTGCAGCACGCGCAGCAGCTTGGCCTGCACGGTCAGGGACAGCTCACCCACCTCATCGAGGAACAGCGTGCCGCCATTGGCCAGTTCGAACTTGCCGCGGCGCTCGTTCAATGCGCCGGTGAACGCGCCGCGCACATGGCCGAACAGCTCGCTTTCCACCAGGGTTTCCGGCAGGGCCGCGCAGTTGAGGCTGATCAGCGGTTTGTCCGCACGGGGCGAGGCGGCGTGGATCGCCTGGGCGACCAACTCCTTGCCCACGCCGGTTTCGCCGGTGATCAGCACGGTGAGGTCGCTGCCGCCCACCAGCTTGATCTCTTCCACCAGGCGCTTGTGGGGTTTGCTCTGGCCGATCATTTCCTTGTGCTGCTGGCCGCTGGCTTCGCGGTAGATTTCGGCGCGCAGGGTCAGGCGCTCGATCCGTTCGGCGACGTTGACGGTGGCGGCGGCAAGGCTGGCGAAGGCTTGCAGGGCGTCCAGTTCGACCCGTTCGAAGCGCTCGGTGTCGAGGGCATCGAGGGTCAGCAGCCCCCACGGCTTGTCGTCGACAAACAGCGGGCAGCCCATGCAGTCGTGGACTTCCAGCTGCCCATGCAGGCCGGCGACCAGGCCGTCGTAGGGGTCGGGCAATTCGCTGTCGCTGTCAAAGCGCGTCGGCCCGGGGCTGCTCAACAGCACCTCAAAACGCGGGTGCTCGCTGACTTTGAAACGCCGGCCAAGGGTGTCGGGGCTCAAACCGTCCACCGCCAGCGGCACCAGCCACTCGCCGTCCAGGCGCAACAGCGCGGCGGCATCGCAGGGCAGCAGGGCGCGCATGGCTTGCAACAAGCGGCGGTAGCGCTCGCCTTCGGGCAGTTCGCGGGACAGGTCGGCGACCAGGGGCAGCAGGGTGGTGAGCAGGGATTGCGCAGTCATAATGACTCCTTGTAGTCCTTATGACTATAAGGCGTAGGAAGTCATACTGACTACATATTATTCAAGTCATTGAAATATAAGGGTTTATAACTTGGCATGAATACTGATTAGGTAAAGGCAATCAGTAAAAAGACCCAGGAGTCTGCCATGCTTAGTGCCCAAGACCGTGCCATCGTCAAATCCACTGTGCCCCTGCTGGAAAGCGGCGGCGAAGCGCTGATCACCCATTTTTACCGCATGATGCTGTCCGAGTACCCCGAGGTTCGCCCGCTGTTCAATCAGGCCCACCAGTCCAGCGGCGACCAGCCGCGCGCGCTGGCCAATGGCGTGCTGATGTATGCGCGGCATATCGATCAGTTGGACCAGCTGGGCGACTTGGTGGCGAAGATCATCAACAAGCACGTGGCCTTGCAGATCCTGCCGGAGCATTACCCGATCGTCGGCGCGTGCCTGCTGCGCGCCATTTCCGAAGTGCTGGGCAGCGAGATTGCCACCCCTGAGGTGATGAGTGCCTGGGGCGCGGCCTATAGTCAGCTGGCGGATATCCTGATCGGTGCCGAAGCAGCCATCTACGACGAGAAAGCCCAGGCCCCCGGTGGCTGGCGCGGTGCGCGGGCGTTCACGCTGGTCAAGCGGGTGGAGGAGAGCGCCGAGATCATTTCCTTCTACTTTGCGCCGGTGGATAACGGCCCGATCCTGGCGGCGGCGCCGGGGCAGTACATCGGCATGAAGCTGGTGCTCGATGGCGAGGAAGTGCGCCGCAACTATTCCCTGTCGGCCTTGAGCGATGCCGGGCAGTACCGCATCAGCGTCAAGCGCGAGGCGGGTGGGCGGGTGTCGAACTATCTGCATGATCAAGTGCCGGTCGGCGCGACCATCGACCTGTTCCCGCCGTCGGGGGAATTCACCCTGGCCGCTGGCGACAAACCGCTGGTGTTGATCAGCGGCGGGGTGGGCATCACGCCAACCTTGCCGATGCTTGAAGCGGCGCTGGCGAGCGGGCGGCCGGTGCACTTTATCCACTGTGCGCGTAATGGCGGGGTGCATGCGTTCCGCGACTGGGTGGATGGCCTGGCGGCCAAGCATCCGCAGTTGCAGCGCTTCTATTGCTATGCCGAGGATGATGGTGTGAGCCCGGCGGCGGATAAGGTTGGGCTGTTGAGCCAGGAACAATTGGCGGCGTGGTTGCCTGAACAGCGCGACATCGATGCCTACTTCCTTGGGCCAAAAGGCTTTATGGGTGCGATCAAGCGCCACCTGAAGGCGTTGGGTGTGCCGGAGAAGCAAAGCCGGTATGAGTTCTTCGGCCCGGCTGCGGCGCTGGAATAACACGGTCAAAAAATGTGGGAGCTGGCTTGCCTGCGATAGCATTACCTCGGTTTACCTGAACCACCGAGGTGCCTGCATCGCAGGCAAGCCAGCTCCCACAAAAGCCCGGCTCCCACATTTTCGTTTTGCATTTCTCCAGATTAATCTCCTGTTAACCCCCTTCTGTTTAAACCTCTCTCTGTGTGTAAACTTGCGGCCATTGGCACGACCAGACAAAGGGAAACTGAGATGAGTGACGAATTGCGTTTAGGCAGGGAGCGGCGCTTTCTGGTGTTGCTGGGCATCATCTGCCTGGCGCTGATCGGCGGTGCGCTGTATATGCAGGTGGTGCTGGGCGAGGCACCGTGCCCGCTGTGCATCCTGCAACGCTATGCGTTGCTGCTGATCGCGATCTTCGCCTTCATCGGCGCGGCCATGCGCCGTAAAGGCGCGGTCACCCTGTTCGAAGGCCTGGTGGTGCTCAGTGCCCTCGGTGGCGTGGCGGCAGCCGGCCATCACGTGTACACCCAGTTCTTCCCCCAGGTCAGCTGTGGCATTGATGTGTTGCAACCGATCGTCGACGACCTGCCCCTGGCCAAGGTGTTCCCCCTGGGCTTCCAGGTCGATGGTTTCTGCAGCACGCCGTACCCGCCGGTGCTGGGCCTGTCCCTGGCGCAATGGGCGCTGGTGGCGTTCGTATTGACCGTGATCCTGGTGCCCCTGGGCATTTACCGTAACCGTCAACGCCAGGCCTGAAGCCATCGGGCAAAACGCCCCGGTCTTCCTGAGGGAAGGCCGGGGCGTTTTTGTTTGTAGGGTTTTGTGAAGGGAGCGTGACGCCGGACAATTACGGGTGCGCGCAGCGTGCGACATGTTGTCACACGGAAGCTGCCGCAGGACGTTTCCCGCTCGCGGATTGCCCCATTAAATTTGCCTAAAACGCGCAATTTGTGCTGTCAGTTCGTGGTCTGGGCGGGGCCGCGCACCTCACGCCGCCCAAGCCTTTGCGTGATGTCCGAATGCCTTGTTTTATGGGGACTTTGCTGCCTTTTGCATGCCCTTACAAGGCGTAAGGGCTGTGACAGATCCAGCAATAACACGGCAATTTTTGTGGTTTTTGTTGAGAATCGAACACGATAAGATCGCGAACCTTTGCGGTTTTGGTGAAGGATTGTTGCTGGAATCGATAAAAATTATTTCTTTATAAGACATGGTTTATACATCGCTAGCTAACTACAATCGCCCGCACTGAATGTCCGGTGCTGTTCAATATTTGAGCACTGGAGCGGTCGAGGGGCAGATGGACGGCTCTGTGCGACCCCAAGGTTCCGGCAGCCTTTCAACTATCCGCACCAAATGGAATTGGTCTGTAACAAGGCCTTTAACCACGAAATCGAATAAGAACTCACCGCAGGTCCGTGAAACGCGCCGTTATGGCGTGATGGGCAGGCTCTTATTCAATCGAAGAGAAATGCCAACCCTTGGCAGGGTGAAGTGTTGGCGATCAAAACCCAACTGCATTGCGCAAGCTGCTTTAGAGGTCGTGAGATGAGTAAAAACAGGTACCCCCGATTACTAGGCTTTTTGCCGCTGATTGGCATGCTGTTAATGCTGGGAGGCTGCAAGTGGACCTTGATGGACCCTAAAGGACAGATCGGTCTGGATCAACGAAACCTGATCATCACCGCTACCCTGCTGATGCTGCTGGTCGTGGTCCCTGTGATCATCATGACCTTCGCCTTCGCCTGGAAATACCGCGCGTCGAACACCAGCGCGACCTACGCGCCGAAGTGGTCGCACTCCACCAAGATTGAAATCGCGGTGTGGCTGGTTCCGGTCCTCATCATCATCGCCCTGGGTTACATCACCTATAAGTCGACCCACGAGCTGGACCCGTACCGTCCGCTGGTCTCCGACGTCAAGCCGATCAACATCGAAGTGGTCGCGCTGGACTGGAAGTGGCTGTTCATCTACCCGGACCTGGGTATCGCCACCGTCAACGAGATCCAGTTCCCGGAGAACACCCCGCTTAACTTCCGGATCACCTCCGACGCCGTGATGAACTCGTTCTTCATCCCAGCCCTGGGCGGTCAGATCTACGCGATGGCAGGCATGCAGACTCGCCTGCACCTGATCGCCAACGAAAAAGCTGTAATGGAAGGCATCTCCGCGAACTACAGCGGCGCTGGCTTCACCGGCATGAAATTCAAAGCGATCTCGACAAGCCAGGAAGATTTCAACGCCTGGGTCGCCGAAGTCAAGGCCGCACCTAAACAGCTTGATCAAGCTGAATACGACGCCCTGACCAAACCAAGCCAGAACAACCCTGTCGCCCTGTACTCCACGTACGAGCCGGACCTGTTTCAGAAAATCGTCGACAAGTACGAAGGTATGAAGCCAGGCAAGCCGGTCAAGCACGAGAAGAAAGAAGTGGCCGCGGTTGAAGGTTCTGACACGGGCTCGCATTCAACTGCTGGGGCAGAGGAGTAAACGATGTTTGGTAAATTAAGTTGGGATGCGATCCCGTTCCACGAGCCGATTGTGATGATTACCATCGCCATGATCGCGCTGGGTGGTCTGGGGCTGTTTGCGGCAATCACTTATTTCAAGAAGTGGACCTACCTGTGGACCGAGTGGCTGACTTCGGTTGACCACAAGAAAATCGGTGTCATGTACATCATCGTGGCCATGGTCATGCTGCTGCGCGGCTTTGCCGACGCCATCATGATGCGTACCCAGCTGGCCATGGCCACCGAGGGTTCGCCTGGCTACCTGCCACCTGAACACTATGACCAGATCTTCACCGCCCACGGTGTGATCATGATCATCTTCATGGCGATGCCATTCTTCACCGGCCTGATGAACCTTGCAGTGCCGCTGCAGATCGGCGCGCGTGACGTTGCCTACCCGTTCCTGAACTCCCTGAGCTTCTGGCTGCTGGTGTCCGGCGTGGTGCTGATCAACGTATCCCTGGGCGTCGGCGAATTCGCCAAGACCGGTTGGGTTGCGTATCCGCCATTGTCGGGCCTGCAATACAGCCCTGGCGTGGGTGTGGACTACTACATCTGGGCCCTACAGCTATCAGGACTCGGGACGACGCTGACGGGGGTCAACTTCCTGGCCACCGTGCTGAAAATGCGCGCCCCTGGCATGAAACTGATGGACATGCCGATCTTCACCTGGACCTGCACCTGGGCCAACGTCCTGATCGTGGCTTCGTTCCCGATCCTGGCCGCCACCATGGCGCTGCTGTCGCTTGACCGTTACCTGGATTTCCACATTTTCACCAATGAACTTGGTGGCAATCCAATGATGTACGTGAACCTGTTCTGGGCATGGGGTCACCCTGAGGTGTACATCCTGATCCTGCCAGCGTTCGGTATCTTCTCCGAAGTGATCTCGACCTTTACCGGCAAGCGCCTGTTCGGTCACCACTCGATGGTTTACGCATCGGGCGCAATCTCTGTACTGGGCTTCATGGTTTGGCTGCACCACTTCTTCACCATGGGTTCGGGGGCCAGCGTCAACGCCTTCTTCGGCCTGGCGACGATGCTGATTTCCATCCCGACGGGGGTGAAGCTATTCAACTGGCTATTCACCATCTACCACGGTCGTCTGCGCATGACCAGCCAGGTTCTGTGGACCCTGGGCTTCATGGTGACCTTCGCCATCGGCGGCATGACTGGCGTACTGCTGGCCATCCCGGGTGCTGACTTCGTCCTGCACAACAGCCTGTTCGTGATCGCGCACTTCCATAACGTGATCATCGGTGGTGCGGTATTCGGTTACATCGCAGGTTTCAGCTTCTACTTCCCGAAAGCGTTCGGCTTCAAGCTGCACGAAGGCTGGGGCAAGGCTGCATTCTGGTTCTGGATCTCGGGCTTCTTCGTCGCGTTCATGCCGCTCTACGCTCTGGGCTTCATGGGCATGACCCGTCGTCTGAACGCTACGACCAACCCTGAGTGGGTACCGTACCTGTACGTTGCCATGTTCGGTGCGATCATGATCGCGGTCGGTATCGCCTGCCAGTTGATCCAGCTGTACGTGAGTATCCGTGACCGTAAGCAGAACGCTTGCGACTCCGGCGACCCATGGAATGGCCACACCCTGGAATGGTCGACTTCGTCGCCACCACCGTTCTACAACTTCGCCGTGATCCCGACTGCGAACACCATTGATGCGTTCACCGAAGCCAAGGAAGACGGTACTGCGTACCAGAAGCCGGCCAAGTACGAACCGATCCACATGCCAAGCAACACCGCCACTGGCGTGGTGATGGGTGCGCTGTTGACCGTGTTCGGTTTCGCGATGATCTGGCACATCTGGTGGCTGGCAATCGCAAGCCTGGTTGGCACTATCGGTTACTTCATCGTTCACGCAGCCCGTGACGATCAAGGCTACATGGTGCCGGTCGAAGAGATCGAACGCATCGAAGCCGAGCAGCACGCTCGCCTGGTAGCCGAGAAGAAGATCCCGGCCAACCGTGTTGAAACCTCGTTGGAACAGGCTTAAACCATGTCGAACTTAGTGACCAATGCTGGACACGCCCATGTCGATGACCATGGGCACGATGACCATCACCACGACTCGGGGCCGATGACCGTTTTCGGTTTCTGGCTCTACCTGATGACCGACTGCATCTTGTTTGCGTCGATCTTCGCGGTGTACGCGGTACTGGTAAACAACGTAGCGGGTGGCCCGTCGGGCCACGACATCTTCGAACTGCCTTACGTGCTCGGTGAAACCGCCTTGCTGTTGTTCAGTTCGATCACCTACGGCTTCGCCATGTTGGCCTTCTACAAGGGCAACAAGAAAGGCGTACTGAGCTGGTTGGGCCTGACCTTCCTGTTCGGCCTGGGCTTCATCGGCATGGAGATCAACGAGTTCCACCTGCTGATCTCCGAAGGCTACGGTCCGCACCGTAGTGGCTTCCTGTCCGCGTTCTTCACGCTGGTAGGCACCCACGGTCTGCACGTAACGGCCGGCCTGCTGTGGATGGCGGTGATGATGTATCAGGTCAATAAACACGGCCTGACCAACACCAACAAGACTCGCCTGAGCTGCCTGAGCCTGTTCTGGCACTTCCTGGACGTGGTCTGGATCTGCGTCTTCACCGTTGTTTACCTGATGGGGACTCTGTAATGGCTAATGCACACTCCCATGACCATGACAGCCATGATTCGAGCCACGGCAGCGTCAAGTCGTACGCCATCGGCTTCATCCTGTCGGTAATCCTGACGCTCATCCCGTTTGGTCTGGTGATGTACCCGACCCTGCCGAAATCGATCACCTTGATGATCGTGCTGGCATTCGCGGTGATTCAGGTTCTGGTTCACCTGGTGTACTTCCTGCACCTGGATCGTTCCAAAGAGCAGCGCGATAACGTGATTGCGTTCGTGTTCGCAGGGTTGGTAATCCTGCTGCTGGTTGGCCTGTCGATATGGATCATGTTCAGCATCCATACGTTCATGATGGCGAAGTGAGGTAAGACCCGATGTCGCTTAAGCACTTTATCCAAATCACCAAACCGGGGATCATTTTCGGTAACGTGCTTTCTGTGGCGGGCGGTTTCTTCCTGGCCTCCAAGGGACATGTCGATCTGGCCATTTTCCTGGCTGCGATGATCGGTACGTCCCTGGTGGTTGCTTCCGGTTGCGTGTTCAACAACTGCATCGACCGTGACATCGATATCAAGATGGAGCGCACCAAGAATCGGGTGCTGGTCCAGGGCCTTATCTCCCTGAAACTGGCACTGATCTATGCGACCGTCCTCGGTGTTGCCGGCGTGGCGTTGTTGTACAAGGTGGCCAACCCGCTGGCGGCGCTGTTTGCCGTGATCGGTTTTGTCATCTACGTCGGCCTCTACAGCCTGTACCTCAAGCGCAAGTCGGTTCACGGCACGCTGGTGGGCAGTCTGTCGGGGGCGATGCCGCCGGTGATTGGTTATGTGGCTGTGACCAATAGCTTCGACATGGCCGCGCTGACGCTACTGGTGATGTTCAGCCTGTGGCAGATGCCGCACTCCTACGCCATTGCGATCTTCCGCTTCAATGACTACCTGGCTGCGTCGATTCCGGTTCTGCCGGTCAAGCGTGGCATCCAGGTGGCCAAGAAACACATCCTGCTGTACATCCTGGCCTTCCTTGTGGCGACCTTGATGTTGACCTTCAGTGGCTACGCCGGCATGAGCTACCTCGCCGTCGCTGCCGCCATGGGCATGTACTGGTTGTACATGGCCTGGACCGGCTACAAGGCGGTGGATGACACCGTCTGGGCGCGCAAGCTGTTCGTGTTCTCGATCTTCACCATCACCGCGCTCAGCGTGATGATGTCCCTGGATTTCCAAGTGCCGAAAGAGCTGTTGCTGACCTACGCTCACTGAGTGGTCCCGCAGTGAAAGAGCCCCGCCTTCGACAGAAGCGCGGGGCTTTTTCTTGGGCGCGCGGTTAAATCGGACTACGCTTTTCTCGTCATACTCCTCTGTACGAGTTGTGCGAATCCATCCCCGCCTTACAAGGAGTTACCCCATGGTCAGCGTTAGTCGTCGGTCCCTTCTCGCCGTGGGCGCTGCCCTGCCATTGTTGGGGCGCCTGGATTGGGCGGTGGCCAGCCCCAAGCCGGGCAAGGCGGACAAGGTGCGGCTCAACTACAACGAAAGCCCCTACGGCCCCTCAGGCGCGGCGCGTGAGGCGATGCAGCGCGGCATTGCCACGGCCGGGTTGTATCCCTACGGCCACATGTACGCGTTGGCCGGGCTGTTTGCCCAGCAGCAAGGGATTGCCGAGGACCAGGTGGCGGTGTTTGCCGGCTCCATGGCGGCCCTGCGCTTTGCGGTGCTGGCGTTCACCAACGAAAGCCGTGGCCTGGTGATGGCCACGCCGTCCTACGAAGTGCCGCGCCAGGCAGCCGAGTCGCGCAAGGCGCCGGTGCAGGAGGTCAGCCTCAACGCCGAACACGCCCACGACGTGCCCGCGATGCTGGCGGCCGATCCCCAGGCAGGCATGCTCTACCTGTGCAACCCCAACAACCCCACGGGCACCATGACCCCCACCGAGGCGATCCGCCAGGCCCTTGCGAACAAACCCAAGGGCAGCGTGCTGGTGGTGGACGAGGCCTACATCGACTTCTCCGACGCCCCCAGCGTGATCAGTTGGGTCAAGGACCACGACGACCTGCTGGTGCTGCGCACCTTCTCGAAAATCTACGGCATGGCCGGCGCCCGCGTTGGCCTGGCGATTGGTCATCCCAAGTTGCTCGAACAACTGGCGGTGTTTGGCGGCGACAACGTCCCGGCCGGTTCCGGCCTGCTTGGTGCCAAGGCCAGCCTGGAAGACGTCAAGCTGCTGCCCCAGCGCAAGGCGCTCAATGCGCAACTGCGCGACGAGACCGTGGCCTGGCTGAAGGGGCGTGGTTTTACTTGCACCGTGTCGCAGAGCAACTGCTTCATGATTGACGTGAAGCAACCGGCCGAACAGGTGATCGAACGCTTGGCGGAGCAGGGCGTGATGGTCGGGCGGGTGTGGAAAAACTGGCCGCAGTGGGTGCGAGTGACGGTGGGGAACAAGCAGGATATGCAGCGGTTTCGGCAGGCGTTTGAGGCGCAGGATGTGCGGGCTGTGTAATCCGCTACAAAAACAGATGTGGGAGCGGGCTTGTGTGGGAGCTGGCTTGTCGGGTCGCCGCATCGCTGCGATGCGGACACCTCGGTACATCAGTTGCACTGAGGTGATGCCATCGCAGGCAAGCCAGCTCCCACATTGGGTTCAACAGTGTTGCGGGCTAAGCGTTACTGCTGCGCGATGCTGTAACCCTCAAACGCACTCTGCTGCTGCAGCGCAGCAATCACCGTCTTGCGGCTGAGCGGCTGCTCGGCGCCGGTGTTGTCCACAAAGCTTTCCACTTCCAGCTCGGCTTCATCGCCTTCACCGACAAAGCTGAAACCGAGGAACTCAAACGCCTCGCGGTCAACGTTCAGCTTCGAGCGCGGTGTACGCAATGGCAGGGTGACGCTGATGCCGTCCTTGCTGATCACAAACACTTCGGCTTCTTTCTTCGGGCGTGAGGCCTTGCTCTTGCCGGCGCTTGGGTTGCTGATGGCCTGGTGGCTCTGGTTCAGCACTTTCAACGCCAGGCCGTAGACCAGCTCCTGGAACTCGGGATCGTCCTTGAAGCTGGACAGGATGCGGCTGATGGAGAACTTGCTGCTCAGGTCTTCCAGGGCAATGCTGTCGGCGGCTTCGGCGTCCTTGAGTTGCTTGAGCTGGCCCATCAGGTCGTAGGCTTTGTCATCGTCAAAGGCGTCGTGGGCCTGGCGGATGGCCACGCGCAGCTCGCGGATCTGGTCGCTTTCCTTGGAGGTGTGAAACGCATCCAGCACCATCTCGCTGATGATCTTGGCGGCGGGCACATGCTGTGAAAGATTGATGGCGTTTTCGTATTCAGCTTTGGATTGCAAGGCGACTACGGATTCTTCGTGGTGGGAATCAGACATTGAAATTTCACTACTTCAGTAAACGGGAGACAAAAAAGCGTCGCGCATTTTCAAGGCGTGGGGGGATCAGGTCAAGGCAGCACATTGCCCTCATCGCGGCGCAAGGCGGCAAGCGCCCGCTGCAGCGTGATGGTCCGCCCGCAAAACAGACCTACGGTAAATCCCGAGACCGCGCCGATGGTCGCCAGCATGTCCGGTGTGCTCAGCAGCAACGGATGCACCGCCTGCTGGTAGCCGAAGTAATACTTCACGGCGAAGAACAACTGCGAGATCAGCAGGGTCTTCCAGGTGCCTGGCAGGACCAGGGTTTCGCCATGGGCGTCGAGGCGGGCGCCGTTGGCGTTGAACAGCAGCATCCCCACCAGGCTGCCGACCACCGCGCCGCCGGCCCAGGCGCTGCTCGACAGCAGTGAAGGTGCCAGCGACATCAGCGACCACACCACCAGCACCACCGGCAGGATCAGCAGCGAGCGCCGATTCTCGCGCCCGCCCAGGCAGGCCTTGACGCCGTAGTAGCAAATCCACAGGTAAACGGCGTAAACCCAGAGGGGCGTGCCTTGGAGGATGTCGAGCATGGTGCGCTTCCGTGCGAGAGAGGTAAGCGCTGGATAGTCGTTGAGCCCTCGTCCTCTTGTCCATCGTTTTGCCCCTGACCCATATCAAAACCCCCCGCCGGTAAATCCGTTACAACAGCCAAAGCCTGATGAACCCATAAAAACGACAACTGACCTGCGCCGAGGGGACCACCCCAGGCCAGGTGATTAAAGGACTAACACGATGGCGCTTTCTCTTGCACGCCTGGCCATGCTGGGGGCGACGCTGTGTCTGGCGCTTCCCCTGTACGCCAACCCCGCCGACACCCCGCTGATCGAACACGGCAAGTACGTCGCACAACTGGGCGACTGCATCGCCTGCCACACCGCCAAGCAAGGCCAGGTGATGGCGGGCGGGCTGGAACTGAGTACGCCGATGGGCAGGATCTTCTCCAGCAATATCACGCCCGACCGTGAAACCGGCATCGGCAACTACAGCTTCGAGCAATTCGACCGGGTCATGCGCGAAGGCGTTACGCCGAGCGGTATGAACCTGTACCCGGCGATGCCGTATCCGTCCTACGCGAAGATGAGCGAGGAGGATATGCGTGCCCTGTACGCCTACCTGATGCAAGGCGTCGAGCCGGTGCAGCAGGCCAACCTCGAAGCGGACATGGGTTTCCCGTTCAACCAGCGCTGGGGCCTGGCGCTGTGGAATTTCGCCTTTCTCGATAAACGGCCGTTCGCACCTGACCCGACGCGGGATGCGTCGCTCAACCGTGGCGCGTACCTGGTCCAGGGCCTGGGCCATTGCGGTTCCTGCCACACGCCGCGCGGCATCGCCTTCCAGGAAAAAGCCCTGAGTGATGAAGGCAGCAGCGGCCAGCATTACCTGGCCGGTGAAACCGTCGAGCACTGGCGCGCCTTGAGCCTGCGCAACCTGTGGACCGTGGAAGACACCGTGCAATTGCTCAAGACCGGGCAAAACCGCTTCGCCACGGTCGCCGGCAACATGGCCGATGTGATTCACCACAGCACCCAGCATTTTAGCGATGACGACCTCACGGCCATCGCCCGTTACCTCAAATCCCTGCCGCCGGGCAAAGACGACCTGCCGATGCCGTCCGTGGCCCATGCCCCCGCTGCGCCGCCGGCGGACCTGTTTACCAGCCGTGGCGGCCTGGGTTACATGCAGTTCTGCAGTGACTGCCATCGCAGCGATGGCGCTGGCGTCAAAGGCCTGTTCCCGCCACTGGCGGGCAACCCGAGCATTGCGTCCAGCAACCCGACGTCGCTGCTGCATATCACCCTCACCGGTTGGGAAACCGCGCAAACGGCCGCCCATCCTCGGGTCTACACCATGCCCGGTTTCGCCCGCCTGGCGGATCAGGAAATCGCCGAGATCCTCAGCTTTGTGCGCACGCGCTGGGGCAACGAGGGCACCCCCATCAGCGCCGCCCAGGTGAAAAAACTGCGCGAGCAACTCAACCCGGCCACTACCGACTCATCGGCATTCGAAACCCCGCGCCTGGCCGACCTGCTCGCCGCGCCCAACGCGGAGCAAGTGGTGCGCGGCATGCGCCTGCACCTGCAAACCAAGGCGCTGCTGCCGGACAACGTCGGCAATGCGCTCAATTGCACCAGTTGCCATCTCAACGCCGGCACCGTGGCGGACGGCTCGCCGTTTGTCGGCGTGTCGGCGTTCTTCCCCAGCTACGCGCCACGTGCCGGCAAGGTGGTGACCCTGGAAGAGCGCATCAACGGCTGCTTCCGCCGTTCGATGAATGGCAAGCCACTGGCGCCGCAATCGGCGGATATGCAAGCGATGGTCGCCTACTTCGACTGGATGAAAAACAACACGCGCCCCGAAGACAAAGTCGCCGGGCGTGGCGTGGGCAAGGTCGATCCGGCGATCAAGCCGGACTTGGCCAATGGCCAGGCGGTGTACGCCAAGCAATGCGCGGTATGCCATGGCGACAATGGCCAGGGCCTGGCGCGCGCCGACGGTGAGCTGATCTACCCGCCGCTGTGGGGCGAGCAATCGTTCAATATCGGCGCCGGCATGGCTCGCACGTATACGGCGGCGGCGTTCGTCAAACGCAATATGCCGATTGGCTTCCATGAGAAATTTCCCCTGGGCCAAGGCGGTTTGTCCGACCAGGACGCGGTGGACGTGGCGGCCTACTTCTCGGGGCAGCCGCGTCCGGACTTCCCGGACAAGGTCAAGGACTGGCCCAACGGCGGCAAGCCCGTGGATGCGCGCTACTAGGTCAACTGCCGCAGGCAGGCCTCGAGGATATCCAGGCCTTCCTCCAGCACCGCGGGCTCAATGGTCAGCGGTGCGAGCAAACGGATGATATGCCGCGACTTGCCGCTGGGCATCAGCAGCAAGCCGGCATCCCGCGCCAGGCCCAGCAATTGCGCCAGTTGCTGTGGGGCGGGTGTGCCGTCGGCGTGGGCCAATTCGATACCGCGCATGGCGCCGACACCGGTCAGGCGGCCCAGGTAGGGTGACAGGCCTTGCGCCTGCCAGCGTGTATAGCGGCTGACGATGGCTTCTTCCTGTTGTGAACCCCAGCTTTTCAGGTGGGCATCGCTCATCGCGTCCAGGGTGGCCAAAGCCGCCGCGCACGCAATGGGGTTGCCGGAATAGGTGCCGCCCAGCCCGCCCTTGGGCAGGTTGTCGAGCAACGCCTGGCGCCCGACCACCGCACCCAGCGGCACACCACCGGCGATGCTTTTGCCCAGCAGGATCAGGTCCGGCTCGATGCCCAGCCGCGAAAAGGCAAAGCGCTGGCCAGTCCGGCCAAAGCCCGATTGGATTTCATCGGCAATCAGCAGGATATTTTTCTCATCGCAGAAGCGCCGCAGGGCTTGGGCGAATTCCCTGTCCAGGGCGAGGAAACCGCCTTCGCCCTGCACCGGCTCGAGGATGAAACAGGCCACGTCATTGACGTCGATTTCCACGCTGAACAGACGGTCCATGGCCTTCAGGGCTTCGGCGCAGGTCACGTCGTTATCGGCACTGGGATAGGGCAGGTGATACACAGGGCCGGGTAATACGCCGACCTTTTGCTTGTAGGGCGCCACCTTGCCGTTGAGGTTCAGGGTGGCCAGGGTGCGGCCGTGAAAGGCGCCGTCAAACGCGACCACCGCCGTACGGCCAGTGGCGCCGCGTACGATCTTCAAGGCGTTTTCCGCCGCTTCCGCGCCGCTGTTGGTGAGCATGCCGCTGACCGGGTAGTCCACCGGGATAAACGCGGTGAGACGTTCCATCAGCTCGATGTAAGGCGCGTGGGGCGCTGCGTTGAAGGCGTAGTGGGTCAACTTCGTCGCTTGCTCACGAATCGCATCCACCACGCCGGGGTGGCAATGGCCGAGGTTGAGCACGCCAATGCCGCCGACAAAATCGATATAGCGCTTGCCCGTGCTGTCCCAGACCTCGGCGTTCTTGCCGTGGCTGAGGGTGATGGGGTGGACGATGGAAATCGATTGGCTGATGGTTGCGCGGCTCATGAATCCTCGACTCGGCGGTGGCGGGCTTCTTTTTATCTAAGCTGCGCGCCGGGCCTGGGCACAAACGAAATAAAGTCGCCGGGTCATTCCAAATCGGAACGAGTTGTTGCCGAAAGGTCGTTTGTGGCAATGCGCTCACGGGACTGATACTGCCCGACCAATAAGAATCGACAGGGAGAGTTGCCCATGAAATACCTCAAGAACACCTTGGTCGCCATCGCCTGCGCTTGGGCGGCGAGCGCCCAGGCGGGCGTGACCCTGGAGGCGATCCAGAAGAAAGGCTTTATCCAGTGCGGCGTCAGTGATGGCCTGCCGGGCTTTGGCGTGCCGGACAGCACGGGCAAGATGACCGGCATCGATGTGGACGTGTGCCACGCGGTCGCTGCGGCCGTGTTCGGCGATGCGTCAAAGGTGAAGTTCAGCCAGTTGACCGCCAAGGAGCGTTTCACTGCGTTGCAGTCCGGCGAAATCGACCTGATCTCGCGCAACACCACCTGGACCAGCTCCCGCGATGCGGGCATGGGCCTGGTGTTCACCGGTGTGACCTACTACGACGGCATCGGCTTTCTGGTGAACAACAAGCTGGGGGTGACCGGGGCCAGGCAGTTGGATGGCGCCACCGTGTGCATCCAGGCGGGCACCACCACCGAGCTCAACGTCGCCGACTACTTCCGCACCCATGGCATGAAGTACACGCCGATCACCTTCGACACCGCCGATGAAAGCGCCAAGGGCCTTGAAGCCGGGCGCTGCGACGTGTTGACCACCGACCAGTCGGGCCTGTACGCCCAGCGCATCAAGATGGCTCACCCGGACGAGTTTGTGGTGTTGCCGGAGATTATCTCCAAGGAACCCCTGGGCCCGCTGGTACGCAAGGGCGATGACGAGTGGTTCAGCATCGTCAAGTGGACCCTGTTTGCCATGCTCAATGCCGAAGAAATGGGCATCACCTCGCAGAATGTCGAGGAACAGGCGAAGACCACCAAGAACCCGGACGTCGCGCGCTTGCTCGGCGCCGACGGCGAGTACGGCAAGGACCTCAAGCTGCGCAGGGATTGGGTGGTGCAGATCGTCAAGCAGGTGGGCAACTACGGCGAAGTGTTCGAGCGCAACATCGGCCAGGGCAGCGTGCTGAAGATCAAGCGCGGGCTCAATGCGCTGTGGAACAACGGCGGCATCCAGTACGCGCCGCCGGTCAGGTAAGTACTTGGGCGTCAATACTGACGCCATCGCAGGCAAGCCAGCTCCCACAGTTGGAATGCAATCCCCCTGTGGGAGCGGGCTTGCCCGCGATGGCGGCACTACAGCCAATAGAGATACCGGCTGATCTACTCCGAAACCACATCCTTGCCCGCCGCCTTGGACCGGTACAACGCCTGATCGGCCCGCGCCATCAGCGCCGCCGGAGACTCGCCGGGGTGACGCTGCACCACCCCCAGGCTCAGGCTCACGTTGAAGCTGCCCAGGGTGGGCATCTGCGCGATTTTTTCGCGAATGCGCTCGGCCAGCGCCCTTGCCGTTTCCAGGTTGCCTTGAGGCAGCACCACCATGAACTCATCACCGCCCCAGCGCGCCAGCAGGTCGGCAGGGCGTAGGCAGGTTTCCAGGTTTTCGACCACCTGCACCAGCGTCTGATCGCCCACGGCGTGGCCGTAGCGGTCATTGATCGGCTTGAAATCATCGATATCCATGGCCACCAGTGCCAGCGGCAGGCGGAAACGCTCGGCGCGGTCGCATTCTTCCAGCAGCACTTTTTCCAGGCGATAGCGGTTGGCCACGCGGGTGAGCGTGTCGCGCTCGGCCAGGGAGCGATTTTCGTCCAGTTGCAGCTGCAGCTGTTGGTTGACCCGTGACAGTTCACGGGTGCGCTCGGCCACCAGGGCTTCAAGGGATTGATTGCGCCGTTCCAACTGCTCGAGTGAGCATTTACGCGTATGAATATCGCGATGGGCGCCAACCATGCGCGCGACCGAACCGTCGGGGTTGCGCGTAACGATGTAGCCACGGTCTTCGATCCACAGGTAAGTGCCGTCGGCTTTGCGGCAGCGGTACTCGGCTTGGTAGTGCGGGGCGTGTTGGTGGATGTAGTTGTCAAACACCGTCATCACCTGGGGGTAATCCTCGGGATGGATCACGTTCTCCCAGGTGAACACGCTGTTATCCAGGGAGTGGCGGGGGTAGCCGAGCATTTCGTACCAGCCGGGGTTGCGGTACACAAAACCGGTGTTGGCGTTCCAGTCCCAGATCCCGTCGCTGACCAACTCCATGACCGCGTGCAGCATGTCGGCGTTCAGGTCGGCAAAGTCATTCTTCATCGGCTTGCTGCTGGATGTATCGTCCATATGCGCTTCCTGCGTGGGCTGGCTTCCAAGGCCAGTCATGGTTGACGCCGATACTCCGTGGCTGGGGCTACTGTACATCGCGGCTTGCGGGGTTTGAATAGGGTGGGGGAGGTGCTTTAGTGGGGGTAGCGATGGGCTATCATCGTGTCTGTATCGGAGTCTGGCACCAGGCGTACTTCCACACGATGGCCCAATGCTCTTGCCGCACTCGCCAAAGTGGCCAGTGTCATGCCTGCATCATTTTGGTCCAGTGCCCGATCTACGGCCGTGCGGCTGGTATGCATGCGTTCCGCCAGGGCTTTTTTACTGACCTTTTGCGACTTCATGGCCTCTGCCAACTGCCAGGCGATAACGCGTTTCAATGCGCCAGCAGAGACTTCTTCGATCAGGCCATCCTCGTTGAGGAAATCATCGAAGTTGGAGCCAATGTGTTTGTTCATGGGGTGTTCCTCATAGCTTGCTTTTACGCTGTCTGGCGGTAGCTAATTCGACCTGCGGTGTTTTCTGAGTCTTTTTGATGAAGCCGTGCAGTAACACGATTTCGCTATCAACCAACGTGAAAATGACCCGCGAAATGTTTTCACCGAGGTCGGTTCGGATTTCCCAGAGCCGATGCTCCAGCTTTCGAACCAGCGGCATCCCCAGCGGCCATGCAAACTGGACCGACTTGATGTCCGTGCCGATGCGTTTTCTTGACTCCCTGGGTAGTTCCATCAGCCATTCACGCACGGGCTCGTTGCCAGCCTCCGTTCGGAAAAAAGCGACGTTCAACACGAGATGTATGTCGTTCACAGAGGGTGCACCAAAATAGGTTCATGTGGCAATCGGCGATTGATGGGGCTTTTCGCAAAGAGCGGTAAGAGCCTGGCACTTTTTTTGTGAACGGCGGGGGTTGGAAATTTTCAAAAAATTTCAGAAAAAATAAGTGTTTATGATAATTCTGAAAAGAAGGTACGAAGGTGGCTTTGCATGCGTAGGAACGTTTACTGCGGCGCCACCATCCTCGTCCGTGGCGTCCCATCCGCGTTGTGCTGGTAAATCGCCTCAGGCTGGCCCTGTTCGTTGAAGAACACCTGGCCAATCCCCGCCGAGTTCCACAACCGTTCACCCGCTTCGGCGTGCTCCGGGATGTGCGGTACCACCTGCATGGTGCGCCGGCGCGTGAACCAGTTGAGTGGCGAACGCGGTGAGTAGAGCCAGCGGTTGAGGCGGTCGAACCATTCCAGCAAACGTGGCGGGAATTCGTTCTTGATGCCGCTGCTGGTGATTTGCCAGATCTTCGGGCCGGCGTTGCGGTGGCGGATCAGCACTTCGTAGACAAATGAGTAGTGCACGTCCCCGGAGAGGATCACGTAGTTACCCGGCGTGCGGGAGTGGCGGAAGATGTTGAGGATCACCTGGGCCGCGCCGCGATGGGCCATCCAGTTTTCGGCGTCCACCAGCAGCGGGTAGCCGCACCAGCTGAACACCTTTTGTATGGTCTCGATCAGCTTCACGCCAAAGATCGGCGCGGGCGAAACGATGATGGCGCTCGGATGATCCAGCAGCGCCTGTTGCAGTTCGCTCAGGGCTTCCCAGTCCAGCAGGCCGGAAGGTTGGGTGAGGTTGAACTCGCTGCGCCAGCGGCGGGTGCGGGTGTCGAGTACCACCAGGGCGGGCGTGGTCGGCAATACGTAGTGCCAGTGCTGGAATTTCAGCAGGGTTTCGAGCAATGCATCCTGTTTGTTCGCGTCGAGATGATTGTCCTTGGCCTCGCCGGTGAGTGTTTGGACCTGGCCCAGCAACGTGTCGAAGACATCCGGCTGGTTGCCCCAGCCCTGGCACAGCAGGTAGGCCAGCAGTGCGTTACCAATGATGCGCTTGGAGAACGGGTGGCCGTAGGCGGTTTCTTCCCACTGGGCGCTGAGGTTCCAGTCATCGGTGATGTCGTGGTCGTCGAAGATCATCAGGGTGGGCAGGTGGGCGAATACCCGTGCAACGCCCGGCAGGCCATCGCGGAAGCGCTCGATCTGCACCTGTTCACCGGTATAACGCTGTTGTTCTTCGGCGCTCAGTTGCGGCGGTTGCGGGCTGATCAGCGTCCAGGGCGTGGGCGACCACACCAGCAAGTACATGGCGATGACTTCGGCGAAGGTCACCAAGTGGTTGTCGGCGGTGCTGCTGGTGAAGATCGGCTTCTTTACGCCGCCAAAAAAACGCTCGCGCAGGGTCTTGTTGCTGTCCAGCGCCGGCAGCAGGTCGGCGCGATGGTAGTAGCTGGCGCGATGCCCGTAAAGGCTAGAGCTGTCCTCTACCACGGCACCGTCGAGGGATTCGTCGAACAGGCCCAGCCGCTCGATCAGCGCATGAATCGCCCGCAGCATCGGCCCGGCGACATCGTCGGCGTAGATCTGGTCGCCACTCATCATCAACAGGGCCGGGCGTTCGGCCGGGGTGTGGGCGCTGGCCAGCAGGCGGTCTACGCACAGCAGGCCTTCGTCGGCACGGTGGTGCGGTTTACGGCAGGAGCCATGCACCAGTTGGTGGATGCGGCTGTGGAGAATGAAGTTCGGGGTCGCGCCATACAGCAAGTGCGGTGCCCACTCGGCAATGCCGCTGCCGTCGATCAGCAGGTCGTAGCCGATGACTACGTCCTGGGGCAATGCTTCGTCCAGCCGTACGTCGATCAGGTGGATGAAGGCATGACGCCCCACGGGTACGACTTCGCAGTGGTCCTGGTCCAGGACGATCTCCAGGGGCTGCCCGGTGACGTGCAGTCGGAGGGTCAGCGACAGCTGGCGACTGCCTACCAGCCAAAACACCAGGCGTTGGGGTTCGAGTCGGCGCAGAAGCGGTCCAGCAAGGACGGCCGGTTGAAACATAAGGATGAAGGCCCTGTGCAAGGTAAACACGCAGGTTAACCTGGCGGATGTCAGTATTTTGTTGAAATGGTACGAAAGGGAGCTGCTTGCAGCAGCCCCCTTTGCAGGCGCTCGTCAGAGGAGCCTTCCACCACCCAGGCTGTCGATGTTGCTCTGTCTACTCGTGTTTGTGCCGCTGAAATCGACGGTAGCGTTCTGCGTGGGCTGTGGCTGTTGAACGGGGGCGGGAGGCACCGGGGTGTTGTTGGTCTGCTGGATGCTGTTCACGAAGCTTGAAGTAGCGCTGAAAAAAATTTCCATCAGGTATTCCTCTGTAGGTTCGGCGGGGGGGGGGGGGGGGG
>NZ_ANNV01000025.1 GCF_000346755.1 Pseudomonas sp. CBZ-4 | reverse complement strand
CAAGCTGACCCACCGCTATCGCAGGCAAGCCAGCTCCCACATTTCGACCGTATTTACAGGTCGAAAAACTCAGTCGCCAGTGGCAATCGCCCGCTGTGGATCAGTAATCCACTCACTCCACGACCCCGCATACAACTTGCCCAACGGATACCCCGCCAGGCTCAGGGCAAACAGGTTATGACACGCCGTCACCCCCGAGCCGCAATAGGCCACCAGCTCATCCGGTGAACGACCTTGCAACTGATCCGCAAACCGTTGCTTGAGCTGCTCAACCGGCAAAAACCGTCCATCGCTGCCCAGGTTTTCACTGAACGCCGCACACTGCGCCCCCGGAATATGCCCGGCGACCGGGTCGATCGGCTCCACCTCACCGCGAAAGCGCGGCTGGGCACGGGCATCGAGCAAGGTCAGGCCCGGCTGGCCCAGGCGCTTTTGCAGGTGTTCAGCGTCCAGCAACAAATGGTTGTCCGGCGTGCCGGCAAAGGTCCCGGGCTCGATGACTGGCGCATCCAGGCTCAACGGCAAACCCGCCGCATGCCAGGCCTTGAGGCCGCCATTGAGGATAAACACGCCATCACGCTTGCCCAACCACGCCAGCAACCACCACGCCCGGGCGGCAAATGCGCCGGGGCCGTCGTCATACAGCACCACGTCGGTATCGGCATTGATGCCCCACGCCCGCAGTTGCTGCACCAACGTCTCCGCGGCTGGCAGCGGGTGACGACCGGTCACGCCCTTGGTCACCGGCCCACTGAGATGGCGCTCCAGGTCGGCATATTGCGCGCCCTCGATATGCCCTTCGGCGTAGCTGCAACGCCCGTAATCCGGGTCTTCAAGGGCAAAGCGGCAATCAAGGATCACCAGCCCGGGCGACTGCTGGCGCTCGGCCAATTGCTGGGGGCTGATCAGTTGGGCAAGCGGCATGACGGACTCCTGTGGACAGATTCGGGAAAGGTCCTACTTCACTTCTTCCAGTGCCTGATTCAACGGCACGTAAAACTCTTTGAACAACGCGTCGACCGCGTCCTTGGCCTCGGGCGTGACAAACCCGGCCTCCAGCACCAGCACCTGGTACACCCCGCGCTTGATCGCCTCGGCGCTCAGGTGGGCGGAATTTTCATTGGTGGTACACAGGAAGCGCACCCACGACGTAAGAATGATCCACGCGTTGAGGGTCAGGGCTTCGGTCTGGATCGGGTCCATATTGAGGATGCCGGCATCGACGAACCCCCGGTAGATCGCATTGCCCTGGATCAGGCAGCGCTGGGAAAAACGCCGATAGCCGGTGGCCAGTTCCGGGTCGCTTTCCAGCAGGTGTTCAAGGTCGCGGTGCAGGAAACGATAGCGCCACATGCCGGCGAGCAAGGCCTGCAAGTAAAAACGTTTGTCCTGGACGGTGGCGGCGCGCCCCTCGGGCGGACGCAGGAAACTGTCCACCAGGGCTTCGTATTCGCGAAACAGCACGGCGATGATCGCCTGCTTGTTGGGGAAGTGGTAGTACAGGTTGCCCGGGGAAATTTCCATATGGGCAGCAATATGGTTGGTGCTGATACTGCGCTCGCCCTGCTGGTTAAAAAGCTCCAGGCTGGTTTGCACAATGCGCTCGCTGGTCTTTACTCGTGGTGCCATAGGGGAATCAGCTTCTATACACGTGATGGGGCATCTTACGGCCTATCCCGGCCTGGATAAAACTGCATGTTGCTGCAATGTTATTTGACAATTTAGAGCAATGACTCTAAAAATCCAGGCAGACCTATAACAACCGGGAACTGCGCCATGTCTGCCAACGTTGCCTACCTGCAAGATTCCCAGGCGCTGGAACACCTCCAGGACCTGTTCGACGCCCAACAACGCGCCTACGCGGCCAACCCGATGCCGCCGGCAGGCCAACGCCAGCAATGGCTCAAGGCCCTGCGCGATTTGCTCAGCAACGAACGCCAGGCGTTGATCAACGCCATCAGCCAGGATTTCAGCCACCGCAGCGCCGACGAAACCCTGTTCGCCGAACTGATGCCCAGCCTGCACGGCATCCATTACGCCAGCAAACACCTCAAAGACTGGATGAAACCTTCACGCCGCGCTGTAGGCATTGCCTTCCAGCCCGCGTCCGCCAAGGTCATCTACCAGCCGCTGGGCGTGGTCGGCGTGATTGTGCCGTGGAACTACCCGCTGTACCTGGCCATTGGCCCGCTGGTCGGGGCGTTGGCGGCGGGCAACCGGGTGATGCTCAAGCTCAGCGAATCCACCCCGGCCACCGGCGAGCTGCTGAAAAAGCTGCTGGCGAAGATCTTCCCCGAAGACCTGGTGTGCGTGGTGCTCGGCGAGGCCGATATGGGCATCGCGTTTTCCCGGCTGCGCTTCGACCACCTGCTGTTCACCGGCGCCACCAGCATCGGCAAGCATGTGATGCGCGCGGCGGCCGAACACCTCACGCCGGTCACCCTGGAGTTGGGCGGCAAGTCGCCGGCCATTGTCTCCGCCGATGTGCCGCTCAAGGACGCCGCCGAACGCATCGCTTTCGGCAAGGCCTTGAACGCCGGGCAAACCTGCGTGGCGCCGGACTACGTGTTGGTGCCGGAAGATCGCGTGGAGGGTTTCATAGAGGCCTACACCCAAGCGATTCGCGGATTTTATCCGACCCTGGCCGACAACCCGGACTACACCGCCATCATCAACGAACGGCAATTGGCGCGGCTCAATGCCTACGCCAAGGACGCCACCGACAAGGGCGCCACGCTGATCCCGCTGTTTGAGCAGGGCCAGGCACGGCGCATGGCCCACAGCCTGCTGCTGAATGTCAGCGATGACATGACGGTGATGCAGGACGAAATCTTCGGCCCGCTGCTGCCGATCGTGCCATACCGCGGCCTTGACCAGGCCTTTGCCTACATCAACCAGCGCCCTCGCCCGCTAGCCCTGTATTACTTCGGCTACAACAAGGGCGAACAGAACCGCGTACTCCACGAAACCCATTCCGGCGGCGTGTGCCTGAATGACACCCTGCTGCACGTGGCCCAGGACGACATGCCGTTCGGCGGCATCGGCCCCTCGGGCATGGGCCACTACCACGGCCACGAAGGTTTCCTCACGTTCAGCAAAGCCAAAGGCGTGCTGGTGAAGCAACGCCTGAACGCGGCGAAGTTGATCTACCCGCCTTATGGCAAGGCGATCCAGAAGTTGATCCAGAAGCTGTTTATCCGCTGATAACACCACTCTCGGGATAACAATAAAAATGAACCCCAGCCTGACTGAAACACCCGCGCTGTCACGGCGCGGCGTCTTGAAAATCGGCCTGTGCGCCAGCGCCTTCCTCGCCACTGCCGGACTCGGCGCCAGCCTCAGCGGCTGCTCCAGCAGCACACCGGCCAGCGGTTTTGTGATGTTGCGCAGCAGCGACCTGCCGTTCCTGCGCGCGGTGATCCCGGTGCTGCTGGAAGGCGTGGCCAGCGCCGAGGCCGTCGCCAGCGGAGTCGAGAACACCCTGAAAAAGCTCGATTTCAGCCTGCAACGCCTGTCGCCGGAGATGTTCAAGCTCACCCAGCAACTGTTTGACGTGCTGGGCATGGGCATCACCCGTGGGCCGCTGACCGGGATCTGGGGCAGCTGGGAAAACGCCAGCAGCGAGCAGATCCGCACCTTCCTGCATCGCTGGGAGAACAGCTACCTGAACCTGCTGCGCATGGGCCAGGGTTCGTTGCTCAAGCTGGTGATCATGGCGTGGTACTTCCAGCCGGTGTCGTGGGCCCACTGTGGCTACCCCGGGCCACCAAAAATCTAGCCTTTGCTAACCCAATCAAAACTGTGGGAGCTGGCTTGCCTGCGATAGCGGTACATCAGTGAAGGTTGTATTGGCTGACACACCGCCATCGCGGGCAAGCCCGCTCCCACAGGGGGTTTGCAGTGTTTGTCCGAACTCAACTTCGTATAAAAACAAGAGTGCATTCCTATGCCCGTACCCGATCTGTTCCGTGAAGGCCTCGCTCGTGGCTGGAAAACCCACAACGGCGCCGCCCTCGACAGCGACCTGACCCTGGAAGCCGACGTCGCCATCATCGGCAGCGGCGCCGGCGGCGGGACCACCGCCGAGATCCTCAGCGCCGCCGGCTACAAGGTGCTGCTGATCGAAGAAGGCCCGCTCAAGACCAGCAGCGATTTCAAGCTGCTTGAGGACGAGGCCTACACCAGCCTGTACCAGGAAGGCATCGGCCGCATGAGCAAGGACGGCGCGATCACCATCCTGCAAGGCCGGGCCGTGGGCGGTACCACCTTGATCAACTGGACGTCGAGTTTTCGCACGCCGGACGCCACCCTTTCCCACTGGGCCAGCGAATACGCGGTGAAGGGCCACAGCAGCGCCGAGATGGCGCCGTGGTTCGAAAAAATGGAGCAACGCCTGGGCATCGCGCCGTGGGCCATGCCGCCCAACCCCAATAACGACGTGATCCGCAAAGGCTGCGAGAAGCTTGGCTACAGCTGGCATGTGATCCCGCGCAATGTGCGTGGCTGCTTCAACCTGGGGTATTGCGGCATGGGTTGCCCGGTCAACGCCAAGCAGTCGATGCTGGTGACCACCATCCCATCCACCCTGGAAGCCGGCGGCGAGTTGCTCTACCTGGCCCGCGCCGAACGCCTTAAATACAGCGGCGACACCATCAGCAGCCTGGAATGCGTGGCCATGGACGCGCTGTGCGTGGCGCCCACCGGTCGCAAGATCACGGTGAAAGCCAAGCACTACGTGCTCGCCGGCGGCGGCATCAACAGCCCGGCGCTGCTGATGCGCTCGGACGCTCCCGACCCGCATTCACGGGTGGGCAAACGCACCTTCCTGCATTTGGTGAATTTCTCGGCGGGGCTGTTCGACGAGGTGATCAACCCGTTCTACGGCGCGCCGCAGTCGATCTATTCCGACCATTTCCAATGGCAGGACGGCACCACCGGCAAAATGTCGTACAAGCTGGAAGCACCGCCCCTACATCCTGCGCTGGCCAGCACCCTGCTGGGCGGCTATGGCGAACAGAACGCCCTGGACATGAGCCAATTGCCCAACACCCACGCCATGCTCGCGCTGCTGCGGGACGGCTTTCACCCCGACAGCCCCGGCGGCACCGTGGATCTGCGCGGTGACGGCACGCCGGTGCTCGACTACCAGGTCTCGGACTACGCCTGGGACGGCCTGCGCCGCGCCTTCCACAGCATGGCCGAGATCCAGTTCGCGGCGGGTGCCAGGTCGGTCAAGCCGCTGCACCACGATGCGCGCTACGTGAAAACCCTGGGCGAAGCCCGCGCGATGATCGACGGCCTCAACCTGGAACTGCACCGCACCTGCCTGGGCAGCGCCCATGTGATGGGCGGTTGCGCCATGGGTGAAGACCCGAAAAACGCGGTGGCCGATAGCCTCGGGCGCCATCATCAATTGCGCAACCTGTCGATCCACGACGGTTCGCTGTTCCCCACCAGCATTGGGGCCAACCCGCAATTGTCGGTGTATGGATTGACCGCGCAACTGGCGACCGCGTTGGCCGAACGTCTGAAAACAGCGTGAAAAAACACGGTCTATCGTGCTTTCTTCTACATAAGTTGACTTGGCCGACCGGGATGGCTGCGATACCATCCGGTTCCCCAACGGACTCCGCCAGGACGACGCGATGAACCGAGTGTTGTACCCAGGTACCTTCGACCCGATTACCAAAGGCCATGGCGATCTGGTCGAACGCGCCTCACGCTTGTTCGACCATGTGATCATCGCGGTCGCAGCCAGCCCCAAGAAAAACCCGCTGTTTCCCCTGGAACAGCGCGTGGAGCTGGCGCGTGAGGTCACCAAGCACCTGCCCAACGTGGAAGTGGTGGGCTTTTCCACGCTGCTTGCGCACTTCGCCAAAGAGCAGAACGCCAATGTGTTCCTGCGCGGCCTGCGCGCGGTGTCGGACTTCGAATACGAATTCCAGCTGGCCAACATGAACCGCCAACTGGCGCCGGACGTGGAAAGCCTGTTCCTCACGCCGTCGGAACGTTATTCGTTCATTTCCTCGACGTTGGTCCGTGAAATCGCCGCTTTGGGCGGAGATATCACCAAGTTCGTCCACCCAGCCGTGGCCGATGCGCTGACGTTGCGCTTCAAGAAGTAAGACCGCCTGATCGGCGCCCGCTCGCACTGCGGGCGCCAATGCGGCACAATTGCGCGCATTAGTTTTCAGATGCCCTGGCTGACAGCCCTGGCAGGAGTTTCCATGTCCCTGATCATCACCGACGATTGCATCAATTGCGACGTCTGCGAACCCGAGTGCCCGAACGCTGCCATTTCCCAGGGTGAAGAGATCTACGTGATCGACCCGAACCTGTGCACCCAGTGTGTCGGCCACTATGACGAACCGCAGTGCCAGCAGGTCTGCCCGGTGGATTGCATTCCACTGGATGAAGCGCATCCGGAGACGGAAGAGCAGTTGATGGACAAGTACCGCAAGATTACTGGCAAGGCTTAAGGGCCTCATCGCAGCGATGCGGCGACCCGACAAGCCAGCTCCCACACTTGATCGGGTTCACACGGTCAAAATGTGGGAGCTGGCTTGCCTGCGATAGCGATATCAGCCCTCACACAGCAATCAGCTCTGGCACCTAGGGCAAAACACACTCGCCCGCTGCCCCAGCATCACATTGCGCAACTCCGTCCCGCACACCTTGCACGCCTCGTTCCCCCGGCCATAAACGAACAGCTCCTGCTGGAAATACCCCGGCTGCCCATCCCCACCGATAAAGTCGCGCAATGTCGTACCGCCCCGCTCGATAGCGGCGGCCAGGATGCGCTTGATCTCGATCGCCAGCTTCAAATAACGCGCCCGCGAGATACCGCCCGCCTCGCGACGCGGATCGATCCCCGCCGCAAACAGCGCTTCGGTCGCATAGATATTGCCCACGCCCACCACCACCGCGTTGTCCATGATGAACGGCTTCACCGCCATCGAACGCCCACGGGATAGTTTGAACAAGCGCTCGCCATCAAACAGATCGGTCAACGGCTCCGGCCCGAGGCGGAGCAGCAGTTCGTGGTTGTGCGGGTCCTGACTCCAGAGCATCGCGCCAAAACGCCGTGGGTCGGTGTAGCGCAGGGCCAGGCCCGACTCCAGCTCGATGTCCACATGTTCATGCTTGAGCGCCGGCAGCCCGACTTCCACCAACCGCAAGTTGCCCGACATGCCCAAATGGCTGATCAGCGTGCCCACTTCGGCGTTGATCAACAGGTACTTGGCCCGCCGCTCCACCAAGACGATGCGTTGCCCGGACAGGCGCACATCCAAATCTTCCGGGATCGGCCAGCGCAGGCGCCGCTCGCGCACGATCACGCGGCTGACGCGCTGGCCTTCCAGGTGCGGCGCAATCCCACGCCGGGTGGTTTCGACTTCGGGCAACTCGGGCATAGGTACCTCGTAAACGGAAGGGTCAGTGTGCGCCCAGTTCGCGGATCGACAACTTCATGCTTTCGAAGTCGTAGTCCGACAGGCCCACGTAGTCCAGCACCAGGTGGCTGATGGCATTCCACTCATGGTCCACCGACTGGTTGCCCAGCACACGGTAGGACGAGCAGATGTGCTCGGCCATTTTCAGGATCGCCAGCAGGTTTTTCAGCTGCGGATTGCGCGACGATTCATCGCTGAAAATCGCCAGGGCGTTGTGGTGGTTGGCGATGGCGTCGGTCACATGCTGCGGCAGGCGCCAGGATTTCGCGGTGTAGTAGCCCACCACCGCATGGTTGGTGTTGAACGCGTTGTTCTCGGTGTCCACCACACGGCAGTCCGGGCCGGCGTTGGCGTAGGCCTCTTCGAGCACCGCCATGTAATTGGGGAAACGCTTGAGCATCAGCGGCACGCCGCAATCGTGGAACAGGCCGAGGGCGTAGGCTTCGTCCACCGCCTGGGCGCCGGTGCGCTTGGCCAGGGTCAGGCAGGTCATGGCCACGTCCTGGGCGGTGTCCCAGAAACGGTTGAGGGTGACGATGGTGTCATCGCTCATCTCGCCCTTGATCGACAGTGCGTTGATCAGGTTGATGATCGAGCGGCTGCCCAGCAGGTTCACGGCGCGCTGGATCGAGGCGATCTTGTTGCTCAGGCCGAAATACGACGAGTTGACGATCTTCAGCAATGCGCCGGACAGGCCAGGGTCCTGGGCAATCAGCCGGGCGATCACTTCCAGGTCCGGGTCGGGCATGTACTGCTCCATCTGCAGATCCACCATGATCTGCGGCTGGGGCGGCACACTGATGCCTTGCAGGGCCTGTTGGATCTGTTCGGCGGATAGCTCTTGGGACATAAGTACTTACTCTGGACTAGGCGGGGATTCTAACCTCTAAGCAAACCTGACCGACACCTCAATAACCTGAACTGAAACCCGATCCAATGTGGGAGCTGGCTTGCCTGCGATAGCCTCACCACCGTACGTCAGATACACCGCACCGCCTGCATCGCAGGCAAGCCAGCTCCCACATGAAACAGCGTGCAACAGGTATACTCCCGCTCTTTTTTCCGGAGCGACGTCATGTCCCTGCCAAGCCTGCGTCTCAAAGCCAACGCCGATCGTCGTTTGCGCAACGGCCACCTGTGGGTCTACAGCAACGAAATCGACGTGGCCGCCACCCCACTCCACGGCTTCCAGGCGGGCGACCAGGCTATCCTGGAAGCGGCCGGCGGCAAGACCCTGGGCATCGTGGCCATGAGCCCGAACAACCTGATCTGCGCGCGCCTGCTGTCGCGCGACATCAAGTTGCCGCTGGACAAGTCGCTGCTGGTGCACCGCATCAACGTCGCCCTGTCCCTGCGCGACCGCCTGTTCGACAAGCCGTTCTACCGCCTGGTCTACGGCGACTCCGACCTGCTGCCAGGCCTGGTAGTCGACCGTTTCGGCGACATCCTCGTGGTGCAGATCGCTTCGGCGACCATGGAAGCCCATAAAGCAGACGTGATCGCCGCACTGACCCAAGTGCTCAAGCCGAGCGGCATCCTGTTCAAGAACGACTCCGCCGCACGCGACGCCGAAGGCCTCAACCGCTACGTCGAAACCGTGTTCGGCCTGGTGCCGGAGTGGGTCGCGCTGGAAGAAAACGGCGTGAAATTCGAAGCCCCGGTGATCCAGGGCCAGAAGACCGGCTGGTTCTACGACCACCGCATGAACCGTGCGCGCCTGGCCCCATACGCCAAAGGCAAACGCGTGCTCGACCTGTACAGCTACATCGGCGGTTGGGGTGTGCAAGCTGCGGCCTTCGGCGCCAGTGAAGTGTTCTGCGTCGACGCCTCCGCCTTCGCCCTCGACGGCGTCGAGCGCAACGCGGCGCTGAACGGCGTTGCCGAGAAGATGACCTGCATCGAAGGCGACGTGTTTGAAGCGTTGAAAGAACTGAAAGCCAGCGAAGAACGCTTCGACGTGATCGTCGCCGACCCTCCGGCCTTCATCAAGCGCAAAAAAGACATGAAGAACGGCGAAGGCGCCTACCGCCGCCTGAACGAGCAAGCCATGCGCCTGCTCAGCAAGGACGGCATCCTCGTCAGCGCGTCGTGCTCCATGCACTTGCCGGAAGACGACCTGCAAAACATCCTGCTGACCAGCGCCCGCCACCTGGACCGCAATATCCAGATGCTGGAACGTGGCGGCCAGGGCCCGGATCACCCGGTGCACCCGGCGATTGCCGAGACGCGTTACATCAAGAGCATCACGTGCCGCCTGCTGCCTAACAGCTAAGTCGCGCACAGCTCAAAAGGTTGGCTAGGTCAATGTGGGAGCTGGCTTGCCTGCGATAGCGGTGTATCAGATACACCGCTATCGCAGGCAAGCCCGCTCCCACACTTTTTTGTGGTGTGTCTGGAATTTGATTGAATTCCATTTTTCGCAGACTAGTATCGGTTTTCTGGTTTTACTCCGGGAAAACAAAAACAATGTCTGGGCCCACCCTCTCGCGCTTCATCCTCATCACCTGCATCTCCCTGATCAGCTTCTTCCCGATCAATATCCTGCTGCCCTCCTTCCCCGCCCTGTCCGCCCACTTCGATACGCCCACCGCCGACGTCGCGCTGTCCATCAGCCTGTTCACCCTGGTCTTTGCGGTCTCGCAACTGGTCGCCGGGCCGCTGTCGGATAAATGGGGGCGCAAGGAAGTGCTGGTCGGCTGCATCAGCCTGTCGATCCTTGGCGCCATCGGTTGCGCACTGGCGCCGGACTACCTGAGCTTCCTGCTGTTTCGCAGCGTGCAGGCCATGGGTTGTGGATTTTTCGTCCTGGGCCACGCGCTGGTGGAAGACCTGTTCGACGAACAAGACCGCGCCCGCGTGCGCCTGTATTACATGACCTTGAGCGGCTCGTTTGTCGCGCTGTCACCGCTGATCGGCTCCTGGCTGCAAACCACCTTTGACTGGCAAGGCAGCTTCTACGGCTTTGCCCTGATGGCGTTGGGCATGTTGATCCACGCGGCCTGCATCCTGCCGTCGAAGGCCGGCAGCCCGCACCGCGCCGCCGTTTCCATCATCGGCACGCTGAAAGCCGTCGGCAAAAATCGCGATTTCCTACGCTACTGGTGGATCGCCGCGCTGGTGTTCACCTGCTACTTCGCGCTGATCAGCGTGACGCCGCTGATCTTCATGGACACGCTGCAGCTCTCCGAATACCAATACGCGCTGGTGCTGATGGTGTACGGCGTGGCCTACCTGCTCGGTGGCGTCGCGGCGTCGTATTTGCAGAAGCGCATCACGCTGTCGCGGCAGATCACGATCGGCCTCGGCTTGCTGAGCGTCGCCGGGGTGCTGCTGACATGGATTGTCAGCGTGGATGCCATCAGCACCGTCACCTTGCTCATCCCGATGCTGATCAGCGCCCTCGCCGTGACGCTGGTACGACCCGCCGCGATTTCCGCCGCGATGCTGTTGTTCTCCAGCAGCGCCGGCACGGCCGCGTCGGCGGGCAACAGCATCATGTTTCTCACCGCCGCCGTCAGCAGCGCGGCGCTGGCCCAGGCCGGCGATTATCTGCTGCTGACCATCGCCCTCAGCTTTATCGTGCTCAGCCTCTGGGGGCTGGTGACCAATCGGCAGACTACGGCTCGCGCATTACCGGCGTGAGCAGCATGTCACTGGTCTGCAACTGCCGGTAACGCGGCTTGACCAGCTCGATCCGGCCGATGCGGATGTCGTGGATCAGCGTCTCGGTGTCCACATAGCCGTCCGGCAGTTGCGTCCAGACCAGTGGGCCACGATCATCCCACTTGCCCTTCTCATCCAGGGCAAAAATGCGTGGTGGCTTGAAGTCGTGGCGGTAGCCGGTGTTCGGAATCGCCAGCACTTCGGGCTGGCCATCCAGGTCGAGGTCCACCGCCCACAACACACACTTGGTCTCGCACGGTGAGTCGGTATCCAGGCTCAGTTCTGCAAACTGCTCGCTGCCCTTGGGCTTGGGGCCGATCCATTCCAGCTCGGACTTGGGCCGCTGGGCGCGCTCCTTGGCGTATTGCTCGCTGAAACTCAGCGCCGTGTCGTCCATCCGCTCGCGCAAAATACGGCGCGAGTCCGCGTCGAGAATGCGCTCTTTATCCAGATCCTCCTGCAGCTTGGCGTAAGCCTCTTCACCCGCCTTTTCCAGGCCGAAACGCAGGTAGTGCGCATCAAAGGCCGCGGCCTTGGTGCGCCCGTCGAGCAAGCGTTGCACCTGATCATTCACACTGATCTGCACCGGGTTGAGCAACGGCGTGTTGATCAACACCACCAGCGCACAAAACAGTAGCGCCAATGCCGGGTTGGTCACGCGCAAGTTGCCCAGCCACACAGGCTTACGCAACACCACCGCCCACACCGCCGCCAGGCCATACAAACCGCACAATAACGCCGCCGCCAACGCGATGAAGCGCTGCGGCGACAAGGCATATTGCTCGACCCGCAGCCAACTCGAATAGAACGCCAGCGCCGCGAGCACCGGCAGGCACAACAGGCTCAACTCGATAAACCGCGTCAACCACCGGGGATAGGGCCGAGGCTGCCGGCCATCCTGGAACACACCATTGAGCAGGAACAACTGCGCCCCGGCCAACACCAGCAGAATCGGCGTGGAGTAGCCCGTGGCCCAGATCCGCCCGAGCCCGGTAAACGGCAGGGCCAGGGTAAACAGCACGCTGATCAGCGCGATCAGCGGCAGCAGCAACCCACAGGCGCTGAGCAGCATGCTGCGCATCTGGCCGATGACCTTCTCGCTGCGCGCCGCCAGGTACATGCCCAGCGCGAACACCAGTGGCAGGGCGAAACACAGGAACAACTCACTCCAGAAGTGCCGCTCGAAAAACTCGATGCCCAGCATCAGGAACAATCGGCTCCACAGCTTGAGCAAGGCCATGAACAGCCCCACCAGGATCAGCGCGTAGAGCACGATAAACACGCTGTTCCAGGCTTGCTGGAACAGGTCTTCATAGCGCCAGCGCTGGCCTTTGGCGCTAGGCCAGGCGAACAGGAAGCTGGCGCAGACGTAGCTCAGCACCACCACGCTGATAAACCACGAGTTGATCGCCCAACGGTTGTCGCCGATATGCTCGACGCCATAACACACCCACAGCGTCATGCCGCCCATCAGCAGGGTGAACACCAGCGTCGGCAACAACGAACGCCAGTGTCGGACTTTTTCCCCGAGCAACTGCAACGTGGTGCCGCCTACCAGGACCAGGGTGTAGGTGACAAAAAACAGCGCTTCGTTTACGCGATAAAGCTGGTCGGAGTAATAGAAGGCGATTCCCTGGACCAGGCCGATCAGCAGGTAGAACCCAAGAAAACGATTGATACCGGGCATTCCAGTTCCTTTGGAGTGGGGGGAGGGCAAAAGGCCGCCAGTCTAAACAAAGCCGCAGGCCCTGTAATGCCCCGTTCCCTCCAGCCGCCAGCGGTGTAGAATCGGCCCTATTCATCGCCAGTCATCCCCCGGCGGGTTTATGAGCTCGAGGCCCAAGCAAGCGGCGATCCCGCGACGCGAGTGGCAACTTCCGGACACACGGCCATTTTTCGGGTGTTCCTGACGTCAATAGAAGCTCACTCCCTTTTCCGCACCTGATTAGTAAGTGATTAGCCGCCCGGAGTGCTCCATGCCAGATTACCGCTCGAAAACATCCACCCACGGCCGCAACATGGCCGGCGCCCGCGCACTGTGGCGTGCCACGGGGATGAAAGATGACGACTTCAAGAAGCCGATCATCGCGATTGCCAACTCGTTCACCCAATTCGTACCGGGCCACGTCCACCTCAAGGACCTCGGCCAACTGGTCGCCCGCGAGATCGAACGCGCTGGCGGCGTAGCGAAGGAATTCAACACCATCGCCGTGGACGACGGCATCGCCATGGGCCATGACGGCATGCTGTATTCCCTGCCGAGCCGCGAGATCATCGCCGACTCCGTGGAGTACATGGTCAACGCCCACTGCGCCGACGCCATCGTGTGCATCTCGAACTGCGACAAGATCACCCCCGGCATGCTGATGGCCTCCCTGCGCCTGAACATCCCGGTGATCTTCGTCTCCGGCGGCCCGATGGAAGCCGGCAAGACCAAACTGGCCTCCCACGGCCTCGACCTGGTGGACGCCATGGTCATCGCCGCCGATTCCAGCGCTTCTGACGAGAAGGTCGCGGAATACGAGCGCAGCGCGTGCCCAACCTGCGGTTCGTGCTCCGGCATGTTCACCGCCAACTCGATGAACTGCCTGGTGGAAGCCCTGGGCCTGGCCTTGCCGGGCAACGGTTCCACCCTGGCCACCCACAGCGACCGCGAGCAGCTGTTCCTGCAGGCCGGCCGCACCATCGTCGAGCTGTGCAAGCGCTACTACCACGACAACGATGAGTCGGTGCTGCCGCGCAACATCGCCAACTTCAAGGCGTTCGAAAACGCCATGACCCTGGACATCGCCATGGGCGGTTCCACCAACACCATCCTGCACTTGCTGGCCGCCGCCCAGGAAGCCGAGATCGATTTCGACCTGCGCGACATCGACCGCCTGTCCCGCAACGTGCCGCAACTGTGCAAAGTCGCGCCGAACATCCAGAAGTACCACATGGAAGACGTGCACCGCGCCGGCGGGATCTTCTCGATCCTCGGCTCGCTGGCCCGTGGCGGCCTGCTGCACACCGACCTGCCGACCGTGCACAGCAAGACCCTCGCCGAAGGCATCGCCAAGTGGGACATCACCCAGACTGACGACGAAGCCGTGCATCATTTCTTCAAGGCCGGCCCGGCGGGCATCCCGACGCAAACCGCGTTCAGCCAGTCGACCCGTTGGGACACCCTCGACGACGACCGTGAAAACGGCTGCATCCGCAGTGTCGAACACGCCTACTCGCAAGAAGGCGGCCTGGCCGTGCTGTACGGCAACATTGCCCTCGACGGCTGCGTGGTGAAAACCGCCGGTGTGGATGAGTCCATCCACGTCTTCGAAGGCCGTGCCAAGATCTACGAAAGCCAGGACAGCTCGGTGCGCGGCATCCTCGCCGACGAAGTGAAGGAAGGCGACATCGTGATCATCCGCTACGAAGGCCCGAAAGGCGGCCCGGGTATGCAGGAGATGCTCTACCCGACGTCCTACCTGAAATCCAAGGGCCTGGGCAAAGCCTGCGCCTTGCTCACCGACGGCCGTTTCTCCGGCGGCACTTCGGGCCTGTCCATTGGCCACGCTTCGCCAGAAGCCGCCGCCGGCGGCGCGATTGGCCTGGTGCAGGATGGCGACAAGGTGCTGATCGACATTCCGAACCGTTCGATCAACCTGTTGATCAGCGACGAAGAACTGGCCGCACGCCGGGTCGAGCAGGACAAGAAGGGTTGGAAGCCGGTGGAGAAGCGTCCGCGCAAAGTCACCACCGCGCTGAAGGCCTACGCCCTGCTGGCCACCAGTGCCGACAAGGGTGCTGTGCGCAACAAGGCGATGCTTGACGGCCTGTAAGCCCCGCCCATAAAAAATGCCCCGCCAAGTGCGGGGCATTTTTTTGCCTGATACAAATCCTCCAGAACACTGGAGATCGAACTGTGGGAGCTGGCTTGCCTGCGATGGCGGAGTGTCAGCCAACACATGTATCGCCTGACACTCCGCCATCGCGGGCAAGCCCGCTCCCACACAAGCCAGCTCCCACAGGGGGTTGGTGTAAGGCTTTAGAACTGCGGGGTGTAGGTCATGGTGAACATCACATTACGCGGATCGCCATAGTAGTTACTGCCCCAATTCGCGTTATACGCCGGGATGTAGTACTTCTTGTCGAACATATTGTTCAGGTTCGCCGCCACGCTGAATTCCTGGTTGATCTTGTACGCCACCCGCGAATCCCACAGCGCATTGCCCGGCACGCTGAACGTGCGGTCGTAGGCCTCGGTGCTGCTTTGCGCGGTCACGCCGGCGCCGACGCTGAATTTCTGCCAGTCACCCGGCAGCTGGTAATCACCCCAGACCTTGAGTAAATGCTTGGGCGTCCAGGTGCTGAAGATCTTGCCTTCGTAGTCGTCGTCCTTGAGGAATTTGGTGGTGTTGTAGGTGTAGCTGGAATTGAGCTGCAACCCCGGCAGCACTTCGCCGCTCAACGTGGCTTCAAAGCCCTGGCTGCGGACTTTGCCCGAAGCCACCGAGCAGTACCAACCGTTGCAGTTCTGCGGCCCTTGCAGGTCTTGGGCCGCGCGGTTTTCCTGGTCATAGCGGAAGATCGCAAACGAGGTGTTGAGGCGACCATCGGCCAATTCGCCCTTGATCCCCAGCTCGTAGTTCTTGCCTTCGATGGGCTTGAGGATCGCGTGGGACGTGGTTTGGTTGGTCTGTGGTTCAAACGCGTCGGCGTAGCTGGCGTAGGCCGACCATTGGTCGTTCAGTTCATAGACCAGACCGGTGTACGGCGTGACCTTGCCGTTGGTTTGGGTGGTGCTGGCTTCAGGCGCGCCATAAGTCCCCTTGATACCGCTCTGGCCGATGTAGGAGAACTCATACCAACTGGTGCGCGCGCCGACGATCAGGGTCAGCGGGTCCAGCAGCTTCACGCGCCAGGTGCCATAGATGCCTTTCTGGCGAACGTCATACCAGCTCTTGGAGCCCCAACCGTCCTTGAACAGTTGGTATTTGTCGCGCTGCGGGCGGTTGTGGTCGATGTTGAAGATATCCGCGCCCGGCGTGGCCGCCCGCGCCCACAGGTCGTCGGTGGTGAGCTTGGAATAGTTGGCGCCCAGGATCATTTCCTGCTGGAAACCCAGGCCGTCGAACTTGCCATCGACGTACACATCCGCGCCGCGGCTCTTGGTGTTGAAGTCGGTGACCCAGTCGATATAACGCACGGTGCCGCCGCCGTTGGGGATGGTATCCCACGTCGCCTGGTAGGTTGCGTCGTTGTGCTCGTCCATCGCCACCAACGCGGCCTTCACCTTCCAGTCATCGTTGAAGCGATGCTCCAGGTCGGCGAACACCTGGGTCTGGTTGTTGACGTTGCGGTTCCAGCTGGCGCCGACAAAGGTCGAGCGCGGCAAGCCGATATCGCTGCCGTCGGCGTAACGGGGCAGCGACATGAAGTTGGGCCGCGAATGGCCTTTCTGGTTGCTGATGCCGACCCCGACGGTGGTGTCTGCCGTGAAGTCGTAGTCCACCGCCGCGTAGACCGTCTGATTCCAGCCGCCGGCGTAGTCGACAAAGGAGTTGGTCGTGTCGTAATCCGCCACGAAACGGCCGCGCAAGGTGCCTTGGGCATTCATCGGGCCGCCGACGTCGACTTGAGTGCCATAGTGGTCCCAGGAGCCGGCCTTGGCGGTGATGGTCACCGTGGGCGCCTGCTGGCCGCGTTTGCGCACCAGGTTCATGGTGCCGCCGGGGCTGTTGGCGCCTTGCAGCAACGCGGCCGGGCCACGCAGGGTTTCGACGCGGTCGTAGATCGCCATGTTTTCGGTGAGGTAGCTGCCCAGGGTGTAGGTGTTACGCGGGATGCCTACGCCATCGTATTGCAGGGTGCCGATCTCGAAACCCCGGGAGAAGATGAACATGCCGGGGCCGGGGGATTTGGTCGCGGTCAGGCCGGGGGTGCGCTTGACCACTTCGGACAGTTTGGTGGTGTTCTGGTCATCCATCTGCTTGCGGGTCATGACACTGACCGACTGCGGGATGTCCTTGAGTTTCTGCTCGCCCTTGCCGATGGTCACCGCGCCGGTGGTGTAGGAACCTGTACCTTCGGTAGTAGCACCCAGGCGTTCGGCGCTGATGGTTGTTGCACCGACTTCAAGGGCAGAACCGCTGGCCACGGGTTTTTCCAGGGTCACGGTGTCGGCATTGATAAACGCCGCGTTCAGCCCCGTGCCACCCAGCAACAAGCCAAGGGCCTCGCGCTGGCCCAAGTTGCCGCGCACACCTGGGGATGTCACGCCCTGGGTCAACTCACCGGACACCAGCACCTGAATCCGCGTCACCGCCGAAAACGCCGCCAACGCGCCGTCCAGGCTTTGCCCAGGAATATCGAAGCGGTAAGTCTGGGCCTGGGTGGTCTCAGCGGCCTGCAAGTACAGCGGCGCAATGCCGCTGGCCATGGAAATGGCCAGTGCCAGCAAGGGCCGTGCGGCGTATCGGTGTGCCATGGATGGTGCTCCCCGGTGCAAAAAAAGTCGGTGATCGGCGCCGCACTACTTGAGAGTGCTTACTATTTGCGCCTCAGTGATCAAGGACGATGGCTCACGGAGAAACCCTGAAACTATTTTGAAAAAAGTTGCCGTCAGGACGCTTTGCCTTCGCGCAACACCAGCAAATACGGGGTGTAATGCTCGGCGCGCAGGTTGAGGGTGTATTCCAGCGCCTTGATCACCGCATCCGGTTTGTCGATTTCAAACACGCCGGAGACCACGCGATTGCGCAGCGCGTCGCCGAGCACCAGGGTCTTGCCGGGCCAGTAGCGGTTCAGTTCGCTGACCACTTCCGACAACGGCTGCTGGCGGAATACCAACTGCCGCTGGCGCCACGCAAAGCCGCTGGCCGGATCGAAGCCGTGGACCTCGGCGAGGTGCTGTCCCTGATACTCCACCGCCCGCCCCGGTTCCAGGTACACCGTGTCACCGCTGCCCGCACTGACCTGCACCTTGCCTTGGGCCACCTGCACCCGCGTCTGCGCATCACGCCGCGCCACGCTGAACTGGGTGCCGACCACCTTGACCCAGCCCTCACCGGACTGCACCACGAAGGGCCGCGCCGGGTCCTTGGTCACGCTGAAAAAGCCTTCGCCCCTCAGCAGACGAATCTGACGCTCACCCGCGCTCATGCGCACTTGAATCGCGCTGTCGGTATTGAGTTGCAGCTGGGAACCGTCGGCCAACTCGACGGTGCGCGACTCACCGGTGCCGGTGGCGTAATCCGCGCGCAGGCGGTCGAGCCAGGGGGTGTTTTGCACGGTCAGGCCAACCGCCAACAACACCGCGGCGGCGCACGCCCAACGCCGCAGCGGTTTGCGCCAGGCGGCCTGTTCGGCGCGACGGATCACCCGGGCCGGCTCACGCAGGCCGCCCAGCAGCGCCTGCACTTCCTGCCAGGCGTCATCCTGGGCTTGGCCCTGCCCGAGCCAGGCGGCGAAGGCGTCCATGTCAGCCGGCGTCACGTCCTCGGCCTGTAGGCGGAAATACCAGCCGGACGCTTGTTCAAACAGCGCGTCGGCAGTGGGTGTGGCAGTCATGACCGACGTCCTTGTGCATCGCAGGCAAGCCGCGTCTTGATGTACGCGCGGCATTCAATCAAGGCGCGACGCAATTGGTATTCCACACTGCGCGGGGTGATCGACAGGCGTTCGCCAATCTCGCGGTAGGAAAGTTCGTCGACATGATAGAGCAGGAAGATCTGCCGAGTCGCTTCGGGCAACGCCAGGATCGCGTCCTGCATCAGTTGTTCCTGTTGGTAGGCGGCCAATTGTTCGTCGGCACCTGGGTTGGTGCACGGCAGCTCTTCGCTGGGCTCGCCGGCGTCCAGGCGCTCACGGCGGATGGCCTGGCGCTGGTGATCGCGCACCAGGTTGCTGGCGATGGTGAAGAGAAAGGCTGGGAGGTTGTCGATCTTCTCGCCGGAATCCAGGCGCGCCAGGCGCAGGAACGATTCCTGGGTCAGGTCGGCGGCCACTTGGGCGCTGCCGGTGCGGCGGGTGACGAAGGCTTCGAGGGCTTTCTTCTGCTCCGCGAACAGGCGCGCGATCTGCGAATTCCAGGAGAGCACGGCACTACCTTGAGAGGAACGAGAGGTTCAGGAGGTGCGCACGCCAGCAAAGAATGAGATTGGTTCGCAATTGATATCTATTTTTTGCTGTGGGTTTGGAGGTGTTCTTTAGGGCGCTATCGCAGGCAAGCCAGCTCCCACACTTGATCGGGTTCACACGGTCAAAATGTGGGAGCTGGCTTGCCTGCGATAAGGGCAACTCGGTGTTACTGGATGTCGTCAGGCTTCACAATCACCCAATTCTTGTCCGCCGTCACCGCCAACCCTTCCTTGGCCTGCGCCGCCGCATGCTTGGCGATCATGCCATTCAGCTGGGTCATGTACTTGTCCTTGCGGTTGATCCACAAGTGCACGCCACCCTTGGCCACGTCCACATCGTGAAACAGCATGTAGCCATCACTCGTTGGCGTGTCGCCGCCCACCAGCACCGGTTTTTTCCATTCGTCGATGTAGGTGAGGATCGCCGCGTGCTTGCCGGCCATCCAGGTTGCCGGGGTCCACAGGTACGGCGTGAGTTCCAGGCCGAGGTTGGCCTTCTCGTCATACTTGCCAGCGGCGATCTGTTTGCGTGCGGTAGTCAGCTCGCCGGTCTTGCGATCCTTGAGCAAGGTGGTCACGCCGATCACGTTCTCGGGTTTGACGTTGTAGCCGTACTTCGGATCGGCCGCGACCATGCGCACCAGCTCTTCCGAGGCGGCGGTCATCACGTACACGTCGATGCCGTTTTCCATCAGCTTGTTGTACAGCTCCTGCTGGCCGGTGAAGATCTTCGGCGGCTGCACTTCGGATTTTTTCACCACGTCGCCTTCGAAATAGCTGACCGGCACCGGTTTGCCGGAGGCCATCAGCTCGTCGACCTGGACCTTGAGCTCCTTGAGGGTGAAGCCGGAAAACACCTGGGCAACCCACGGGTAGCAGACCATGTCGTCCACTTCGCAGAGGCGATAGTAGTAACTGAACAGGCTCTCCTTGTGTTCGGCGGTGTCTTTGAACGGCATCAGCTTGAGCGACGGGTCGAGGCTGTCGCGGGTGATCAGGCCCTTGTTTTCCATGTAGGGCAGCAGGGATTCTTCGAGGTCGTAGCGGTAGCTGGTGTTGTCCATGTCGAACACCGCGAAGTTACCCTTGTTGGCGTTGGCGGCGATCATCTCGTTCAATTGCTTGGCCGCCGGGGCGGGCCAGTGTTTCAACTCGGTGGCGGCCATGGCGTGGCCGGCAAGGCCCAGGCACAGTGCGGCGGCAAACAGTCTCGAAGCGAGCTTCATATGCGTTTTCTCCCTGAGTGAAAAACCTCGACGCTAACAAATCCCCGTGACAGTTACCGCCCGAGCGCGACCGCTTGCGTCCTGATCCCGCCAACCACATATGCCTGAGCGTCAAACGCTTATTCCAAAAACGACAGTCACCATTCCATATCGGTATTAAATCAATATATTTCAAGCTGTTAGGATTTCCGGTTCGCAATCGCAGGCTCACGCGATTGGCAGCCTCTGACGGAGCTCTAATGAATCTGCCCCTGATTCTCAACTTACTGGTGTTCGTGGCCCTGTTACTGGGCCTGGCACAAACCCGCCGCACAAACTGGAGCCTCGCCAAGAAGGTGCTGTTCGCCCTGGCCCTGGGCGTGGCGTTTGGTGTGGCGCTTCATACCCTTTACGGCGCCGGCAACCCGGTGCTCAAGGCGTCCATCGGCTGGTTCGACCTGGTCGGCAATGGCTACGTGCAATTGCTGCAAATGATCGTGATCCCGCTGGTATTTGCCTCGATCCTCAGCGCTGTGGCGCGCCTGCACAACGCCGCGTCCCTGGGCAAGATCAGCTTCCTGACCATCGGCACCCTGCTGTTCACCACCGCGATTGCGGCGTTGATCGGCATCGGCCTGACCAACCTGTTCGGCCTCACCGCCGAAGGCCTGGTGGCCGGCACCCAGGAAATGGCGCGCCTGCAAGTGATCCAGAGCGATTACGCGGGCAAGGTCGCCGACCTGAATATCCCGCAGTTGCTGCTGTCGTTCGTGCCGTCCAACCCGTTCGCCGACCTGGCGCGGGCCAAGCCGACGTCGATCATCAGCGTGGTGATCTTCGCCGCATTCCTGGGGGTTGCCGCGTTGCAACTGCTCAAGGATGACGTGGAAAAAGGCCAGAAAGTCCTCAACGCCATCGACATCCTGCAAGCCTGGGTGATGCGCCTGGTGCGCCTGGTGATGAAGCTCACGCCCTACGGTGTGCTGGCGCTGATGACCAAGGTGGTCGCCGGCTCCAACCTGCAAGACATCATCAAGCTTGGCAGTTTCGTCGTGGTGTCGTACCTGGCCCTGGGCCTGATGTTTGTGGTGCACGGCCTGCTGCTGTCCCTGGCCGGGGTCAACCCGCTGCGCTTCTTCCGTAAAGTGTGGCCGGTGCTGACCTTTGCCTTCACCAGCCGCTCCAGCGCAGCGGCGATCCCGTTGAGCATCGAGGCACAGACCCGTCGCCTGGGCATCCCGCAGTCCATCGCCGGCTTCGCCGCTTCGTTTGGCGCGACCATCGGCCAGAACGGTTGCGCGGGTCTCTACCCGGCCATGTTGGCGGTGATGGTGGCGCCGACCGTCGGCATCAACCCGCTGGACCCGCTGTGGATCGCGACCCTGGTGGCGATTGTGACCTTGAGCTCGGCCGGTGTGGCCGGCGTGGGCGGCGGTGCAACGTTTGCCGCGCTGATCGTGCTGCCGGCGATGGGCTTGCCGGTGTCACTGGTGGCACTGCTGATTTCCGTGGAGCCGCTGATCGACATGGGCCGCACGGCGTTGAACGTGAACGGTTCGATGACGGCAGGGGCGATTACCAGCCAGATCATGGGGCAGACGGATAAGGCGTTGTTGGATGCGGATGAGCATGCTGAGTTAGTGCAGGCCTGATGGACCGCTATCGCAGGCAAGCCAGCTCCCACAGTTGACCGAGTTGTTTAGAAATACTCGGTCCAATGTGGGAGCTGGCTTGCCTGCGATGCTCTTAGGCCTTTTCCCAAACCTCAAAGTTGTAAGCAGGCTTGTCACCTTCCGCCGGGTTCTCAACATTCGACACCAGCTTCCACTGGTTCAAATCAAACGCTGGAAACCAAGCATCCCCTTCCGGGCTCAACGCCACCCGCGTCAAATACAGGCGATCCGCCTGCTCCAGCCCCTGCGCATACAACTGCGCGCCGCCGATCAGCATCAGCTCATCCACGCCCTGCTCCAGTGCCCACGCTTCAGCGCGCTCAACCGCCGCTTCCAGCGACGGAAAAACTTCCGCACCTTCAAGCGCCAGATCGGTCTGACGGCTGACCACAATGTTCAAGCGCCCCGGCAACGGTCGACCGAGGGAGTCCCAGGTCTTGCGCCCCATGATGATCGGCTTGCCAAGCGTGGTGGCCTTGAAATATTTGAAATCCCCCGGCAAATGCCAGGGCATGCTGTTGTCGACGCCGATCACGCGGTTTTCACCGAGGGCTGCGATCAGGCTTAAAGGGAGAGTTTTTTTCATGGCGACGAGAATACCAGAGCCACGAGCCAGGGGTTATGCTCCAGGCTCACTCACACAACAGGACGGCGCGTGACTCCCCTGCACACACTCTGGCTGACGGAAACAGTACGCCTGCGCGAAGAACACGCCGGCAACCTGGAAGACCAGGAAGCCAACCGCCTGGCCCGCGCGGCCGGGGGCGACCTGCCGACGCGCATCCAGCGGCGCGCCCTGCACCTGGCCGAGCGCGATGGTTTGACCTCCGCCCTGACCCGCTGGCTGCAAGGCGCACGCCTGGCGCTGGTGTTGCTGGCGGTCGTCGCCGTGCTCAGCGGCGCGGGCCTGGCCTTCGCCGCCATGGGCAATGGCCTGGCCCCGGTGAATGTGTTCTGGGCATTGGGCAGCCTGCTCGGCTTGAACCTGATCCTGCTAATAAGCTGGGCCCTGGGCCTGCTGTTTGCCGGCGAACACGGCGCCAGCCTCGGGCGCTTGTGGTTGTGGCTCAGCGAAAAGCTCGCCCGCGACGCCAAGGCCGCGCAACTGGCGCCGGCGCTGCTGTTGCTGCTGCAACGGCAAAAACTCAATCGCTGGGCCGTGGGTGTGCTGGTCAACAGCCTGTGGCTGCTGGCCTTGCTCAGTGCGCTGGTGATTCTGCTGATGCTGCTCGCCACCCGCCGCTACGGCTTCGTGTGGGAAACCACCATCCTCAGCGCCGACACCTTCGTCGCCGCGACCCAGGCCCTGGGCAGCCTGCCCACCCTGCTCGGCTTCAATGTGCCGACGGTCGAAATGATCCGCGCCAGCGGCGACTCCGCCTTGAATATCGAAAGCGCCCGCCAGTCCTGGGCCGCGTGGCTGGTCGGCGTGCTGCTGGTCTACGGCCTGCTGCCGCGCCTGATCCTCGCCCTGCTCTGCCTGTGGCGCTGGCAACGCGGGCGCGCCGCCCTGCACCTGGACCTCAACCTGCCCGGCTACAGCCAACTGCGCGAACGCCTGATGCCCAGCAGCGAACGCCTTGGCGTCAGCGACGCCGCCCCGGACCAACTGCCTCAGGTCAGCAGCGGCGTCAGCGAACTGGAAAGCGCCGGCGCCCTGCTGGTGGCCATCGAACTGGACGATCAACACCCGTGGCCGCCCAAGCTGCCGGCCAACGTCAAAGATGCGGGCATCCTCGACAGCCGCGAATCGCGCCACAAGCTGCTGGAGCAACTCACGCGCTTCCCGCCCGCGCGCCTGGCCATCGCCTGCGACCCACGGCGCTCGCCGGACCGCGGCAGCCTGGCGTTGATCGCCGAACTCGCGCGCAGCGCCAGCGCAACCCGCGTGTGGCTGCTGCAAGCACCCCACGGCCAGGCGCTGGACGCCGAACGCCTGGGCGACTGGCACACCGCGCTGCAACAGCTGGAACTGCCCTTCGCCGACTGCGCGCCGCTGAACTGGCTGGAGACCGGGCATGACTAAACCACTGAAACTCGCCGTGGTCGGCCACACCAATGTCGGCAAGACTTCGCTGCTGCGCACGCTGACCCGCGACGTGGGCTTTGGCGAAGTGTCCCATCGCCCCAGCACCACGCGGCATGTCGAAGGGGCGCGCCTGTCGGTGGACGGCGAAGCCTTGCTGGAGCTGTACGACACCCCCGGCCTGGAAGATGCCATCGCCCTGCTCGACTACCTCGAACGTTTGGACCGCCCGGGCGAGCGCCTCGACGGCCCGGCGCGCCTGGCGCGGTTCCTGGAAGGCAGCGAAGCGCGCCAGCGTTTCGAACAGGAAGCCAAGGTGCTGCGCCAACTGCTGGCCTCGGACGCCGGCCTGTATGTGATCGACGCCCGCGAGCCGGTGCTGGCCAAGTACCGCGACGAGCTGCAAGTGCTGGCCAGTTGCGGCAAGCCGTTGCTGCCGGTGCTCAACTTTGTCAGCAGCAGCGACCACCGCGAGCCGGACTGGCGCGAAGCCCTGGCTCGCCTGGGCCTGCATGCGCTGGTGCGTTTCGACAGCGTCGCGCCACCGGAAGACGGCGAGCGGCGCCTGTATGAAAGCCTCGCCCTGCTGCTGGAAAGCGCGCGACCACAATTGGAGCGGCTGATTCTTGATCAAGAAGCCCAACGCCAAGCCCGTCAGCAAAGCGCTGCACGCTTGATCGCCGAGCTGCTGATCGACTGCGCCGCATGCCGGCGCAGCGTGGTGCCCGAGGACGAACCGCAAGCCGTCAACGAGCTGCGCAAAGCCGTGCGCCAGCGTGAACAGAAGTGTGTGGAAGCCCTGCTCAAACTGTTCGGCTTCCGCCCGCAAGACGCCGCCGCCAGCGACTTGCCGCTGCTGGACGGTCGCTGGGGCGATGACCTGTTCAACCCGGAAACCCTCAAGCAACTCGGCGTGCGCGTCGGCGGCGGGATCGCCGCAGGCGCGGCGGCCGGGGCCGGTGTGGATCTGCTGGTCGGCGGCTTGACCCTGGGCGCCGCCGCCCTGGCCGGGGCGATTGCCGGTGGCGCGCTGCAAACCGCGCGCAGCTATGGCGGCCGCCTGCTCGGCAAGATCAAGGGCCAGCGCGAGCTGACCGTGGACGACGGCGTGCTGCGCCTGCTCGCCCTGCGCCAGCGCCAGTTGCTCAGGGCCCTGAACCAGCGCGGGCATGCGGCGATGCACAGCATCAAGGTCGACACGCCCCAGGACAAAAGCTGGCGCGAAGGCAAGTTGCCGGACGCGCTGCACAAGGCGCGCGCCCATCCGCAGTGGTCGTCCCTCAACCCCCACGCCAAGCTCAGCCAGGCCGAGCGCCAGGAACAGATCGAAGCCCTGGCCCAGCGCCTCGACGAAACCTAAGCCGCCAGCACCTGCCGCGCCTTGGCCTTGAGCAGTTCAAGGTCGAGCACCGGTACGTGCATTGCCTTGGCCTGCTCATCCCAATAACGCATGCGCACACTCACGGCACACAGAGGGTCCTGTTCAAACGCGTGGGCCTCTTCGGCGCTCATCACGCCGCCTTGGTAACCCAAGGTGCGCCGGCTGGCTTCACTCAGGCGGGCGTAGTAGTCCGGCTGGCTGAACGTCAGGTAGCGCTTGGCCTGCACGTGGTATTCCACGAGCTTGGCCATGCGCTCGCTGAACCCCGCGCGGCGCAGGTAATCCGCGCCCAAACGCTCATGGCTGACCACGCCATAACCGCCCATGTTCTCGCCGCCCTGGCCGCACAGATGGCCGATGTCGTGGAAAAACGCCGCCAGCACCACTTCATCATCAAAGCCTTCGGCCATCGCCCACTGCGCGGCCTGGGACATGTGCTCGATCTGCGACACCGGCTCGCCGATGTAATCCTCCGTGCCGTACCGCTCATACAAGCCGAACACCTCGGCAATCGCCTGTTCCGGGCTCATCACGCTGCGCCCCACAACAGGCTGATATTGCGCTCGGCCAGCGCCGGCCCGACGCTCATGCCCACACCGGTGTGCATCAATGCCGCGCTCACCCCGGATGCCACCCGCAGGAACGAAAACGGCCCCGGCCCGCGCGAGCCGTACACGCCCTGCCAGCGCTCGACCACTTGGATCTTGCAACCCAGGGTCTGCTGCGCCAGCTCGATCATCCAGTCATCGACCCTTTCGGCATTGAACGGCGAGGCGTCGCTGCCGTAGTCGTGGGAGTCGCCGATGATCAGTTCGCCATGGGGCGTGGGGCTGATCAGCAAGTGGATGCCGTGTTCATGCAGGTGCGGTGCTTCGCGCAGGATGTGCGCCTGCACGGCGGCGGCCTCGGGCAGGTCGGCAAAGGCGCCGTAATGCACGCAACTCAAACCGGTGAGCAACGCGTGTTGCAGGTTCAGGTTGATTGCCGGCCGTGCGCGCAGCATTTGCAGGCGGCAGATGCTCGGGTTGAGCGTGGCCATCGCGTCGGCCAGCAGGGTTTGGTAGTCATGCCCGGAGCAGACGATGATCTGCTCGCCACGAAAGCTACCCGCCGTGGTGTGGACCTGGCCGGGCTCGACGTCGCGCACCAGGGTGGAAAAGTGAAACTCCACCTGCAATTCGTTGCGCAGGTAGTGGATCAACGCCGGGATCGCTTCGCGCGAATACAGCTGCTGATCGTCGCGGCCATGCAGCGCGGCGCGGTGATGGCGGAACTGGCCGCCGTACAGGTCATTCAGCGCGGCGCCTTGCAGCAGTTCGACGTGGTAGCCGTGCTCCTTGGCGCGACCGGCGCAGAAGGCTTCCAGCAGATGCTCTTCGGCCTCGGAGCGGGCAAACAGGTACGAGCCGTTGCGCTTGAGTTGCAAGCCGGCGACCTGGGCCCAGTGGCCCCAGATCTCGCGGCTTTCCCGCGCCAGGTCGAGCATCGGGCCCGGTGGCTGGCCGGTGACCAGGGCCTGGCCGAAGTTGCGCACCGAGGCGCCCAACGGTGTCGCGCTGCGTTCGAAAACCTTGACCTTGAGGCCGCGCTTGGCGGCGGCATAGGCATGGGACAGGCCGAGGATGCCGGCGCCGACTATTAGCAGGTCGGTGGGGTGTGTCATGTTGTGCTGTTCCTGTACTTGAGACCGCTATCGCAGGCAAGCCAGCTCCCACATTTGAAGGTATTCACAAGTCAAAATGTGGGAGCTGGCTTGCCTGCGATGAGGCCAGTAGCCCTAACGAAAACCTTACTGACCGGCAACCTTCTCCGACTTGCCGTCATAGCGCTTGCGCCACTCGGTCAGGATGCTGTCGCGATTCTTCGACGCCCAGGCAAAGTCGTTCTGGATCAAGCGCTGCTCATAGTCAGCCGGCAATTCGGTCTGTGGCTTGGCAATCCCCGGCTGGGCGAGGACGGCGAAGTTGTCCTTGTACAAATCCATTGCTGCAGCGCTGGCAGAGAAGTCGGCGAGCTTCTTGGCCGCGTCGGCATGGGCCGTGCCCTTCATGATCGCCGTGGCTTCAATGTCCCAACCCAGGCCTTCTTTCGGCAGGATGATGTCCAGCGGCGCACCCTGGCGTTTCAGCTGCACGGCCGGGTATTCAAAGGAAATGCCGATCGGGAACTCACCCGACGCCGCCAGCTTGCAGGGCTTGGAACCGGAGTGAACGTATTGGCCGATGTTCTGGTGCAGGTCGTCCATGTACTGCCAGCCTTGCTTCTCGCCGTAGGTCTGCAACCAGGCGCTCACGTCCAGGAAGCCGGTGCCGGACGAGGCCGGGTTGGGCATGACGATCTTGCCCTTGTACTCAGGCTTGGTCAGGTCCTGCCAGCTCACGGGTTTGCTCAGGCCCTGCTTCTCGGCTTCGACGGTGTTGAAGCAGATGGTCGCAGCCCAGACGTCCATGCCCACCCAGGCCGGTGGGTTGGCGGGGTCGCGGTAGTTCTTGCCGATCTTGTCCAGGTCCTTGGGTGCGTAGTTGTCCAGCATGCCTTGCTGGTCGAGGATCGCCAGGCTGGAGGCGGCCAGGCCCCAGACCGCGTCGGCTTGCGGGCGGTCTTTCTCGGCCAAGAGCTTGGCGGTGATGATGCCGGTGGAATCACGCACCCACTTGATCTCGATGTCCGGGTTAGCCTTTTCAAACGCCTGCTTGTAGGTCTTCAACTGCTCGGTTTCGAGGGCCGTGTACACGGTGAGGTCGGTCTTGGCGAAGGCATTCAGGCTGAATGCAGACAGTACGGCAGCGACCAGCGCCAGGGGCTTGAACATGGAACACCTCCTATCGGGATTATTGGCCGGGCGCGGTCTGGCGCCAGGCTTGGGAGCGACGCAGTGCGCCACGTGAAGCCCACGCCAGCAGCAGCGAGACGCCGGCCGAGGTGAACAGGATCAGGGTCGACATGGCCGCCGCACCGCCCACGTTGCCGGCGTCGTCCATGTTCAACACGGCGACGGCGGCGAGGATGGTGTCGGGGCTGTAGAGGAAGATCGCGGCAGACACGGTGGTCATCGCCGACACAAACAGGTAGCGCACGATGTCCAGCAACGCCGGCAGGCAGATCGGCACCGTGACTTTCAGGTAATGGCGGTACAGCGGCGCCTTGAGGGACAGCGCGGCGGCTTCGAACTCGGCGTCCAGTTGGCGCAACGCGGTGGTGGCGGTCATCTGTGCGGTGGTCAGGTAGTGCGCAATGGTGCACACCACCAGCAGGGTCATGGTCCCGTAGAACACATGCAGCGGGTTGCCGTTGAGGTTGAAAAAGAACACGTAGCCCAGGCCCAGCACCAACCCCGGCACGGCCATCGGCACGAAGCTGAGCATACGCAGCGCGAGGTTGAGGCCCTTCTGGCCCTTGGTCTTTTCCATCAGGTAGGCGCCGGTGAAGATCAGCACACTGCCAATCAACGCGGTGCACAAGGCCATGGTCAGGCTGTTGCGGTAGGCCAGCCAACCGCCGCCGGCGGTGTCTTCGAACTGGTAGTGGTTCAGCGACAGCGACAGGTTGTACGGCCAGAACTTCACCAGCGAGGAGTACACCGCCATGCCGAACACCAGCAGCAAGACGGCGCAGATCAGCAGGACGATGGCCAGGTAGCAGGCGTCTCTGACGCGTGATGGCACTGGCTGGAATACTTGCGCGCGGCCGCTCATGGCATCGCCGTGACGGCGGCGCAGCCACGCATCCACACCAAAGCTGAACAGCGCCGGCAGCAGCAACACCATGCCGATCAACGCGCCGCGACCGAACTGCTGCTGGCCGACCACTGCCTTGTAGGCTTCCAGGGCCAGCACTTGATAATCACCGCCCACCACCACGGGCACGCCGAAGTCGGTGATGGTCAGGGTGAACACCAGGCAGAACGCCGCGAACACCGCCTGACGCGTGGCCGGCCAGGTGATGCTGCGAAACGCCCGGGCCGGGCTGGCGCCCATGCTGGAAGCGGCGTCGAACAGACGCGCATCCGCCAGGGACAGCGCCGACAGCAGGATCATCAGGGCGTGTGGGAAGGTGTAGATCACTTCGCCGAGCACGATGCCCCAGAAGCCGTAGATATTCTCCGAGAGCACGCCGCGCAACATGCCCTGATTGCCGAACAGGTACACCAGCGCAATCCCCGGCAGCATCGACGGTGCCATCAGTGGCAGCAGGGACAGGCCGCGCCAGATCGCCTTGCCGGGAATCAGCGTGCGTTGCAGCGCGTAGGCAAACAGGTAGGCCAGCGGTACGACAATGGCTGCGACGCTGAGGGAAACTTTCAGGCTATTGCCGAGCAGCCAGTGGAAGTTGGCGCTGGTGATCAATTCTCGGGCAGCAACCAGACCACCGCCCTGCCCGGCTTCGCTGCTGAAACCGCGCCAGAAGATCGCCAGCAACGGCAGCAAGACGGCGACGCCCAGCAAGCACAGCCACAGTAGTTTGCCGCCGACCACAAACAGGCGGTCGCCGAGTTCGGCACGGGACGCCTGGCGCGCGGCCGGCAAGGTCATGACAGCGCCCATCTCAGGCAAACACCTGCAGGCTGCGCGGCGGCAAGGCCACCCAGATGTCCTGGGCGCCCAGGCGTGGCATGGCTTCCGGGGCCAGTTCGGCGAGCAATGCATGGCCGGGAAGTTGCTCCAGTTCGAAGCTCATGCGGCAGCGGTTGCCGAGAAAGGTGATCTCGCGGACCTTGGCCGGGAACAGGTTTTCTTCATGCACCGGCGGGTTGACGCTGATGGCTTCCGGGCGGCAGAACAGGCGCCCGGACTTGGCCACGCCAGCATCATCGGCCAGGCGCATGTTCATCCCGCCGACCTGGGCATGGCTGGCGCTGTTGCGGCTGAAGGGCAGCCAGTTGCCCTGGCCGACAAACTCCGCCACAAACGGCGTGGCCGGGCGGTCGTAGATTTCCTGGGGCGTGGCGTATTGCTCGACCTTGCCGTTGTTCATCACGGCGATGCGGTCGGCCATCAACATGGCCTCGTCCTGGTTGTGGGTCACCATCAGGGTGGTGATGCCCAGGCGCCGTTGCAGTTGGCGCAGCTCGGTGCACAGGTGCTCCCGCACCCGGGCGTCGAGGGCCGACATCGGCTCATCCAGCAGCAACAACGACGGTGCCGGCGCCAAGGCGCGGGCCAGGGCCACACGCTGTTGCTGGCCACCGGAGAGTTGGCCGGGGTATTTCTTTTCACTGCCCAGCAGGCCCACCAGTTCCAGCATCTGCCCGACGCGCTGGCGCACTTCGTCGCGGCCACTGCCGGTGAGGCCGTAGCCGATGTTCGCTTCGACGGTGAGGTTGGGAAACAGCGCGTAGGACTGGAACAGGATGCCGTAGTCCCGCGCCTGGGGTGGCAGCAGGGAAACGTCGCGGTTGCCCAGGTAAAGTTCACCGCTGTCCTGGCGTTCCAGGCCGGCGATGCAGCGCAACAAGGTGGTCTTGCCACAGCCGGACGGGCCCAGCAGGCACACCAGCTCACCGGCAGCGACGTCCAGGGACACGTTGTCCAGCGCCGTGAAGGCGCCGAAGCGTTTCTGGACATTGCGCACCTTCATCGGTGCGCCGGGTTGGGTCAGGGCAGTGTTCATGCAAGGCACCTCATCAAACGGATGAAGGCCATGCTAGGCAGGCAATGCGTCGCTGGTGTGGCAGGAAGGCAAAAGGTGGTGATAGTGGTATTGGTGGATTTGGGGATATGGGTAGTCTGGGCGGGCCTCATCGCGGGCAAGCCCGCTCCCACACTTGATCGGGTTCACACGGTCAAAATGTGGGAGCTGGCGTGCCTGCGATAGCGGCCTGAAGGCCACCCACCCATTTCAGAGGGGCGACATTTCCTGCGCCAACCCCAGAAACGCCGCCGGCAACCGCGCGCCCTTTCTTTCCTTGAGGCAGTACAAATACTCCGGGATCTGTGGCGCATTCTCGATGGTCAGCACGCGCAACTGCGGGTCATGGGGCACTTCCTGGCGGGCAATGATGCTGATGCCGATATTGCGCAGCACCGCCTCGCGGATCGACTCGCGGCTACCGATTTCCAGCAGCGGCCCGTAACTCACGTTGGCGCCCTGCAACATCTCTTCCGTCAGCCGCCGCGTGGTCGAGCCCGCTTCGCGCATCAACAAGGTGTGCCCGGCCAGCGCGCCGAGAGGCACATGGTCGAGCTTGGCCAGGGGATGGTCGCGATGCACCGCCAGCACCAACGGGTCGGTGCCGAGTACGCGGCGGATCAGGCGCGGGTCTTCCAGCAGTTGCGAGGACGCGGCGACATCGACGCGGTAATCGTCCAGCGCTTCGAGCACCTGCTGGGAGTTGCCGATTTCCACCGACACTTCCACTTGCGGCAGGCGTTCGCGAAAGGCTTTGACCAGGTCGAGGATGTAATACGGCGCCGTCGCGGCAATGCGCAAGGCGCCCTGGACCTGGCCGTTGTTGCGCAGGAAAAACTCGATGTCCGCTTCCTGCTGCAACAGCGCCTTGACCATCGGCAGCAGCCGCGCGCCCTCGTCGCTGACGGTGAGGCGGCGCCCGCCACGGTAGAACAGCTCGACGCCGTACTGGCTTTCCAGGTTGCGGATCTGCGTGGTGACGGTGGGCTGGCTGAGGCCGAGTTTTTTCGCCGCCTGGGTAATGCTGCCCAGTCGCGCGACCATGAAAAACGCCTTTAACTCAGCACTCAGCACACCACCCTCTCATCCTCATTTGCGCAGCAGGCGCAGGCCATTGAACACCACCAGCAAACTCACGCCCATGTCGGCGAACACCGCCATCCACATGGTGGCCATGCCCAGGAAGGTCACGGCCAGGAAGATCGCCTTGATCACCAGCGCCAGGGCGATGTTCTGCTTGAGGATACTCGACGTTTGCCTCGACAGCCGAATGAATGCGGGAATCTTGCGCAGGTCATCGTCCATCAGCGCCACGTCGGCGGTCTCGATGGCGGTGTCGGTGCCCGCTGCAGCCATGGCAAAACCGATCTCGGCGCGGGCCAGGGCCGGGGCGTCGTTGATACCGTCGCCGACCATGCCGACGCGATGGCCTTGGCCGTAGAGGGTTTCGATGGCTTGCAGTTTGTCGGTGGGCAGCAGGTCGCCACGGGCCTGGTCGATGCCGACCTGGGCACCAATCGCCTGGGCGGTGTGGGTGTTGTCGCCGGTGAGCATCAGGGTCTTGATCCCCAGCTCATGCAGCTGCTGGATGGCTTCGCGGCTGCTGTCCTTGACCGTGTCGGCCACGGCGAACAGCGCCAGCGGGCCGGACTTGTCGAGCAGCAGCACCACGGACTTGCCTTGTTTTTCCAGGGCGAAGAGCTTTTCTTCCAGCTCCGGCGAGCACAGGCCGAGGTCTTCCACCAGGCGGTGGTTGCCCAGGTGGTAGGTTTCGCCGTTGATATCACCGCGCACACCGCGACCGGCCAGGGCCGCGAAGTTATCCACAACGTGGCTCGGCAGGTTTTTATCCACAGCCGCGCTGGCGATGGCCAGGGACACCGGGTGGTCGGAGCGCCCGGCCAAACTGGCGGCCAGGGCCGGTGCGCTGTCTTCGACGTTGGGGAACAACGCCAGGTAATCGGTTTGCACCGGCTTGCCGTGGGTGATGGTGCCGGTCTTGTCGAGGGCCAGGTAGTCGAGCTTGTAGCCGCCCTCCAGGTACACGCCGCCCTTGATCAGGATGCCTTTGCGCGCCGCTGCCGCGAGGCCGCTGACGATGGTCACCGGGGTGGAGATCACCAACGCACACGGGCACGCGACCACCAGCAGGACGAGGGCGCGGTAGATCCAGTCGAACCACGCGCCGGCCATGAACAGCGGCGGAATCAGGGCCACACCGAGGGCAAACAGGAACACCGCCGGGGTGTAGATCTTCGAGAAGCTGTCGACAAAGCGCTGGGTCGGCGCGCGGGCGCCCTGGGCCTGCTCCACGGCGTGGATGATCCGCGCCAGGGTGGAATTGTTGGCCGCTGCGGTGACCTTGTACTCCAGCGAGCCCGCCTGGTTGATAGTGCCGGCGAAGACTTTATCGCCGACGGTCTTTTCAATCGGCAGGCTTTCACCGGTGATCGGCGCCTGGTCGATGGTGGACTGGCCAGCGGTTACCTCACCGTCCAGGCCGATGCGCTCGCCGGGCTTTACCCGCACGATGGCGCCAAGTTCAATGCTTTTGACTTCCTGTTCAGCCCACGAACCGTCCGCCTGCTGCACCGTGGCCTTTTCCGGGGTCATCTGCATCAAGCCGCTGATGGCGTTGCGCGCACGGTCCAGGGACTTGGCTTCGATCAACTCGGCGACGGTGAACAGGAACATCACCATCGCCGCTTCCGGCCACTGGCCAATCAGCACCGCGCCGGTGACCGCGATGCTCATCAGCGCGTTGATATTGAGGTTGAGGTTCTTCAGGGCAATCCAGCCCTTTTTATAGGTGGTGAGGCCGCCACTGAGGATCGACACCAGCGCCACCAGTGCAATCACCCAGGTCGGTGCGGCGCCTGTGAAGTGCAGCACTTCGGCGCCCAACGCGCCGATGCCGGACAACGCCAGCGGCCACCAGTGTTTCTTCGCGGGCGGGGCGGCAGCCGGGGTGCCTTCTTCGATGGGATCGGCCTGCATGCCGATAGCTTTGATCGCGTCGATGATCGGCGCGGTGCTCGGCAGGTCGTGGGTGACGCCAAGGATGCGGTTGATCAGGTTGAATTCCAGCTGCTGCACGCCGGCGAGCTTGCCCAGTTTGTTCTGGATCAGCGTCTGCTCGGTGGGGCAGTCCATGGCTTCGATGCGGAACGTGCTCAGGCGGGAGCCGGCGGTGGGCGCTTCGTTGAGCGTCACCTTGGCCGGGGCCGCGCTGCCGGAACAGCAGGAGCCAGCGTGGTTATGCACAGGCGTGAGTTTTTTCTCGCCGTGATCATGGTTGTGCTCGTGTTTATGCGGGGTGTGGATGGAATCGCTCATTCTGTCGCGTCCGTAGAGGTGCCTGTTGCCAAGTAAAGACCCTGTAGCCACTATAGGGTCAAGCACCCATTTGGAGATTGCTGCGATGAAGATCGGCGAACTGGCGAAACTGACCGACTGCCCGGTGGAAACCATCCGTTATTACGAGAAGGAAGGCCTGCTGCCACCTCCGGCACGTACCGACGCCAATTACCGCGTGTACACCCAGGCGCACACCGAGCGGCTGGTCTTTATCCGCAACTGCCGCAGCCTGGACATGACCCTGGAAGAAATCCGCAGCTTGCTGGGATTGCGCGACAGTCCTCAGGACCAGTGTGAAAGCGTGAATGCGTTGATCGACGAGCATATCCAGCACGTCAAGGCGCGGATCGATGGGTTGTTGGTGTTGCAGGAACAGTTGCTGGACTTGCGCCAGCGTTGTGGCGGCGGGGAGCAGTGCGGGATTTTGCAGCGGCTTGAAGTGAGCGGGAGCGTGGCAGCCAGTGAGGCCGAGCCTTCCCATGTGGGCAGAAGCCACGGCCACTAACCTGGGGTGAAAACCCAATCAAACTGTGGGAGCTGGCTTGCCTGCGATAGCTGAGTGTCAGGCAACATCAATGTTGCTGATCCACCGCCATCGCAGGCAAGCCAGCTCCCACAGTTTATGGCTTATGGCCGAGGCAGCCTTTTAGATGGCGACGTCAGCCTTGATGCTTGGATCAGCGTCGTAACCGACGATTTCGAAGTCTTCAAATTTGTAATCGTAAATCGACGCAGGCTTGCGCTTGATCACCAGCTCCGGCAGCTTCTTCGGCGTGCGCGCCAGCTGGGTCTGGATCTGTTCCATATGGTTGCTGTACGCATGGGTGTCGCCAGTGGTGACGATGATCTCGTGGGGGATCAGGTCGCACTGCTGGGCCAGCATATGGGTGAGCAACGCCAGCGCGGCGGTGTTGTACGGCAGGCCGAACCCGTTCATGCGACTCACATTATGCACACTACGATTGCGTTCTTTAGCAAAGTCCCGCTCGTCTCAGAGTGCATGATTATAATTGCACATTACGCTCATAAAAACAAGAACTTACCCCCACACTCGATGAATATTTTCTCTAGGCTTTGCCCTGTGAGCCTCGGAGGAAATTGGCAGCTCCGGCCAACGTTCATGGCTAGCGTGAAGCCCCCCTATTTCAATCACATTGTCCCAAGCGAAAGCAGAGGCCCTCGTGGGCAAGCCGCTCCGGATTCGCCTGGAAACCTATACACTCGACATAGGCAATCTGCCATTACGACTATCACTTCTCGCAACGGACGCAACATGGATTACAGACGCATCAGAGGCATGGATTCAGGACAGCGCCTCGCCTTTGAAGAGCTCGTTTGCCAGCTTGCACGGCGTGAACCACCAGCCGCTGACGCTGAATTTAGGCGAATAGAAGGTGCAGGGGGCGATGGGGGCATCGAGGCTTACTGGTTGCTCAGCGACGGGAGCGAAATTGGATACCAAGCAAAATACTATCTAAAAGCAGGTGACATTGATTGGGCCAATATTGACGACTCCGTTAAACGCGCCCTTCAGTCACATCCATCGTTAACCAAATATGTTGTGGTCTTAGCCTGTGATCTGACGGATAAAACCGGAAAAAAGAGTAGCGGCAAAAGAGGCTGGGAACACTGGGAGGCCCATAAGGAAAAATGGACATCCTATGTTCCATCGGGTCAAACAGTGGAGTTTGTTCCTTGGACTGCCTCAGACCTGACTCACCGACTCTCGCTATCAAATGCCGAAGGCCTGAGAAGATACTGGTTTGGGGACACGGAATTCTCACCGACTTGGTTATCAGAAAAAGTCGACTGGGCTGTAAAGTCTCTCGATGAAAGGTTTCATCCTGAAGATCATGTTGAAGTCGGGATTGAAAGGCTATTCAAGGTGATTTTACACGATGAGTGCATCATTTCAGAGCTCAAAGGCAAGATCGAAAAAGTCCGCGCTTTAGCAAAAATAAGTAACACAGAAAATGAATTGGGCAGTTCAAGCACCGTTCTCATGGAAAACGTTGCATCGCAGGTAAGAAAGCTTGATGCGCTCGAAATAAAAATCACATCCGACGCCTGGCTTACCTGGCCACTAGCCGAATGCCTTGCATGCATCGAGCAAGTCTCGGATAACGTCCATGCTTGTTGCCGCTGACCGAAAACTGACCCAGTAGAGGCTGTTCTGCC
>NZ_ANNV01000024.1 GCF_000346755.1 Pseudomonas sp. CBZ-4 | reverse complement strand
GTTTTTCACACCCATTGTCGTTACTCATGTCAGCATTCGCACTTCTGATACCTCCAGCAAGCTTCTCAACTCACCTTCACAGGCTTACAGAACGCTCCTCTACCGCATCACTTACGTGATACCCGTAGCTTCGGTGTATGGTTTGAGCCCCGTTACATCTTCCGCGCAGGCCGACTCGACTAGTGAGCTATTACGCTTTCTTTAAAGGGTGGCTGCTTCTAAGCCAACCTCCTAGCTGTCTAAGCCTTCCCACATCGTTTCCCACTTAACCATAACTTTGGGACCTTAGCTGACGGTCTGGGTTGTTTCCCTTTTCACGACGGACGTTAGCACCCGCCGTGTGTCTCCCATGCTCGGCACTTGTAGGTATTCGGAGTTTGCATCGGTTTGGTAAGTCGGGATGACCCCCTAGCCGAAACAGTGCTCTACCCCCTACAGTGATACATGAGGCGCTACCTAAATAGCTTTCGAGGAGAACCAGCTATCTCCGAGCTTGATTAGCCTTTCACTCCGATCCACAGGTCATCCGCTAACTTTTCAACGGTAGTCGGTTCGGTCCTCCAGTTAGTGTTACCCAACCTTCAACCTGCCCATGGATAGATCGCCCGGTTTCGGGTCTATTCCCAGCGACTAGACGCCCTATTAAGACTCGCTTTCGCTACGCCTCCCCTATTCGGTTAAGCTCGCCACTGAAAATAAGTCGCTGACCCATTATACAAAAGGTACGCAGTCACCCAACAAAGTGGGCTCCCACTGCTTGTACGCATACGGTTTCAGGATCTATTTCACTCCCCTCTCCGGGGTTCTTTTCGCCTTTCCCTCACGGTACTAGTTCACTATCGGTCAGTCAGTAGTATTTAGCCTTGGAGGATGGTCCCCCCATATTCAGACAAAGTTTCTCGTGCTCCGTCCTACTCGATTTCATGACTAAGAGATTTTCGCGTACAGGGCTATCACCCACTATGGCCGCACTTTCCAGAGCGTTCCGCTAATCTCAAAGCCACTTAAGGGCTAGTCCCCGTTCGCTCGCCACTACTAAGGGAATCTCGGTTGATTTCTTTTCCTCAGGGTACTTAGATGTTTCAGTTCCCCTGGTTCGCCTCTTACGCCTATGTATTCAGCGTAAGATAACCATCTTATGATGGCTGGGTTCCCCCATTCAGACATCTCCGGATCAAAGTCTGTTTGCCGACTCCCCGAAGCTTTTCGCAGGCTACCACGTCTTTCATCGCCTCTGACTGCCAAGGCATCCACCGTATGCGCTTCTTCACTTGACCATATAACCCCAAGCAATCTGGTTATACTGTGAAGACAACATTCGCCGAAAATTCGATAATACTCAAAACTGAGTAACTCACAAATTTTACCTTAGCCTGATCCGTTACCAGTGAAAGTAACGTTCAGTCTATCTTTCTATCACATACCCAAATTTTTAAAGAACGATCTAATCAAAGACTAGAAATCAACATTCACCATCATCACGATGGAATGCTCATTTCTAAGCTTTCAACAAACAGAAGCAGTAGTGGTGGAGCCAAACGGGATCGAACCGTTGACCTCCTGCGTGCAAGGCAGGCGCTCTCCCAGCTGAGCTATGGCCCCGTATTTCTACAGGCGTTTCCCACACAAAATTGGTGGGTCTGGGCAGATTCGAACTGCCGACCTCACCCTTATCAGGGGTGCGCTCTAACCAACTGAGCTACAGACCCAATTTCGGGCTGCTTCTTTATCGTCTTCTTCAATGAATCAAGCAATTCGTGTGGGAACTTATGGAGCAGCTGATGTCGTCGATTAAGGAGGTGATCCAGCCGCAGGTTCCCCTACGGCTACCTTGTTACGACTTCACCCCAGTCATGAATCACACCGTGGTAACCGTCCTCCCGAAGGTTAGACTAGCTACTTCTGGTGCAACCCACTCCCATGGTGTGACGGGCGGTGTGTACAAGGCCCGGGAACGTATTCACCGCGACATTCTGATTCGCGATTACTAGCGATTCCGACTTCACGCAGTCGAGTTGCAGACTGCGATCCGGACTACGATCGGTTTTATGGGATTAGCTCCACCTCGCGGCTTGGCAACCCTCTGTACCGACCATTGTAGCACGTGTGTAGCCCAGGCCGTAAGGGCCATGATGACTTGACGTCATCCCCACCTTCCTCCGGTTTGTCACCGGCAGTCTCCTTAGAGTGCCCACCATTACGTGCTGGTAACTAAGGACAAGGGTTGCGCTCGTTACGGGACTTAACCCAACATCTCACGACACGAGCTGACGACAGCCATGCAGCACCTGTCTCAATGTTCCCGAAGGCACCAATCTATCTCTAGAAAGTTCATTGGATGTCAAGGCCTGGTAAGGTTCTTCGCGTTGCTTCGAATTAAACCACATGCTCCACCGCTTGTGCGGGCCCCCGTCAATTCATTTGAGTTTTAACCTTGCGGCCGTACTCCCCAGGCGGTCAACTTAATGCGTTAGCTGCGCCACTAAAAGCTCAAGGCTTCCAACGGCTAGTTGACATCGTTTACGGCGTGGACTACCAGGGTATCTAATCCTGTTTGCTCCCCACGCTTTCGCACCTCAGTGTCAGTATTAGTCCAGGTGGTCGCCTTCGCCACTGGTGTTCCTTCCTATATCTACGCATTTCACCGCTACACAGGAAATTCCACCACCCTCTACCATACTCTAGTCAGTCAGTTTTGAATGCAGTTCCCAGGTTGAGCCCGGGGATTTCACATCCAACTTAACAAACCACCTACGCGCGCTTTACGCCCAGTAATTCCGATTAACGCTTGCACCCTCTGTATTACCGCGGCTGCTGGCACAGAGTTAGCCGGTGCTTATTCTGTCGGTAACGTCAAAACAATCACGTATTAGGTAACTGCCCTTCCTCCCAACTTAAAGTGCTTTACAATCCGAAGACCTTCTTCACACACGCGGCATGGCTGGATCAGGCTTTCGCCCATTGTCCAATATTCCCCACTGCTGCCTCCCGTAGGAGTCTGGACCGTGTCTCAGTTCCAGTGTGACTGATCATCCTCTCAGACCAGTTACGGATCGTCGCCTTGGTGAGCCATTACCTCACCAACTAGCTAATCCGACCTAGGCTCATCTGATAGCGCAAGGCCCGAAGGTCCCCTGCTTTCTCCCGTAGGACGTATGCGGTATTAGCGTCCGTTTCCGAACGTTATCCCCCACTACCAGGCAGATTCCTAGGCATTACTCACCCGTCCGCCGCTCTCAAGAGAAGCAAGCTTCTCTCTACCGCTCGACTTGCATGTGTTAGGCCTGCCGCCAGCGTTCAATCTGAGCCATGATCAAACTCTTCAGTTCAAACATCTTTGGGTTTTTAAGAAACCCTAAACTTGGCTCAGCAATCGTTGGTTACATCTTTGATTTCTCGCGGAGTAACTTGTGATGCTGATAATCTTGCTGACTATCAGTCTGACTCCAC
>NZ_ANNV01000023.1 GCF_000346755.1 Pseudomonas sp. CBZ-4 | reverse complement strand
CACTGATACACCGCTATCGCAGGCAAGCCAGCTCCCACAGTTTTAACCGTGTCTAGTCTTCGAAGTGGATGGGGCATTTTTCGGCCCCTTCCAGTTTCCTCAATTCCTCCACGACCTGCGGCCTGGCCCGGCGCAACGTCAAGCTCCGCCCCAACCCCCGCAACCGCCGCGCTTCCTGGTGCAACATCTCCACCCCGGAATAGTCGATAAAGTTGATCTGCTGCGCCTCGATCACCACCCGCTCGCCCTGTAACCGTTGCAGGCGCACTTGCAGGTAATGGCTGGCGCCAAAAAAGATCGAGCCGCCCACCCGCAATACATCTTCATCGCCATCGCGCCACTGCTGCACCCGTGGCTGCGACGTGCGCTTGAGGTAGAAAAACAACGACGCCAGCACCCCCGCATAAATCGCCGTTTGCAGCTCCAGCAACAAGGTCGCGACGCAGGTCAGGACCATCACCACAAACTCGGCGCGGCTCACGCGAAACAGGGCGCGAATGCCGCGGTGATCCACCAGCCCCCAGCAAATCAGGAGGATGCTCGCCGCCATGCTCGGGATCGGGATATGGGCGATCAACGCCGCGCCAAACAGCGCAAACAGCGCCACCCACAGGGCAGAAAACACCCCGGCCAGGGGTGAGCACGCGCCGGCTTCATAGCTGAGACCGGAGCGGGTAAACGAACCGGCTGACAAGTACCCGGAGAAAAATCCGCCGACGATATTGGATAAGCCTTGCGCACGGACTTCCTGGTTGGCGTCGAGCAATTGTTGCGAACGGGCCGACAGCGAGCGGGCAATCGACAGGCTGGTCACCAGCCCCAGCATGCCCACCGCCACGGCGCTGGGCAGCAGGCGCAGGAGCATGTCCAGGTCCATCGGCAGCGGGCTGAACGGCGGCAGCTTGCCCACGAACGAACTGACCCGTGCCACATGCCCGAACATCGCCGGCCACAGCCACGCCACCAGGCTGCCAAGGGCCAAGGCGATCAGCAGCGTCGGCCAACGCGGCAGCAGGTATTTGAGCAATGCGCCCACCAGCAACGTCCCCAGGCCCAGGGCGAGCGAGGCGTGGTCCCACTCGCCGCCGTGATCCACCAGCGCCAGCAGACTCTTGATCGCCGTGGCCTGGCTCGGCAGCTCCAGCCCCAACAAGTTGGGCAACTGCCCCAGGGCAATTACCACGGCGGCGCCCAGGGTGAAGCCCAGCACCACCGAATGGGAGACGAAATTCACCAGCGCGCCAAAGCGCAGCAGGCCCAGCAACCACTGGAAAACCCCGGCGAGGAAGGTCAGCAACAGGATCAGGGTGATGTAGTCCTGCGACCCCGGCACGGCCAATGGGCTGACGCTGGCGTACAGCACGATGGAGATGGCCGCCGTGGGGCCGCAGATCAGGTGCCAGGACGACCCCCACAGGCACGCGATCAACACCGGGATGATGGCGGCATACAGCCCGTATTCCGGTGGGAGGCCGGCGATCAGTGCGTAGGCAATCGACTGCGGCAAGGCCAGCACCGCGCCGCTGAGGCCGACGATGGCATCCCGGCCGACGCTGGCGCGGGTTTGGCGTGGTAGCCAGCGCAGGAAGGGGAAGAGGGTATGGCGGGTGGGCCGGGGCATCGCAGACTCGGGTAGAAAGGTTTGACTCAGGGTATCAGCACACACAGGCCCCTGTGGGAGCTGGCTTGCCTGCGATGCTGACACCGCGGTACTTCAGGTACACACAGGTGATGCTATCGCAGGCAAGCCAGCTCCCACACAAGCCAGTTCCCACAAAGGTCTTAGAGTTTGGCTTTTACCGCGGACAACGCATCCTTGCCATCCACGGTCTTCACCCCCTCCAACCACTTATCCAACACCGCCGGATTCGCCTTGATCCACGCCTTCGCCGCCTCGGCATTGCTGACCTTGTTGTTGGCCACCTCGGCCATGATGCTGTTCTCCATCTCCTGGGTGAAACTCAGGTTGGTCAGCAGTTTTCCTACGTTCGGGCAGGCTTGTGCGTACCCCTTGCGGGTCAGGGTGTACACGCTGCCGGTGTCGCCGAAGTATTTCTCGCCGCCCTTGAGGTAGTGCATTTTCAACTGCACGTTCATCGGGTGCGGGGTCCAGCCGAGGAAGGTGACGAAGCGCTGTTTCTTCACCGCCCGCGACACTTCGGCGAGCATCGCCTGTTCGCTGGACTCGATCAGCTTCCATTGGCCGAGGTCGAAGTCGTTCTTCTTGATGATTTCCTGTAACGAGATATTCGCCGGCGCGCCGGAGCCGATGCCGTAGATCTTCTTGTCGAACTTGTCGGCAAACTTGTTCAGGTCGGCAAAGTCATGCACCCCGGCGTCCCACACGTAGTCCGGCACGGCGAGGGTGAACTCGGTGCCGTCGAGGTTTTTCGCCAACTGCACCACCTCGCCATTGGCGACGAACTTGTCATAGAAGCCCTGCTGCGCCGGCATCCAGTTGCCGAGGAACACATCCACCTGGCCGTCCTTGAGCCCGCCAAAAGTGATCGGCACCGCCAGGGTATCGACCTTGGGTTTGTAGCCCATGCCCGTCAGCAGAAAACCGGTGATGGCATTGGTCGCGGCGATATCGCTCCAGCCCGGATCGGCCATTTTTACCGTGTCACAGCTTGTGTCTGCGTACACATTGGCGCTGCCGAGCGCCAACATGCCCAGTATCACAGTCAACTTTTGCATGGCCTTCCCTCAGTTTTATTGGTTTTGGCAGGGTTGTGGATAACGTGCCTTGCGCTCCAGGTCGTCGAGGTCGATATGGTTGCGCATGTACTGCTGACTGGCGTCCACCAGTGGCTGGTGATCCCAGCTCTTCAGCTTGCCCTGGGTCAGTGCTTCAAACACCAGGCGACGGCGGCGTTGGCTGGCGAGCACCTGTTGGTGGATCGCCGGGATGTCCCATTTGGCCCGCGCCTCCTTCAAAAACGCCTCGAACAGCGGCCGGTGTTCCGGTGACTGGCTGAGGTTTTCCCGCTCGTGCGGGTCATTGTGGACATCGAACAGTAGGCAAGGGTCGTCTTCGCTGTAGATGAATTTGTAGGCGCCCCGGCGAATCATCATCAGCGGGCTGATCGTGCCTTCGGCCATGTATTCGCCAAACACTTCGTCGTGTCCGCCCTGCCCTTGCAAGTGCGGGACCAGGGAGCGGCCGTCCAGTGGCAGGCGCGGGTCGAGCGTGCCGCCGGCCAGTTCCACCAACGTCGGCAACAGGTCGGCGGTGGACACGGCCTGGCTGACACGCCCCGACGCAAACTGCCCCGGCGCACTCACCAGCAACGGGACGCGGGCGGCCATTTCAAACCAGTGCATTTTGTACCAGAGGCCGCGCTCGCCAAGCATGTCGCCGTGGTCACCGGAGAAAATGATGATGGTGTCGTCGGCCAGGCCGGTGTCTTCCAGGGTTTGCAGGAGTTTTCCCACATTACTGTCGATGTAACTGCACGCGCCGAAGTAGGCGCGGCGTGCATCGCGGATCTTATCCACCGGCAGCGGCTTGTCCCACAGGTCGTAGACCTTGAGCAGGCGTTGGGAATGCGGGTCGAGATCCGTTTGCGCTGGCGTCGTAGGCAATGGGATATCGGCGTCGTCGTACAGGTCCCAGAACGGCTTGGGAATGGTGTAAGGGTCATGGGGATGGGTCATCGACACGGTCAGGCAGAACGGCTGGTCGCCGTCCTCGCGGATATGGTCGAACAGATACTGCTGGGCCTTGAACACCACCTCTTCATCGAAGTCCAGCTGGTTGGTACGCACGCACGGGCCGGCTTGCAGCACCGACGACATGTTGTGGTACCAGCTGGGGCGCACGTCCGGTTCATCCCAGTTCACCGCCCAGCCGTAGTCGGCGGGGTAGATGTCGCTGGTCAGGCGTTCTTCGTAGCCGTGCAACTGGTCCGGGCCGCAGAAATGCATCTTGCCCGACAGCGCCGTGCGGTAGCCGAGGCGACGCAGGTAGTGGGCATAGGTCGGTACATCGGCGGGGAAATCGGCCGCGTTGTCGTAGGCGCCGATCTTGCTCGGCAACTGCCCACTGACCAGGGTAAAACGCGACGGCGCGCACAACGGGCTGTTGCAATAGGCGGCGTCGAACACCACGCCCTGTGCGGCGAGGCGGCTCAAATGGGGCAACTTGATCGGCGAAGAACCGTAGAACGGCAGCAACGGCGCGGCCATTTGATCGGCCATGATGAAAAGAATGTTCTTGCGCTTCATGGGTTGTCGGCATTCCATAGGCGGTGTTTATGCGAATGAGCATGCAGCCCACGCAAATTGGGGTAAAGCCCATGAAAAGCAATGTCTAGGATAAGCACAGCTTATGTATGAAGCCCTTGGTGACGTGTCCCTCGACCTGTTGCGCGCCTTTGAAGCGGCCGCGCGACACCGCAGCTTTACCGCCGCCGCGATGGAGCTGGGCACCACCCAGCCGGCCATCAGCCAGCAGATCAAGCGCCTGGAGGAACAGCTGGCGATCCGCCTGTTTGATCGCATCTATCGCGGCATCGAGCTGACCGACGCCGGCGCGCTGCTGTTCGACTCTGTGCAGGGCGGCTTGCAGAGCATCAACGCCGGCCTGAGTGCCATCACCCAGCAGGACCAGCACGAAGTGCTGCAAGTGGCCACCGACTTTGCCTTCGCCGCCTATTGGCTGATGCCGCGCCTGCACCGCTTCCACCAGGCCAACCCGCAAGTCGATGTGAGCCTGGTGACCAGCGAGCGCAACCACGCCACCCTGCGCAGCGATATCGACGTGGCGGTGCTGTTTGGCGACGGCCGTTTCAAGCAAGGCGAGAGCCTGTGGCTGTTCAATGAGGAAGTGTTCCCGGTGTGCAGCCCGCAGTGGCTGAAAGAGCAGGTCACGCCACTGACTGTGCAAAATTTGCACGATTTCCCGTTGCTGCACTTGCGCCAGGAAAACAATAGCCAATGGTTCGACTGGAGCGGCGTGTTCCGCGAACTGGGCATCAGTGCTGCGCCCACCCCCGGCCAACTGCGTTTCGACAACTACACCCTGCTGATCCAGGCGGCGATTGCCGGCCAGGGCGTGGCCATTGGCTGGCGCCACCTGGTGGACAACCTGCTGCAGCAGAACTGGCTGTGCCGTCCGGTCAGCGACACGGTGATCTCGCGCTTCGGCTATTACGTCGTGCAACCCCAGCGCAAACGCCGGGGCCAGTTGGTGCAGCGCTTTGTCGAGTGGCTGCTGGCCGAGCAAGCCAGCAGCGCGCAGTCGTTGACCGGGCTGGCCCTGCCGTCGATTGCGGTCTAGGATTTGGCGCTTATTGGATCCGGAGTCCGTCATGCAACGTATCAAGGGCTACCACGCCCATATCTACTTCGACGCGAGCACCATCGAACAAGCGCGCACCCTGTGCGAAGACGCCGCCAAACTGTTCCCGCTGCGCATGGGCCGTGTCCACGAAAAACCCGTCGGCCCGCACCCGGACTGGAGCTGCCAGCTGGCGTTCGATCCCGAGTACATCGGCGTGGTGCTGCCGTGGCTGGTGATCCATCGCAACGGGCTGGTGGTGTTCCTGCACCCCGATACCGGCGATGACCTGAAGGATCACACCGACTACGCGGTCTGGATGGGGGCGATGCGGGAACTGAATTTGTCAGCTTTCTCTTAAGTTAAATCCCTAAATATGGGATTGATATTTATATATTGAGACTTTCGCTCGCGTAGGTTTATATTCCTGCATCCGCTCAGAACTCAGGTGAAGCGATGCAGGCGCAATTGATCGCGCTCGATTGGGGAACCAGCTCCCTTCGTGCTTACAAACTCGGCCCGGCAGGCGTCGTGCTGGAACACCGCGCGCTGGCGTGCGGGATCATGCATTTGCCCAGCGAGCCCCGGGACATCGCTGGCGTGCATTGCAGCGATGGCTTCGAACTGGCGTTCGACGCGGCCTGCGGCGATTGGCTCGACGCCCAGCCCGATTTGCCAGTGATCGCCTGCGGCATGGTGGGCAGTGCCCAGGGCTGGAGTGAAGCGGCCTACCGCCATACGCCGGTGGATGTCGCGCGCCTCGGCCAGGCGCTGCACCGCGTGCGCAGCCTGCGTGGGGTGGATGTGCATATCGTGCCCGGCGTGATCGAACAGGCCGGTTTGCCCAATGTGATGCGCGGCGAAGAAACCCAGGTGCTGGGCGTGCTGCAAGGCCTCGCTGCCGAGGTGTTGATCGGCCTGCCGGGCAGCCATTCCAAGTGGGTCGAGGTGGTCGATGGCTGCATCACCCACTTCGATACCTTCATGACCGGTGAAGTCTTTGCGGTGCTGAGCAAACACAGCATTCTCGGGCGTACCCAACGGCCGACCGAACACTTTCAGGCCGAGGCCTTTGACCGTGGCGTCCATGTGGCGCTGTCGCAAGACGGCCAGCGCGGCGTGCTGTCCACCCTGTTCAGCACCCGCACCCTTGGCCTGACCGGCGAACTCACCCCCGAGCAGCAGCCGGACTACCTCTCCGGGTTGCTGATCGGCCATGAACTCGCCGGCCTGCCGGCACGCGCCAGGCAGCAGCCGATCATCCTGGTCGGCGCCGCTGCCCTCTGCACCCGCTATCAACGCGCCCTCGCCCTTTGCGGCTTCGGCCACGTCAGCCTTGCGCCAGAGGCCAGCGAACGTGGCCTGTGGCAATTGGCCGTGGCCGCCGGGCTCACTCAACCTGCATCGGAGGCCTGACATGCTCAAGCACGCACTCGCACAAAACGGTTTGATCGCCATCCTGCGCGGTATCCGCCCGGACGAAGCCCAGGCCGTCGGCCAGGTGCTGTACCAGGCCGGGTTTCGCGTGATCGAAGTGCCGCTCAATTCGCCGGACCCGTACACCAGCATCCGTACCCTGCGCGACAGCCTGCCCGCCGATTGCCTGATCGGCGCGGGCACCGTGTTGACGCCGGAGCAGGTCGAGCAGGTCAAGGCGGCCGGTGGCCAGGTGATCGTCATGCCCCACAGCGATGCCAAGGTGCTGCGCGCGGCGAAAGCGGCGGGGCTGTTCTTGTCGCCGGGCGTTGCCACGCCCACCGAAGCCTTCGCCGCCCTGGCGGAAGGTGCCGATGTATTGAAGCTGTTTCCCGCCGAGCAAATGGGCCCGGCGGTGATCAAGGCGTGGCTGGCGGTTTTGCCGGCGGGCACGTTGCTGCTGCCGGTGGGCGGCATTACCCCGGACAACATGCAGGTGTTTGTCGACGCCGGCGCCAAGGGGTTCGGGCTGGGTTCCGGGCTGTTCAAACCGGGCATGACAGTGGATCAGGTAGCGAGCCGCGCCCAGGCTTACGTCGCCGCCTGGAAAGCCCTGAGCTGAGATCAAGTCTTGCGCCCACAGGCGCTGCATCTAATAAGAGAGATAACAGATGAAAATCACCAAACTGACGACCTTCATCGTCCCGCCGCGCTGGTGCTTCCTCAAGGTCGAGACCGACCAGGGCGTGACCGGCTGGGGTGAGCCCGTGGTCGAAGGCCGCGCTCACACCGTTGCTGCTGCCGTTGAAGAACTGTCCGACTACCTGATCGGCAAAGACCCACGCAATATCGAAGACATCTGGACCGTGCTCTATCGCGGCGGCTTCTACCGTGGCGGCGCAGTACACATGAGCGCCCTCGCCGGTATCGACCAGGCGTTGTGGGACATCAAGGGCAAGGCCCTCGGCGTGTCGGTCAGCGACCTGCTCGGCGGCCAGGTGCGCGACAAGATCCGCGTGTATTCCTGGATCGGCGGCGACCGCCCGGCCGACACCGCCCGCGCCGCCAAAGAGGCCGTGGCCCGGGGTTTCACCGCGGTGAAAATGAACGGCACCGAAGAATTGCAGTTCGTCGACAGCTTTGAAAAAGTCGACCTGGCCCTGGCCAACGTCGCCGCCGTGCGTGACGCGGTGGGCCCCAACGTCGGTATTGGCGTGGACTTCCATGGCCGGGTGCACAAGCCCATGGCCAAGGTGCTGATGAAAGAGCTGGACCCGTACAAGCTGATGTTTATCGAAGAACCGGTGCTCAGCGAAAACTACGAAGCGCTCAAGGAGCTGGCGCCGCTGACCAGCACGCCGATTGCCCTCGGCGAGCGCCTGTTCTCGCGTTGGGATTTCAAGCGCGTGCTCAGCGAAGGCTATGTCGACATCATCCAGCCCGATGCTTCCCACGCCGGCGGCATCACCGAAACCCGCAAGATCGCCAACATGGCCGAAGCCTACGACGTGGCCCTGGCCCTGCACTGCCCGCTGGGCCCGATCGCCCTGGCCGCCTGCCTGCAACTGGACGCGGTTTGCTACAACGCGTTTATCCAGGAGCAAAGCCTGGGCATTCACTACAACGAGAGCAACGACCTGCTCGACTATGTGAAAGACCCGGGCGTGTTCGACTACGACCAAGGCTTTGTGAAGATCCCCAACGGGCCGGGCCTGGGCATCGAGATCAACGAGGAATACGTGATCGAACGCGCGGCCATCGGCCACCGCTGGCGCAACCCGATCTGGCGCCATGCCGACGGCAGCTTTGCCGAGTGGTGATTCCTGACTGAAGGAGCACGGTCAAAAATGTGGGAGCTGGCTTGCCTGCGATAGTGGTGGGTCAGCCAGCATATCTGGCACTGATACACCGCCATCGCAGGCAAGCCAGCTCCCACATTTTGATCCGGTTCCGTCAGTAAGACCTGTCCTCAATAAACACAAGAAGAGGCACCCCCTCATGCATCCTGAATCCTTCACCGGCCAGGCTTCTTTAGTCACGCCTACCCGAAAGCGCTTTTTCATCATGGTGCTGCTGTTCATCACCGTGGTCATCAACTACCTCGACCGCAGCAACCTGTCGATTGCCGCCCCGGCGCTGACCAGTGAGCTGGGGATCGACCCGGTCCACGTCGGGCTGATTTTCTCCGCCTTCGGCTGGACCTACGCCGCCATGCAGATCCCCGGCGGCTGGCTGGTGGACCGCGTGCCGCCGCGCATCCTCTACACCGCTGCCCTGCTGCTGTGGTCCATCGCCACCGTGATGCTCGGCTTTGCCGCCAGCTTTATCGCGCTGTTTGTGCTGCGTATGGCCGTGGGTGCGCTGGAAGCCCCGGCCTACCCGATCAATAGCCGCGTGGTCACCACGTGGTTCCCTGAACGTGAACGGGCCACGGCGATTGGTTTCTACACCTCCGGGCAGTTTGTCGGGCTGGCGTTTCTCACGCCGGTGCTGGCCTGGTTGCAGCACGCCTTCGGCTGGCACATGGTGTTTGTGGTCACCGGTGGCGTGGGCATCCTGTGGGCGGCGATCTGGTACGCGGTGTACCGCGAGCCGAAGGACTTCAAAGGCGCCAACACTGCGGAAATCGAACTGATCCGCGAAGGCGGCGGCCTGGTGGACATGCAGGAAAAAGCCGCGAAGACGCCGTTCAGCTGGGTCGACCTGGGCATCGTGTTGAGCAAGCGCAAGCTCTGGGGCATCTACCTGGGGCAGTTTTGCCTGAACTCCACGCTGTGGTTTTTCCTGACGTGGTTCCCCACCTACCTGGTGAAATATCGCGGCATGGACTTCATCAAGTCCGGCCTGCTGGCGTCGCTGCCGTTTCTCGCGGCGTTTGTCGGCGTGCTGTGTTCCGGGATCTTTTCCGACTGGTTGATTCGCCGGGGCGCCTCGGTGGGCTTTGCACGCAAGTTGCCGATCATTGGCGGGTTGCTGATTTCCACGGCGATCATCGGCGCCAACTATGTGGACTCGACGGCGTGGGTGATCGCGTTCCTGGCGGTGGCGTTCTTTGGCAATGGGTTGGCGTCGATTACCTGGTCGTTGGTATCGACCCTGGCACCGGCGCGCCTGTTGGGGCTCACCGGTGGGGTGTTCAATTTCATCGGCAACCTGGCGGCGATTGCCACGCCGATCGTGATTGGCTTTCTCGCCAGTGGTGATTCGTTTGCGCCGGCGATTACCTACATCGCGGTGCTGGCGTTGCTTGGGGCGCTTTCCTATGTGTTGCTGGTCGGTAAGGTCGAGCGCATCAAGTTGAATGAAAAACCTTAGTTGAGCACGCCGTCGAGAATCTCGTAGACGATGCCGGTTCCTATGGCAATCAACACCACATCCGGCCCTGAACGGCGCCACTCATAACCCTGGTACACCGGCAGGCGTGCCAGGGCGCGGCTGTCCAGGCGTTCACCGTAGTAGCCATGGGGCAGTGGCTTGCCGCGCTCCAGGCGCACATTGCGCGGTGGCGGTGCGCCACGGGAGAACTGGTCGTGATGGTCGCGGATCACCTGGCGTACCGGGCCGAAGTCCTGGGGCGGGCCGCCGCGACGGTTGTCCTGCGGGCCGCGATGGTCGTCGCCACGCTGCTGTTCGTGCTGGCCTTGCGGGCCGCCACGGTCAGGGCCGCCCTGATCGTTCGGCGCGGCCTGCACCAGGGCGCTGGCGCCCAGGACCAGCACGCCAAGGCTGGCAATCACGGTTTTAGGCATTTTCATCGGGGAGTTCCTCAACTGCACGAACAACAAAAAAGGGATCTCGAACGAGGTTCGAAATCCCTTGGTCTTGTCAGTTTAGGTACTGAATATTCAGTTTGATTCCTCTGTATCAGGAACTTTACCTACCGCTTACGAGCCGCTTACTTACGGGCGTTGCGGACACCTTCCGACAGCGCTGCACACAGCCCCAGCACGCCATCAATCGCCTGCTGATCATTTTTCGCAGTGGCGATGTGATCGATCAGCGCCGAACCGACCACTACGCCGTCAGCCAGACGGGCGATCGCCGCCGCTTGCTCCGGGGTGCGGATACCAAAACCGATGCTGATCGGCAGGTCGGTATGGCGACGCAGGCGGGTCACGGCCTCTTCGACGTGCTCCAGGGTCGCGGCACCGGCACCGGTCACGCCGGCCACCGACACGTAGTACACAAAGCCGGAGCTGCCGTTGAGCACGGTCGGCAGGCGCACGTCGTCGGTGGTCGGCGTGGTCAGGCGGATAAAGTCGATGCCCGCAGCCTGGGCCGGGTCGCACAGCTCGCCGTTATGCTCGGGCGGCATGTCGACCACGATCAGGCCGTCGACGCCCGCCTCTTTGGCGTCGGCGATGAATTTCGGCACGCCGTATTTGTGGATCGGGTTGAAGTAACCCATCAACACCAGCGGGGTTTCGCTGTTGTCCTTGCGGAACTCGCGGACCATCTGCAGGGTTTTCAGCAGGTTCTGCTTGGCTTCCAGCGCGCGGATGTTGGCCAGCTGGATCGCCGGGCCGTCGGCCATCGGATCGGTGAAGGGCATGCCCAGCTCGATCACGTCGGCGCCAGCGGCGGGCAGGCCCTTGAGGATGGCCAGCGAGGTGTCGTAGCCCGGGTCGCCGGCGGTAACGAAGGTCACCAGGGCGGCGCGGTTTTGTTCTTTAAGCTGGGCGAAGCGGGTTTGCAGGCGGCTCATTAGTGTTTCTCCTGCTGAGACTGTTCCATGTGGTGCATCACGGTCTGCATGTCTTTGTCGCCACGGCCGGAAAGGTTGACCACCATCAGGTGATCTTTCGGCAGGGTCGGCGCGCGTTTGAACACTTCGGCCAGGGCGTGGGCGCTTTCCAGTGCAGGAATAATCCCTTCCAGGCGGCAGCATTTGTGGAAGGCGTCCAGGGCTTCGTCGTCGGTCACCGAGGTGTACTGGACGCGGCCGATGTCATGCAACCACGCGTGTTCCGGGCCGATGCCCGGGTAGTCGAGGCCGGCGGAGATCGAGTGGGCGTCGATGATCTGGCCGTCGTCGTCCTGCAACAGGAAGGTGCGGTTGCCGTGCAGTACGCCGGGTACGCCGCCGTTGAGGCTGGCGGCGTGCTTGCCGGTTTCGATGCCGTGGCCAGCCGCTTCAACGCCGATGATTTCCACGCTAGTGTCGTCGAGGAACGGGTGGAACAGGCCCATGGCGTTGGAGCCGCCGCCGATGCAGGCGACCAGGCTGTCCGGCAGGCGGCCTTCCTGGGCTTGCAGTTGGGTGCGGGTTTCCTTGCCGATCACGGCCTGGAAGTCGCGGACCATCGCCGGGTAAGGGTGTGGGCCAGCCACCGTGCCGATCAGGTAGAACGTGCTGTCGACATTGGTCACCCAGTCACGCAGGGCTTCGTTCATCGCGTCCTTGAGGGTGCCGGTGCCGGCGACCACGGGGATCACTTCCGCGCCCAGCAGCTTCATGCGGAACACGTTGGCCTGCTGGCGCTCGATGTCGGTGGTGCCCATGTAGATCACACATTGCAGGCCGAAGCGTGCTGCCACAGTGGCAGTGGCCACGCCGTGCATGCCGGCGCCGGTCTCGGCGATGATGCGTTTCTTGCCCATGCGCCGCGCCAGCAGGATCTGGCCGATGCAGTTGTTGATCTTGTGCGCGCCGGTGTGGTTCAGCTCTTCGCGCTTGAGGTAGATCTTGGCGCCGCCGCAGAATTCGGTCAGGCGTTCGGCGAAATACAGTGGGCTTGGACGACCGACGTAGTCCCGTTGGAAGTAGGCCAATTCCTCGTTGAACGCCGGATCGATCTTGGCCGCTTCGTATTCGCGGGCCAGGTCGAGGATCAACGGCATCAGGGTTTCAGCGACGTAGCGGCCGCCGAACGCGCCAAACAGGCCGTTGGCGTCTGGGCCGTTGCGTAGGTCGGTCTGGGACTGAGTCATGGGACGCTCCAGGAAAGAATGGGTGTAGGAAACAATGACGGCCACTCTACCCCTCACGCTGTGACCTGAAAACCGATAAGATCGCCGCAACCTGTCAGGAAAACTCACAGATGAGCCGAGACCTTCCACCCCTCAATGCCCTGCGTGCATTTGAAGCCACCGCGCGCTTGAACAGCGTCAGCCAGGCAGCCGAGCAATTGCACGTGACCCACGGCGCGGTCAGCCGGCAGCTCAAGGTGCTGGAAGAGCACCTGGGGGTGAGCCTGTTCGTCAAGGACGGACGCGGCCTTAAACTCACAGATGCGGGTGTCCGCCTGCGGGACGCCAGCGCGGAGGCGTTCGAACGGTTGAGGGATGTCTGTGCCGAACTGACCCAGGCCAGCGCCGACGCGCCCTTCGTCCTCGGCTGTTCGGGGAGTTTGCTGGCGCGCTGGCTGATCCCGCGCCTGGGTCGCTTGAACGCGGACCTGCCGGACCTGCGCTTGCACCTGTCGGCCGGTGATGGCGACCTTGACCCCCGCCGCCCTGGCCTTGACGCCCTGCTGGTATTCGCCGAGCCACCGTGGCCGGCGGATATGCAGGTGTACGCGTTGGCCAGTGAACGCATCGGCCCGGTGATGAGCCCGCGATTCGCCGGCTATGAGCGTTTGCGCCACGCGCCGGCGTCGGCCCTGTGTGCCGAAGCGTTGTTGCACACCACCTCCCGTCCGCAAGCCTGGCCCAGTTGGGCGCAGCAACACGGTATCGCGCCCGGCGCGTTGAAACAGGGCCAGGGGTTTGAGCATTTGTATTATTTGTTGGAGGCGGCGGTCGCGGGGTTGGGGGTGGCGATTGCGCCCGAGCCGTTGGTAGCCGAGGACGTGCGCGCCGGCCGGCTGGTGGCGCCGTGGGGTTTCAGCGAAACCCCGGCGCACCTGGCGTTGTGGCTGCCCAAGCGCGCCGCAGACGGGCGCGCCGGGCAACTGGCGCAGTGGCTCAAGGCTGAGCTGTTGCGCCAGCCGGATTAGTCACCGCGTTTGCACAGCAAGTACGCAGCCAGCAGGCCCAGCGCACCTACAGCAACACCGGCTGTAGTCCATGGGTGTTCCTGGGCGTAGTCCCGGGTAGCAACACCGGTTTCGCGGATTTTCACTTTGCTTTCTTCGTAGGCATCGCTGATCAGGTGACGGGAGTGCTTGAGAGCATTCTCGGCATTGCTTTTCAGGGCCTTCAAGGTCTTGCGCGACTCGTCAGATGCATCGTCCTTGAGGCTTTCCAGAGACTTGAGCAGGCTCGAAATCTCGGCTTCCATGCTTTCCAGCGACGCTTTGCGTAAAGAAGTGTTGGCCATGTGGACTCTCCTGAAGTGATTGAGTGACGTGTGTAGATACCGACTCCCGTGGTTTCAGAAAGTGCAGTAAATCTGAACTTTCGCGTAGGAATGGTCGCCAGAAGCAGTATGAACATTGCCTGCTAGGCTTTATTGACGACCCTCAGGAGAAACCTCATGTCTGATCATCACACCTACAAGAAAGTCGAATTGGTGGGCTCGTCCACCTCCAGCATCGAAGAGGCCATCAACAACGCCCTGGCGGAGGCCCACAAAAGCATCAAGCACCTGGAATGGTTTGAGGTGGTCGATACCCGTGGCCATATCAAGGATGGCAAGGCCGCGCACTTTCAGGTCACGCTCAAAGTGGGATTCCGTATTGCCAGTAGTTGAACTTTGCTGACTGGCTGATTGCCATAACCTGCGCTACAACCAATGGGTGCCGATGCCACGAGCGTCGGTACGCTCTTTTCGATCAGCGCAAGGAAGTAACGGATGAAGAAGTTCCTGTTAGCGGTAGGTTTGTTGAGCATTGCGGGCACTGCTCTGGCGGCGGGCAAGCCTTGTGATGAGCTGAAAAGCGAGATTGCAGCGAAAATCGACGCCAAGGGCGCTTCGGGTTATTCGCTGGAGGTAGTGGAGAAAGGTGCTTCGACCGACGCTAAAGTGGTCGGTAGCTGTGAAGGCGGCACCAAGGAAATCGTCTACAAGCGCGGTTGATCCCGTGTTGCAGACATAAAAAACCGACGCGAGTGCGTCGGTTTTTTTTCGCCTGAGGGGTTTAGCCCTTCATCAACTGCGCCAGCAGCTCGTAGGAATGAATCCGGTCGGCGTGTTCGTACAGGTCGCAGGTAAAAATCAGCTCGTCGGCGCCGGTTTGCTCCACCAGCACTTCCAGCTTGGCGCGGATTTTTGCCGGGCTGCCGACCATTGCCAGACCGAGGAAACTGCCCACTGCGTCTTTTTCATGGGGCAGCCACAGGCCTTCCATGCTCTTTACCGGTGGACGTTGCACCAGGCTTTGCCCGCGCATCAGCGCGAGGATGCGCTGGTACACCGAGGTGGCCAGGTAGTCGGCTTGCTCATCGGTGTCGGCGGCGACCAAGGGAATGCCGAGCATCACGTAGGGCTTATCGAGAACCGCTGAAGGCTTGAAGTGATTGCGGTAGACGCGAATCGCCTCGTGCATCAAGCGCGGTGCGAAATGGGAGGCGAAGGCGTAGGGCAAACCACGCTCACCGGCCAATTGCGCGCTGAACAGGCTGGAGCCCAGCAGCCATACCGGGACGTTGGTGCCGGTGCCGGGTACAGCAATGATGCGTTGGTCCGGGGTGCGCGGGCCGAGGTAGGCCATCAGTTCGGCGACGTCTTCGGGGAATTCGTCGGCGCTGCCGGAGCGCTCACGGCGCAGGGCGCGGGCGGTCATCTGGTCGGAGCCGGGCGCGCGGCCCAGGCCCAGGTCGATACGCCCGGGGTAGAGGCTTTCCAGGGTGCCGAACTGCTCGGCGATCACCAATGGCGCATGGTTGGGCAGCATCACGCCGCCGGAACCGACGCGAATCGTCGAGGTGCCACCGGCCAGGTAGCCCAGCAACACCGAGGTGGCCGAACTGGCGATGCCGTCCATGTTGTGGTGTTCAGCCACCCAGAAACGGTTGTAGCCGAACTTTTCCACGTGCTGGGCCAGGTCCAGGGAATTGCGCAACGACTGCGCCGGGCTGCCATTGGCGCGCACGGGCACGAGGTCGAGGGTCGAGAACTTCACGTCGGACAGCGATTTCATAAGCCTGCTTCTCCAAGGGGGCGCGCAGGCTGTCTAGACGAATCAAAACCTGCCGCTTCATGTGCATGCTCTATGCAATGAGGGCATATACCCGAGATTCAATAGCAGGCACCGAAATTTCCTACTTAGTTGCTAGGTTTCTCCGACAGGATGAACTTTGTCAGTCCGACTATCCTCAGAACCCTTACGTACGCAAAACCACCGCTTGAGGAGACTGCCATGAGTATCGTGAAAAAAGCATCCGCGCATTGGGAAGGTGATGTGAAGACGGGTCTGGGTTCCATCTCCACGGAAACCGGTGTGCTGCGCGAAGCGCCCTACGGCTTCAAGGCACGTTTCGAAGGGGGCAAGGGGACCAATCCTGAGGAATTGATCGGCGCGGCGCATGCCGGTTGTTTCTCCATGGCGTTTTCCATGATTCTCGGCGACGCTGGCCTCAAGGCTGACAGTATCGACACCCAGGCCGAAGTGACCCTGGATCAGGTCGATGGCGGCTTTGCGATCACGGCGGTGCACCTGATCCTCAAGGCCAAGATCCCCGGCGCGAGCCAGGCGCAGTTTGAAGAACTGAGCAAAAAGGCCAAGGAAGGGTGCCCGGTGTCCAAGGTGCTGAATGCGAAGATCAGCCTGGATGCGACGCTGGTTAACTAACCAAGTCCAGGTAACAGCACAAGTTGAATGTAAAAGCTGACTTGTGTGGGAGCTGGCTTGCCTGCGATGCAGACACCTCGGAGTTTCAGTAATACCGAGGTGATGCCATCGCAGGCAAGCCAGCTCCCACATAAGTGCAGTTCCCGCCTTTAGTTCTGCGTTAAATCAGAACTCGCGTTTCAGTAATGTGGTCCTATAGCCATCACTGCCTAGGCGCACACCCGTGCGCAGTGCATTCAGGGAGCTACACACATGAAACGTTTTGCCTTGGCGATCATCTGCGGCGTATTGGCCACTTCGGCCGTGGCCGCGCCCAAAGATTGTGAAGAGCTGCGCAAGGAGATCGAGGTCAAGATCCAGGCGAACGCGGTTCCGTCCTACACCTTGGAAATCGTCAGCAAGGAAGAAGCCGACAAGCACGACGTAGCCATGGTCGTCGGCAGCTGTGAGAACGGCACCAAAGCCATCATCTACCAGAAGAACAACGACTGAATCAGATGCAGTTGACGCTGCGCTCCTCTGCCAACAACTGACGCTCCGCGTTGTAGAGCCGGATATTCGGCGTGAAGGCCAGCGAACGGCCTTCCAGCACATAGCGCTGGCCCGCCTGGAAGTGGTCGTACTGCAGCGTCATGAAGCAGGTGCGTTCGGTGGTCTGCCCCAGCCCGCCGAAGCCACTACCCGTTGGTACTTCGAAATCAAAGCGCACCATCAACTCGTGGCTGCCGGGCGGCATCTGGAAGAAACGACCGTCATTGAGGTTCTTGCCGTCCAGGCGCTGGGCCATCACCAGCTTGGCGTTGGGTGTCGGGGTGGCGAAATCGACCCAGGCTTGCTGCGGATCGACCGCTGGCAACGGCGTCAAAGCGCATGCGCTGAGAAACAGGACGGTGATGGCAAGCAACAGCTGGCGCATGGCGTGTACTCAATGATGGAAGAAAAGAAATGGGACTGACGCAGCAGGTTCCCCTTGAGTATAAACACCCCATGGCGTGGAAAATTCCCAGGAGTAATCGGTGCATGGTCAGGCGTTTTTTCCTCGGGTTGATGGTGGTACTGCTCAGTGGCTGCTCAAGCATCAGTTATTACGGACAGTTGGCCAGCGGCCAGTGGCAATTGTTGCGGGCCCGCGAACCGGTTGCCCAGGTCATCGCCGACCCCGCGCGGCCGCCGCAGCTGCGTGAGCATCTGGCGCAATCCCAGAAGGCGCGCACCTTTGCCAGTGAGCACCTGCATTTGCCTGACAACCAGAGTTACCGGCTGTACGCCGATATTGGCCGACCTTATGTCGTCTGGAATGTCTTCGCCACGACAGAATTTTCGCTGTCGCCGGAAACCCACTGCTTCCCGATTGCCGGTTGCGTGGCCTATCGCGGTTATTACAACCAGGGCGCAGCGCGGGGTGAGGCGGCATTGTTGCGCCTGCGGGGCATGGATGTGTCGATTGGCGGCGTCGAGGCCTATTCCACCCTGGGCTGGTTCAACGACCCGATCCTCAACTCGATGATGAACTGGGGGGATGAGCGCCTGGCCACGCTGATTTTTCATGAGCTGGCGCACCAGCGGTTTTATGTGCAGGACGACACCGAGTTCAACGAGTCATTCGCCAATTTCGTCGAGCAGGAAGGCACGCGGCAATGGCGTGTCGCGCGTGGGCTGGCGCCGGCCAGCGTGTCGGCGTCCAAGCAGCGTGATCAGTTTATCCAGTTGATCCTCGATACCCGTCAGCGGTTGGAAAAGGTCTATGCCCAGCCGTTATCGGCCGATGCGATGCGTGCGGCCAAGGCGGCAGAATTCGAGCGCTTGCGCAGTGATTATCGGCAGATGCGTGACAGCCAGTGGGCGGGCGATAAACGTTATGACGCGTGGATCAACTTGCCGATGAACAATGCGCGGTTGTTGCCGTTTGGGCTGTATGACCAGTGGGTGCCGGCGTTTGCGGCGTTGTTTCGGCAGGAAGGCGGGGATTGGCTGAGGTTTTATGCGGCGGTGGAGAGGTTGGGTGGGTTGCCGGTGGAGCAGCGCAAGGCGGCGTTGAGGCAGTTGGAGAATGGTGTCCTTTAGGGCCTCATCGCAGGCAAGCCAGCTCCCACATTTGAAGGTATTCACACATCAAAAGGTGGGAGCTGGCTTGCCTGCGATAGCGGTCTCAGGGCCGCCGCAAAAACGCCTGATGCATCTCGGCCAACGTCTCGAAATGCCAGGTCGGCGCCTCGGCATTCAACTCTTCAAAGCTGCCAAATCCATACCCCACCGCCGCCGAATCCAGGCCATTGCTGCGGGCGCCGATCAGGTCGTGCTTGCGGTCGCCGATCATCAGGGTGGTCGCCGGGTCCAGGCCTTCTTCGCGCATCAGGTGGGCAATCAACTCGACCTTGTTGGTGCGCGTACCGTCCAGCTCGCTGCCGTAGATCACCTTGAAGTGCTTGGCAAAATCGAAATGCCTGGCGATCTCGCGGGCAAATTCCCAAGGCTTGGAGGTGGCGACATACAGTTGGCGACCTTGGGTGTTCAGCTCTTCCAGCAGCGGCAGCACGCCGTCGAATACGCGGTTTTCATACAGTCCAGTCACCTTGAAGCGCTCGCGGTAGAAATTCACCGCTTCCCACGCCTTGGCTTCGTCGAACCCGTAGAACTGCATGAACGCTTGCAGCAACGGCGGGCCGATAAAGTGTTCGAGCTTGGTCAGGTCCGGCTCGTCGATGCCGAGTTTGGCGAGGGCGTACTGGATCGAGCGGGTGATGCCTTCACGCGGGTCAGTCAGGGTGCCATCCAGGTCGAAGAGGACGGTGGGGTAATGCAGGGTCATTGATCGAATCCTTCAGCCAGGTGCAGGTCTTTGAGTTTCACGTAGTTCGCCGCGCTGTAGGTGAAAAATGCGCGTTCCTTGTCAGTCAGTGGACGGATCTGTTTAGCCGGGCTGCCCACGTACAAGAAGCCGCTGTCGAGTTTCTTGCCCGGCGGCACCAGGCTGCCGGCGCCGATGATCACGTCATCTTCCACCACCGCACCGTCCATCACGATGCTGCCCATGCCGATCAGGATGCGGCTGCCTACCGTGCAACCATGCAGCATGACCTTGTGGGCGATGGTCACGTCGTCGCCGATCAGCAGCGGGAAACCGTCCGGGTTGAACGGCCCGGCATGGGTGATATGCAGCACGCAGCCATCCTGCACGCTGGTGCGCGCGCCGATGCGGATGCGGTGCATGTCGCCGCGAATCACGGTCAGCGGCCACACGGAGCTGTCGGTGCCGATTTCGACATCGCCGATCACCACCGCCGAAATATCGACAAAAGCCCCGGCGCCCAGGGTTGGCGTGTGGTTCTGATAGGTGCGAAGGGTCACGATAGCCTCTCTCTCTTCTGCTGATAGCTGCGGTGGGCGTTGATTGTAATTAAGATGGCCCCATCTTTGTTCTTACATGTCTTCAGCCAAGGTACCCACCGTGAGCGCGAACAACCCTCTTCTGCAGTCCTACGACCTGCCGCCGTTCTCGGCGATCCGTGCCGAGCACGTGCAACCGGCGATTGAACAGATCCTCGCCGACAACCGCGTCGCCATCGAAGGTATCCTGCAAAGCCAGGGGAAAAATCCGACGTGGGCCGGCCTGGTCCTGGCCATGGACGAACTGAACGACCGCCTGGGCGCCGCCTGGAGCCCGGTCAGCCACCTCAACGCCGTGTGCAACAGCGCCGAACTGCGTGAGGCCTATGAAAGCTGCCTGCCGGCGTTGAGCGCCTACTCCACCGAGATGGGCCAGAACCGTGAACTGTTCCAGGCCTTCGAAGCCCTGGCCAACAGCCCGGAAGCCGCCGGTTTCGACGTGGCGCAAAAAACCATTCTGGAACACGCCCTGCGCGACTTCCGCCTGTCGGGTATCGACTTGCCGCCGGAGCAGCAAAAACGCTACGCCGAAGTGCAGAGCAAACTGTCCGAACTGGGCAGCAAGTTCTCCAACCAGTTGCTGGATGCGACCCAGGCCTGGACCAAACACGTTACCGATGAAGCCACTCTCGCCGGCCTGACCGATTCGGCCAAGGCGCAGATGGCGGCAGCTGCCCAATCCAAAGACTTGGACGGTTGGCTGATCACCCTGGAATTTCCGAGCTACTACGCGGTAATGACCTACGCTCACGACCGCGCCCTGCGCGAAGAAGTCTACGCGGCCTACTGCACCCGTGCGTCGGACCAAGGCCCGAATGCCGGTCAGAACGATAACGGCCCGGTGATGGAACAGATCCTCGACCTGCGTCAGGAACTGGCCAAGCTGTTGGGCTACGCATCCTTCTCCGAACTGAGCCTGGCCACCAAGATGGCCGAGTCCAGCGACCAGGTGCTGAGCTTCCTGCGCGACCTGGCCAAGCGCAGCAAGCCGTTTGCCGCCCAGGACCTGCAACAGCTCAAGGCTTACGCCGCCGAACAAGGCTGCGCCGACCTGCAAAGCTGGGACAGCGGTTTCTACGGCGAAAAACTCCGTGAGCAGCGCTACAGCGTGTCCCAGGAAGCCCTGCGCGCCTACTTCCCCATCGACAAAGTGCTCGGCGGCCTGTTTGCCATCGTGCAACGCCTGTACGGCATCGAGATTGCCGAACTGAAAGGCTTCGACACTTGGCACCCGGATGTACGCCTGTTTGAAATCAAGGAAAACGGCGAGCACGTCGGCCGCTTCTTCTTTGACCTGTACGCCCGCGCCAACAAGCGTGGCGGCGCCTGGATGGACGGCGCGCGCGACCGCCGCCGCACCATCGACGGCGTACTGCAAAGCCCGGTGGCCAACCTGGTGTGCAACTTCACCCCGGCCGACAGCGGCAAGCCTGCCCTGCTGACCCACGACGAAGTGACGACGCTGTTCCACGAATTCGGCCACGGCCTGCACCACCTGCTGACCCGCGTTGAACACGCTGGCGTGTCCGGTATCAACGGCGTGGCGTGGGATGCAGTGGAGTTGCCGAGCCAGTTCATGGAGAACTGGTGCTGGGAGCCGGAAGGCCTGGCGCTGATCTCCGGCCACTACGAAAGCGGCGAGCCGCTGCCCCAGGACCTGCTGGAAAAAATGCTCGCGGCGAAGAATTTCCAGTCCGGCCTGATGATGGTGCGCCAGTTGGAATTCTCGCTGTTCGACTTTGAACTGCACGCCACCCACGGTGATGGACGCAGCGTGGCCCAGGTGCTGGAAGGCGTGCGCGATGAGGTCTCGGTGATGCGTCCACCGTCCTACAACCGTTTTCCCAACAGCTTTGCGCACATTTTCGCCGGCGGTTATGCGGCGGGGTACTACAGCTACAAGTGGGCCGAAGTGCTGTCGGCCGATGCCTTCTCCAAGTTTGAAGAAGACGGCGTATTGAACGCCGAGACCGGCCGCGCCTTCCGCGAGGCGATCCTGGCCCGTGGCGGTTCCCAGGAACCGATGGTGTTGTTCGTCGATTTCCGCGGACGTGCGCCGTCGATTGACGCACTCTTGCGCCACAGCGGCCTGAGTGAGGACGCGGCAGCATGAGTGAAGGGCCTGTGATCACCAAAAAGCAATTTATCGCCGGGGCGGTCTGCCCGGCGTGCAGCGAGCCGGACAAGTTGAAGATGTGGACCGAAGACAGCGTGCCACACCGTGAGTGTGTGGCCTGCGGTTATACCGACACATTGAATGACCAAGGTCTGTCAGTGCCCAAGGAATTGGGCACGCGGGTCAACACCTCGGCGTTGAAGGCGCCGGCTGACCCGAAGGTGCAGGCGGTGCAGTTCTTCCCCAATCCCAAGCTGAAAAAAGACTGACGCCCGTTTAGGGTTTTACCGTCAGTCCAATGTCGTTCTTTGGCTCGGCACGGCCCGTTCCCGCCGTGTTGAGCCAACTGTTCATCGAGCACAGTGCAAACGCACTGGTGCTGCAATCGCCATTCGCCAAGGCTGTACGCAACTTGTCGACATCGGCCTTCATCATGTAGCGAACGCCGTCCTTGAAGCCGTTACTGGTGCCAAAACCGCCCAGGGTCATCTCGTTCAGCGCATCCTCCTTGCTCCATCCCTGCACCACCACGCGATACATCGCCGCCATCAGGCCGGTGCGGTCGGAGCCGTGTTTGCAGTGCATCAGCACCGGGCCGTTGGCCTCGGCGTCCTTGATCGCCCGGAGTGCCGCCAGCACGTCGGAATCATCTACATGGTTGGTGCGATAGCTCAGCTGGACTTGACGGATACCGGGGGCTTTCAGCCAGTTGGCGTCGGACTCCGGCAGGAAGTTGATCACGGTACCGATCTTCAGCTTTTCCAGCAGCGGCACTGCGCTGCTGTCGGGTAAAGCACTGCGATACAGGGTGGGCGTCATCTGTTGCAGGTTGTATTGGCTGCCCACGGGCTGCGCCCATTCGGCCGAGCGAATGGACGCGGACTCGTCGGCCTGGGCAGGCACGAGGGTAAACAAGGCCACGAGCGCGAGGCCAAGAGCCGACAGCCATTGATGCTTGAACATGGGTGACGTTAACCAGACATGAGGGTTGGGGGATGGCCCACAGATTGGTTTACGGGGGGTCAACGGGGTGTGAGGTGGTCGTCAAAGATTCGTGAATCCTCAGTCTTTAGTCGCTGAAACGATTCCTCCCGATCCTTAGGCTGCTATCATTTGTAACCATTGATTGCCAAAAATACCCAAGCCGCTCCCCAGAAGCGGCTGATCAACCCGTGACCACATGATGAGGTGCACCCATGTCTGATCAAGATCAAGACAACCCCCGGCGTGACTTTCTGCGCAAATCCTTGACCTTGATCCCGGTGGTCACGGTTGCCAGCACTGGCCTTGGCGGCTCGATACTGATGGCCACGCCCGAGGCGGCCCAGGCGGCCCCAGCCAAGCCTGCGGTTAGCGAAAAAGCCTACGAGCCAAGCTACTTCACGGCCGAAGAGTGGGCGTTTATCAACGCCGCCGTGGCGCAGTTGATCCCGGCGGATGCCCAAGGCCCAGGCGCCCTGGAAGCCGGCGCCCCGGAATACATCGACCGCCAGATGAACACGCCGTACGCCAGTGGCGCGCTGTGGTTCATGCAAGGTCCGTTCAACGCCGATGCACCGCCCGAGATGGGCTGGCAGAGCAAACTGGTGCCCAAGGACATCTATCGCCTGGGTATCGCCGCGACGGACGCGTGGTCGAAAGCGTTCAACGGTAAAGCTTTTGCTGCGCAAGACAGCGCTACCCGAGACGACATGCTGCGTCGCCTGGAGGCTGGCGGCAGTGAAGTGGCCGCGCATTTCGACGCGGTGCCGCCGAAGATTTTCTTCAACCTGCTGCTGCAAAACACCAAGGAAGGGTTCTTCTGCGACCCGATCCACGGTGGCAACAAAGGGATGGTCGGCTGGACCATGATCGGCTTCCCCGGCGCCCGCGCCGATTTCATGGACTGGGTTGAACGCAACGAGCAATACCCCTTCCCGGCAGTTTCCATCCGCGGCGAGAGGGCATAAACGTGGCGACCATCATGAAGAAAGTGGATGCGGTGATCGTAGGCTTCGGCTGGACCGGCGCGATCATGGCCAAGGAGCTGACGGAAGCAGGCCTCAACGTGGTAGCGCTGGAGCGCGGCCCGATGCAGGACACTTACCCAGACGGCAACTATCCCCAGGTCATCGACGAACTGACCTACAGCGTGCGTAAAAAACTCTTCCAGGACATTTCCAAGGAGACGGTGACCATTCGCCATAGCCTGAATGACGTCGCCCTGCCCAACCGTCAGTTGGGTGCGTTTCTGCCGGGCAATGGCGTCGGTGGTGCGGGCCTGCACTGGTCGGGTGTGCACTTTCGTGTCGACCCGATCGAGCTGCGCATGCGCAGCCATTACGAAGAGCGCTACGGCAAAAACTTCATTCCCAAGGACATGACCATCCAGGACTTCGGCGTCAGCTATGAAGAGCTGGAGCCGTTTTTCGACTACGCGGAAAAAGTCTTCGGCACCTCCGGCCAGGCCTGGACCGTCAAAGGCCAGTTGGTGGGCGAAGGTCGCGGTGGCAACCCGTATGCCCCGGACCGCTCCAACCCGTTCCCCTTGGAATCGCAGAAAAACACCGTCTCCGCACAGCTGTTTCAGAAAGCCGCTGCGGAAGTCGGTTACAAACCCTACAACCTGCCGTCGGCTAACACTTCGGGGCCGTACACCAACCCCTATGGCGCGCAGATGGGTCCGTGCAACTTCTGCGGTTTTTGCAGCGGCTACGTCTGCTACATGTATTCCAAGGCGTCGCCGAACGTGAACATCCTGCCGGCGCTGCGCCAGGTGCCGAACTTCGAGTTGCGGCCCAATTCCCACGTGCTCAAGGTCAACCTCGACAGCACCAAGCGCAAGGCCACCGGCGTGACATACATCGACGCCCAGGGCCGCGAATGCGAGCAGCCAGCGGACTTGGTGATTCTCGGTGCGTTCCAGTTCCACAACGTGCGCCTGATGCTGCTGTCGGGCATCGGCAAACCCTACGACCCGATCACCAATGAGGGCGTGGTGGGCCGCAACTTTGCCTACCAGAACATGGCCACCATCAAGGCGTTCTTCGACAAGGACACCCACACCAACAACTTCATCGGTGCTGGCGGCAATGGCGTGGCCATCGATGACTTCAATGCGGACAACTTCGACCACGGCCCCCATGGCTTTGTGGGGGGGTCGCCGATGTGGGTCAACCAGGCCGGCAGCCGGCCGATTGCCGGCACGTCCAACCCACCGGGTACACCGACCTGGGGCAGTGCGTGGAAGCGCGCGACCGCCGATTACTACACCCACCAGGTATCGATGGACGCCCACGGTGCGCATCAATCCTACCGGGGCAACTACCTGGATCTGGACCCGGTGTACCGCGATGCCTACGGTCAGCCGCTGCTGCGGATGACGTTCGACTGGCAGGACAACGACATCAAGATGAACCGCTTCATGGTCGAGAAAATGGGCAAGGTCGCCGAGGCGATGAACCCCAAGGCGATTGCCGTGCTCGGCAAAAAGGTCGGTGAGCACTTCAACACTGCGTCGTACCAGACCACCCACCTCAACGGTGGCGCGATCATGGGCACCGATCCCAAGACCAGTGCGTTGAACCGTTACCTGCAATGCTGGGATGTACACAACGTGTTTGTCCCCGGTGCGTCAGCTTTCCCACAAGGCTTGGGCTACAACCCTACCGGCCTGGTGGCGGCGCTGACCTATTGGTCGGCCCGCGCGATCCGCGAGCAGTACCTGAAAAACCCCGGCCCACTGGTTCAGGCATAAGGAGCGATGACCATGAAAGCATTTGTTATCGCCTCTCTGGCGCTGTTCAGCAGTTGCTTTGTCAGCGCTGCCGAAACCGACCTGATCAAGCAGGGCGAATACCTGGCCCGCGCCGGTGACTGCGTGGCCTGCCACACCGCCAAGGGCGGCAAGCCGTTCGCTGGCGGCCTGCCGATGGAAACGCCGATTGGCGTGATCTATTCCACCAACATCACCCCGGACAAGAGCGGCCTGGGCGACTACAGCTTCGAGGACTTCGACAAGGCCGTGCGCCATGGCGTCGCCAAGAGCGGTAGTACGCTTTACCCGGCCATGCCCTATCCGTCTTACGCGCGCGTCAGCGATAGCGATATGCAGGCGTTGTACGCGTACTTCATGAAGGGTGTGGAACCGGTGGCCCAGGACAACAAGGCCAGCGATATTCCATGGCCGTTGAGCATGCGCTGGCCGTTGGCCGCGTGGCGCTGGATGTTTGCGCCTGAGGTTGCCGAAGCGCAGCCAGCCGCGCAGGCCGACCCGGTGATCAGCCGTGGCGCCTATCTGGTGGAAGGGCTCGGCCACTGCGGCGCCTGCCACACGCCGCGGGCCCTGACCATGCAGGAAAAAGCCCTGAGTGCCAGCGAGGGCAGCGCGTTCCTGTCTGGCAGTGCGCCGCTGGAAGGCTGGATTGCCAAAAGCCTGCGCGGCGATCACAAGGACGGCCTCGGCAGCTGGAGCGAGGAACAGCTGGTGCAATTCCTCAAGACCGGCCGCAGCGACCGTAGCGCGGTGTTTGGTGGCATGAGCGATGTGGTCGTCCACAGCATGCAGTACATGTCGGAAAATGACCTGACGGCTATCGCCCGTTACCTCAAGAGCCTGCCGGCGGTCGATCCCAAGGATCAGCCGCACCAGTACGACAAGCAGGTTGCGCAAGCCCTGTGGAAAGGCGACGACAGCCAGCGCGGCGCCTCTGTGTACATCGACAACTGCGCCGCTTGCCACCGCACCGACGGCCACGGATACACCCGCGTGTTCCCGGCCCTGGCCGGCAACCCGGTATTGCAGACGGCGGATGCCACCTCGTTGATCAACATTGTGTTGAACGGCGGCACCTTGCCGGCGACCCACGCGGCGCCGTCCACCTTCACCATGCCGGCGTTCGCCTGGCGCCTGTCGGACCAGGAAGTGGCGGATGTCGTCAGTTTCATCCGTGGCAGTTGGGGCAACAAAGGTGAGCCGGTGAAAGCCGGTGATGTAGCGAACCTGCGTCAGGCTGCGGAAAAACACTGACCGCCAAACGGCACTGGTCATAACCCTCGCGCCTCGATACTGTATATAAAAACAGTATCGAGGCGTTTTTATGTCTACTGCGCTGCCGCCCCGTGGCCGGGGCACGGCCACCAACCTGCATAACCGCTTTGCGCCCACCGTCAGCGTGGCCGAGGACGACGGCTGGTATCAGGAAGTGCCGCCGACCCAGGGCACCGAAGTGCGTATCGAAACGGCCAGGACCATCATCACCCGCAACAACTCGCCGGACTTGCCGTTTGATCGCTCGATCAACCCTTATCGCGGCTGCGAGCATGGCTGCATCTACTGCTATGCGCGGCCCAGCCATGCTTACTGGGACATGTCGCCGGGGCTGGACTTCGAAACCAAGCTGATCGCCAAGAGCAACGCCGCCGATGTGCTGGAGCAGCAACTGTCGAAGCCGGGCTATGTGTGTGCGCCGATCAACCTGGGGTCCAACACCGACCCTTATCAGCCTATCGAACGCGAGTACCGCATCACCCGGCAAACCCTTGAGGTGCTGCTGCGTTACCGGCACCCGGTGACCATCATCACCAAGGGTTCGCTGATCCTGCGCGATCTCGACCTGCTCACCGAGTTGGCCAGGCAACGGCTGGTGGCCGTGATGATCAGCCTCACCAGCCTGGATGATGAGCTCAAGCGCATCCTGGAACCGCGCACCGCGGCGCCCAAGGCACGGTTGCGGGCGATTCGGGTGATGCGCGAGGCGGGCATCCCGGTGGGGGTGTTGTGTTCGCCGATGATCCCGATGATCAACGACAGTGAGTTGGAAAGCCTGCTCAGCGAAGCCCACGCCGCCGGTGCGCAAAGTGCGGCGTACATGATGCTGCGCCTGCCGCTGGAAGTGGCGCCGTTGTTCGAGGAGTGGCTGGCGGCGCATTACCCGCAGCGTGCGGCCCATGTGATGAGCCTGGTGCGCCAGGTACGTGGTGGTGAGGTGTACGACAGCCGCTTCGGCGTGCGCATGCGCGGCGAGGGTCCTTTTGCCGATCTGCTGGCCCAGCGTTTCAGCAAGGCGATCAAGCGCCTGGGGCTCAATCGTCGGGAAGGGTTTAATCTGGATTGCACGGCGTTCTGTCCGCCGGGCAGGCAGATGGCGTTGTTGTAGACTGTTGAGGAAAGGTGCACTTTATTTGTAGGAATAGTCTCACTTTGACATCACTGAAACCCGCGATCTAGAGCGGTTCATTCAGTTTGAGTTAAGTTTCGGCGGCTACCTTGTCCAGCGAGTGACTGATGAGTCGCGGCCAGCTGTGTGGCGTTTGCAACCATTGCAGGGGCCAGGCGTCGAACGCACTTGAACACTCCCCTGCATTAACCAAGAGGATGAATCATGAGTGATAAGGATAAACAGCCGTTGGCTGCGTCGGCTTCAGCCCCTGAGGTGGCGGAATCCGCCGATGCAGCGCTAAAGCATATCGTTGACGGCTTTTTGCATTTCCATCACGACGTCTTCCCCCAGCAGGAAGAACTCTTCAAGAAACTCGCCACGGCCCAGAGCCCGCGGGCGATGTTCATTACCTGTGCCGATTCGCGCATCGTCCCTGAACTGATTACCCAGAGTTCGCCGGGCGACTTGTTCGTGACCCGTAACGTCGGCAACGTGGTGCCGCCCTACGGCCAGATGAACGGCGGTGTTTCCACGGCCATCGAGTACGCGGTACTCGCCCTGGGCGTGCAGCACATCATTGTCTGCGGGCACTCCGATTGCGGCGCGATGCGTGCGGTGCTCAACCCCGACAGCCTGGAAAAAATGCCGACGGTAAAGGCCTGGCTGCGGCATGCCGAGGTTGCCAAGACCATGGTCCATGACAACTGCGACTGCGCCAATGAAAGCGAAAGCATGAAGGTGCTGACCGAAGAAAACGTCATCGCCCAGTTGCAGCACTTGCGCACCCACCCTTCCGTGGCTTCGCGCATGGCCAATGGTCATTTGTTTATCCATGGCTGGATCTACAACATCGAGACCAGCGAAATCCGCGCCTACGATGCGGATCAGTCCACGTTCAGACCCCTGAACGGCGAAGGGCCAATCCCTTGCGCGACGCCTAAAGCGCGCTTCTAAAACACTTCCCTGCCGGGTAAAGCGGTGGCTGCCATGGATGCAGCCAGGCTTTGCCGCGCCCGGCGAATGCCTCGGGAGAGTCATCATGCGTGCTGCTCAATTGAAAGCTGTATTGCCACGGGAGCTGCTCGCCTCGGTGGTTGTGTTCCTGGTCGCCCTGCCCTTGTGCATGGGCATTGCGATTGCGTCCGGCATGCCGCCGGCCAAGGGTTTGATCACCGGGATCATCGGTGGCCTGGTCGTCGGGTGGCTGGCGGGTTCGCCGCTGCAAGTCAGCGGCCCGGCGGCAGGCCTGGCGGTGTTGGTGTTTGAGCTGGTACGCCAACACGGAATGATGATGCTGGGGCCGATCCTGCTGCTGGCAGGCTTCCTGCAACTGGTGGCTGGGCGGTTGCGCCTGGGTTGCTGGTTCCGCGTGACGGCACCGGCTGTGGTGTATGGCATGTTGGCAGGTATCGGCGTGCTGATTGTGCTGTCGCAGATCCATGTGATGCTCGACGGTGTGCCCAAGCCTTCGGGGTTGGATAACCTGGCGGGTTTCCCGGCGGCAGTGGCGCAGGCCATTCCCAGCCTTGGCTGGCAGGCGGGTTTGCTCGGGCTGTCGACGATGCTGGTGATGTACCTGTGGGACAAGCTCCGCCCGAAAACCCTGCGCTTTGTGCCCGGCGCGCTACTGGGCGTGGGCCTGACCACGCTGGTCAGCCTGATGCTGGCGTTGCAGGTCAAGCGTGTGGAAGTCCCGGAAAACCTCGCGGACGCCATCGACTGGCTGCGCCCCAGTGACCTCTTGAACCTGGCCGACCCTCAGCTGTTGATCGCGGCATTCGCCGTGGCCTTTATCGCCAGCGCCGAGACCTTGCTCTCCGCCGCAGCGGTAGACCGCATGCACAACGGCCAGCGTTCGGATTTCGACAAGGAATTGTCCGCTCAAGGTGTCGGCAACATGTTGTGCGGCCTGGTCGGCGCCCTGCCGATGACCGGTGTGATCGTGCGCAGCTCAGCCAATGTCCAGGCCGGTGCAACCACGCGGTTATCGGCGATGTTCCACGGGCTGTGGCTGTTGGCATTCGTGCTGTTGCTGTCGAGCGTGCTGCAAAGCATCCCGGTGGCGAGCCTGGCGGGCGTGCTGGTGTACACCGGGATCAAGCTGGTGGACATCAAGGCATTCAAGGCCTTGGGGCGTTATGGACGCATGCCGATGTTCACCTATGCGGCGACAGCGCTGGCGATCATTTTTACCGACCTGCTGACCGGCGTGCTGGTGGGCTTCGGGCTGACGCTGGTCAAGCTGGCATTCAAGGCTTCGCGTTTGAAGGTGAGCCTGATCGACCTGCCCCAGGACAGTGAGATGGAGCTACGTTTGAGCGGTGCGGCGACCTTCCTGAAAGTGCCGGCGTTGACCCAGGTGCTGTCGACGGTGCCGGCCGGGACGACCGTGCATGTGCCGCTGAACAACCTGAGTTACATCGACCATTCCTGCCTGGAGTTGTTGGAGGAATGGGGGCGGGCCAATGCGGCGAAGGGTTCGAAACTGGTGATCGAGGCGCGCGGGTTGAAGCGCCGGCTGGAAGGCCGGGTGCGGATGACGACGGGGATAGGCTCGGCAGCGCCCTCTGGCTGACGAAACCGGATCAAAAATGTGGGAGCTGGCTTTTGTGGGAGCCGGGCTTGCCCGCGATGCAGGCACCTCGGTGTTTCAGTTGCACTGAGGTGATGCAATCGCAGGCAAGCCAGCTCCCACAAAAGCCAGCTCTCACACACATTGGTCTGGTATCGGCTGCGAGATTTAGGCCGGCTGATCCAGCGCCAACTCCACACCCAGTTGGCGAGACAGGCACGGCCAGCGCTTCCACGCCGCTTCCGTGTCCGGGCTCTTGAGCGTTTCGCGATAAGCCTCCACCGATTCCAGCGCAAAGCTGTCTTCGTTGAGCATCTCATCCACCGCCAGGTGCACGGCTTCATCGAGGCTGTTGGCAAATGCTTCGCCGATCAGCTGGTGCGCAATCAGGTTGGCCACGGTGGTGTCCGCCGGGATCAGCGGCTGGCCGAAATGCTTGATATACAGATCGTTTACTTCTTCCACCAGGCGATGGGCCAGGTAGGCCTCGTCCAGCAGGCCATCGAGCCCTTCATGTCCGGCCAGGATCGCGGGCGGTTGCAGAAAAAACTGCTCGGCGATTTTCAGCACAGGCTTGATCTGGCTTTCGATACCAGCCTCGCGGGCCACGTCGTTGGCGGCGTCGAGCAAATCCGGGACGAGGTCGATGTAAGCAGTGACGAAGCGCGTCATGACAATGTTGCGATCACCGTCAGCCAAAGAGATGGCCGAATGCAGGTGCGGCAATTGGGTTTCCAGTTGCTGGGCCAGCTGGCCCGTGCTGGCTTCGTGTTGATGGGCACGGGAAATCTGCTCGCGCAATGCGGCGGTGTTCATGAGGGCTCCAGTGATGCAGGCGTAGGAAAAGGGAGAGGATAAGGTAGCTCGTTTATACGAGCGCCTCAGACGCATTTGTCATAATTATTTCATGGTTATGCGCCTGTGTTATATCGAAATGCCATCGTTCGTCGGATAAACGATTCCGCCCCCGGTTTTATTGGCTCCGCCCGTCTGTTTGTGCTGATTTGTCCCCACACATTGCGGGGTTGCAGGTGCTGTCTATACTCGGTTTTGTAGGCAATTAGCTGATGACGCCAGACTGCATAAGCAGGTGAGGCTAAGCGGTTGTAAGCAGTATGGAAGCCGCTCCCTTCGACGCAGGTGCAAACCGGCGGGATAACAAGAACGATAAGGGGAACCCGCAATGACGCGACATCCACACGTTTGGATGGGCCTTCTGTTGTGGTCGGTATTCGGCCAGGCGCACGCCGCCTGGACCACGAATATGGCGCCAGGGGCGACTGAAGTCAGCCACGCTGTGTTTGACCTGCACATGACCATTTTCTGGATCTGTGTGGTGATCGGCATCATCGTGTTTGGCGCGATGTTCTGGTCGATGATCCTGCACCGCCGGTCCACGGGCCAGGTGGCGGCCAAGTTCCACGAGAGCACCACCGTGGAGATCCTCTGGACCGTGGTGCCCTTGCTGATCCTTGTCGCGATGGCCATTCCGGCAACCAAGACCCTGATCAATATCTACGACAGCAGTGAGTCGGATATCGATATCCAGGTCACCGGCTACCAGTGGAAGTGGCACTACAAATACCTCGGCCAGGATGTGGAGTTCTTCAGCAACCTGGCCACCCCCGCCGAGCAGATCCATAACCAGGCGACCAAGGGCGAGCATTACCTGCTGGAAGTCGATCAACCGCTGGTGCTACCTGTGGGCGCAAAAGTGCGCTTCCTGGTGACCGCCGCCGACGTGATCCACTCCTGGTGGGTGCCGGCCTTTGCGGTCAAGCGCGACGCCATCCCCGGCTTCGTCAACGAGGCCTGGACGCGCGTCGAGAAGCCCGGCATCTACCGTGGTCAGTGTGCCGAACTGTGTGGCAAGGACCACGGTTTCATGCCGATCGTGGTCGAGGTCAAGTCCAAGGCCGACTACGACACCTGGCTGGCGGCGCGCAAAGACGAAGCCGCCAAGCTCAAGGAACTGACCTCCAAAGAATGGACGCTGGAAGAGCTGGTGGCCCGTGGTGACAAGGTCTACCACACCGCCTGCGTGGCCTGTCACCAGGCCGAAGGCCAAGGCCTGCCGCCGATGTTCCCGGCGCTCAAGGGTTCGCCAATCGCCACCGGGCCGAAGGAAGACCACCTGCACCGCGTCTACTTCGGCAAGCCCGGCACCGCCATGGCAGCGTTCGGCAAGCAGCTCTCGGAAGTGGACATCGCCGCCGTTGTCACCTACGAGCGCAACGCCTGGGGCAACAACAAAGGCGACATGGTCACGCCCAAAGACGTGCTGGACCTGAAACAGGCGGAAAGCAAATGACTGACTTCAGAGCGTCTACCCCGACCGGCCCCGCCCACTCGCCTGCAGGAGAACGGCCATGAGCACTGTGATCGATGACCATGGTCACGCCGACCATGCCCACGGCCCCGCCAAAGGCCTGATGCGTTGGGTGCTGACCACCAACCACAAAGACATCGGTACGATGTACCTGTGGTTCGCCTTCACCATGTTTCTGCTCGGCGGTTCGTTCGCCATGGTGATCCGTGCCGAACTGTTCCAGCCCGGCCTGCAAATCGTCGAGCCGGCGTTCTTCAACCAGATGACCACCATGCACGGCCTGATCATGGTGTTCGGCGCAGTGATGCCGGCGTTTGTCGGCCTGGCCAACTGGATGATCCCGCTGATGATCGGCGCGCCGGACATGGCCCTGCCGCGCATGAACAACTTCAGCTTCTGGCTGCTGCCGGCGGCGTTCCTGTTGCTGGTCTCGACCCTGTTTACCCCCGGCGGCGGGCCGAATTTCGGCTGGACCTTCTACGCCCCGCTCTCCACCACCTATGCGCCGGAAAGCGTGACGTTCTTCATCTTCGCCATCCACCTGATGGGCATCAGTTCGATCATGGGCGCGATCAACGTGGTCGCCACCATTCTCAACCTGCGCGCGCCGGGCATGACCCTGATGAAAATGCCGCTGTTCGTCTGGACCTGGCTGATCACCGCGTTCCTGTTGATCGCGGTGATGCCGGTGCTGGCGGGTTGCGTGACCATGATGCTGATGGACATCCACTTCGGCACCAGCTTCTTCAGCGCGGCCGGTGGCGGTGACCCGGTGCTGTTCCAGCATGTGTTCTGGTTCTTCGGCCACCCCGAGGTATACATCATGATCCTGCCGGCCTTTGGCGCCGTCAGCTCGATCATCCCGACCTTCTCGCGCAAGCCGTTGTTCGGCTACACCTCGATGGTGTACGCCACGGCGAGCATTGCGTTCCTGTCGTTCATCGTGTGGGCGCACCACATGTTCGTGGTGGGCATTCCGCTGGTGGGCGAGTTGTTCTTCATGTACGCCACCCTGCTGATCGCCGTGCCGACGGGGGTGAAAGTGTTCAACTGGGTCAGCACCATGTGGCAAGGCTCGCTGACCTTCGAGACGCCGATGCTGTTTGCCGTGGCCTTTGTGATCCTGTTCACCATCGGCGGCTTCTCCGGGCTGATGCTGGCGATTGCCCCGGCGGACTTCCAGTACCACGACACCTACTTTGTAGTGGCGCACTTCCATTACGTACTGGTGCCCGGCGCGATCTTCGGCATCTTCGCGTCGGCCTACTACTGGCTGCCGAAATGGACCGGCCACATGTACGACGAAACCCTGGGCAAGCTGCACTTCTGGCTGTCTTTCGTGGGCATGAACATGGCGTTCTTTCCGATGCACTTTGTGGGATTGGCCGGCATGCCGCGGCGGGTGCCGGACTACAACCTGCAGTTCGCCGACTTCAACATGGTGTCGTCGATTGGCGCGTTCATGTTTGGCGCCACGCAGATCTTCTTCCTGTTTATCGTGATCAAGTGCATCCGTGGCGGCCCGCCGGCACCGGCCAAGCCGTGGGATGGGGCCGAAGGGCTGGAGTGGAGCGTGCCTTCGCCGGCGCCGTACCACACCTTCACTACGCCGCCGGAGGTCAAATGAACAAGTCGCCACGGGACTCCTGTGGGAGCGGGCTTGCCCGCGAAGGCGGTGTGTCAGTCGCCACATGCAGTGCCTGGCACACCGCTATCGCGGGCAAGCCCGCTCCCACAGACAATCAAAAGCTGGGGGTGTGTGATGGCTGAGTCCGTGCCCATCAGGCGCCTGGTCACCCGCCTGCTGATCCTGGTGGTCGCCATGTTCGCCTTCGGCTTCGCCCTGGTGCCGATCTATGACGTGATGTGCAAGGCGTTCGGCATCAACGGCAAGACCGCCGGGCAGTACGAAGGGGCGCAGGTGGTGGACCCGTCGCGCCAAGTGCGCGTGCAGTTCCTGTCCACCAATGCCATCGACATGGTCTGGGAGTTCCACGCCAAGGCCGATGAAGTGGTGGTCAACCCCGGTGCCGTGACCGAGATGCTGTTCGTGGCCTACAACCCCACGGACAAGGCCATGACCGCCCAGGCCGTGCCGAGCATTTCGCCGGCGGAAGCGGCGATGTACTTCCACAAGACCGAATGTTTTTGCTTTACCCAGCAGGTGTTGCAGCCGGGCCAGCGCATCGAAATGCCGGTGCGTTTTATCGTCGATCGCGACATGCCCAAGGATGTGAAGCATTTGACCCTGGCGTACACGCTGTTTGATATCACTGCGCGCCAACCGCCGGTGGCCGTCCGCAGCGGCGGCTAGCTACTGTTTGCCCCCTCAATCAGGAGAGCGAATACATGTCGTCTCATGATACGTACTACGTACCAGCGCAAAGCAAATGGCCAATAATTGCCACGGTTGGCATGCTGGTCACGGTGTACGGCCTGGCCGTGTGGTTCAACGATCTTAAGGCCGCGCGCCCGGAATCCCACGGCCCGTGGATCTTTTTCGTCGGCGGGTTGTTGCTGGCCTATATGTTGTTCGGCTGGTTCGGCGCGGTGATCAAGGAAAGCCGCGCCGGTTTGTACAGCCCGCAGATGGACCGCTCGTTCCGCTGGGGCATGACCTGGTTCATCTTTTCCGAAGTGATGTTCTTTATCGCCTTCTTCGGTGCACTGTTTTATGTACGGCACATGTCGGCACCGTGGCTGGCGGGCGAAGGCTCAAAAGGCATCGCGCACATGCTGTGGCCGAACTTCGAGTTTGCCTGGCCGCTGCTGAACAACCCTGACCCAAAACTGTACCCCGCGCCCGAGGGGACGATCAGCCCGTGGGGTCTGCCGCTGGTCAATACCATCTTGCTGGTGAGTTCCAGCGTGACCATCACCATTGCTCACCACGCGCTGCGCAAAGGTCATCGCGGCGCGCTGAAGCTCTGGCTGGCGATCACCGTGCTGCTGGGGTTGGCGTTTCTCGGGTTCCAGGCCGAGGAATACATCCATGCCTATAAAGAGCTGGGCCTGACCTTGGGCTCGGGCGTGTACGGCGCGACGTTCTTCATGCTCACCGGTTTCCACGGCGCCCACGTGACCATCGGCACGATCATTCTGTTTGTGATGCTGATGCGCATCCTCAAGGGGCACTTCAATGCCGAGCATCAGTTCGGCTTCGAAGCGGCGAGCTGGTATTGGCACTTTGTGGATGTGGTGTGGATCGGCCTGTTTTTCTTCGTGTATGTGCTGTGAGGCGATTTACCACGGCGCGTGAGACACCAGCTGGCCGCTGAAAAAGCCCCAGGTGATCAACGCCAGGGTGATCACGGCGAACACGACACGCACGGTCAAGGCAGTGACGAGGCGATTGGAGTTGCCCTCGTCCTTGACCAGGAAGAACAAGCCACTGAACAGGCTCACAACGGTCGCGATCAGCATCAGGGCAATAGCGGCTTTGAGCATGGTCGGGCTCCAATGGGATGGGCGGGCAATGAAAACAAGTATAGCCAGCGCCATGAAATGCTTTCGCCCCGGGATCGCGCCGACACTGGTGGTGTTGGTGCTGCTGCCCTTGATGGTGGGCCTGGGGTTTTGGCAGCTGTCTCGCGGCCATGAAAAGCAGCTGCTGGTGGACAGTTACGTCGAGCGGCGCGCGGCGGAGCCGATCAGTAGCGCGCAACTCAACGACATGCCTGACCCGGCCTTTCGCCGCGTGCGCTTGCGCGGCCAATTCGATGCCGAGCACAGCGTGCTGCTCGACAACCGCATGCGCGACGGCAAGGCCGGCGTAGAGCTGCTGCAACCCTTCCACGACAGGGCCAGCGGCCTCTGGCTGTTGCTCAATCGCGGCTGGCTGCCCTGGCCAGACCGACGCACCCCGCCCGCCTTCACCACCCCGGCCACGCCGGTCAATCTCGACGCCTGGGTGTATGTCGCCCCCGGCGAAACCTTCCAGCTGCATGCGGACCCGGCCACGGCGCAATGGCCGCGCCTGCTGACCGCCTTGCACCCTGGCGCGCTGTGGACTGAATTGGCTCGCAGCGGCTTTGCCTACGAGCTGCGCGCCGAAGCTGGCCCCGGTACGTACGAAACCACTTGGCCGATCGTGGCCATGGGCCCGGAAAAACACCTCGCCTACGCCGTGCAATGGTTCGCCATGGCCTTGGCGTTGCTCGCGCTGTACCTCTACCTCGGCTGGCACAACAAAAAGGAGAAGTCCCATGGGAGCGGCCATGAATCCACCCAACATGTCTGAGGCGCCGGACCGGCGCAAAGGCCGCTGGCAGCTGATCCTGATCCTGCTGATGGTGGTCGGGCCGATGGCGCTGGCCACCTTCATGTACAAATTGCAGTTCTGGGTGCCGGACAGCCGCAGCTACCACGGCGAGATGATCGGCAACGGCCAGACCCGCGCCGACATCGGCGTGCAGGCCGATGAAGAGCGCTGGCAGCTGCTGGTCACCGCGCCCGCCGCGTGCGCTGCCGATTGCCAGCAACTGGTGTACCTGGCGCGCCAACTGCAAATCGGCCTGGGGCGTGATGCGTCCCGTGCCAGCCATGCCTTGGCCAGCGCGCAGCCGCTGGGCGCCGAGTACGAGGCCAAGCTGAAGGCCGAATACCCGCAACTGCAACGTTACCCGCTGGACCTGCCGACGTTCAGCAAGAGCGCCGCCGCGCCGGGCGATGCGCAGCTGTGGATCGTCGACCCCCACGGCAACCTGGTGTTGCGCTACGACGCCACGGTCAAGGGCAAGGATTTGCTCAACGACCTGCGCCACCTGCTGAAACTGTCGAATATCGGATAAGGGCATCGTCATGGCCAAACCTGGATTTCGCCTCGCGTTGTTTGCCACCTTGCTGGCGCTGATCGTCGTGCTGCTCGGCGCCTATACCCGCCTGACCCACGCCGGCCTCGGTTGCCCGGACTGGCCGGGTTGCTACGGCTTTATCAGCGTGCCGCAAAGCGAAACCCAATTGGCCCATGCCGAATTGCACTTCCCTGACACGCCAGTGGAGGCGGACAAGGGTTGGAGCGAGATGATTCATCGCTACTTCGCCGGCACCTTGGGGCTGCTGATCGTGCTGCTGGCCGCGCGTTCGTGGCGCCATCGCCGCGACCCGGGCCAGCCGGTGAAACTGCCGCTGTTCCTGTTGGCGGTGGTGTTTGCCCAGGCCGCGTTCGGCATGTGGACGGTGACGCTGAAGCTGTGGCCGCAGGTGGTGACCGGGCATCTGCTGGGCGGCTTTGCCACCTTGAGCCTGCTGTTTCTGCTGACGCTGCGCCTGTCCGGCGTGCTGCCCGCGCTGATCGTGCCCAAGCGCCTGCAATATTGGGCGACGGCCGGGCTGGTGCTGGTGATCGGGCAGATTGCGCTGGGCGGCTGGGTCAGCTCCAACTATGCGGCGGTGGCCTGCATCGACCTGCCGACCTGTCATGGCGAGTGGTGGCCGGCGGCGGATTTTGCCAATGGCTTTCACCTGACCCAGCACATCGGGCCCAACTATTTGGGCGGGCAACTGGACAGCGAGGCGCGTACGGCGATTCACCTGACCCATCGCCTCGGCGCGGTGCTGGTGTCGTTGGTGTTGCTGGGCCTGGCCTGGCAACTGCGCGCCGTGGGCATGAGCCGTTTGGCGGGCCTGCTGCTGATCGCCCTGGGCGCGCAAATCTGCCTGGGCTTGAGCAATGTGTATTTCCACCTGCCGCTGCCGGTGGCGGTCGGGCATAACGCCGGCGGCGCGGCGTTGCTGCTGACGCTGGTGCTGGTCAATTACCACGCCCGTACCAGCCTGGTGCGGGTGCGCAATCAGCTGCCGTTCGGCTGGCGTTTTATCCCGCGCAAACACGTCTCGGGCCTCATCACCCTTAAAGGAGAGATGCCATGGCGACCTTGATCGGCGCGCGGCAAAACCAGGCGATCTGGCGTGACTACCTGGAGCTGACCAAGCCGAAAGTGGTGGTGCTGATGCTCGTCACCTCACTGGTGGGGATGTTCCTCGCTACCCGCGCCGGCGTGCCGTGGGCGGTGCTGGTGTTCGGCAACCTGGGGATTGCGTTGTGTGCCGGCGGTGCGGCGGCGGTCAACCATGTGGTGGACCGGCGCATCGATGCGGTGATGGCGCGCACCCACAAGCGGCCGTTGGCTGAAGGGCGCGTGTCGCCGCTGGCGGCGCTGATCTTTGCGTTGCTGCTGGCGGTTGCAGGGCTGGCCCTGTTGCTGGCGTTCACCAACCCCTTGGCGGCGTGGCTGACCCTGGCTTCGCTGTTGGGTTATGCGGTGATCTACACCGGCTTTCTCAAGCGGGCGACGCCGCAGAATATCGTGATCGGCGGCTTGGCCGGTGCGGCGCCGCCGTTGCTGGGTTGGGTCGCCGTCACCGGCCATATCAGCGCCGAGCCTTTGCTGCTGGTGCTGATCATCTTCGCCTGGACTCCGCCGCACTTCTGGGCCCTGGCCATCCATCGCAAGGAGGAATACGCCAAGGCCGACATTCCGATGTTGCCGGTCACCCACGGCGAGCACTACACCAAGGTGCATATCCTGCTCTACACCTTCGCCCTGCTGGCGGTGAGCCTGATGCCCTATGTCATCCACATGAGCGGCCTGCTCTACCTCGTGTGTGCACTGCTATTGGGCGCGCGCTTTCTGCAATGGGCCCTGGTGTTGTACCGTGGCGCTCAGCCGCACGCGGCGATCAACACCTTCAAGTACTCTATCTGGTACTTGCTGCTGCTGTTTATCGCCCTGCTCGTCGACCATTACCTACTGTTGAGCCTATGACCCGTACTCAAAAAACCGTCTTTATCCTGGTGGCCATTGTCGCGTTGATCATGGGCCTGACCGTCAACAAAGTGCTCAGTGGCAAAGGCCAGGGCGACCCTACTGCGCTGATCGATGCCGGCATTATCCTGCTGCCGCAAAGCCGCCAGCTGCCGCCGGTGACCATGACTAATCAGGAAGGCCAGCCGGTGCTGGTCAATGAGTTGAAGGGCAAGTGGAGCCTGCTGTTCTTCGGCTACACCTTCTGCCCGGACATCTGCCCGACCACCCTCGCCCAGCTGCGCCAGATCAAGAGCGAGCTGCCCAAGGAGGCGGTGGACAAGTTGCAGGTGATCCTGGTCAGCGTTGACCCCAACCGTGACACGCCGACCCAGCTCAAGCAGTACCTGGGCTACTTCGATCCGCAGTTTGTCGGCCTGACTGGCGCGAATGTGGAGGAGGTGCAGAAGGTTTCGAATGCGGTGAGCATCCCGTTCATTCCGGCGGATACCAGCAAGCCGAACTACACGGTGGACCACAGCGGTAACCTGGCGCTGATCGGGCCGGATGGGACCCAGCGCGGGTTTATCCGGGCGCCGTTGAATAATCAGAAGTTGGTGGTGCAGTTGCCGGTGCTGTTGCAGCGCCAATAACCAGCAACACAAAACAAAAGTGGGAGCCGGACTCATGTGGGAGCTGGCTTGCCTGCGATTGCATCACCAGGGTGTGACTGACACACCTCGGTGCCTGCATCGCAGGCAAGCCAGCTCCCACAAAAGCCGGCTCCCACATTTTTTGATCTCCGGTGTTGAGGAGATCGAGTTGGATCAGAACGCCGGCTTGATCGCGCCTTTGTACTTCTCTTCGATGAACTTCTTCACTTCCGGCGTGTGCAGGGCTGCCACCAGCTTCTTCACCGCGTCCGAATCCTTGTTGTCTTCGCGGGTCACCAGGATGTTCACGTAAGGCGAGTCGCTGCCTTCGATGACCAGTGCGTCCTTGGATGGGTCCAGCTTGGCTTCCAGGGCGTAGTTGGTGTTGATCAGCGCCAGGTCAACCTGGGTCAGCACGCGCGGCAGGGTGGCGGCTTCCAGCTCGCGGAACTTCAGTTTTTTGCTGTTACCGGTGATGTCCTTGATGGTCGACAGGATGTTGGTCGGGTCCTTCAGGGTGATCAGGTTGTGCTTGGCCAGCAGCAACAGTGCACGGCCGCCGTTGGTGGCGTCGTTCGGGATCACCACGTTGGCGCCGTCCGGCAGCTCGGCCAGGGTCTTGTACTTGCTGGAGTAAGCGCCCAGGGGTTCCAGGTGCACGGCGCCAACGCTGACCAGGTGCGTGCCCTTGGCCTTGTTGAACTCATCCAGGTACGGCTGGTGCTGGAAGAAGTTGGCGTCCAGGCGCTTTTCCGCGACCTGTACGTTGGGCTGCACGTAGTCGGTGAAGACCTTGACCTGCAAGTCCACGCCTTCTTTGGCCAGGGCTGGTTTCACGAATTCGAGGATTTCTGCGTGCGGCACCGGCGAGGCCGCGACCGTGATGGTCTCGGCGTGGGCGGAAAACGCGGCGACGGCGGCGAAAGCAACCAGTAGTTTTTTCATCCAGCAAGCTCCTTGTTCGGGCATTTGCCGGCTTTGAGCCGGCAATGGCCGTTATTTTCGAGAAAAGTGCACCACCAGCCTGTCGCCGACGGTTTGCAGAATTTGCACCAGGATCAACAGCATCACCACGGTGACCACCATCACATCGGTCTGGAAACGCTGGTAACCGAAACGGATCGCCAGGTCGCCCAGGCCACCGGCGCCAACCACACCGGCCATTGCCGTGTAGGAAACCAGTGTAATCGCCGTCACCGTAATCGCGGCGAAAATGCCGGGGCGGGCTTCGGGCAGCAAGGCGTTGGTGATGATCTGACGCGTCGTCGCGCCCATCGACTGGGTGGCTTCAATGATGCCGCGGTCCACTTCACGCAGGGCGGTTTCCACCAGGCGCGCAAAGAACGGCGTGGCACCGACCACTAGCGGCGGAATCGCACCGGCCACGCCCAGCGACGTGCCGGTGATCAGCACGGTGAACGGGATCATCACGATCAGCAGGATGATGAACGGCAGCGAACGCAGGATGTTCACGATCAGCGACAGCAGCGCATACAGGCCTTTCTGTTCGAACAGTTGGCGCGGGCTGCACAGGAACAGCAGCACGCCCAGGGGCAGGCCGAGCAGCACGGTAAAGAACAGCGAACCGAACAGCATGATCATGGTGTCGCCGGTGGCGAGCCAGATTTCCGACCAGTCGATATTGGCGAAGAAACTCAACAGGACTTCCATTAGCGCAGGACCTCCATGTGGACGTCTGCGGCGGTGAAGCGCGCAAACGCGGCGTCCATGTCGCCGCCGGTGACGGCGAGGGTCAATTGCCCGTAGGGGATGTCTTTGATGCGGTCGATACGACCGGCGAGGATGCTGTAGTCCACACCCGTTTCACGGGCGACGGTACCCAGCAGCGGCGCGTAGGTCGCGTCGCCCTGGAACGTCAGGCGCACGATGCGGCCGGGCACGTGGGCGAAGTCATCGCGCTGCTCGTTTTCATCGACCTGTTCCGACTCTTGCACGAAACGCTTGGTGGTCGGGTGCTTGGGGTGCAGGAACACGTCGGCCACCGAGCCTTGCTCGACGATGACGCCGGCGTCCATCACGGCCACCTGGTCGCAGACGCGGCGGATCACATCCATTTCATGGGTGATCAGCACGATGGTCAGTTTCAGCTCGCGGTTGATCTCGGCCAGCAGTTGCAGGACCGACGCGGTGGTCTGCGGGTCGAGGGCACTGGTGGCCTCGTCGCACAGCAGAATCTTCGGCTTGGTCGCCAGGGCGCGGGCGATGCCGACGCGCTGTTTCTGGCCGCCGGACAATTGTGCCGGGTACTTCTTGGCGTGATCCGACAGGCCGACGCGGGCCAGCAGCTCGGCGACGCGCAGGTCGATTTGCTTGCGTGACAATTCGCCGGCCAGGGTCAGTGGCAGCGCCACGTTGTCGGCAACGGTCTTGGACGCGAGCAGGTTGAAGTGCTGGAAGATCATCCCGACCTGCTGGCGGAAACGGCGCAGGCCGTTGGCGTCCAGGGCGGTGACTTCTTCACCATCGACAGTGATCTGACCGCCGCTGGGTTGTTCCAGGCGGTTGATCAGACGCAAAAGGGTACTTTTTCCCGCACCGGAGTGGCCGATCAAGCCAAATACCTGGCCGTTCTCGACGCGCAGGCTGGTGGGGTGCAGCGCGGGGATTTCCTTACCGGCGACGCGGTAGGTTTTATGGACGTTATGAAACTCGATCACGTAGCGAACCTTGTGGGGCGCATGGAAAAGGGATCAGCGGTTAGCCGGGCGCGCATTTTAGCCTGTCCGTATAGTCTTTCTTAGCATTTCTTTTGCATTCATCCAGCGATTTGGCAATAACGCGATCAAAGGTCATAAAAAAGGAACGGCCGAAAACCCCATCAGTCACTACTTAAGCAATGCGCTTCCCGGGTGCCGTGCCTGGGTCTGAATAAGGAGTTTTGACTGATGAGTACGAAAAAGCCAAAGAGCGAACTCGCCGGAACCGACACCCTGGACCGTAAGAACACCAATGCCAAGCTAGAGGCCTTGGAAGCATTTCGCTCTGACGCTACTGGCCAGGCCCTGCGTACCAACCAGGGTGTGAAGATCTCCGACAACCAGAACAGCTTGAAGGTCGGTGCCCGCGGGCCTTCGTTGCTTGAAGATTTCATCATGCGTGAAAAGATCACGCATTTTGACCATGAGCGCATCCCGGAGCGCATCGTGCATGCGCGTGGCACCGGTGCCCATGGTTACTTCCAGACCTATGAGAACCATTCTGCACTGACCAAGGCCGGTTTCCTGCGCGACCCCGGTCATAAAACCCCGGTGTTCCTGCGCTTTTCCACTGTGCAAGGCCCACGTGGCTCCGGCGATACGGTGCGCGACGTACGTGGTTTTGCGGTGAAGTTCTTCACCGAAGAAGGTAACTTCGATCTGGTCGGCAACAACATGCCGGTGTTTTTCATTCAGGACGCGATCAAGTTTCCTGATTTCGTGCACGCGGTAAAACCGGAGCCCCACAACGAGATTCCTACAGGCGGCTCGGCCCACGACACCTTCTGGGACTTCGTGTCGCTGCAGCCCGAATCGGCGCACATGGTGATTTGGGCAATGTCCGATCGGGCGATTCCTAAAAGCCTACGGGCCATGCAGGGTTTTGGGGTGCACACCTTTCGCTTCATTAACGCCGAAGGGACGTCCAGCTTCGTAAAATTCCACTGGCGCCCTACGGCCGGCACCTGCTCGCTGGTGTGGGATGAAGCGCAAAAGCTCGCGGGTAAAGATACCGACTACCACCGCCGCGATCTCTGGGAATCGATTGAGATGGGCGATTACCCCGAGTGGGAATTGGGCGTGCAGGTGATTCCCGAGGATAAGGAGCATGCGTTCGACTTCGATATCCTCGACCCGACCAAGCTGATTCCCGAAGAGCTGGTGCCGATTACGCCGCTGGGCAAGATGGTGCTGAATCGCAACCCGGACAACTTTTTCGCTGAAGTCGAGCAGGTCGCCTTCTGCCCAGGCCACATCGTGCCGGGTATCGACTTCTCCAATGACCCGTTGTTGCAGGGCCGTCTGTTTTCCTACACCGATACGCAGATCAGCCGACTCGGTGGGCCGAACTTTCATGAGTTGCCGATCAACCGCCCGGTGGCGCCGTTCCATAGCGGCCAGCGCGATGCTATGCATCGCACCACCATCGACAAAGGGCGTGCGGCGTACGAACCCAACTCCATCGATGGCGGCTGGCCGAAGGAAACCCCGCCTGCCGCACAGGACGGTGGTTTCGAGTCGTACCATGAACGTATTGACGCCCATAAAGTGCGTGAACGCAGCGAGTCGTTTGGCGATCACTTCTCCCAGGCGCGCCTGTTTTTCCGCAGCATGAGCAAGCATGAACAGGAACACATCATTGCGGCCTACAGCTTTGAGCTGGGCAAGGTGGAGCGTGAGCACATCCGCGCGCGCCAGGTGAATGAGATCCTCGCCAACATTGACCTTGAGTTGGCCAAGCGTGTGGCGCAGAACCTGGGCTTGCCGGCGCCGAAGAAAGGCACAGTGCCGGAGCGCAAGACATCGTTGTCGCGCTCACCGGCCTTGAGCCAGGCGAACCTGCTGTCGGGTGATATCAAGACGCGCAAGGTGGCGATCCTGGCCGCGAATGGCGTGGACGGTGCTGCAATCGACGCCTTGAAGAAAGTGCTGAAGGCCGAAGGCGCCCACGCCAAATTGCTCGGGCCGACCTCGGCACCGGTCACCACGGCGCAGGGCAAGAGCCTGCCGGTGGATGCGTCCATGGAAGGGTTGCCGTCGGTGGCATTCGACGCGGTGTTTGTGCCCGGCGGCGCCAAGTCGGTGAAGGCGTTGAGCGAAGATGGCGTGGCGCTGCATTACCTGCTGGAGGCTTACAAGCATTTGAAAGCCATTGCGGTGGTGGGCGAGGCCGAGCAGTTGCTGGGGCTGTTGAAGCTGGAGGCTGATGCGGGGTTGATCGTCGGTGGGGATGCCAAGGCGTTGAAGGCGTTTGTGGCGGCGATTGCCCAGCATCGGGTTTGGGAGCGGGAGCCGAAGGCTAAGGCGATTCCGGCTTAAGTTTTGGGTTGTTGGTTGGATCGCTATCGCGGGCAAGCCCGCTCCCACATTTTGAATTGTGAATACATTCAAGTGTGGGAGCTGGCTTGCCTGCGATGGCTTTATTGCGCCTTGCGCGGAATCAACACAACCTGCGCCGGGATCTTCTTCAGGATCTGCCGGTGCAGCTTCAGGTCATACGCCGAATCGATACGCTTGACCCGCTTGGTCAGCAGCGTGGCCAACCATGGATAGTCCTCGGTGCGCGGCACCTGGATGCTCACATCACACTGGTAATTCACCACATCGGTGGCAATCGCATCCAGTTGATGACGAAGTTCTTCAATATCGACGAGGTTCAACGCCACGGTGGTGCTTTCGGCCGTCGGGTCGATGACCTTGGCTACCGGCTTGGCTTCGGCGGCTTTCAGGGCCGCTTCGGCCTGGTCCAGTTCGGCCTTGCGGGCGTGGCTGATGGCGCTGTTCACGCCGCCGGTCAGCGCCGGGGCCTTGGGCATCAGGGCGCGGGCGCGGCTGAGGGCGGTGGCGGCGGCGTTGACGTCGCCTTTTTGCAGGACGATCTGGCTGCGCTGCAGGTAGGCTTCGGCCAATTGGCGTTGGTACGGCTCCAGCGCGGGATCGTTGGGCGACTGGGCTTGCAGTGCGGCCAACTGGTCTTCGGCGGTGGCCAGCTCACTGCTGGCGAGGTTTTGCTCCAGCTGTGCGATGGCCGTAGCGCGTGCGTCCGGGGCCTGGACGGCGGCGGGCGGTGTGCTTTGACAGGCGCCCAGCAGCAGGGAAAATGCGGCAAGGAGCAGATAACGGGAGGTGAACGGCTTCATTCCTGCGACTCTCTATTTGCGCAAAAAGCGAGCAAGTCTACACCCCTCGACGGGGCAGGACAAAACTCAGCAGAAACAGCGCGGCGGCCGTGACCACAATCGACGGCCCGGCCGGCGTGTCCTTGAACCAGGATAGCGCCAGGCCTCCGCACACGGCGAGCATCCCCAGCAGGCTGGCGCCTATCGCCATCTGCTCTGGTGAGCGGGCATGGCGCTGGGCGGCGGCGGCGGGAATGATCAGCAGCGACGTGATCAACAATACGCCGACAATCTTCATCGCGACAGCAATCACCACGGCGATCAACAACATCAGGGCCATGCGCAGGGTCGGCACGGGCAAGCCTTCGACGGTGGCCAGTTCCTCATGCACGGTGATGGCCAGCAGCGGACGCCACAGGGCGATCAGCAATACCAGCACAACGGCGCTGCCGCCGAGGATCCAGCCCAGGTCGGTGCTGCTGATCGCCAGCAGGTCGCCGAACAGGTAGGCCATCAGGTCGATGCGCACTTCGTGCATGAAACTCAGCACCACCAGGCCCAGGGACAAGGTGCTCGGCGCGAGGATGCCGAGCAGGGTGTCGGAGGCCAGCGGCTGGCGCTGTTGCAGGGTCACCAGCAGCACCGCCAGCAGCAGGCAGCCGACGGTGACGGCGATGGTCGGGCTGACATCCAGCAAGAAGCCCATGGCCACGCCCAGGAGCGCGGCGTGGGACAAGGTGTCGCCAAAATAGGCCATGCGCCGCCAGACGACGAACGAGCCCAGCGGGCCCGCCACCAGCGCCAAAGCCAAGCCTGCCAGCAGGGCGTAGAGCAGAAAATCAGCCATGCTTGCAGCTATCTCCATGAACGTGGGTGTGAGGTGCGGCGGGATCGTCGACCACTTCGCCGTGCAAATCGTGGGCGTGGTCGTGGTGGTGATGGTAGATCGCCAGGCTCTGCGCGTTCTTGCCGAACAGCTCGACGAACGCCGGGTCGCCGCTGACCTGTTCCGGGTGGCCGGAGCAGCACACGTGGCGGTTGAGGCACACCACCTGGTCGGTGGTGCTCATCACCAGGTGCAGGTCGTGGGACACCATCAGCACGCCGCAGCCATGGCGGTCACGCAGGCGGGTGATCAGGCTGTACAGCTCGGCCTGGCCGGCGACGTCGACGCCTTGCACGGGTTCATCGAGCACCAGCAGTTCCGGCTCGCGCAGCAAGGCGCGGGCCAGCAGCACGCGCTGCATTTCGCCGCCGGAGATGCTTTGCACCGGGCTGTCGATCACCTGTTCGGCGCCGACTTCCTTGAGCGCGGCCTGGGCGCGGGCGCGGTCTACACCGGGCACCAGGCGCAGGAAGCGCAGGACGGACAGCGGCAGGGTCGGGTCGACGTGCAGTTTTTGCGGCATGTAGCCCACGCGCAGCTTGGGCTTGCGCCACACGCTGCCGGTGTCGGGCTTGAGCAGGCCGAGGACGGCGCGCACCAGGGTCGTCTTGCCGGCGCCGTTGGGGCCGATCAGGGTGACGATCTGCCCCGGTTCGACGCTCAGTGCGATGTTATCCAGCACGGCTTGCCCGGCGAACGTGACCCCGACCTGTTCCAGGCGGATTAACGCGTTGCTCATCAAGCCCCCTGGCAGCCCGAGCACAGGCCGACCACTTCGACCGTTTGCCCTTCGACGCGGAAACCGACGTCGGCAGAACTCTTGATAATGGCGTCGCTGATGCTTTTTTGTTCAAGCTCGATGGCCGCGTGGCACTCGCGGCAGATCAGGAACTGGCCCTGGTGCGCGTGTTCCGGGTGGTTGCAGCCGACAAACGCGTTGAGCGAAGCGATGCGGTGCACCAGGCCGTTCTCCAGGAGGAAATCCAGCGCCCGGTACACGGTGGGCGGTGCGGCGCGGCGACCGTCCTGCTCACTGAGCACGCCGAGGATGTCGTAGGCGCCCAGCGGCTTGTGGCTCTGCCACACCAGTTCCAGCACGCGGCGACGCAAGGCGGTCAGGCGCAGGCCCTTCTGTGCGCACAGGGTGTCGGCTTCCGACAGCGCGGTATGCACGCAGTGAGAGTGGTCGTGGGGACGGCTGGCAAGCGGTGTTTTAGGCATGAGCGGCGACAGATATTTGATAGAGACGTTATTATGTTACCCGTTCCTACGCCATTGAGTGGTCATCGTGTCCCGACTTTTTCCCGTTTTTGTCGTATTTGTCGCCAGTTTGTTCGTAACCGGCGCCGCTCAGGCCGAGGTCAAGGTGCTGACCAGTATCAAGCCGCTGCAGTTGATCGCCGCCGCTGTGCAGGACGGTGTGGCCGTTCCAGAGGTGCTGCTGCCGCCGGGCGCGTCGCCGCATAACTACGCATTGCGTCCATCCGACGTACGGCGCGTGCAGTCGGTCGACCTGCTGTATTGGATCGGCCCGGACATGGAGAGCTTCCTGCCGCGCGTGTTGAAAGGTCGTACAGCCGCGACGGTGGCCGTGCAGGACCTTCCGGGGATGAAACTGCGCCGTTTCGCCGAAGATAGCCACTCCCACGCCGACGAAGCCGACGAGCATGACCATGATCACCGTCCTGGCAGCCTGGATGCGCATTTGTGGTTGTCCACGGTGAACGCCCGAGTGATTGCGGCGCGCATGGCGTCTGACCTGGCAGCTGCCGACCCGGCGAATGCCGCGCGTTACCAGAGCAACGTCAAGGCGTTCAATGAGCGTCTGGATGCGTTGGATGCACGCTTGAAGGTGCGTCTGGCGTCGATTGGCGACAAGCCCTACTTCGTTTTCCATGAAGCCTTCGATTACTTCGAAGATGCCTACGGGCTCAAGCACACCGGCGTGTTCAGCGTGGCCGCCGAAGTGCAGCCCGGTGCCCAGCATGTGGCCGCGATGCGTACGCGCTTGCAGGAAGTGGGCAAGACTTGTGTGTTCAGTGAGCCGCCGTTGCGTCCGCGCCTGGCTGAGACGCTGGTGGCTGGCTTGCCGGTGAAGTTGGCGGAGTTGGATGCGTTGGGTGGGTACACGCCGGCGACGGCTCAGGGGTATGAGCAGGTGCTGGAGAAGTTGGGGAATGATCTGGCGGGTTGCCTGGAGTCGCTCTGACAGCCAACACAAAACCCATGTGGGAGCGGGCTTGCCCGCGATAGCGGTCTGTCAGTTCACATATTTGGTGACTGATGTATCGCTATCGCAGGCAAGCCAGCTCCCACATTGATTGAGTTGAACCCTTAGAGGGCGAACGGCAGTTGGATCGTGACCTGCTGGCGCTGCGCCAAGCGGTGTTCGAACTCCGCCGGGTCGTGAATCAACACATCCTGCCCGGCAAACGACTCAGCCGCGATCAGGCGTGACAGCCAGAACCGCACACACGCCACCCGCAGCATCGTCGGCCACAGTTCGGCCTCCTTGGCGGTGAACGGGCGCAGCCCTGCATAGGCGCCCAGTAGTGCGCGGGCGCGTTGGCCGTCGATCACGCCGTTTTCGTCCGAGCACCAGTCATTCAGGGCGATCGCCACGTCGTACAGCATCGGGCCGGAGCAGGCGTTGTAGAAGTCGATCAGGCCTGTCAGATGGGTGCCTTCGAACATCGCGTTATCGCGGAACAGGTCTGCGTGAATGTTCGCGCGCGGCAGGGCGAGGATCTGCGCCTTGTGGGCTTCGATCTCGTCCAGCGCGTCTTGCAACAAGCGCTGCGGAGCTGCCTCCAGATGCGAAATCAGCTGCGCACCTTCACTGAGCATCCAATCCAGGCCGCGATCGGTCTTGCGTTCCAGTACCTTGTCGCCTTGTGTCGCCAGGTGCAGATGGCCGAGCAGTTCGCCGACCTGGGCGCAGTGCTGGGCGTTGGCGTGCTTGATGTGCTTGCCGGCCAGGCGCGGTTGCAGCAGGGCCGGTTTGCCTTTCAGCTCGCGCAGGGCCTGGCCGTCGGTGGTGCGCAAGGCGTAGGGCACGGGCAGGTCGGCGTCGTGGAGCACGTCGAGCAGTTCGATGAAGAACGGCATTTCGGCGACGGGACCGCGTTCCACCAGGGTCAGGACAAACTCGCCCTGTTCCAGGCTGATAAAGAAATTGGTGTTTTCGCTACCGGCGGCAATTCCCTGGAAATCAAGCAGGCGGCCGAGCCCGTAAGGGGCGAGAAAGGTTTCCAGCTCGGGCCGAGCCAGGGGGGTGAACACAGACATGGTTAAAACTGCCAGTACGGGCGCCGCAGGGCGCGGCGCCAATTTAAGTTAAGAAATCATTTCCATTCGAAAATCTTCCATGACGGGATCAGCATATCCGGCTGGTCAGAGCGGATGAAGTTCGCATCAGTGCCGTCCGCGCGCACCAGGAAATACGGGGGTGCGCCCTTGGGCGTGACCTTGATCGCGTACAGGAAGCCATTTTGGCGGTATTCCTGGATGGTCTTGTCGCCTTCGGTGCGGATCGTGACCTCAGGGTCACCACCGGGGGCGCTGTCGGCTGCCGTGGCGGCCAGTGGCAGGAGTGCAATCAAGCCGGTCAACAACAAGCGATTCGCTGTACGCATGATAACCTTGTCCCTTTGTCGTCATTGGTCCGGCTATTCTAGCGCCTGACCCGCCGAAAAGGTTGATCCTGCTCATGAGCCAAGCCCCCCTCGTCCTGGTGGACGGTTCTTCTTATCTGTACCGCGCCTTCCACGCGTTGCCACCGCTGACCACCTCCAAAGGCCTGCCGACCGGTGCGGTCAAGGGCGTGTTGAACATGCTCAAAAGCCTGCGCAAGCAGTATCCGGGCAGCCCGTTCGCGGTGGTGTTCGACGCCAAGGGTGGGACCTTTCGCGATGACATGTACGCCGAATACAAGGCCAACCGCCCCAGCATGCCTGATGACATGCGCGTGCAAATCGAGCCGCTGCACCAGAGCGTGATCGCCCTGGGCTTCCCGTTGCTGTGCGTCGAAGGCGTCGAGGCCGATGACGTGATCGGCACCCTGGCCCGCAGCAGCGCGGCGGCCAACCGCCCGGTGGTGATTTCCACCGGTGACAAGGACATGGCACAGCTGGTCGATGGGCACATTACCTTGGTCAACACCATGACCGGTAGTTCGATGGATATCGACGGCGTAAAAGAGAAATTCGGCGTCGCTCCCGAGCAGATCATCGATTACCTGGCGTTGATGGGCGATTCGTCCGACAACATCCCGGGCGTTCCCGGCATTGGGCCGAAGACGGCTTCCGGCTTGCTGGTGGGGGTGAACGGCGGGATCAAAGAGCTGTATGAGCAGTTGGACATTGTCCCGACCTTGCCTATCCGCGGCGCCAAGACGTTGCCGGCCAAGCTGGAAGAACATAAGGAAATGGCGTTCCTGTCCTACCAGTTGGCGACGATCAAATGCGATGTGCCGCTGGATGTGGGCCTGGATGACCTGCACCTGATCGAGCCGGATCGTGAAAAACTGCTGGAGCTCTACACGCTTCTGGAGTTCAAAAGCTGGATTGACGAGATTCAACGCGATGCCAAGCGTGTCGAGCTCAAGGCCGCACCGGTTGCCGAAGAAACCGTTGAAGTCGCAGAGCCAGTGGAAGCTGCCTACACCACCATCCTCGACCAGGCCACATTCGATGCCTGGCTGAAAAAGCTCAACGACGCGAAGCTGTTCGCCTTTGATACCGAAACCACCGGCATCGACGCCCAGCAGGCGCAGTTGGTTGGGGTTTCTTTCGCCATTCAGCCCCATGAAGCGGCCTACATCCCACTGACCCACTCCTACATCGGCGTGCCGCAGCAGTTGGACCGCGACACCGTACTGCTGGCCCTGAAACCGCTGCTGGAAGACCCGGCCAAGCTCAAGGTGGGCCAGCACGCCAAGTTCGACATGAATATCCTGGCCAACTGCGCCATCGGCGGCGACCCGGCCCACGGCATTACCGTGCGCGGCATCGCCTTCGACACCATGCTTGAGTCCTACGTGCTCAACTCCACCGCGACCCGGCACGACATGGACAGCCTGGCCAAGAAGTACCTGGGCTACGACACCGTCAGCTTCCAGGACATCGCCGGCAAGGGCGCCAAGCAGCTGACGTTCGACCAGATCGCGCTGGAGCAGGCGGGCCCGTATGCGGCCGAAGATGCCGATATCACCCTGCGCTTGCATCAGGAACTGCATGCACAACTGACGGCCATCCCGAGCCTGGCCAGCGTGTTGACGGACATCGAGATGCCGTTGGTGCCCGTGCTGGCACGTATCGAGCGCCAAGGCGCGTTGGTGGATGCAGCCCTGCTGGGCGTGCAGAGCGTCGAGCTGGGCGACAAGATGGTCGAGCTGGAGCGCCAGGCCTACGAGATTGCCGGCGAGGAGTTCAACCTCGGTTCGCCCAAGCAGCTCGGCGCGATCCTTTACGAGAAACTCGGCCTGCCGGTGCTGAAAAAGACCGGCAAGGGCCAGGCGTCTACCGCTGAGGAAGTGCTGGCCAAGCTGGCCGAAGATGACTATCCGCTGCCCAAGGTGCTGATGCAGTACCGCAGCATGAGCAAGCTGAAAAGCACCTACACCGACCGCCTGCCGGAGCAGATCAACCCGCGCACCGGGCGAATCCACACGTCCTATCACCAGGCGGTGGCGGCGACCGGGCGTTTGTCGTCCAGTGATCCGAACCTGCAGAACATTCCAGTGCGTACCGCCGAAGGTCGTCGGATTCGTCAGGCGTTTGTCGCGCCAAAAGGCTACAAGCTGCTGGCAGCGGACTATTCGCAGATCGAACTGCGGATCATGGCGCACCTGTCCAAGGACGAAGGCTTGATGAACGCCTTCCGCGACAACCTGGACGTACACACGGCCACGGCGGCCGAGGTGTTCAAGGTTGAGCTGGATGAGGTCACCACGGATCAGCGCCGCAGCGCCAAGGCGATCAACTTCGGCCTGATCTACGGCATGGGCGCGCAGAAGCTGGGCAAGGATATTGGCGTCGATACGAAGACGGCCAAGGCGTACATCGATGTGTACTTCGCCCGCTATCCCGGGGTTCGCGAGTACATGGAGCGCACCCGCGCCCAGGCGGCGGATCAGGGTTATGTCGAGACCTTCTTCGGTCGTCGCCTGTACCTGCCGGATATCAACTCCAACAAGCCGCAGGAGCGCGCAGCGGCAGAACGCACCGCGATCAATGCGCCGATGCAGGGCACCGCCGCAGACATCATCAAGAAAGCCATGGTGCGGGTGGACAACTGGCTGGCCGATTCGGACCTGGATGCCAAGGTGATCCTGCAGGTGCACGATGAACTGGTGCTGGAGGTGCGTGAGGACCTGGTCGCCGAAGTCAGCGAGAAGATTCGCGAGCACATGAGCGCTGCGGCGCAGCTGGATGTACCGCTGCTGGTGGAAGTGGGTGTGGGTAACAACTGGGACGAAGCGCATTGATTCCGGGGCTTTGCCACTACCGCAGGGTGGTGGCAGAGTGCTTTAGATCAGATAGCGCCGTCAGTTATTTCCAATAGTTTTCTGCACCTGCCGGAACTTAACCCGTGAAGCGCTACTCAGAGTTACTGAATGGGTGGTGAAGCCCTTCAATGCTCCTATGTTGTGTTAAGTGTTGGCAGATATCTGGACCCCGCCCTAGCGGTCCGGAACTTGAACCCCGAACTTCCCCTCCCCATACGAAGTCCGGGGTTTTTTTTGCCCGCAGAAAAGTTACTCGGCGATTTCCGCGCCTTTGTCAGCCAATTCCATCCAGTCGGCCAGCACGGTGTAAGCCTCTTCCAGGCCCAGGCGCTTGGGCGCCGAGAACAACTGGAAGGTGATCGCGTCACCCCAACCTTTGCGGATTTCCGCCTGCACTTTGAGCAGGGTGTTCTTGGCTGCGCCGTAGGTCAGCTTGTCGGCCTTGGTCAGCAGGATATGCATCGGCATGCCGCTGGCGACGGCCCAGTCGAGCATCAACAGGTCGAAGTCGGTCATTGGATGACGGATGTCCATCATCAGGATCAGACCCTTCAGGCTCTCGCGGCCACCCAGGTAAGCCTCCAGGTGACGCTGCCAGTGCAGCTTCAACGGGATAGGTACTTTCGCGTAACCGTAGCCCGGCAGGTCGACCAGACGCCGATCTTCGTCTAGCTTGAAGAAATTGAGCAGTTGCGTGCGGCCCGGGGTTTTCGAGGTGCGTGCCAGGCTGGCGTGGGTCAGGGTGTTCAGCGCGCTGGACTTGCCGGCGTTGGAACGGCCGGCAAAGGCGACTTCAAAGCCTTCGTCATCAGGGCATTGGTCAACTTTGGCGGCGCTGAGCATGAACGTGGACTGTTGGCACAGGCCGAGGATGGGGTTCTTGAGTTGCATGAGATTTCCGATGTGGGCGGTGCCGAGAAAGGGTGCGGCAAGCGGTGTCGTTTCCGTTTCAGTAGCGCCAGTATATAATGCCGCAGATTTTGTGTGTGCTTTGTCCCAGCGAAGGATGAGGTTCACGGGAGCGAAAGACCTTTATTGCGCATTAGAACGCAAAACGCTCTCAAACCCTGAAAAGGTCGATGTATGACCCGATGGTTGCTCGCTTTGGGTGTCCTGATTCCGCTTTATGGCGCTCAGGCTACACAGGAACCGGAAGCGGTGTACAACCGAGTTTGCGTGGCTTGCCATGCTGGCCAGTTGCCCAATGCCCCCAAGCGGGGTGACCAGGCAGCCTGGGCGCCAAGACTGGCGCAGGGCATGGACACGCTGGTGCAACACGTGACCCAGGGTTTCAAGGCAATGCCGCCGCGTGGTTTGTGCATGGACTGCAGTACTGAGGATTACCAGGCCGTCATTCAGTTGATGGTGAGTAAACCCGGTAGATAACTCTTAAACCCCTTAGCCGTAGTTGGATTAGCTGATGAACAAACTGATCGTGAGTCTGCTGTTGACCCTGGGCATCACCGGTGTTGCCCATGCTGCAGGCGACGCTACAGCGGGCCAGGCGAAAGCCGCCGTGTGTGGTGCTTGCCATGGACCGGATGGCAACAGCCCGGCGCCGAACTTCCCCAAACTGGCCGGCCAGGGTGAACGCTACCTGACCAAGCAGATGCACGACATCAAGGATGGCAAGCGCACGGTGCTGGAAATGACCGGCTTGCTGACCAACCTCAGCGATCAGGACCTGGCGGACATCGCGGCGTATTTTGCCAGCCAGAAGGGCAGCGTGGGAGCTGCTGATCCGAAACTGGTGGCCCGTGGCGAGAAGCTGTTCCGTGGCGGCGACCTGGAAAAAGGCCTGCCTTCCTGCATCGGCTGCCATTCGCCAAATGGCGCCGGTATCGCCGCTGCGGGCTTCCCGCACTTGAGCGGCCAGCACGCCACCTACATCGCCAAGCAGTTGACCGATTTCCGCAAGGAAGAGGCCGGGCGAGCCAACGATGGCGACGCGGCAATCATGCGCACCATCGCCCGCAAACTGAGTGATGAAGACATTGCGGCGGTCTCCAGCTACATCCAGGGCCTGCACTAAGCGGCACGCAACGTTAACGCTCGATTAATCCGTCGATGCAAGCATAAAAAGGGTGGCCCAGGCCGCCCTTTTTTGTGGCCGGTGCCGTTACACTAACGAACTCATGCCCGCGTAGACCTGTCACAACAAAGGTCGCGTGAGGCGACTTTATTTGTCCAGGAGTAAAGCATGCGTAATCTGATCCTCAGCGCCGCTCTCGTCACTGCCAGCCTCTTCGGCATGACCGCACAAGCTGCCGACGTGCCGCTTGAAGCCGGTAAAACCTATGTCGAATTGACCAATCCGGTACCGGTTTCGGTGCCTGGCAAGATCGAAGTGGTGGAGCTGTTCTGGTACGGCTGCCCGCATTGCTACGCCTTTGAGCCGACTATCAACCCATGGGCCGAAAAACTTCCGTCCGACGTTAACTTCAAGCGCATCCCGGCCATGTTCGGCGGCCCTTGGGATGCCCACGGCCAACTGTTCCTGACCCTGGAAGCCATGGGTGTGGAGCACAAGGTCCACAACGCGGTCTTCGACGCGATCCAGAAACAAGGCAAGCGCCTGACCAAGCCTGACGAAATGGCTGACTTCGTCGCCACCCAAGGCGTGGACAAGGACAAGTTCCTGGCCACCTTCAACTCCTTCGCCATCCAGGGCCAGATCAAACAGGCCAAGGAACTCGCGCAGAAGTACGGCGTGCAAGGTGTACCGACCCTGATCGTCAACGGCAAATACCGTTTTGACCTGGGTACTGCCGGTGGTCCTGAAGCTGTCTTGAACGTCGCCGACCAGCTGATCGCCAAAGAGCGCGCAGCCAAGTAAGGGGCCCGCCATGCGCCGCTGGGGGACTGAACGTGTGGTTGGCCTGCATGATCCGCAGGTCAACGAGCACCACCTGGAATCCACGGGCCTGCCGGCCGACAGCCGGTTGCGCCTGCTTAGCTTCAACATCCAGGTGGGCATCAGTACCGAGAAGTACCGGCACTACCTCACCCGTGGCTGGCAGCACCTGCTGCCCCACAACGGGCGCGCCGGCAACCTGCAGAAAATCGGCAACCTGCTGAGCGACTTCGACCTGGTCGCCTTGCAGGAAGCCGACGGCGGCAGCATCCGCTCCGGTTACGTCAATCAGGTCGAGCACCTGGCGCAGCTTGGGGCTTTCCCCTACTGGTACCAGCAGCTCAACCGCAACCTCGGGCGTCTGGGCCAGCACAGCAATGGCGTGCTCAGTCGCTTGAAGCCATGGGCGATCGAAGATCACCCGCTGCCCGGCCCCAAGGGGCGCGGCGCGATCCTCGTGCGATTTGGCGAAGGCCCTGAAGCCCTGGTGGTGGTGATGATGCATCTGGCGTTGGGTGCACGCACCCGCACGATGCAACTGGCCTACATCCGCGAGCTGATCGGCAACTACAAACACCAGGTGCTGATGGGTGACATGAATACCCACGCCAGCGACCTGCTGAACAATTCCCCGCTGCGGGACCTCGGGTTACTGGCGCCGCAAGTCGAAGCCACGTTTCCCAGCTGGCGCCCGCAACGTTGCCTGGACCATATCCTGCTGAGCCCGACCCTCACGCTCGAAAGCGTGCAGGTACTGGCGCAGCCCATTTCCGACCACCTGCCGGTCGCGGTAGAGATTCGCCTGCCGGGTTCGCTCACGGCCGATGCATTGCCCGCGTTGAGCCCTGGCCCCCGCGGACCCCTTGCATGAGCGACGACGCCCAGCGCTGGAAAGAAAAATACCTGTTAAGCATCGAGCAACAAGAAAAGCTCGAACGCCGTTGGGCTGCCCGCCTCGACCTGCTGCGCCGAGGGCTGGTGCGCAGCACGCTGGCGGCGGAAGGCACCGACCGCGCGGTCGACCAATGCATGAAGGAAATGCGCGACGTGGTGCGCACCGACGACATGGACGCCGCCCTCGCCGCCCTGCTGCCACGCCTGGAAAAGGCCGTGCTGGATTCCGAGCAGCGCCGCGAAACCCGGGTCGAGCAGATCAGCACCGCGCTGACGGCACTGGTCGCGCAGCTGCAAAAACTGCCGTTGCCCCGTGACGTTGCGCGCCCGCTGAAAACCTTCGCCAAGCAATTGGACAGCCGAGTGGGCCAGGCGCGCGAGATCCCGCTGTTGCTCAGTGAGTTGAGCAGCCTGCAAGGGCAGGCGCTGGATAACCTGGAGCCGGATGGCGAAACCGCGCGTCCCGGGCCTGGGCTGCTGCAACGCTTGTTTGGTGGCAAGGACGTCGTCAATGAGGCGCCGGTGAGCGAGCCTGCGGCGGTTGCTGCCGTGCCACCCACTGCTGCGAAGCCTGCGCCCGAGCCTGTGCCCCAGGAGCCCGCGCAATCTGAAGAGTTGTCCGAGGCGCTGCGGGCGTTCGCACCGCTGCCGCAAGTTGCACCCGCACCTGTACCTCCTGCCCCGGTGGTCGAGGTCGCCAAGCCAGCGGTTGTAGCTGACGCGCCGGTCCACGCTGCGGCGCCTGTCGCTGCGCCCGAGCCCGAGCCGCCCGAGCCGCAGGCCGAAGCGCCTGTCGCCGAAAGCGCACTCGCCACCTTTGTCGAAGCGCCGCAGGCGCCAATCGAAGCACCGGAGCAGACCGTCATCGGCAGCCTGTCGTTGCCGCCGGTGCTGGCGCCTGCCGACCCCGACGAGCTGCAATCAGAGGGCATCTACGCCCTGCCCGACTCGCCCGAGCCGTCCTACAGCTCCGTGGCCAAGCATATCGAAGACACCTTGCTCGGCCTGCTCGAAGACCTGTCGCTGCCCGAGCGCCACCGGCCACAGGCCGAGGCGATGCGCGAGCGCCTGGCCCACGGCTTGAACTGGTATGAACTGCTGCCGATCCTCGATGACCTAGCGGTGTTGATGCTGGCGATCACCGACAGCGGCCAGCACGAGTTCGAGGCCTATCTCAAGCAGCTCAACGAGCGCCTTGAAGCGTTCCAGGGTCATCTGCAAGTGGCCAGCGACGGGCATGCCGACAGCCGTGACGCCGCCCGCGAGCTGGATACGCAGATCCGTGAGCAAGTCGATGGCCTGCAAAGCAGTGTGCAGGAAGCGGCTGACCTGGACAGCCTCAAGCACGTGCTGGAAAGCCATCTGGAAGGCCTGCTCGGCACCATGGACCAGCACCAGCAGCAACGCGACCAGCGTGAGCAGGAAGTTGCGGCGCGCTTGAAAGGCCTGGCCGAACGGGTGGCGAACATGGAACAGGAAGCCCAGGGCTATCGCGAACACCTGGAAGTGCAGCGCCAGAAAGCCCTGCTCGATCCGCTCACCGGGCTGCCCAACCGCGCGGCCTGGAGCGAGCGCCTGGACCACGAGGTCAATGCCTGGCACCAGCACGGCAACAGCCTGTCGCTGGCGATGCTCGACCTGGACCACTTCAAGCGGATCAACGACGGTTACGGCCATCTGGCGGGCGACAAGGTGCTGAAAATCATCGCCAACGTCCTGCGCAAGCGCCTGCGTTCGACCGATTTCATCGCACGTTTTGGTGGCGAAGAGTTTGTCTTGCTGATGCCCAACTCATCCCTGGCGGATGCGCTGGCGGTGGGCGAGGTGCTGCGTGCAGCCATCGAGGCGTGCCCGTTCCACTTCAAAGGCGAGCCGGTGACGGTCACCGTGTCTATGGGCGTAGCGCAGTTCATGCCGGGCGAGCGCAGCGACCTGGCGCTCAAGCGCGCCGATGCGGCGTTGTATCGGGCCAAGGCGGCGGGACGCAACCGCGTACAGGCGGCGTAAAAGATGTTCCATTATGTGATTTGAGCGCCGCGTCACAATCGGTACGTTACACTGTTGCATTATCGTCTTCAGCGTACTGCCTTCTGCCATGAAATCCTTATCCATTGCCTTTGTGTTTCTTCTGCTTGCGGGTTGCGCCAGCGGCCCGCGCCTGGACACCAGCCATCCTTCTGCGAACCACGACAACCGCGTGCAGTTCGTGATCGTCCACTACACCTCCACCGACCTTGAGCGCTCCCTGGCACTGCTGACCCGCGGCCAGGTCAGCAGCCACTACCTGATTGGCGACGACGCCTCGGGCAAGATCTACAAGCTGGTGGATGAGAGCCAGCGCGCCTGGCACGCCGGGGAAAGCGAGTGGATGGGCCGCACCTGGCTCAACTCCAGCTCCATCGGCATCGAAATCGTCAACCCAGGCTATCGCGACACGCCGACGGGGCGCGTGTGGTATCCGTATTCCGAAGCGCAGGTAAAGTCGCTGGTGGTGTTGCTCAAGGACATCAGCAAGCGTAATGGCATCGACCCGAAGAACATCATTGGCCATAGCGATATTGCGCCGCTGCGCAAGCTGGACCCGGGCCCGTTGTTTCCGTGGAAGCGCTTGGCCGAGGAAGGCCTGGGAGTATGGCCGGACGCCCAGGCGGTGGCGCGGTTCCAGGTGCAATACGCCGCTGACCTGCCGAGCATTACCTGGTTCCAGGAAGAGCTAGCCCGCCTGGGCTACCAGACACCGCAGACCGGCGAGTTGGATGTGGCTACGCGCCATGTGATTGCAGCGTTCCAGATGCACTTCCGACCGTCGCTGTTTGATGGCACGCCCGACGCCGAGAGTGCCGCGATCCTGCGGGCCTTGAACCGTCGTTAAAGCGGCAGCGCCATATAGAACTGCGTCCCCTGCCCCGGCCGCGAATACACACCCATGCGGCCGCCGTGCAGCTGCACGATCTCCTTGCACAGCGCCAGCCCCAGGCCGGCGCCGCCTTTCTTGCGGCCCACCTGGACGAAGGGTTCGAAAATGCGCCCTTGCTGGCCATAGGCGATGCCTTCGCCGTTGTCCTCGACGCTGACAATCACCCGCTCCCCATGCCGCCGCGCCTGCAGGCGAATCTGCCCACCCTCGGCGGTATGGCGCAGGGCGTTGGCCAGCAGGTTGTCGAGCACACGCTCCAGTTGCGGCTGGTCGGCGTACAGGCGTGGCAGGTCGGCCTGCGCTTCTACCAGCAGTTCGATGTTCTGCGCATTGGCCAGTTCCGTGAAGCGCGCACGCGCGTGCTCAAGCAGATCGTTCACGTCACACGGCCCCAGGGTGAGTTTTTGCAGGCCGTTCTGGTAGCGCGAGAAGTTGAGCAAGTCGTTGATCAACTGCATCAGGCGCTGCATTTCTTCATTGACCGTGTCCAGCAGGTCCGCCTCGCGGGAGTCCGCCGGAAACTTCGCGCGCTCGCGGAACAGACCGAACGCCATGTGCATGCCGGTCACCGGTGTACGCAGCTCATGGGAGGCACGCAGCACGAACTCGCTGCGCACCCGTTCAAAGGCGCGCTGTTCGGTGACGTCATGCAGCACCATCACTGCGCCGAGGATATGCCCCTCGGTATGACTCACGGGCGTGAGGCTGTAGGTCAGCAGGCGCAGTTCACCTTCGACTTCCACTTCCAGGTCTTCCGGTGCGCGCTCCAGGTTGCCGCCGCGCAGCACCAGTTGCAGTTGCTCATCCAGTTCGGGGCGCATCAAGGCTTCGCCCAACCCCTGGCCGAGGCGTTCCTCATCCCAGCCCAATTGGCGCTGTGCCACCGGGTTGAGGTGCTCCAGGCGGCCTTGGCGGTCGATCATCAGCAGGCCATCGTCGATGCTGTCGAGCACGGCTTGCAGGCGTTGCTGGCCGGCGAGCAATTCATCGACATTGGTCGCCTGATGCTGGCGCAAGGCTTCGGCCATGATGCCGAAACGACGTGTCAGTTGGTTCATCTCCGCCGCTGACGAGATCGGCAGCGTCACTTCGAAATCACCCTGACCGATCTTGTCCGCCGCCTTGGCCAGCGCCTCGATAGGCCCGCCAAAACGCCGGGCGATGCCATGGGCGGTGACAAAGCCGATGATCAGCACAGCCAGCCCGACCAGGCCCAACAAGCCGGCAATGAGCAAGGCGCGCTCACGGGATTTGTGTTCGCTGGTGCTGATGTTTTCCAGCGCCTGCTTGTGTTCGGCGATCAGGCCGTTGCGCAGCACGTTGAAGGTGTCGGTGAGCTTGTCCTTGGTGCCTGGCGGTGGCGAGGCCTGCTGGGATTGGTCAAACGCGTCCAGCAGGTTCTGGTACTCGCCCCGGGCCTGGCTGAAGCCGGTGCCGTGACCGTCGCGCTGTTCATGGGCGATGCCCTGGTCCAGCAGGTCGAAGTAGTGCTGTTTCGACGCTTGCAGAGCCGCAGGATCGGGGCGCTGCTCCAACATCATCATCAGTTGGTCGCCCAGGCTCTGGCGCAGCTTGAGACCCAGGTCCAGGGTGATGAAGTTGCTGCGAATCAGCGACTCCTGGGTCTTGGCCATTTGCATGACGCTGACCAGGCCCAGGATCAGGCCCAGCAGGGCGACGGTGATCAACGCTGAGATACTCAGGAACAAGCGAGTCCGCAGCTTCATCGCTAACTTCATAAGGTACAGCTCACAGGTTGTACTGTTTGCGTTTGCGGTACAGGGTCGAGGCGTCGATACCCAGGGTGCGGGCCGCCTGGTCCAGGGTGTCGGCGGTGGCCAGCACGGCGCCGATGTGGGCTTTCTCCAGCTCGTCCAGGCTCAACGCCGCGCCGATACGCGGGGCATTGTGGGTGGGTTGTTCGGCCATGCCGAGGTGGCTGATTTCCACCTTCTCCTGCGGGCAGATGATGCTCGCGCGTTCCACCACGTTGCGCAGCTCGCGGATATTGCCCGGCCAGCGATAGTTGAGCAGCGCCTCGCGGGCTTCATCACTGAAGCCGCGTGCCGGCCGTGCGTATTCCTTGACGAAGCGTGCCAGGAAGCGATCGGCCAGGGTCAGGATGTCTTCGCTGCGCTCACGCAGCGGCGGCAGGTGCAAGGTGATGACGTTGAGACGGTACAGCAAGTCTTCCCGGAAGCGGCCGTCGCGCACCATGTCTTCCAGGTTCAGGTTGGTGGCGGCAAGGATGCGCACATCGGCGCGGCGGGTGACCGGGTCGCCCACGCGCTCGTATTCCTTGTCCTGGATGAAGCGCAACAACTTCGGCTGCAACGTGAGGGGAAAGTCGCCGATCTCGTCAAGAAACAGCGTGCCGCCATCGGCCTGGTTGACCCGGCCCAGGGTGCTTTCGCTGGCGCCGGTAAACGCGCCGCGGCTGTGGCCGAACAATTCGCTTTCCATCAGTTCTGCGGTCAGCGACGGGCAGTTGATGGTCACGCAGGATTTCTTTGCGCGCTTGCTCCAGCCGTGGATGGCCCGGGCCAGTTCGCCTTTACCGGTACCCGACTCGCCGAGGATCAAGATATTGGCGTCGGTCCCGGCGACTTGGCGCGCGGTTTCCAGCACGACCATCATCGCCGGGCTGTGGGAGTCGAGGCCGTCTTTGGGTTGGCGCACCGCGCCTTCCAGCGCTTCCAGGCGCGCAGACAGTTGGCGTACTTCCAGCTGCTTGGCGGTGGCCAGGCGCAATTGGTCCGGGCTGCACGGTTTCACCAGGTAATCGGCGGCGCCGGCCTGGATCGCATCCACGGCGGTGTCCACGGCGGAATGCGCGGTGACGATCACCACGCGCATCCACGGCGCCTGTATACGCATTTGCGCCAATACATCGAGGCCGTTGTCTTCGCCCAGGCGCAGGTCCAGGAAGCACAGGTCGAACACCTGGCGTTGCATCAGTGCATCGGCCTGGGCGGCGCTGTTGGCGGTGGCCACGGTGTAGCCTTCATCTTCCAGGCAATAACGGAAGGTGCGCAGGATCGCGGATTCGTCATCCACTAAAAGAATACGGCCTTGAAGTTCCTTGGCTGATTCCATCTGTGCCGCGCTCCTTAACTATGAGTGATGGTGATTAGTCCCAGAATAATCGGGCAAGTTGCATGGTTTATTCTGATCGATAAAAGGAAGCGTCGTGCAGGTATCTGCATGGTTTCCTGAAAAGCCCCGTCTGATGGCGTTTTCATGTCGTCTTGCCACTTCGGCAACCTGTCGCGTGTTTTCTATCCCTTGATCCGACCGCTGGTGATCGTGCATTTCGCACGGCTCCCAGGGCGGCATCGTGCAGGATGCTGTGTGCCTCCCTATTCGATATCTCGCAACATATTGATTTTATTGAGTTTTATTTTGTAAAAAAGCTGGCATGCACCCTGCAATATCCCTCTCAACGAATAATCAGAATGCGGGAGCACCACAGCATGACTCGCCCAAGCCTCAGCCAATTGCACGTATCGCCACTGCGCTTGCAGCAAGGCCTGTTCGCCAGCCTGGCCCTGATGGTCACGTTGATTGGCGGCCAGCAGATGCAGCATTGGCAGCAGAGTCAGCAACAAGTCCCGCACTTCGAACATTCCGTGAAGACCCAGACCCATTTCCGTTCCGTTGGCAGCGTGGCTGCCGATGTAACCGCCCCGCCATTGAGAGTCGCCGACCAGGATTCCACCCTGGGCGAGCTGCCCGTCCAAGAGCGTTGGGTGTTCTAGGCAAGAAAAGCGCTCGCTCACGTGAGCGGCCGTACGGCACCACCGTTGTTACCCCTTTAGAAAGCGTAAGGAGAATCACCATGTTGAGTTGGGCAATCACATTTCTGATCATCGCCATTGTGGCTGCAGTCCTGGGCTTCGGTGGTATCGCGGGCACCGCTACGGGGATCGCCAAGATTCTGTTTGTGGTCTTCCTGGTGATGTTTATCGCTTCGTTCTTCTTTGGTCGTCGTGGCCGAGGCTGAATATGACCTCTTTGTCTCTTAAAGCCCTGGTTGCCGCCGCCCTGCTGGGCGGCAGCGGCTTGGTGATGGCCGCCAACGATGGCCAGTCACGCGCCAACGAGTTGCTCAGTGCGGACCCGCAATACCGCCAGACCTGGCAAGGCGTGGTGAAGAAAGAAGAGCGCCTGCCGGAATGGGTGATGAACCTGTCGGGTACGGCTGAACAAATGAATGCCGTGGAAGAAGACGGCGACAAGTACTTGGTCGGGCCGCTCTGCGAAACTGCAGACACCTGCCTGAACAAGCGCCTGATCGTGGCCTTCAGCCTCGACAAGGACGATGCCTACGCGCTGTTGGTAGAAGTCCCGGCCGGCTTGCCGGCGGACAAGTCGCCGACGCGGCACGCCGATTACCGTTTTATCGGTAAACCGGATGCAGGCATGCAAAAGCTGCTGATGGAGCAGCTGAAGAAAGACCCGAATTGGTACTAGGCCCCTTTGACGGGCCTGATCAGTGATCGCAAGTTCACAAACCCACGGTTTGCTGAACTTGTGGCGGGTTCGTGACTCTCATTCCCCGCTTCTCATACCGCGCATAGCCGCAAATTTCCTTTTTGCCCGATTCCAACCATTACTTGGTGTGTCGGCGTGACCACCTATCGATAAAATTTCGTCGGGTCCATAGGACATTTCCGACACTGCCGCGCAGTATTCCCAGGCATTTCTGCCAACCCTTCGAAGACGTGCTGAATCTCTGAGCGAGCCGGCTTTGGCAGGTTCACGGCATATTCGGCGGACGATTTGTCGCATTTGAACTGACCGTTCGGACAGTTATTATGAAAAAAAGCCATGCCGATTCGGCATAGGGTAGGCGTTTACGGCATTAGACGTCGCTCCCTTGCATCGGAATAGTTGCGCCTTTTTTCGCCTGCCAGTAAGCCATTTCGGCCACGCTGCGGTGACCTTCCATGGAGGCAGATGCTCACACTTTTTCGCTTTCGAGCGTTGCGGCTGGCGCATTTGCCTTGAGTTCACTTGAAGTAAGGGTAATGACATGAAGAAGGCAAAGCTAAGCCTCGCCTGGCAGATCCTCATCGGTTTGGTGTTGGGGATCGCAATCGGCGCAGTGCTTAACCATTTCAGTGCTGAAAAAGCCTGGTGGATCAGCAATGTGTTGCAGCCAGCGGGCGATATCTTTATCCGCCTGATCAAGATGATCGTGATCCCGATTGTGATTTCCTCGCTGATCGTCGGCATTGCCGGTGTCGGTGACGCGAAGAAGCTCGGGCGTATCGGCGTCAAAACCATCCTTTACTTCGAGATCGTCACCACCATCGCGATCGTGGTCGGCCTGTTGCTGGCCAACCTGTTCCATCCGGGTGCCGGCATCGACATGAGTACCCTGGGTACGGTCGATATCTCCAAATACCAGGCCACGGCTGCGGAAGTGCAGCACGAGCATGCGTTCATCCAGACCATCCTGAATCTGATCCCGTCGAACATCTTCGCCGCCGTTGCCCGTGGTGAAATGCTGCCGATTATCTTCTTCTCGGTGCTGTTCGGCCTCGGCCTGTCGAGCCTCAAGCCTGACCTGCGCGAGCCGCTGGTGACCATGTTCCAGGGCGTGTCCGAGAGCATGTTCAAAGTCACCCACATGATCATGAAGTACGCCCCGATCGGCGTCTTCGCCCTGATCGCGGTGACCGTGGCCAACTTCGGCTTCGCCTCGCTGCTGCCGCTGGCCAAGCTGGTGATCCTGGTTTACGTCGCCATCCTGTTCTTCGCCTTTGTGATCCTCGGCCTGATCGCCCGCCTGTTCGGCTTCTCGGTGATCAAGCTGATGCGCATCTTCAAGGATGAGCTGGTACTGGCCTACTCCACCGCCAGCTCCGAGACCGTGCTGCCGCGCGTGATCGAGAAGATGGAAGCCTACGGCGCGCCGAAGGCCATCTGCAGCTTCGTGGTGCCGACCGGTTACTCGTTCAACCTCGACGGTTCGACCCTGTACCAGAGCATCGCGGCGATCTTTATCGCCCAGCTGTATGGCATCGACCTGTCGGTTGGCCAGCAACTGATGCTGGTGCTGACCCTGATGGTCACCTCCAAAGGCATCGCCGGTGTACCGGGCGTGTCCTTCGTGGTGCTGTTGGCCACCCTGGGCAGCGTGGGTATCCCGCTGGAAGGCCTGGCGTTCATCGCCGGTGTCGACCGCATCATGGACATGGCACGTACCGCCCTGAACGTGATCGGCAACGCCCTGGCCGTGTTGGTCATTGCGCGTTGGGAAGGCATGTACGACGACGCCAAGGGCGAGCGTTACTGGAATTCCCTGCCGCACTGGCGCAGCAAGGACGCGGCTCCGGCCGCCCAGGCCACGCGCAGCTGATAGCGCGAGCGCTGTGAGACAAACCCCGGGAAATCCGGGGTTTGTCGTTTCTGCCAGCCCCGCTATCATTCGCCCCATCATTCGGGGGATTTAACTGATGCTCAATGGCCTGTGGCTTGGCTTCTTTGTCGTGGCAATGGTGTCAGCGCTGGTGCAGTGGCTGGTGGGCGGTAACGCCGGGATATTTTCGGCAATGGTCGAAAGCATTTTCGCCATGGCCAAACTGTCGGTGGAAGTCATGGTGCTGCTGTTCGGTACCCTGACCTTGTGGCTGGGTTTTCTACGCATCGCTGAAAAAGCCGGCATCGTCGATTGGCTGGCCAAGGCCCTCGGCCCGCTGTTCCGCCGCCTGATGCCGGAAGTGCCGGCTGGCCACCCCGCCATCGGCTTGATCACCCTCAACTTCGCCGCCAACGGCCTGGGCCTGGACAACGCCGCCACGCCTATCGGCTTGAAGGCGATGAAGGCCTTGCAGGAACTCAACCCGATCCCCAACACCGCCAGTAACGCGCAGATCCTGTTCCTGGTGCTCAACGCGTCCTCGCTGACGCTGTTGCCGGTGACCATCTTCATGTACCGCGCCCAGCAAGGCGCCGCCGACCCGACGCTGGTGTTCCTGCCGATCCTGCTGGCCACCAGCGCCTCGACCCTGGTGGGCCTGCTGTCGGTGGCGATCATGCAGCGCCTGCGCCTGTGGGACCCGGTGGTGCTCGCGTACCTGATCCCGGGCGCGCTGGTGCTGGGTGGCTTCATGGCGCTGCTGGCGACCCTCTCCGCCACCGCGCTGGCCAGCCTCTCGTCGATCCTCGGCAACCTCACCCTGTTTGGTTTGATCATGCTGTTCCTGATCATCGGCGCGTTGCGCAAGGTGAAGGTCTACGAGGCGTTTGTCGAAGGCGCCAAGGAAGGCTTCGACGTGGCCAAGAATCTGCTGCCGTATCTGGTGGCGATGCTGTGTGCGGTCGGCGTGTTGCGTGCCTCGGGGGCGTTGGAATTCGGCCTGGAAGGCATTCGCCATCTGGTGGCCTGGACGGGCATGGACACGCGTTTTGTCGATGCCTTGCCGACGGCAATGGTCAAGCCGTTCTCCGGCAGCGCCGCGCGGGCGATGCTGATCGAAACCATGCAGACCCAGGGCGTGGACAGCTTCCCGGCGCTGGTGGCGGCGACGATCCAGGGCAGTACCGAGACCACCTTCTATGTGTTGGCGGTGTACTTTGGTTCGGTGGGGATTCAGCGGGCCAGGCATGCCGTGGGCTGTGCGTTGCTGGCGGAGTTGGCGGGTGTCGTTGCGGCGATTGCAGTTTGCTACTGGTTCTTTGGCTGAGGCTGGGATCGCTATCGCAGGCAAGCCAGCTCCCACATTTGACTGTATTCACAAATCAAAAATGTGGGAGCGGGCTTGCCCGCGAAGAGGCCCTCAGCGTTTCGGCGCTGTATTGCCCTGCTGCACCACCCACTCCACCACCTGCTTGTTCAACTGATCCCCCGCCAAGCCAAACCCGGCCACCACCGCTGGCACCTTGGTATCCCCCACCGGCTGCCGCACCTCAAACCGCCGGCTGGCAATAATCCGCTGATCACTCCCACGCACCAGTCGTGCGTCGAGGCGGATCACCACCTCCACCGCATTGCCACGGTACTCACTCTGAAAGGCCTGCAACTGCCCGCCCAGTTCATAGTCTGCTTGCAGGTTGGTGTCGTCGGTACTCAACAACGTCACCCGCCCATCGCGCTGGAACCCGTCCAGCAGGCGGTTGCGCAACAGCACCGGCGACGGATCGCTCCAGCGCGAATTGGCATAGCTGCTGATCAGGTCACCGTTGGGCACCACGGCAATGCGCGGGCTGTCGAGAAATTCGCTGGTCTGGGGCTTGGTTACCCGCAGCGACCAGGCGACCTGCGTGCCTTGTACGGTCGCCGGGGCTGCCGCCAGGCGGTACACGTCCGAAGGGTCGGGCTTGGGCAGGATCGAGCACGCGCTCACCAGGGCCAGGGCTACAGGGACGATCAGTTGATATGCACGCTTCATGGCGTGAACTCCTTGTTCTTGTCACTGCCCAGCAGGTAACCGCTGGGGTTGGCTTCCAGGCGGCGGGAGATGGCGCGCAGCGAGCCGAGGGTTTCTCGCAGTTCGCGCACGGCCGGCGCCAGTTCGTTGAGGCCCTGCATGCCGCTGTTCACCGAGTCCTTGTTGTCGGTCAGCAAGGTGTTGATGGTGGCGGTGCTTTTTTCCAGGGATTTCATCGCCTGCTCGGCACTGCTGAACGCCTGCTTGCCTTGATCGTTCAACAGGCCGTTGGCGTTGCGCATCAGCACGGTGGTTTGCTCCAGGGCGCCGCTGGCCTGTTTGCTTACCTGCATCAGTTGCTGCATCACCACTTTGATGTCGCCGCGCTGGTCGGCGATGGCGCCGGTGGTTTGCTGCAAGTTGTCGAGGGTGGTGGTCAGGCGCTCGACGTTCTCCCGCGAGAACAACGCGTTGGCGTTGTGCAGCAGCAGGTTGATGCTGCTCATCAGGTCGTTGCTGTTGTTCAACAGGCGCGCGATGGGCGATGGCGAGGCGATGATTTCCGGCAGGTTGCCGTCCTTGCCCTTGAGCACCGGGCTTTGTGGCGTGCCGCCGCTGAGCTGGATGATCGAGGTGCCGGTGATGCCGGTCAGCGCCAGCTTGGCCTGGGTGTCTTCCTTGATCGGCGTCTGCCCGGCCAGGCGGATGCGCGCGAGGACGCGGCGCGGGTCCTTGGGGTCCAGGCGCAGGCTGATCACGTCGCCTACCTTGATCCCGCTGTACTGCACCGAGCTGCCCTGGGACAGGCCGCTGACCGCCTCGTTGAACACCACTTCGTAATCCTGGAAGGCACTGTCGATGCTGGATTTGGCCAGCCACAGGCCAAACAGCATCGCGCCGACCACGACGATCACGCTGAACAGACCAATCATCACATGATGGGCGCGGGTTTCCATGTCATACCTCGTTGAGCGGTTGAGCGGCATCCAATGCCGCACGGCCCCGGGGGCCGTGGAAATATTCGTAAATCCAGGCGTCGTCGGTTTCCGAGACGACATCGATGGCGTCCGCCACCAGCACTTTTTTCTGCGCCAGCACCGCCACGCGGTCGGTGATGGTGTACAGCGTGTCGAGGTCATGGGTGACCAGGAACACGCTCAGGCCCAGCGCGTCACGCAGGGTCAGGATCAGTTGGTCGAATTGCGCCGCGCCAATCGGGTCGAGGCCGGCGGTGGGTTCGTCGAGGAACAGGATGTCCGGGTCCAGGGCCAAGGCGCGGGCCAGGGCGGCGCGCTTGATCATGCCGCCGGACAGCGACGCTGGGTATTTGTCCGCCGCCGACAACGGCAACCCGGCCAGGGCCAGTTTGACCGCCGCCAAGTGCTCGGCGTCGCGGCGGCTGAGGCCGGCGTGCTCGATCAATGGCAGCGCGACGTTCTCGGTCACCGTCAGCGAGGAGAACAGCGCGCCCTTCTGGAACAGCACGCCGAAGCGCCGTTCCACCAGGGAACGCTCATGCTCCGCGAGGCTCGGCAGGTTCTTGCCAAACACCCGCACCTCGCCTTCGCTGGGCCGGCGCAGGCCGACGATGCTACGCAGCAGCACCGACTTGCCGCTGCCGGAGCCACCGACCACGGCGAGAATCTCGCCCTTGTACAAATCCAGGTCGAGGTTCTCATGCACACTCTGGCTGCCAAAGCGGTTGCACAGCCCGCGCACTTCAATCACCGCCTCAGTGGGCGCACGGTGTAAGCGACTCACCAGCCCATCTCCATGAAGAACAGCGCGGCGACCGCATCCAGCACGATCACCACAAAGATCGATTGCACCACGCTGGAGGTGGTGTGGGCGCCGACTGACTCGGCACTGCCGCTGACCTTGAAGCCTTCCAGGCAACCGATGGCGGCGATCAGGAAGGCGAAGATCGGCGCTTTCACCATGCCGACGAGGAAATGCTGCACGCCGATGTCGGATTTGAGCAGTGAGAGAAACATCGCCGGCGAAATATCCAGCGCCACGGCACACACCACGCCACCGCCGACAATCCCCGAGAGCATCGCCAGAAACGTCAGCATGGGCAGCGACACCAGCAGTGCCAGCACCCGTGGCAGCACCAACAGCTCCATCGGGTCGAGGCCGAGGGTGCGGATGGCGTCGATTTCTTCGTTGGCCTTCATCGAGCCGATTTGTGCGGTAAAGGCACTGGCGGTGCGGCCGGCGATCAGGATCGCGGTGAGCAATACGCCGAATTCCCGTAGGAAAGAGAACGCCACCAGGTCCACGGTGAAAATCGTCGCACCAAAGCTCTTGAGCACCGTGGCGCCGAGAAACGCCACCACGGCGCCCACCAGAAAGGTCAGCAAGGCGACGATGGGCGCGGCGTCGAGGCCGGTCTGTTCGATATGCGCGACCATTGGCGTGATGCGCCAGCGCTTGGGGCGGAAAATGCCCCGGGCGAAGGTCTCGAGGATCAGGCCGATAAAGCCCAGCAGTTGCTTGCTGTCTTGCCAGACTTTATCCACCGCCCGGCCGATGCGCGCCAGCACCTGGATGCCGGTGGCTTCTTCCGGGGCTTTGTCGGGTACGCAGAAATCATTGAGGGAGCGGTAGACGGTCTTGAGCAGCGCGCGGTCGGCGGCGGACAGGCTGCAATCGCTCTGCTCGGCGGATTGCTCGATGCGCGTGGGGCCGAGCAATTCCACCAGCAGTGACGCGCCGGCGGTATCCAGGGCGCCGAGGCCGTTGAGGTCGATGCGGGCGCCGGCGTCGTATTGGCCGTCGAGCGTGTCCGACAGCTTTTTCAGGTCTGCGTAGTGGGCAAGCGTCCAGTCCCCCGTAATCCGCAGTAACGCAGGCGTGGAGGACGTATCGAGATGGGCTGCGCCGGCCGAGGTACTACTGGTCATAAGCTCCGAGCTTGTTTGGCTATCCACAATTCCTACGTAATAGCACGAACCTGCCTACTTTGGGTTGTCCGTTTGTGCTGTGTCGATGACTTTGAAGCGCAGCACGCCGATCACCTGGCCGTCTTCGGTGAGCACTTGCACTTGCCAGCGGCCCACGGCATCACCGGGGAAATTCTGTTTGTGGGTCCAGGCGCGATAGCCTTCCTTGCGCCCGCCATGGATGTCGAGGGGGATACGGTCGACCTCTTTGCCGTTGAATTTCCACACATGGTAGATCCGCTCATCCAGGCCACGCGGCGCGTTGATCGCGGTGTAGGCGTACAGCCCGTCACTGCGCAGTTGGGCGACGGTGACTTCCTTGAGGTCATCCCCCGGCGTGCGGTCTTGCAACTGGGTGCTGATGGCCACTTCCGTCATCCACAGGGTGGCCGGTGGTACCCAGCTGCGTAGGAACCAGCCGGCGCAGCCAATCGCGGCCGTCACGCCCAACAGCATCGCCCAGCCCTTGAGGCTGCGCAGCGGCAGGCTGACTGCCAGGCTGGGGATCGACAGCGCCATGGCCACGCCCAGGGCCAGCTTGTAACTCTCGGCGGTGGTCAGGTGCAGGATGATCGGCAGCGCGGTGAGCAGCGCGGCGAACAAGGTCAGGGTGTGCAGCGCAAGGAACAGCGAGCGCTTGGGCGCCAGCCACTTGTAGTACAGCGGATCGACGATCGACACCAGTGCCGCCGCGCCGAGCAAGCCGGTGAACAGCGATTGGCCGCTGTTCCAGGCGGTGGTGACGAAAAAGAACGGCAATACAAAAAACAGACTTTCCTGGTGGATCATCTGGGTCGCGTAGCGCAGCAGCGGCTCGGGGATTTCGCGCTTGAAGACTTTGGTAAACAGCTGGGTGAAGCTGTTTTCCAGCATCAGCCACAGCCAGCTCACCAGCATGATCACCGCGATCCAGCTGGCCATGCCCTGCTGGCGATCCACCAGAATGAAGCTGCACACCCCCGAGATAAAGCCGCCGAGTGCAATCACCCCTGGGTAGCGCTTCATCAGTTCGAGGACGCGGGTGATTATGCGGGTCAGGTTTAGCATTCGGCGGTTCGCAGTCTTTGTAGGAAAAATCCCAGACAGAATAACGTCTTAGCCCTGTGCTCGGTGGCCGATTACGCGATCCGTTTGCGATAAAGCCGCACACCGATCAACACAATGGCAATCAGCCCGAGTATGCCGGCGCCGATCCAGCTGAGGGTGTCGTAGCTCAGCAACGGTTTCTCGATGCGCCAGTAGCCGGGTTGCTTGAATACTTGGCGCATGGCCCGGTTGGTCTGGTCCAGGCTTACCGCCTTGATACGTTTGACCGGGTCGCTGAAGTGGCCGTTGTTGTAGTCGCCCGAGGCGGCCCAGTAGTAGTCGGCCAGGGCGCTGTTGCCCTGCACGGCCCAGGCTTGGCGGGCGATGGCGGCTTGTTGCAGGCGTGCGAACACGGCCGGGTCGAGGCCATCCTTGAGCAATTGCGCCTGTAGGCTTTTCAGCACGTGCTCGGCCTCAGGGATATTTTCCCGCTCCAGGTCGGCATTCAGGCTGAGGAAACCGACACCGCCCAGCACTTCACGCTCGCTCCAGGGGCCGTAGGACAAGGTGTGCTTGAGGCGTAGCTGGCGATACAGCGCCCAGTCGAGGTAGTCCTTGAGCAGGTCGTAGGTTTCATCGTGCTGGTCGTCCAGCAGCGGTTCGGGGAACAGCCAGTGCAGCTTGGCGCTGTCACCGACCCAGCCGTGGATCAGTTCGCGCTGGCTGGCGGCGGCGTGCTGGATTTGCGGCAGTTCACGGTGTTCGGTGGGATCGACTGGGTCGAGCTGGCCGTAGGTGCGTTCCAGGTAGGCCGGCAGCAGTTTGTCGAGGTCGCCGACGATGATCAGGGTCATGTTGTTGGGGGCGTACCAGTGTTTGCGCAGGTCCTCCAACTGGTCACGGGTCAACTGGCCGACTTCGGCACGTTCGGCGCATTTGAGCCCCAGTTCGACGGCGAGTTGATTGCTGGCGGTGTGGCCGAGGTCCTGGCGGTCGAGCAGGCGTTGCAGATGGGAGTAATGGCCGCCGTCCTCACGCTCGACCACTTGCTTGGCCGCGTTGATATTGGCGTCGGTCAGTTCGGTGCGGGTGATGATCGCCAGCAGCAGGTCGAGCACCTTGCGCTGGTTTTGCGCTGGGGCCTCGATCACGAAGGTGGTGTCGGCGTTGCTGGTGTAGGCGTTCCACTCGCCGCCCAGGGCTTGCATGCGGTCTTCCAGGTCGCCTTCGCCGCCGCCGTCGATGCCGCTGAACAGCAGGTGTTCGAGCAGATGCGGCAGTTCCTTGTCCGCGCAGGCGAAGTCATCCAGGCCGACGCCGACCACCAGGCGAATCGCCACATGCCCGCGCTCGGTGCCCGGCTTGAGCAGCAATTGCAGGCCGTTGGGCAAGGTATAGCCCTCGACTTGCAGGCGGTCAAAGGCAAAGGCGTGGGCAGAACCCATGAGCAGGCAGATGAACAACAGGCGACGCATAACTGGCTTCCTGGCGAGTGTGGTCAGTGTTAACTGACTTCACGGGCCATCGTACGTTCAGGGCGAATGTGTGATGTCGGCAATATCTTCGGCGGAGAGTGCGCCGGTGTCGGACGTTTCCAACACTACATAGGCACTGCTGCAAAACAACGAGTTGAGACGTTTCATGTCGGCAATCAGCTCCAGGTGCAGGGAACTGGTCTCCAGGCTCTGTACGATCTTGCGCTGCAAGCGGCTGACGTGAGCGTGGGCGAGGCGGCGTTCCTGGGCGCGAAAACGGCGCTTCTCGCGCAGCAGTTGGCGGGCGCTTTCCGGGTCGGCGCTGAGGAACACCGACAGGCCCAGGCGCAGGTTGGCAATCAACTGGCTGTGCAGGTCGGACAGTTCTTCCAGGCCGACCTCGGAGAACTGGCGGCGCTGGGAGGTTTTCTGCTGCTGGACTTTGCGCAGCATGCGTTCGATCAGGTCGCCGGCCAGCTTGAGGTTGATCGACAGCTCGATGATCTCGGCCCAGCGCCGGCTGTCTTGCTCGCTGAGGTCTTCGCGGGGCATTTGCGCCAGGTAGAGTTTGATCGCGCTGTACAGCGCTTCGACGTCATCGCTGAGGCTGCGCATGGCCTGGGTGATGGCGGTTTGCTTGCCGCGCAGCACTTCCTGCATCGAGGTCAGCATGTTGTCGATCAGATCGCCCAGGCGCAGGGTCTCGCGGGCGGCGTTGGCCAGTGCCAGGCTCGGCGTGGTCAGTGCGGTCAGGTCGAGGTGGCGGGGTTTGGCCTTGCCGTTGAGTTCTTCGCGCTCGGGCAGCAACCAGGCACACAGGCGCGCCATCGGGCCGATGGTCGGCAGCAGGATCAGGCAGCGGCTGACGTTGTAGAGCAGGTGGAAGGTGATGACCATGCCCTGCACGCCGTAGTCCAAACCATCCATCCAGCGTACGAGCGGGTCGAGCACCGGGATGATCAGCAGCAGGCCAATCAACTTGTACAGCAGGCTGCCCAGCGCCACCTGGCGGCCGGCGGCGTTCTGCATGCTGGTGCTGAGGAAGGCCAGCACGCCGCTGCCGATGTTGGCGCCGATCACCAGGCCGATGGCCACGTGCAAGCCGATCACGCCGGCGCCGGCCAGGGTGGCGGTGAGTAGGACGGCAGCCAGGCTGGAGTAGGAAATCATCGCGAACAAGGCGCCGACCAAGGCGTCCAGCAGGATGTCGCCGGTCAGCGAGGCGAAGATGACTTTGACGCCTTGGGCGTGGGTAATGGGACCGGCGGCTTCGACGATCAATTGCAGGGCCAGCACGATCAGGCCCAGGCCGATGCCGACGCGGCCCAACTGCCCGGCCCGCGTCTGTTTGCGCGAGAGGAAGAAAATCACCCCGAGGAAGATCAGCAGCGGCGACAGCCAGGACAAGTCAAAGGTCAGCACCCGCGCCATTAGTGCAGTGCCGACGTCGGCGCCGAGCATGGTCGCCAGGGCGGGCATGAGTCCCATCAGCCCTTGGCCGACAAACGAGGTCACCAGCATGGCCGTGGCGTTGCTGCTCTGCACCATGGCGGTCACCAGGATACCGGCGACAAACGCCAGCCAGCGCTTGGACATGTTCTGCCCGATGACGTGGCGCAGGTTGGAGCCGTAGACCCGCAAGATGCCGGTACGGACGATATGCGTGCCCCAGATCAGCAGGGTCACCGCGGAAAGCAGATTGAGCAAGGTCAGCATGCTCGGCCCCCCGTGTGGGTGCGCTTCAAGAGAAGCGTAGGAAAGTTGCCGCGTGCCGCTCTACGTCTTGTACTTAAGCTGTAGTTGGCGAATGGCGTGCGCGCCAGCATTGCATAGCTGAAAGGGTGATTGAAACAAAACTGTCATGAAATCAGCTTTCTGCAGACGTGAAAAAGGGGCTTGAAAAGCCCCTTTTTGACTGGCGCGGGTTTATTGACCCGGAATATCTTTGCGCAGTTTCACCGGATCCTGCTGCTTCTTCTTTTTCGCGATGGCGGTGCGCATCTTGATGTTCACCGCTTCTACCGCCAGGGAGAACGCCATGGCGAAGTAGACGTAGCCTTTTGGCACGTGCACATCGAACGACTCGGCGATCAGCACGGTACCCACCACCAGCAGGAACGACAGCGCGAGCATCTTCAGCGACGGGTGCTTGTCGATGAATTCGCTGATGGTGCCGGCAGCCAGCATCATCACCAATACCGCCACGACAATCGCCGCGACCATGACCGGTACATGGGAAACCATGCCGACCGCAGTGATCACGGAGTCCAGGGAGAACACGATGTCGATGATCGCGATCTGGATGATGGTGTAGATGAACTTGCCACCCTTGCCACCCGGTTCTTCGTGGGTTTCGTCTTCGCCTTCCAGCGCGTGGTACATCTCCTGGGAGCTTTTCCACAGCAGGAACAGGCCACCGAAGAACAGGATCAGGTCGCGCCCGGAAATGCCCTGGCCGAAGACCACGAACAGGTCGGCGGTCAGTTGCATGACCCAGGTGATCGACAGCAGCAACAGGATTCGCGTGACCATGGCCAGGGCCAGGCCGAAGATCCGGGTGCGGGCCTGCATATGCTTGGGCATGCGGCTGACCAGGATCGAAATCATGATGATGTTATCGATGCCCAGGACGATCTCGAGGGCCGTCAGGGTGAAGAAGGCAATCCAGATCTCTGGATTGGTCAGCCATTCCATGTGTATTCCTTTGAGCAAGTGTTAAACCGCGCAAGCTGCAGCGCCGCGCGGTTGAGTTGGTACGATTATAGAGTGCTGAACAGCGGAATAATCCCCATCAGCAACGCGGCGACCATTATGCACAGGCATACCAGCACTGCCCACTTGAGGGTGAAGCGCTGGTGATCGCCGAATTCGATACCCGCCAACGCGACCAGCAGGTAAGTCGACGGTACCAGCGGGCTCAACAAGTGCACAGGTTGCCCGACGATCGACGCGCGGCCCATTTCGGCGGCAGTGATGCCGTAGTGGCTGGCGGCTTCGGCGAGCACTGGCAGTACGCCGTAGTAGAACGCGTCGTTGGACATGAAGAAGGTGAACGGCATGCTCACCAGCGCGGTGATCACGGCCAGGTACGGGCCCAGCGCGTCAGGGATGACGGCCAGCAGGCTCTTGGACATGGCGTCGACCATGCCGGTGCCCGACAGGATGCCGGTGAAGATACCCGCGGCGAAGATCAGCCCGACTACCGCCAATACGCTGCCGGAGTGGGCGGCGACGCGGTCTTTCTGCATTTGCAGGCACGGGTAGTTGACGATCATCGCGATACTGAACGCCACCATGAACAGCACCGGCAGCGGCAACAGGCCGGCGATCAGCGTGCACATCAGGGCCAAGGTCAGGGCGCCGTTGAACCAGATCAGTTTCGGACGACGGGCGTCGGGGAATTGCGACACGCTGATTTCGCTGTGGTCGATCTCGTCGCCTTGCAGGTGCAATTCACCCAGGCGTGCACGTTCGCGCAGGCCGTACATGTAGGCAATCACCAGGATCGCGACGGCGCCGGCGGCCATCGCCGGGATCATCGGCACGAAAATGTCCGACGGGTCCACGTGCAGCGCACTGGCGGCGCGGGCAGTCGGACCACCCCAAGGCGTCATGTTCATCACGCCACCGGCGAGAATGATCAGGCCGGCCATGATCCGCGGGCTCATGCCGATGCGCTGGTACAGCGGCAGCATGGCGGCCACGCAGATCATGTAGGTGGTGGCGCCGTCACCGTCGAGGGACACGACCAGGGCCAGCACGGCGGTGCCGACCGAAACCTTGAGCGGGTCGCCCTTGACCATCTTGAGGATCTTGCGCACGGCCGGGTCGAACAGGCCGGAGTCGATCATCAGGGCAAAGTAGAGAATGGCGAACATCAGCATCACGCCGGTCGGCGCCAGCTTGGTGATGCCCGCAAGCATCATCGGGCCGATGTCCGGCGCGAAACCGCCGAACAGCGCGAACAGGATCGGCACGATGATCAAGGCGATCAGCGCGGACAGGCGCTTGGTCATGATCAGGAACATGAACGTGATGACCATGGCAAAGCCAAGGAAAGTCAGCATAGGAATACTCCGGGCGTAGCGCGGCTAGGGAATGGCGAACCGGGTGGGGCTCAGCGCAGAACGAAAGGCACGAGGCGTACGGGGGGAGTTGGAGCGAACAGGCGGGTACGGACGGACATCGGGAATCACCATTGTTGTTGTGTACAGCCGGTCTGGTGCCGGCAGTTGGAGGCGATCCTAGACGGGAAAGCTTTCAGCCAGCTTTCGCTGGGAAAACAGGTGATGAAGGGAAGAGGCACTATCTGCAAGTGTATGGAGATTCAATGTGGGAGCTGGCTTGCCTGCGATAGCGGTGTATCAGCCA
>NZ_ANNV01000022.1 GCF_000346755.1 Pseudomonas sp. CBZ-4 | reverse complement strand
CTGGCTGGCACACCGCGGCGATGCTATCGCAGGCAAGCCAGCTCCCACATTGGCTCTACATCGCCCCGAGCTCTGTATTCCACATTCGTCCTGCGCCCACACCACGCTTCCCGGAGTTTTCCCATGACGGCCCATGCCGACCTTTCGCCGACCCTTCAACTTGCCATCGACCTGATCCGTCGCCCCTCGGTAACGCCGATCGACGCCGATTGCCAGAAGCTGATGATGCAGCGCCTGGGCGACGCCGGTTTTGCGCTGGAGCCGATGCGCATCGAGGACGTGGACAATTTCTGGGCCACCCACGGCAAGCACGAAGGCCCGGTGCTGTGCTTCGCCGGTCACACCGACGTGGTCCCGACAGGCCCGGTGCAGGCCTGGCAGAACGACCCGTTCGACGCATTGATCGATGACAACGGCATGCTCTGCGGCCGTGGCGCGGCAGACATGAAAGGCAGCCTGGCGGCGATGCTGGTGGCTTCCGAGCGCTTCGTGCACGACTACCCGGACCACAAGGGCTCGGTCGCCTTCCTGATCACCAGCGATGAAGAAGGCCCGGCGCACCACGGCACCAAGGCTGTGATCGAACGCCTGGCCGCGCGCAAGGAGCGCCTGGACTGGTGCATCGTCGGCGAACCGTCGAGCACCACGCTGGTGGGCGATGTGGTCAAGAACGGCCGTCGCGGCTCCCTCGGGGCCACCCTGACCGTGCGCGGCGTGCAAGGCCACGTGGCCTACCCGCACCTGGCGAAGAACCCGATCCACCTGGCCGCACCGGCCCTGGCCGAACTGGCCGCCGAGCATTGGGACGACGGCAACACCTTCTTCCCGCCGACCAGCTTCCAGATCTCCAACCTGAACTCCGGCACCGGCGCCACCAACGTGATTCCCGGTGACCTGACGGCGGTGTTCAACTTCCGCTTCTCCACCGAATCCACCGTCGAAGGCCTGCAACAGCGCGTCGCGGCGATCCTCGACAAGCACGGCCTGGACTGGCATGTGGAATGGGCGCTGTCGGGCCTGCCGTTCCTCACCGAACCGGGCGCGTTGCTGGATGCGGTCTCGGCCAGCATCAAGGCGATCACCGGGCGTGAGACCAAGGCGTCCACCAGCGGCGGTACCTCGGATGGGCGTTTCATCGCCACCCTCGGTACCCAAGTGGTAGAACTGGGTCCGGTCAACGCGACGATCCACCAGGTCAACGAACGCATTCTGGCCAGCGATCTCGATGTGCTGACCGAGATCTACTACCAGACCCTGATCAAGTTGCTCGCCTGATGCTCGCCTGCCCCCTCTGCAGCGCCCCGCTCAACGCGGTGGACAATGGCGTTGCGTGCCCCGCCGGGCACCGTTTCGACCGCGCGCGCCAGGGTTACCTGAACCTCTTGCCGGTGCAGCACAAGAACAGCCGCGACCCGGGCGACAACCTCGCCATGGTCGAGGCGCGCCGTGACTTCCTCAACGCCGGGCACTACGCCCCGGTGGCCAAGCGCCTGGCCGAACTGGCGGCAGAACGTGCCCCGGCGCGCTGGGTGGACATTGGCTGTGGCGAGGGTTACTACACCGCGCAAATCGCCGACGCCCTGCCCCAGGCGGATGGCTATGCGCTGGACATTTCCAAGGAAGCCGTCAAGCGTGCGTGCAAGCGCAACCCGGCGCTGACCTGGTTGATCGCCAGCATGGCCCGCGTGCCATTGGCGTCAGGCAGCTGCCAGTTTCTCGCCAGCGTGTTCAGCCCGTTGGACTGGGAAGAGGCCAAGCGCCTGCTCAGCCCTGGCGGCGGCCTGATGAAGGTCGGCCCGACCAGCGGCCACCTGATGGAACTGCGCGAGCGCCTGTACGACGAAGTGCGCGAGTACACCGACGACAAGCACCTGGCCCTGGTGCCGGACGGCATGAGCCTGGCCCATAGCGAAACCCTGGAGTTCACCCTGAGCCTGGCCGAGCCTCAAGACCGCGCCAACCTGCTGGCCATGACACCCCACGGCTGGCGCGCCAGCGCCGAAAAACGTGCCGAAGTGATCGAGGCGGCCGAGCCGCTGTCTGTCACTGTGTCGATGCGTTACGACTATTTCGTGCTTCAATAACCGACTTTTCCGCGAATGGATTTTTAAAATCCCGCAACGAGGAACATCCATGCGCCAACCCGATATCGAGATTTACCTGAAGGACGCCGACGTCGACTACAAAGCCGTCGCCGCCTGGCTGGGCGCCGCCCTGGGCCCATGTACCGATTGGGTGCAGAAAGGCCAGACCTACAAGTGCAAGGCCGGCAACGTACCCGTCACCTGGCTGCCCAAGGCCGTAGGCAAATGGAACAGCCTGTACCTGGAAAGCGACCAGACCCCGTGGGACGACGACATCGCCTGCGCCCGCGCCGCGTTTGCTGCGCTGAACGTCGAAGTGCGTTGCGCGCCGGGGACGTGGGTTGAGGAGGAAGGTGAGGAAAGCGCTGATACCTGGATTCGGATCAGCGAAGACGGTGAAGAACAGATCACCTGGAAAACCGCCTGATTTAAAGCTGCAAACACAATCAATGTGGGAGCTGGCTTGCCTGCGATGCAGACACCTCGGTCTAT
>NZ_ANNV01000021.1 GCF_000346755.1 Pseudomonas sp. CBZ-4 | reverse complement strand
AGCCGTTTGTACCCTTCGCGGATCGTGGTCATTGCCGACGAAACGGTGATCGCCAGTCACGAGCGCCTCTTTGATCGAGATCAGGTCAGTTTTGACTGGCAGCACTACATCCCACTCATCGAACGCAAGCCTGGTGCATTGCGCAACGGCGCGCCATTTGCTGATTTGCCAAAACCGTTACGGCTTCTCAAACGAGGACTGAGGCGTCACACCAACGGTGATCGAATCATGATGCAGGTACTGGCTGCTGTGCCAATTGCGGGTCTCGAACCAGTGCTGGTGGCGGTGGAGCTGGTACTTGAATCGGGAAGTCTGAGCGCCGATCACATCCTCAATGTC
>NZ_ANNV01000020.1 GCF_000346755.1 Pseudomonas sp. CBZ-4 | reverse complement strand
GTGTCAGCCCCACATTTTGCACTGATAGACCGCTATCGCAGGCAAGCCAGCTCCCACATTTGGACCGAGGACAACCTTTCAGCCAGCAACCATCTCCGCCTTGAGCTGCGCTTCCTTCGCCTGCGCATCCGCCAACCGATACAACTCGATCTGCCCATCCCAGTGCTCGATCAACGCCGTGCACGACTCCACCCAATCCCCGCAATTGAGGTAATCCACCTCGCCCACCTTGCGAATCTCCGCATGGTGAATGTGCCCGCACACCACGCCGTGCAGCTCGCGCTTGGTCACTTCGTGGGCGATGGCTTCTTCGAAATCGCTGATAAAACTCACCGCCGTCTTCACCTTGTGCTTCAGATACGCCGACAGCGACCAGTAGCCGTAGCCGTACCGCGCGCGCCAGTGATTGAGCCAGCGGTTCAGGGTGAGGGTGAATTCGTAGGCCGAATCGCCAAGGAACGCCAGCCAACGGTGATAGCGAGTGATCACATCGAATTGGTCGCCATGAATCACCAGCAGGTGCCGACCGTCCGCCGTCACATGCACCGCTTCGTCGACCAACTGGATATTGCCGAGGATCAGCTTGGAATAACGGCGCAGGAATTCGTCGTGGTTGCCGGTGACATAGATCACCTCGGTGCCGCGCTTGGCCATGGTCAGCAGGCGGCGGATCACGTTGGTGTGGGCCTGGGGCCAATACATGCCGCCGCGCAGTTTCCAGCCATCGATGATGTCACCCACCAGGTAGATCTTGTCGGCGTGGTAGCCCTTGAGGAATTGCGACAAATGTTCGGCCTGGCAATCCCGGGTGCCCAGGTGCACATCGGAAATCCACAGGGTACGCACCCGTTGCTTGCGGCTGGGCTTGGTCAACTCGGCACTGGTCATGGGCATCCCTCGACGCTGTTTTTGCGAGCTTGCGCCAAGGCGATTAATAGCCCATGACAACGGTGCGTCAGTCTGATGACAGCGCCCAGCAGGCACGAAGCGTTGTAGACTGCGACAGCCTGCCCCAGGAGACCGCGATGAGACCAATCCTCACGCTACGCCATTACACCCAAGCGCCCATCGACCACAGCCATGACCATGCGCAGCTGGTGTTCGGCCTGTCCGGGCACCTGGACTTCGAGGTCGAGGGCCGTGGCAGCCAGGTGCGCGAAAGCAGCGTGATGGTGCTGCCCTACTCTGCCCACCACGTCTGCGACAGCCGCGATGGCAGCCGCTGCCTGGTGCTGGACGTGCCCACCGAACACTGGGTGCTGCAATCGCTGGGGGAGCATGCGGATGCCAGTCGCCGCTTGCTCGATCAACCGACGCGCCTGGCCCTGGACGCGCGGCAACACCAGTTGGTGCAGTGGCTGGCGCACAGCCCGGTGAACGACCCGCTGATCGTGCAACAAGGCGCGGTGCTGCTGCTCGCCAGCCTCAACCATCAGCAAGAGCCCCTGCCGGGCAAACGCCTGCCGTATGCCGCGTTCAATGCGCACATCGAGCGCCACGTCGCCCACCCGCTACAGGTCGCCGACCTCGCGCGCATCGCCGACCTGTCGCCGGCGCGCCTGCATGCACGGTTCATAGCCGAATGCGGGCAGACACCCATGGACTACATCCGCAGCCGTCGCCTGCACATGGCCCTCGACCTGCTGCGCCGCACACCGCTGCCCATCGGTGAAATCGCCGAGCGCGTCGGCTATAGCTCGCAAAGCGCCTTCGCCGCCGCGATGCTGCGGGAATTCGGCGCCTCCCCTGGTCAGTTGCGGCGCGCACCGTAGCAAGAGTCCCGCGACAAACAGCGCGAGCCCGACGACAGACACCCAGGCCTGCCACCCTCTAGACTGGGTTTTTCGTCACCCCGTATGGTCAAGGATTGCAATGACTCCCCGTTCAGCCCTCGGCGCCCTGCATATCGGCGCATTGATGTTTGGCCTCACCGGCGTATTCGGCAAGCTGGCGGCCGCCTCGCCGACCATCATCGTGTTTGGTCGCGCCGCGTTTGCCGTGCTCGCCCTGGCGGTGTTCGCACGCTTTGCCAGCAATGCCCCCTGGAAAAAACTGCAAAGCCGCGACTGGCGCCGGCTGCTGGTCAGCGGCGTATTGCTGGCGGCGCATTGGGTGACGTTCTTTATGGCCGTCAAGGTGGGTGGTGTGGCGGTCGCGACCCTGGGCTTTACCGCGTTCCCGGCGTTTACCGTGATCCTCGAAGGGTTGATTTTCCGCGAGCGCATCCGCGCCAACGAAGTGCTGCTGGTGGTGTTGGTCAGCATCGGCCTGGTGCTGGTCACCCCAGACTTCAATCTGGCCAGCGAAGCCACCGGCGGCCTGTTGTGGGGCATCGCCTCGGGGCTGCTGTTCTCCTTGTTGTCGCTGAACAATCGCGCCAGCTCCGGGAGGATTCCCGCCGTGCAGGCCGCGCTGTGCCAGAACGTGGTGGTCGCGGCGTTGCTGTTGCCGGTTGCGGCCCCCGGGCTGGCGGATGTGCGCGGCATGGACTGGTTGTGGATCGGCTTGCTGGGGGTGTTCTGCACCGGCCTGGCCCACAGCCTGTTTGTCGCCAGCCTGGCGGTGATCAACGCGCGTACCGCGTCGGTGGTGTTTGCCATGGAGCCGGTCTACGGCATCACCGTGGCCTGGCTGCTGTTCGCCGAAACCCCGACGCTGCGCATGCTCCTGGGCGGCGCGCTGATCATCGTCGCCATCGTGCTGTCCGGCCTGATGGGCAGCGCCAGCCAGGCCAAACAGCCGGCGGCAACGGCCTGATCTATACTCTGGCGATCCGCAACAGTCTGTCGTCGTTCAACGGATAAAGACTTCTCGACGACAGCCCTGACGTTTGAAGTTGCTGCAAGCGAGTGGTCACTCCATTAACGCTATGCAGGGGTTTCATCATGGAAACACTTATCAGCTTGCTGGTGCAGATCATCAGCGGTGCCGTCGGCGGCAACCTGGCCGGCATGACCAAGCAGAGCCTGGGGACCGGGCTCAACACCTTTCTCGGCGGTGTGGGCGGCCTGGTCCTGGGGCAGGTCATTGCGCAGTTCACCGGCACAGCCGACGGCGCGGCACTGGACGTGGCGGCGGTGGGCACCAACATTGCCGGTGGTGGCCTCGGCGGCCTGGTGCTGACGTGGGTTGTCGGGTTCATCAAGCAGAAGATGGCCGCCAAGTAGCCACGTCCTGGTCACCGTTCCCCTGGAGCGGTGACCTTCACGGCGTGCGGTCGTTGTGCCCGAGGTCGCGCTGCGGGTCGATCTGATCACGCACCCGCTGCTTGAGCACCTTGGCTTCCGGGAAGCCGCCATCCCCTTTGCGCTCCCAGATCTGCACGCCATCGCAGGTGATGCGAAACGCACCGCCGGTGGCCGGTTCCAGCGACACTTTGCCCAGGTCATCCGCAAACGTGCTGAGCAGCTCCTGGGCCAGCCACGCCGCGCGCAGCAGCCACTGACACTGGGTGCAATAGGTGATGACAATCTCGGGCTTGCTCGTGGACATAACTTGATAGGCTCCAGGGGTAACGGGCTCGGCGGATCGGGTGGCTATAATACCGGCCTTTATCGCCAAGCCTTGAGATTCATGATGCGCCGCCTGCTGTCCTGCCTGTTGCTGTGCCTGCTGCCCCTCCTCGCCCAAGCCGTCGAAACCCCACGTCCGAAAATCGGCCTGGTGCTCTCCGGCGGCGCCGCCCGTGGCCTGTCGCATATCGGCGTGCTCAAGGCGCTGGAGGAGCAAGGCATCCATATCGATGCGATTGCCGGCACCAGCATGGGCGCGGTGATTGGCGGGCTGTATGCGTCGGGCTACAAGATCGACGAGCTGGAAAAACTGGCGCTGAGCATCGACTGGCAACAGGCACTGTCCGACGCGCCGCCACGGGAAGACGTGCCGTTTCGACGCAAACAGGATGACCGCGACTTCCTGGTCAAACAAAAGCTGAGCTTTCGCGACGATGGCAGCCTGGGTTTGCCACTGGGCGTGATCCAGGGCCAGAACCTCGCGCTGCTGCTGGAAAGCATGTTCGCCCACAGCAGTAACACGCGCAATTTCGACAAGCTGCCGATCCCGTTCCGCGCGGTGGCCACCGACATCACCACCGGCGAAAAGGTGGTGTTCAGCAAGGGCCACCTGCCCCAGGTGATCCGCGCCAGCATGTCGATCCCCGCTGTGTTTGCCCCAGTGGAGCTGGACGGCCGCCTGCTGGTGGACGGCGGCATGACCGACAATATCCCGCTGGACGTGGCGCGGGAGATGGGCGTGGACATCGCCATCGTCGTGGACATCGGCACCCCACTGCGTTCGCGCAAACAACTGGCGACGGTGGTGGACGTGCTCAACCAGTCCATCACCCTGATGACGCGCCGCAATTCCGAGGAACAACTCAAGGCCCTGCACCCCAAGGACGTGCTGATCCAGCCACCCCTGGCGGCCTTTGGCGTGACCGACTTTGGCCGCGCCAAAGAGATGATCGACGCCGGCTACCGCGCCACCCGCGCCCTCGACCTGCGCCTGGCCCACCTGCGCCCCGCAGAGCCGGTCGACCCGCAACTGGTGGCGGCGCGTACACCGGGCGAGCGCACGCCGGTGATCACCGCGATCACCGTGGAGAACGATTCGAAAGTCAGCGAAGACGTGATCCGCTACTACATCCGCCAACCCCTGGGCGAACCGCTGAACCTGGGGCGCCTGCAAACCGATATGGGCACCTTGTACGGCCTGGATTACTTCGAGCAGGTGCAATACCGCGTGATCAAGAAAGGCCAGGACAACACCCTGGTCATCAGCGCACGGGGCAAGCGCAGCGGCACCGATTACCTGCGCCTGGGCCTGAACCTGTCCGACGACATGCGTGGCGACAGCGCCTTCAACCTCGGCGCCAGCTACCGCATGAACGGCATCAACCGCCTGGGGGCCGAATGGCTGACGCGGGTACAGATCGGCGATCGCCAAGAGCTGTACAGCGAGTTCTACCAACCGATGGACACCGGCTCGCGGTACTTCGTCGCACCTTATATCAGGGCCCAGGCGCAGAACGTCGAGCTGATCCTGGACAACGATCCCATCTCTGAATACCGCCTGGAACGCTACGGTTTCGGCTTGAACGTCGGACGGCAGATCGGCAACAGCGGCGAAATCCGCTTCGGTGTCGGTGAGGCCTGGGGCAAGGCGGATGTGCGCATCGGTGATCGCGACCTGCCGAGCGTGAGCTTCAGTGAAGGCTTCTACGAGTTGAAGTACTCCTTCGACTCCCTCGATAACGTGTACTTCCCCCACACCGGCGAAGACATCGGCCTGGCCTACCGCGAATTCGAACCGGGGCTGGGCTCTGACCAACGCTACCGGCAGTGGGAGTTCAAACTGGACAAGGCCATGAGCAATGGCCCGGATACGCTGGTGCTGGGCGGTCGTTACGGGCGCACGCTGGATAAGTCTGACGTGGTGATTTCCAGCTTCCTGCTGGGTGGTGCGCGGCAGCTGTCAGGCTTTCGCGAGGATGCGATTTCCGGGCAGAACGTCAGCCTGATGCGGGCGGTGTACTACCGCCGGCTGACGCCGCGCTCGTACTTGCCGCTGGATTTCCCGCTGTACCTGGGGGCGTCGCTGGAGCGGGGCCGGGCGTGGAACAACGATAACGAGTTCGACAGCGGGTACATCAACGCGGCGAGTATTTTCCTGGGGTTCGATACGCCGTTGGGGCCGCTGAATTTCAGCTATGGGTTTAACGATGACAATCAGAAGGCGGTGTATTTGAACCTGGGCCAAACCTTCTGACACAGCATGTGTGGGAGCTGTTTTCTGTGGGAGCTGGCTTGCCTGCGATGGCATCACCACAGTTTAACTGGCAGACCGAGGTGCCTGCATCGCAGGCAAGCCAGCTCCCACACAAGCCAGCCCCCACCTATCGTCCAGGATCAGGACTTTTCCAGATTCGCCAGGATGTGCCCATGCACGCGCATGCACACCTTCATATCCTCTTCATCCACACCGACAAACAGCTCATGCCGCAACGCCGTGGCGATGGTTTCGATCTGATCGATCAGCGGGCGGGCCGTGTCGCACAGCAGGATGCGCTTGGCGCGGCGGTCTTCCACCACGGCCTGGCGTTGCACCAGGCCCTGGCTTTCGAGGCTGTCAAGCAAACGTGCGAGCGTTGGCCCTTCAACGCCGACACTTTGTGCCAGCTCACGTTGGGTAGGCGCTTCTTCAAAACGCGCCAGGTGCAACAGCACCAACCAGCGCGCCTGGGACAAGCCCAGCCCCGCCAGGCGGCGATCCAGCTCGGCGCGCCAACCTCGGGACATTTGCGCCAACTGCATGCCAAAACGGTGTTGATCGGTTAACGGCATAAAAAACTCATGATTTAGACTGAAAACAAAGTGTGGCTAATTATTAGTCAGCTAAGCATGAGCCCTGCCAGTAGGCAAGAGGTGCTATGTACTGATTCGTTACATTGTCGTAATTGACGCACTAAATTTCGAATTCGGACTGCAAAGCAGCCCGTACGCAGTACAAAACGCCCTCAGGCACCCGCCCGGTGAACAATGGCGCGATCTCCGCAACCGGCGGCAGTTCGCCCTCGCCGTCGAGGAATGCATCCTGGATTTCACCCAGCAAGTCTTCCGGCAAATCGAGGGCCTGCTCCAGCGACAGCTGCTGTGCGCCGATGGACTCGGCCAGCAAGGTATAGACGTTTTTCTCCGAACATTGCAGTTGGCCGGCGATCTGGATCGGCGTCATGCCCGCACGCGCCAGGCTGATCAGCTCGTGGCGGATATCGGCGACTTCCTTCGGCGCTTCGGCCTGGCCGCCAAGGACTTCGAGGAAGGCCTGGCCATAACGTTCCAGCTTGCGTGCACCCACGCCGCTGACCCGGGCCATTTCCGACATCGTCGTCGGCTGCTCGCGCAGCATTTCCAGCAACGTGGAGTCGGGGAAGATGACGTACGGCGGCACGCTGTGTTCCTGGGCCAGTTTGCGCCGCAGGGTGCGCAAGGCTTCCCACTGTTCGCGTTCTTCGCCACGGACCAGTTGGCTGGCCTGGCTGGTGCTGGTCTTGGCGGTGGTTTGCGGCTTGAGGTCGCGGCGCAGCTCCAGACTAACCTCGCCCTTGAGCAACGGCCGGCAGCTGTCGTTCAGGCGCAGGCCGCCATAACCCTCGATATCGATGTCCACCAGGCCACGCGCAACCATCTGTCGGAACAGCGAGCGCCATTCGCCTTCGGCGCGGGCCTTGCCGACGCCGTAGACCGAGAGTTTCTCGTGGCCGAAGCTGCGCACCTTCTCGTTGTCCTTGCCCAGCAATACATCCACCAGGTGGCCGACGCCGTAGCGCTGGCCGGTGCGGTAAATGGCCGACAGGCCCTGGCGCGCGGGTTCGGTGGCATCCCAGGTCTGCACGCCATCGGTGCAGTTGTCACAGTGGCCGCAGGGCTCGGGCATGTCTTCGTCGAAATACGCGAGCAGGGTCTGGCGGCGGCAGCGTGTCTCTTCGCACAACGAGAGCATGGCATCCAGCTTGTGCTGCTCCAGGCGCTTGTGGCGCTCGTCGCCTTCGGAGTTTTGCAGCATCTGCTTGAGCATCACCACGTCTTGCAGGCCGTAGACCATCCACGCATCCGCCGGCAGGCCATCACGGCCGGCGCGGCCGGTTTCCTGGTAATACGCCTCAAGGGACTTGGGCAGGTCCATGTGCGCCACAAAGCGCACGTTGGATTTGTCGATGCCCATGCCAAATGCAATGGTAGCGACCATGATCAGGCCTTCCTCGTTGAGGAAGCGCTTCTGGTGCGCCGAACGCGTTTCATTGGGCAGGCCGGCGTGATACGGCAGCGCCGGGTAGCCTTGCTCGCAGAGGAACGCGGCGACTTCATCGACTTTCTTGCGCGACAGGCAATAGACGATCCCCGCATCGCTGCGCCGCTCCGACAGGAACGCGAGCAACTGCTTGCGCGGCTGCTCCTTGGGCACGATGCGGTAGAAGATATTCGGCCGGTCGAAGCTCGACAGGAAGCGCTCGGCGTTCTGCAAATGCAGGCGTTCGACGATTTCTTCACGGGTGCGCTTGTCGGCGGTGGCGGTCAGGGCGATGCGCGGTACGTCGGGGAACAACTCGGCCAGTTGCCCCAGTTGCAGGTACTCGCGGCGGAAATCGTGACCCCATTGCGACACACAGTGGGCCTCGTCGATCGCGAACAGGGCGATTTCCAGGCTCTGCAGGAACGCCAGCATGCGCGGCTGCACCAGGCGCTCGGGCGCCAGGTACAGCATCTTCACTTCGCCGCGCTTGATCCGCGCGGCCAGGTCGCGCTGCTGCTCGGCGCTGAGGGTGGAGTTCAGGGATGCTGCGGCGACGCCCAGTTCTTCAAGGGTCGCGACCTGATCGTCCATCAACGCGATCAGCGGTGACACCACCACCGCCAGGCCATTGCGCAGCAGCGCCGGCACCTGGAAGCACAGCGACTTGCCGCCGCCGGTAGGCATCAAGACCAGTGCATCGCCGCCACTGGCCACGCGCTCAATGATCGCACCCTGGCGGCCACGAAAACTGTCGTAGCCGAAGATGTCCTTGAGGACGCGTTGAGCCTGCTCGAGCATGTAAAACTCCAAAATATCGCCGAAATCCCTCTGTACAGGCTGGCCGAAAAAACCCGGTCTCACGGAAAATAATCCGTAAGCGAAGTTTTCGCGGGTTGGCGCTTGGCCTGCAGGGGCATCACAAAACGCGGCAGTATACCCGAGCAGCACCCGGCAAAGGGCGCGGCTGACGAATAGCGATGGCTATCTAAAACCTGGCAAATATGCAGTGTGGCTGGCCTGGGCGCTCAAGAAAGCCTAGAATTCAGCATCGTTTATTCCCAAGGTAGTCCTTCAATGTCCTTCGCTGAGCAACTAACCCGCCTGCAAGCCTTCCTCGACGCCGATGAGCTGCATGACGAGGCGCTGGACTACGTGGCCGCCCACGGCTACCTGACCGCCCTGTCCATCTGTTCCGAAGAAGTACCGGATCGTGAGTGGATCGATGCCCTGTTCGCCGAAGAGCCGCACTATGCGGACGCCGCCCAGCGCGAAGAAATCGAATCGACCCTGATCGCCCTCAAAGCCCACATCGGTCGCCAACTGGCCTCCGACGAGGAATTCGAGCTGCCATGCGACCTCGACCTGGGCGAAGAGCCGGACGACTCCGACCTGCGCGGCTGGTGCATCGGCTTCATGGAAGGCGTGTTCCTGCGTGAAGCCGCCTGGTTCGAAACCGCCGAGGAAGAAGTCAGCGAAATGCTGCTGCCGATCATGGTCGGTTCGGGCCTGTTCGACGACCAGCCAGAGTTCGCCGACATCGCCTCCGACGCCAACCTGATGGACGACATGATCGTCCAGATCCCGGAAGCCCTGACTGCCTTGTACCTGCTGTGCAACGCCCCTGACGAAAAACCGGCGATCCTCAAGCCACGTCACCACTGAGTCGCGTGCCCGTGACACCCATGGGCAACCGCTCGCCGCTCCTGCGTTACGCACTGCTGGCCATCGGCTGGCTGAGCGTAGCGCTGGGAGTGATCGGCATTTTCCTGCCGGTATTGCCGACCACACCTTTCCTGCTCCTCGCCGCCGCCTGCTTCGCCCGCAGCTCCCCGCGCTTCTACCACTGGCTGGTGGAACACCCGCGCCTGGGCCCGTGGATTCGCGACTACCTGGACGGCCATGGCATCCCCCTCAAAGGCAAGGTCTACGCCATCGGCTTGATGTGGTTGAGCATCGGCCTGTCCTGCTACCTGGTGCCGCTGCCGTGGGCGCGAGGGTTCATGCTGACCAGCGCCGTACTCGTGACTATCTATATCCTGCGCCAGAAGACCCTGCCGCCGCGCTAAATGCGAGCCTGCGACATTCCCCCTCACGCGACCTTGGTCGACACTGACTAACCCCCTGCATCGTGCGAAACTGCCCCACCGGGCCTGGAATGCCTGGGTGTTCTTCTGCTCGGAGTTACCATGACGCTGTCCAGCGGGCTGATCGCCGCCGTTGCCCTGGCCTATATGGCCATTATGTTTGCCATCGCCTTCTACGGTGACCGCCGCCGCGCGCCGCTGCCGCCACGTGTGCGCGCCTGGGTGTACAGCTTGTCACTGGCGGTCTACTGCACCAGTTGGACCTTCTTCGGCGCTGTCGGCCAAGCTGCCGAACAACTGTGGGCGTTTTTACCGATCTACCTGGGACCGGTGCTGCTGCTGGTGTTGGCACCCTGGGTATTGCAAAAGATGATCCTGATCAGCAAGCAGGAAAACATCACCTCCATCGCCGACTTTATCGCCGCACGCTACGGCAAATCCCAGTCCCTGGCGGTGGTGGTCGCGCTGATCTGCCTGGTCGGCGTACTGCCCTACATCGCCCTGCAACTCAAAGGCATCGTGCTCGGCGTGAACCTGCTGATCGGCGCCGGCGCAGACACCACCGGCACCCGCGCCCAGGACACGGCATTGATCGTGTCGCTGGTGCTGGCGCTGTTCACCATTGTCTTCGGTACCCGCAACCTCGACGCCACCGAACACCACCGTGGCATGGTGCTGGCGATCGCGTTTGAATCGCTGGTCAAGCTCTTCGCTTTTCTCGCCGTCGGCGCGTTTGTGACCTACGGCCTCTACGACGGTTTCGGCGACCTGTTCAACCAGGCGATGCTCGCGCCGCGCCTGGAGGAATACTGGAAAGAAACCGTCAACTGGCCGTCGATGGTGGTGCAGACCGGCGTGGCCATGATGGCGATCATCTGCCTGCCCCGGCAGTTCCACGTGACGGTGGTGGAGAACATCGACCCCCAGGACCTGCGCCTGGCCAAATGGGTATTCCCGGCCTACCTGATTCTCGCCGCGTTGTTCGTCATCCCTATCGCCCTCGGCGGCAAGATGCTGCTGCCCGGCTCGGTGCTGCCGGATTCCTACGTGATCAGCCTGCCGATGGCCGAAGCCCATCCGGCCCTCGCCGTGCTGGCGTTTATCGGCGGCGCGTCGGCGGCCACGGGCATGGTGATCGTGGCGAGCATCGCCCTGTCCACCATGGTTTCCAACGACATGCTGCTGCCCTGGCTGTTGCGCCGCTCCAGCGCCGAGCGGCCGTTCGAAGTGTTCCGCCACTGGATGCTGTCGGTGCGCCGGGTCAGCATTGTGATCATTCTGTTGCTGGCCTACGTGAGCTACCGCTTGCTGGGCTCCACCGCGAGCCTGGCGACCATCGGCCAGATCGCCTTCGCCGCCGTGACCCAACTGGCACCGGCCATGCTCGGCGCGCTGTACTGGAAACAAGCCAACCGGCGTGGCGTATTTGCCGGTTTGGCGGCGGGCACTTTCCTGTGGTTCTACACCCTGGTCCTACCGGTGACGGCGAAAAGTCTCGGTTGGTCCTTGAGCCTTTTCCCTGGCCTGACGTGGATGCATTCCCACCCGTTCGGCTTGTCGGTGACCTCGCTGACCCTGGGTACCGTGCTCTCCCTGGCGGGCAACTTCACCCTGTTCGTCTGGGTGTCGATGTTGTCGCGCACACGGGTGTCCGAGCATTGGCAGGCGGGACGTTTTATTGGCCAGGAAATCAGCCAGCGGGCCAGTGCGCGGTCGATGCTGTCGGTGCAGATCAGCGATCTGCTGAGCCTGGCGGCGCGGTTTGTCGGTGAAGAGCGCGCCCAGCAGAGCTTTATCCGTTTCGCCTACCGCCAGGGCAAGGGTTTCAACCCCAACCAGAATGCGGACAACGATTGGATCGCCCACACCGAACGCCTGCTGGCCGGCGTGCTTGGCGCATCGTCCACGCGGGCCGTGGTTAAAGCCGCAATTGAAGGTAGGGAAATGCAGCTGGAGGACGTCGTAAGGATCGCCGACGAAGCCTCCGAGGTGCTGCAATTCAACCGGGCGCTGTTGCAAGGCGCGATTGAAAACATCACCCAGGGCATCAGCGTGGTGGACCAGTCCCTCAAGCTAGTGGCGTGGAACCGCCGTTACCTGGAGCTGTTCAACTACCCGGAAGGCTTGATCAGCGTCGGCCGGCCGATTGCCGACATCATTCGCTACAACGCCGAGCGCGGCCTGTGCGGGCCGGGCGAGGCGGAAGTGCACGTGGCGCGCCGCCTGCACTGGATGCGTCAGGGCCGCGCGCACACCTCCGAGCGCTTGTTCCCCAACGGACGGGTAATCGAGCTGATCGGTAACCCGATGCCGGGCGGCGGTTTTGTCATGAGTTTCACCGACATCACCGCCTTCCGCGAAGCCGAACAAGCGCTGACCGAGGCCAACGAAGGCCTGGAACAACGGGTGACCGAGCGCACCCATGAACTGTCGCAACTCAATGTGGCGCTCACCGATGCCAAGGGCGTGGCCGAGTCCGCCAGCCAATCGAAGACGCGCTTCCTCGCCGCAGTCAGCCATGACCTGATGCAACCGCTGAACGCCGCACGCCTGTTCTCCGCCGCCCTGTCCCACCAGAACGACGGCCTGTCCGGCGAAGCCCGGCAACTGGTGCAGCACCTGGACAGCTCGCTGCGCTCCGCCGAAGACCTGATCAGCGACTTGCTGGACATCTCGCGCCTGGAAAACGGCAAGATCAATCCGCAACGCCAGCCCTTCGCCCTCAATGACCTGTTCGACACCCTCGGCGCCGAATTCAAGGCCCTGGCCCAGGAACAAGGCTTGCGCTTCCGCCTGCGCGGCAGCCGCCTGCGGGTAGACAGTGACATCAAGCTGCTACGGCGGATCTTGCAGAATTTTCTCACCAACGCCTTCCGCTATGCCGACGGCCCGGTGCTGCTTGGCGTACGCCGGCGCAAGGGCGAGTTGTGCCTGGAGGTGTGGGACCGTGGCCCCGGCATTCCCGTAGACAAACAGAAAGTGATCTTCGAAGAATTCAAGCGCCTGGACAGCCACCAGACCCGCGCCGAAAAAGGCCTGGGCCTGGGCCTGGCGATTGCCGATGGCCTGTGCCGCGTCCTGGGCCACCGCTTGAGCGTGCGCTCATGGCCCGGCAAGGGCAGCGTGTTCAGCGTGCGCGTGCCATTGGCGCGCAACCAGGCGACCCCGCAGGTGAAGAGCGCGCAAGAAAGCGGCTTGCCATTGAGCGGCGCGCAAGTGCTGTGCGTGGATAACGAAGAAAGCATCCTGATCGGCATGCGCAGCCTGTTGAGCCGCTGGGGTTGCGAAGTGTGGACCGCCACCGACCAGGCGCAATGCGCGGCGTTGCTGGCCGACGGCGTGCGCCCGCAACTGGCCTTGGTGGATTACCACCTGGACCATGGCGAGACCGGTACCGAGTTGATGGGCTGGCTGCGCGCACAATTGGCGGAGCCGATTCCTGGCGTGGTGATCAGCGCCGATGCCCGGCCGGAGATGGTGGCCGAGGTGCATGCGGCGGGGCTGGATTACCTGGCCAAGCCGGTGAAGCCGGCGGCGTTGCGGGCGTTGCTGAGTCGGCATTTGCCGCTGTAGGTAGGCTTGGCACATATCCCTGTGGGAGCGGGCTTGCCCGCGATAGCGGTGGATCAGCTTGTATATGGGCTGCTGACACACCGCTATCGCAGGCAAGCCAGCTCCCACATTTTGCTCAGTGTTTATTCAGGGAGATGAGCTACGCCATCTGCATCGGTCATTGCCCGTTCCAGCAGATCTGCCGGCAGGCTTTTGCTGGCGCGCGCACCCAGCAACCTTAATTGCTCGGTACGACTGACCAGATTTCCGCGTCCATCTGTCAGCTTGTTCCGCGCCGCGCTGTAAGCCTTATCCAACTGCTGCAGACGATTGCCCACTTCATCCAGATCCTGGATAAACAACACGAACTTGTCGTACAGCCACCCGGCACGCTCGGCGATTTCCCGCGCGTTCTGGCTTTGCCGCTCCTGCTTCCACAGGCTGTCGATCACCCGCAGGGTGGCAAGTAACGTGGTCGGGCTGACGATCACGATATGGCGGTCGAACGCCTCCTGGAACAGGTTGGGCTCGGCCTGCAAAGCCGCGGAAAATGCTGCTTCGATCGGCACGAACAGCAACACGAAATCCAGGCTGTGCAAGCCTTCCAGGCGTTTGTAATCCTTGCCCGCCAGGCCTTTGACGTGGTTCCGCAAGGACAGGACGTGTTGCTTCAATGCCGCCTGGCCGATCACCTCATCATCCGCGCCCACATACTGTTGATAGGCAGTCAGGCTGACCTTGGAGTCGACCACCACCTGCTTGTCACCGGGCAACATGATCAACACGTCCGGCTGGAAGCGCTCGCCGTCCGGGCCTTTGAGGCTGACCTGGGTCTGGTACTCGCGGCCCTTCTCCAGACCGGCGTGTTCCAGCACGCGCTCGAGGATCAGCTCGCCCCAGTTGCCCTGAGTTTTCTGGCCCTTGAGGGCGCGGGTCAAGTTCGTGGCTTCGTCGGACAGACGCAGATTCAGTTGCTGTAGGCGTTCAAGCTCCTTGGCCAGGGAAAAGCGCTCGCGTGCCTCATTCTGGTAGCTCTCTTCCACGCGTTTTTCGAAGGACTGGATGCGCTCTTTCAGCGGATCGAGCAACTGCCCCAGGCGCTCCTGGCTGGTTTCGGCAAAGCGTTGTTCGCGCTCATCAAAGATCTTGCCGGCCAGCTCGGCGAACTGCGCCCGCAGCTCGTCGCGCGAGCCTTGCAGGTCGGTGAGGCGTTGTTGGTGGCTGTCCTGTTGCTCGCGCAGCTCGGCGCGCAGGGCGGCCGACAACGCGTCGAGGCGGCGCAGCTCGGTGTCCTTCGCGTTGCGGTCGAGGTTCCAGGCATGGGCGGCGTCGCGGGCGTTGTCGCGGTCGATCTGCAACAACTCGACTTCGCGGCGCACGGCAGCCAGGTCGGCTTGCTTGGCAGCATTGGCCTGGCTCAGGTCGCTGATTTCATCGCGGCTCGCGTCCAACTGGGCAGCCAGGCCTTCCTGGGCCATCTGTGCCGTGGCCAGACGCTCTTCGAGCAATTCCCAGCCGGTGGTGCGTGCGGTCAACCGCCGTTGCAGCTGCCAGCACAGAGCCAGTAGCGGCAATCCAGCGCCAGCGAGGCCCAGGGCAATACCTGTCCAGTCAAAAGCCATAGCCATTTCTGCCATCAGCGAAAAAGAGAGAGGTTAACGGAGCACAGGACCTGGCGACAGCTCAGTCTTCGACCTGGCCCAATTCACGCTGGGCACGCCGATCACCGGCGCGGGCGGCCAGGCGCAGCAGATCATGGCCGATGCGGCGGTCGCGCGCATTCCCGCATTCGCGGCACATCAACTGGCCCAGGCGGCTCTGCGCGGCCACGACACCGTCACGGGCAGGCTGCTTGAGCAAGCGCCCGGCAAAGTGTTTGACGTTGGTGCTGTGCCCCAGGCGAGGACTGTCGAGCAACCACAAGGCGACTTTCAAGGAAAAGCGCTTGGGTGCGGTAACAGTTTGGGGGGCGTCGGTAACAGAAGGTGATACTGAGCGAAACTTCATAAAGCACTGTGGGACAGAACGGAAGGCGCGCCACTCTACTCTTTTTTTCGCACAGGTAAAGCTGAAAAAACGCGGCACGCCCGTTCTAGAGCAAGCGCTCGGGACAATCCACAGAAGCTGTGGATAAGTCAGTGGACAACCCCACTTAAACTCACGCAAAGGCCCATGGAGCGGGGGCCGCAGTCAAACTGACGATTTTTTCACCAATTAAAAAAAGCCAGATTTTTCATTGACTTAAATTTCCATAACAGGCTAAAGGCATCCCTGCGAAGCCGTTGACAGGTTGGTTACACACATCGCAACTAATGTGCACAAGTACCCATCCGCTGGTTATATCGCCGGCTTTTTTAAAGCGCATGGCCGCAAAAATGTTACCGCCCCCGCGAATCGGCCACTTTTCAAATCCTGGCCAGCTCGCCACACTGCTCCACCGCTAGCGCAACGGTGAGTGAGCCGATGAAAGGGATATTGTTGTTCGCCGTGTTGCTACTGGCCATCTGTGCAACGTCGCTAGGGATCAATGCAGCGTTGCCCTCCCCCGACGGTGCGTTGTTTGCCATCGCCATTTTGTTATCAGCGGCCTTTACCGCCGTGAGCCTGTGCATCGAGCTGGGCGACGGTCGGATCAACGACATGCGCGACGTGATGAATGTGATCGAGGCCGGCCAATCACTGCGCCTGACACTGGCGGCCTATGCCCTGGGCTGCTCGCTGGCCGCAGCCGCCACGGTGCTGGTCTATCGCGGCTTGCTGGGAGGCTGATTGAAGTTTTTTGGCTGGCACACTTTCTTTCCTTGTTTCAATCCGTTACTATCCGCGGCGTTAGTACCAAGCTGAAAGTCAATTCTGGTCGAACAACTCCCCCGAACAACGCGGGATCGACCACCTCGATGGTTTCCAGGTATCACTTGCGACGACACTGCCTTTGCACAAGCAAAGGGTGACGCGAAGTCTTGATACTCTGACCGAACCAACCTGCAAATTGATCAGGATCTTCACCCCGGGCCCAGAACCTTTGCCCCTGTTGTGTTGCCTGCCCTCCTAAGTACCTACCTGCCAGCCCAAGCGCGCCTAACTTATCAGCGCTTCAAACTGGCTGCTTTGTTCCAGTCGGTTTCTTCGTTCGATCAATCGTGATCAACGTCGCTGGAACGTTTTAATACGGCACGGTTCTTATCCGTGTCATTTGTAGGAACACCAATAATATGAACGCTCAAATCCATACTCAGGATGCCATTCGCACCCTCACCAACGCTTTTGCACCAATGAACTGCCTGATCATGGCTGCTCGCAAAGGCTGCTTCAGCTTCACCCTGGTCAACGAACACGGCATCGCTCGTCACAGCGAACGCCTGTACCCCGATCAATACTCCAGCGCAGAACCGCTGCAGGCCGTGATCGAGCGTACCCGTCAGGCACTGACTGCCTGATCGACCCGAGTCGCTGAAACACCAAAAACCCTGTTTAAAACACAGGGTTTTTTATTGCCTGAAGTTTCTGCAATGCGCTTTCTTGCTCATTACGAATAGATATAAACGATATAACTAAATGAATAAGATGTTTTAAAAACAGTCCTTTACATCATGAATATGACACTACACTTCAACTCAAGCGGCATGATCCGCTTCCGGCAAGCCTGAGATCCGATCCATTGCTGCCAAGCCCCCCCCCCCGCTCTCAGGCTTCGCCGACCTATTCGTCACGGATTGAGGCCTGTATGGGTATCGCTGCCAGCGAATTATGTCGTTATGTGATCCGGCCGACGTTGATCTACCTGGGCCGCCATGACCCGACTGCCGAAGCCCTGCTGCTGGGCATCGCGGCCAGCCAGTCAGAACTGGGCTCGGCCCTGCACGACCGGCGCGGCCATGGCCTCTACAGCATCACCGAGCCGCGCCATCGCGCCCTGTGGGACGACTACCTGGCACTGGACCCCGAGCGCGCCAGCCTCGTACGCGGACTGGCCAGCCAACACGCCTTCCTCAGCGCGCCACAACTTGAGCTCACCGTAAACCTGCGTTACGCCACCGCCATTGCCTGGCTGCTGGTCGAACAACATCACCCCGCACTGCCACCCCCTGGCGATATCCTGGCCATGGCGCGTATCTGGAAAGAAATATTTCACCCACAAGGACGCCTGCGTGATTTCACCCAAACCTGGCAAACCTGTGTTTCACCCATGAATCACGTGGTTTGCTGACCGGGCAATTTACAAGGTTCGTCAAAAAACCTGAATTTTGGTCGGATTGTCCTACAAAACCGCTCTATCTCCAGCATTTCAGCCTATAGCGCGAACTTAAAATTATTGTTACTTTCCGCAGCGGTGATCACCACGGAGTTCTAATAATGAAAAAAGTAATGCTCAAGACCACACTTAGCCTCGCCGTTGCCATGGCCTCTTCCCAACTGTTCGCAAGCGGCTTTGCCCTCAACGAACAGAGCGTCAGCGGGATGGGTACCGGTTTCGCAGGTCGCTCTTCTTCTGCCGATGATGCAAGCACTGTCTACGGTAACCCTGCCGGTATGTCGCGCCTCAATGGCCAGCAAATCACTGGCGGCGTTGCAGCCATTGATGCATCGACCAACATCAAAGATGCGAGCGGTGGCGTCAAAGGCACCAACAAAGGCGACATGGTTCCCTTCACGGCCGTGCCCTTTGGTTTCTACACCAACAAACTCAACGATCAGTGGGCCATCGGCTTTGGTGTGTACGCACCGTTCGGCCTGGTGACCGACTATGAAAGCGGCTTCCAGGGCCGTGGCTTCGGCAGCAAGAGCGAAGTGAAGGTCATGACCTTCCAGCCGACTGTCAGCTATGCATTCAACGACAAAGTGTCCATCGGCTTTGGCCCGACCATCAACCGGATTTCCGGCGTACTGGAATCGGACAAGACCATCAGCCCGCTGGCCAACGACACCAACGTCAAAATCAAGGGTGACGATACCGCCCTTGGCTTCAACGTCGGCGTATTGGTGCAAGCCACCGACACCACCCGCGTTGGCCTGACCTACCATTCGAAGGTCAAGTACAAGCTTGAAGGTCACACCACCGTCAGCGGTCCAGCCGCGACTCAACCCGTGCTGAGAAACAACCGTTACGACGCGTCGCTGAAAATCGACACGCCGGAATCCTGGGATGCGTCGGTCACTCAAGACCTGACCGCCGATTGGAAACTGTACGGCGGTGCTACCTGGACCCGCTGGAGCCGCCTGAAAGAAATCACCGTCAACAACGAAGGTGTAACGGCTGCATCGGGCATTGGTGCTGCCGCGATCAAGACCATCAGCGAGCCGCAAAACTGGCACGACACCTGGGCCTACGCAGTGGGTACCTCGTACCAGCTGACCAAGCAGGTTGTGCTGCGTACCGGCCTGACCTTCGACCAGTCGCCGACCAACAACAAAGACCGTTCGCCGCGCATCCCGACTGGCGACCGTACGATCTTCAGCGTCGGCCTGGGCTACAAAGTCATGGATAACATGACCGTCGACCTGGCTTATTCCTACCTGCAGGAAGAAGACATCAAGGTCACACGCACCGACGCGCCGGGCTACCGCGCCAAGTACGAAAACAGTGCCAACGGTTTCGGCCTGGGCATGACTTACACCTTCTGATTCAGACCGGTGTAAAAAAGCCCCGCTCTCCTGCAAAGGAGGCGGGGCTTTTTAGTGGCCGGCGATCAGGGCTTGGAAGCCAACGCCTTCTCCACGGCCTCGATCAGGTCCGGGCTGTCCGGCTTGGTCAGGCTGGAGAAATCGGCGATCACTTTGCCTTGGCGGTCTACAACGTACTTGTAGAAATTCCACTTCGGCGCGTTGCTCTGCGCGGCCAACACCTTGAACAGGTGCACCGCATCCGGCCCCTTGACCTTCTGCGGATCGGTCATGGTGAAGGTCACGCCGTAGTTCACGTAGCAGACCTTGGCGGTCTCCTCGCCGGTCTTGGCTTCCTGCTTGAAGTCATCGGACGGTACGCCAATCACTTCCAGCCCTTGATCCTTGTAACGCTGATACAACGCCTCAAGCCCTTTGAATTGCGGCGCAAACCCGCAAAAGCTCGCAGTATTGACGATCACCAGGGGCTTGCCAGCAAAGCGTTGGCACAGGTCGATGGATTCCTTGGCCCGCAGCTTGGGCAATTGGCCCTCCAGCAACGGCGGGCAACTGGCAGCCATCGCGGCACTGCCAATGGCCATCAGCACGGGTACAGCGAGCCAGCGCATCTGCATGTCGTGTGTCCTTGAATAGGTTCAGGCAACGAACTTAACAGATCGCCATGCCCAGTTGCATCAATGCCAGGCCACCGTGCTGCCAGCCCATCCAGGCCAGCACCATCAGGATCAACCCCGCCGCGATCAACAACCCGCGTACCGCTATGCTCATGCCGCCTCCATCTGCGCCTGCAAACGTGCCACCGGCCGCTCGCGCACCGGCCAGTTCAGGGCCGCCGCCAGCAGGCTCAAGAGAATCGCGCCCTGCCAGATCAAATCGTAGTTACCGGTTCGATCATAGACCACCCCGCCCAGCCATCCGCCCAGGAAGGAGCCGATCTGATGGAACAGGAACACAATCCCGCCGAGCATCGACAGGTTTCGTACACCAAATAAGGTCGCCACCGTGCCGTTGGTCAGCGGCACGGTGGACAGCCACAACAACCCCATCGCCATGCCGAACAGGTAGGCACTGACCTGCGTCACCGGTGCCCACAGGAACAACACGATAACCACCGCACGCAACAGGTACAACGCCGTCAACAAGCGCGGCTTGGACATGCGCCCGCCGAGCCAGCCGGCGGTGTAGGTGCCGATGATATTGAACAGGCCAATCAACGCCAGCACGGTGGTGCCGGTGGTCGCCGGCAAGTGCTGATCCACCAGGTAAGCCGGCAGGTGTACACCGATAAACACCACCTGGAAACCGCAGACGAAAAAGCCGAACGCCAGCAGCCAGAACCCGGAGTGGGAGCAGGCTTCTTTCAACGCTTCACGCAGGGTTTGCTGGCCGGCCATCACCGGCAGCGGCTTGTCCTTGAGCATGCCGACCAGCGGCAAGATCAACGCGACCATCAGGCCCAACGCCAGCAAGGCGGCGGACCAGCCCAACCAACTGATCAAACCCAAGGTGCCCGGCACCATGGCGAACTGGCCAAACGAACCGGCGGCGCTTGCAATGCCCATGGCCATGCTGCGTTTTTCCGGCGCCACAGCACGGCCCACCACGCCGAGAATCACCGAGAACGAGGTCCCGGACAGGCCGATACCGATCAACAAGCCGGCACTGAGGGACAACGACCACGCCGAATCAGACAAGCCCATCAGCACCAGGCCCACGGCGTAGAGCACCCCGCCGACAAACACCACTTTGGTCGCACCAAAACGGTCGGCCAACGCGCCGGCAAACGGCTGGGCCAGGCCCCACACCAGGTTCTGCAAGGCAATCGCCAGGGCAAACGTGCCGCGGCCCCAGCCGAATTCGGCGCTCATCGGCGCCAGGAACAGGCCGAAGCCATGCCGTACGCCCAAGGACAACGCCAGGATCAGCGCACTCCCTAAAAGGATCCAACCACTGGTGCGCCACATCGAGGTCATTTCTTATTCTCCGCTCGCGGGTATATACCCGCTTGTATTCGAACAAACCCGCCGTCAGGCGAGTTCGTCCAGCAAGGCCAACAAGGTTTCGCGTTTTTCCGCGCCGAGTCGATCGATCAGTTTCTGCTGTGCTGCTTCCCAGGCCGGTAACGCCGCGGCCAATCGCTCCTCGCCTGCCGCGGTCAACAACACCAGGCGGTTACGCAGGTCATCACCTTCCACCAACTGCACCAGGCCTTCGCCTTCCAACACCCGCAGGTTGCGCCCCAGGGTGCTGCGATCCAGGCCCATGGCTTCGGCCAGGCTGGAAATGCTGGGTTGGTCGAGACGTTGCAGGTTGCACAGCAAAGAATACTGGGCAACGTTGATCCCGAAGCCGTCGAGAGCGCCGTCGTAGTGCCTGCTGACGCCACGAGCGGCGCGACGCAGGTTGGTGCATAAACATTGGGAGGCAAGCATGGAACGTGTATATACCCGCGATTAAGAGAATGCAAGAAAGTGTTACAGCGCCAAGCCGACCAAAACCGCGACTTCCAGCAGTTCCAGCAAGGCACCGGCGGTATCGCCCGTGGTGCCCCCCAGGCGTTTGACCATCAGGTGGCGCAAGCCGACAAAGCACAGTGCCGCGAGCAGCACCGCAATGCCGCCGCTGAAACCGCCGATCAGCAGGCACGCGAGGCCGCTGAGGATCAGCACCTGTTGGCCGACAACTCGGGGTAAATGATCCGACAATGCCTGCCCCAATCCACCTGCGCGCACGTAGCGCGTGGTCAGAAACAGCGCCAGCATCGACGCCCGGCCGATCAATGGCGCGAGGATCAGCGCAGCAGCGTTGTGTTGTTCGATCAACGCCACCAGCGCGGTGAACTTGAGCAGCAGCACCAAGCCCAGAGTGACTACGGCAATCGGTCCGCTGCGCGGGTCCTTCATGATGGTGAGGGTGCGCTCGCGGTCGCCAAAGCCGCCGAGCCAGGCGTCGGCACTGTCGGCCAGGCCGTCCAGGTGCAGGCCACCACTGAGCAGCACCCAGGCCGTCAACAGCAGCGCGGCGTGCAACAGCAAAGGCGCGCCCAGCAACAGCGCATTCAAACCCCACAGCAGCCCACCGAACAGCAAGCCGACCAGCGGATAAAACAGCAACGAGCGCCCCAATTCCTGCGGCTGCGGCATACCCGGCAGGCGAATCGGCAAGCTGCTGAGAAATTGCAGGGCGATCCAGAACGGCAGCATCGTCAGACTCCTTCCTTCAACACGCCGTCAGCCGCGACGTGCAGGCTGAACAGCGCGCCGTGGCCGACTTCGACATTCAGCAGCTGCTCCCGGGGCAACCCGCGCGCCCGCGCCAGCAGCAGGCGCATGACGCCGCCATGGCTGACCAACAACACGCGCTCACCGGCATAGGCCTGATGCAAGCGTGCGACGGCGCCAAGCACACGGTCGGAAAAGTCGCTTACCGCCTCGCCCTGAGGCGGGGTGAAGCTGTAAGGATCGGCCCAGAACAAGCCGAGCGCTTCGGCGTCGGTCTCCATCAGCGCCGCCGCGCTCTGCCCTTCCCAAGCGCCAAAATGCAGCTCTTGCAGATCCTTCTCCAGGCTCACCGGCACCGCAAGCTGCGTACCCAACTCGTCGGCAAACCGCGCACAACGCTGCAACGGCGAGCTGACCACACGATCCCACAGCCCCTGCGCCACCACGGCGGCGCGCATCTGCGCCCAGCCCTTGGCAGTCAGCGCGTCGTCCAGGCTGCCGCGCAGGCCGCCGCCCAGCTCGGTTTCGCCGTGGCGCAGCAGGTCCAGGTGCAAGGTCATGCCGGGCGATCTGCCACGGCAGCTTCGGCGAACGTCGCCATCTGGCCATGCAGGGCACAGGCCAGGCGCAACAGTGGCACCGCCAGCGCCGCGCCACTGCCTTCGCCCAGGCGCAAGCCAAGCTCCAGCAACGGTTGCGCGTCGAGGCTTTGCAGCACATGGCGATGACCCGGCTCGGCGCCCCGATGGCCGAACACCAGCCATTCGCGACTTGCCGGGTTCAGGCGCGTGGCCACCAACGCGGCGACGGTGCAGATAAACCCATCCACCAACACCACGATGCCGGCCTGGGCGCAGGCCAGGTAGGCGCCGACCAGCGCGGCAATTTCAAAACCGCCCAGGTTGAACAGGGTTTGCAGCGCATCACCCCGCTGCCCGGCATGCAACGCCAGTGCGCGTTCGATCACGGCCACCTTGTGGCTGACGCCCTCGGCATTCAGCCCGGTGCCCGGACCGGTCAGGTCGCTGACCTGGCAATCGAGCAACGCACACGCCAACGCACTGGCGGCGGTGGTGTTGCCGATGCCCATCTCGCCGCCGATAAACAATTGCGCCCCGCCTTGCAATGCACGCAAGGCACTGTCGCGACCGGCTTGCAGGGCCAGGCGCCCCTGAGCTTCAGTCATCGCCGGGCCGTTGACGAAGTTGGCGGTGCCCGCGCCGATATTCAGGTGACGCACCCCAGGCAAGTCCAGCGTCGGCGTCACGGTGCCCAGATCGACCACTTCCAATTGCGCGTTCAACTGCCGCGCCAACACGCTGATTGCCGCGCCCCCGCTGACAAAGTTATGCAGCATCTGCGCGGTCACTTCCTGGGGAAACGCCGACACACCCTCCGCCACCACACCGTGGTCGCCAGCAAAGATCGCGATCCACAGCTGCTCCACCGAGGGTTTGACCTGGCCTTGCAAACCCGCCAACTGTACCGCCAACGCCTCCAGCTGGCCGAGCGAGCCGGCGGGCTTGGTCAGTTGCTGCTGGCGTGCCAGCGCCTGTTCGTACGCATTCGCGTCGATTGCCTTACAAGGGTTGAGCCACCAGGTGTCAGTCATAACGCAGGTCCTTTCAAAGTCAGGGGCAGGCCGGCAACCGTCAGGACAACACGCTGACAACGCTCGGCCAAGGCTTGATGCAGCCAACCGGCTTCATCCACATAGCGGCGAGTCAATTCGCCCAGCGGCACGACACCCATTCCGGTCTCGTTGCTGACAAAAATGATTTCACCCGGCAGCGTGGCCAGGGTTTCCAGCAGTTGATCGCGCTCGCAGGCCAGGCGCTGCGGGTCTTCGAGCATCAGCAGGTTGGTCAGCCACAGGGTCAGGCAGTCCACTAGCAGGCAGACGTCGACGGCGGCGTTTTCCCGCAGCACGCGAGCCAGTTCGATGGGCTCTTCGATCAGGCCCCAGTGCTCGGGGCGGCGCTGGCGATGCAGGGCCACGCGCTCGTTCATCTCGCCGTCCAGGGGTTGGCTGGTGGCGATGTAGATGACCGGCAGCGCGCTGTCGCTGGCGAGTTTTTCGGCGAGGCGGCTCTTGCCTGAACGGGCGCCGCCGAGGATCAGTTGCAGCATAAAGTCATACCTTTATTCACGACCGGAGACTCAAGCCAAACTCGGTCAACTGTGGGAGCTGGCTTGCCTGCGATGCAGGCACCGCGGTGTCTCAGTTGATCCCGGTTGATGCCATCGCAGGCAAGCCAGCTCCCACAAGGGGACCGTGTGCCCACCGTCAGATCCCGCATAGCTTGCGCAGCAATTCGGTATCCAGATGGTTCTCCACCAAGTCCGCCAAGCGCTCGATATCTCGTTCGCGCAGCGCGTGGTAATCCACCTCCTGCACATCCTGCAACCCCGCCCAGCGCAGCAAGGCGCTGCACGCTGCCGGCGTCTCGAACAAGCCATGCAGGTAAGTGCCGAGGATTTGTCCGTCCGCACTTTGCGCACCGTCACGGCGGCCGTCGTCCAGCATGACAGCGGCAAGCGACAGGGCATTCCCGGTGGTCACGCCAGCGTGGATCTCATAACCACTGACCTCGGCATCTTCCAGCAGCAACCGCCCACGCACATTGCGCAGCTGTTTCTCTTCCTCCAGCGTCGTGCTGAAGGCCAACAACCCCAGGCCATCACTGGAACCTGCCGGCCCTTCCAAGCCGAGCGGGTCGTGCACCTGTTCACCGAGCATCTGCAAACCACCGCAAATCCCCAGCACCTTGCCGCCGTAGCGCAAGTGCCGCGCCACGGCGCTGTCCCAGCCATTGGCACGCAGGTAGGCCAGGTCGCTGCGCACGCTTTTCGAGCCGGGCAGGATGATCAGGTCGGCCGACGGAATCGGCTGGCCTGGGCCGACGAACTGCAAATCCACCTGGGGATGCAGGCGCAGCGGGTCGAAATCCGTGTGGTTACTGATGCGCGGCAACACCGGCACCACCACTTTCAGCACCTGGGCGGCCTTGTCGGTCTGGCGGCGGTCGATGCCGTCTTCAGCCTCAAGGTGCAGGTCCATCACGTAGGGCAGCACGCCCACCACCGGTTTGCCGGTGCGCGCCTCCAGCCAATCCAGGCCGGGCTGTAGCAGCGCAATATCGCCGCGAAAACGGTTGATGATGAAGCCTTTGACCCGCGCCTGCTCAGTCGGCGACAGCAATTCCAGGGTGCCGACCAGATGGGCAAACACGCCGCCGCGATTGATATCGGCGATCAGCAGCACCGGGCAATCCACCGCTTCGGCGAAGCCCATGTTGGCGATGTCATTGGCGCGCAGGTTGATCTCCGCCGGAGAGCCTGCGCCTTCGACCATCACCACTGGGTAGGCTTGGCTCAAGCGTGCGTGTGAGGCCAGTACCGCCTGCATGGCGACGGCTTTGTAGTCGTGATAGGCCACGGCATTCATGCTGGTCACGGCGCGACCGTGGATGATGACCTGGGAGCCGGTGTCGCTGTTGGGCTTGAGCAGCACCGGGTTCATGTCGGTGTGCGGCGCAAGGTTGGCGGCCTGGGCCTGCACGGCCTGGGCGCGGCCGATTTCGCCGCCTTCGGCGGTCACGGCGCTGTTGAGGGCCATGTTCTGCGGCTTGAACGGCGCCACGGCCACGCCCTGGCGGATCAACCAGCGGCAGAGTGCGGTCACCAGCGTGCTTTTGCCGGCATCGGAGGTGGTGCCTTGCACCATCAGCGTACTCATGAAGCGTCCTTGTAGGCGATCAGTGCTGCGTCGAGGCGCTGCCAGTCGGCCTCGGTGTCGGGCAGGCCAAAGCGCAGGCTGCTGTCATGCACAAACAGGCGCAACAGGATGCCGCGCTGGGCCATGAAATCATGCAGGCGCTCGGCGTGCGGGGTGATCAGCCATTGGAACAAGGCGCAGCCGCCCTGGGGTTGCAAGCCGTGGCGCTCAAGCACTGCAAACAGCCGCTCGCCGGCGTCGACGCAGCGCTTGCGCTGGCGCGTGTGCCCGGCCACGTCGAGCAGGCATGCCTGGCCGAGCACGCGGGTCGGCCCGCTGACCGCCCACGGCCCGACCTGTTCGGCGAGCAGCTTGAGCAGCTTGCGCTCGGCCAGCACGAAGCCCAGGCGTACTCCGGCGAGGCCGAAGAATTTGCCGAACGAGCGCAGTACGATCAGCCCGACCTGGTGGGCCTGGCTGGCCAGGCTCAGGTGCGGGGTGATGTCCATGAACGCTTCGTCCACCACCAGCCAGCCGCCGCGTTGCGCCAGGCGCGCGTGCCAATCCAGCAGGCGCTCCGGGGTCAGGCTCAGGCCGGTGGGGTTGTTCGGGTTGACCACCACCAACACGTCGAGGCCGTCGAGGAAGAAATCGACTTCCTGCTCCAGCACTTCGCGCACCACATAACCGGCGCGGCGCCAGGCTTCGGCGTGTTCGGCATAGCACGGCGACAGCACGCCGACCTTGCCCGCCCGGCGCAAGCGCGGCAGCAACTGGATCGCGGCCTGGGAACCGGGCACCGGCAATACATGCGCGGCGCCGTAGTACTCGCTGGCGGCGCGTTCCAGGCCGTCGTCGGTCTCGGGCAAGCGCGCCCAGGCGCGCAGCGGAATCTCCGGGATCGGCCAGGGCCACGGCGCAAGGCCGCTGGACAGATCGAGCCAGTCGGCCTCGGCAATCCCGTACTGAATCGCCGCCTTGCGCAGCCGGCCACCGTGTTCAAGCATAGAATTGCGCCCCCGCGCAGAGAATCAGCAGCCACAACCAGACGCCGCGCTGCACCAGCTGCCAGCCGCGGTCGATGGAATCCGCATCCGCTGCCGGGCCTTCGCCAAGCTGCGGACGCTGGTGGACTTCGCCGTGATAGATCGCGGCACCGCCCAGTTCGACACCCAGGGCGCCCGCCCCCGCCGCCATCACCGGGCCAGCGTTGGGGCTGTCCCAGGTCGGGCCTTGGCTGCGCCAGCATTTCAGCGCCAGGCGGGTTTTGCCCAGCAGCGCGTAGGTCAGCGCTACCAGCCGCGCAGGAATATAGTTGAGCACGTCGTCGATCTTGGCCGCTGCCCAGCCGAAGCGCTCGAAGCGTTCGTTGCGATAGCCCCACATGGCATCCAGGGTGTTGCTCAGGCGATACAGCACCACGCCCGGCACGCCGGCCACCACAAACCAGAACAGCGCGGCGAACACCGCGTCGCTGCCGTTCTCCAACACCGATTCGGTGGCGGCGCGGGCGACTTCGGTGCGGTCCAGCTCGCTGGTCTGCCGGCTCACCAGGTAACTCACGCGTTGGCGCGCCTCGTCCAGGTCGTCGCTGCGCAGGGCCTGGGCCACCGGGATCACGTGTTCGCCCAGGCTGCGCATGCCAAGGGCGCAGTACAGCGCGAGGATCTCCAGGACCCAGCCGATATACGGCGCCCACGACAACGCGGTGGCCAGCACGGTCAGCGGCACCACGGCGATAAACCACGCGGTCACGCCATGGCTGCGCCAGCCACGGCCACCGGTGTTGAAACGTTGCTCGATGCGCCCGGCGAAATTGCCGAACGCCACCAGCGGATGCCAGCGCCTGGGCTCGCCCAGCAGCGCATCCAGCGCGACGGCGGCGACACACAGCAAGGCCACACTCATTGACTCACTCCCCACACATTTTCATACAACATGTCACTCAGCGGCCGTGGTTCGGTCCAGCCTTCGAGTTGCAACATCGGTGCCGGATAGAACTCGGCCACCGGGCCCAGGCACAGCACGGCCAGGGGTTTGGCGCCGGAGGGCAGGCCCAGCAGATCGGCCAGGGCCTGGGGCTCGAACAGCGAGACCCAGCCCATGCCCAGCCCTTCGACGCGGGCGGCCAGCCACAGGTTCTGGATCGCGCAGGACAGCGAGGCCATGTCCATTTCCGGCAAGGTGCGGCGGCCGAAGATGTGGCGTTCGCGGTCATCCATCAAGGCTGCCACCAGGACTTCGGCGCAATCGTGGATGCCTTCGACCTTGAGCTTCATGAAGTCGTCGGAGCGTTCGCCCAACGCTTCGGCGGTGCGGATGCGTTCTTCTTCCACCAACTGCTGAATTTGCCCACGCAGGTGGCGGTCGCTGATGCGGATGAAGCGCCAGGGTTGCATCAGGCCGACACTGGGCGCCTGGTGGGCGGCCTGGAGCAGGCGGTGCAGCAGTTCGGGGGCCACCGTGCCGCCGGTGAAGTGGCGCATGTCGCGGCGTTCGGCGATGGCGCGGTAGACGGCGTCGCGGTCGGCTTGGGGGAAGGCGTTGTCGGTCATGGCCCTATCGCGGGCAAGCCCGCTCCCACATTTGGATCGGTGAACACTGTCGAGGTGGGGGCTGGCTTGCCTCCCTTATTTGGATCGGCGGACGCGGTCGATGTGGGAGCTGGCTTGCCTGCGATGGCGCCCTCCCGGTCTGGCGCAAACAATGCAGCCACCGCCGCCGGATTCGACGGAAAGTAAAAGTGCACGTAGGAAGCCGTCATCCGCCCCTGTCGGTAAACCGCCTCAGCACCCCGCCCGCCATTGGGGCTCACGCCACGGGCAATCGGCGTGCAGTCGGTGCTGGTCAGGGAGTGGTGATAGGTATGCCCACGCAGTACACCTTCCGGCAACTCGACATTTTGCAGGGCCAGGGCGGCCAATTTCTTCTGCATCACCGCATCACCCTGCAGCAGACCGAGCAGTTCAGCGCGATTGCCATCCACATCAGTCAGCGAGTCCAGCAGGTACAACATGCCGCCGCACTCGGCGAGCAACGGTTTGCCGGCGGCGTGGTGGGCGCGGATTGCGTCGAGCATCGCGGTGTTTTCCGACAACGCCTGGTGATGCAATTCCGGGTAGCCGCCCGGCAGATAGAGACTGTCTACGTCAGGCAATTCACGATCATGGATCGGCGAGAAGAAGTGCAACTCGGCGCCCATCGCCCGCAACAGGTCGAGGCTGGCGCCGTAGGTAAAGGCGAAGGCTTCGTCGCGGGCCACGGCGATGCGCACACCGTCGAGCAGCGGCTCGGCGGCGATCACTTCCGGCGCAGCGAAGGTCACTGGCGGCGGCAAGGCGACTTCGCAGCTGCTGCCCAAGGCTTGGGCGGCGGCGTCGAGGCGTACGTCGAGGTCATTCAGTTCGCTGGCTTGCACCAGGCCCAGGTGACGGCTTGGCAATTCGATGCCGGTCTCGCGGGACAAGGCGCCGTACCAGCGCAGGCCTTCGGTGAGGCTGCCTTCGAGCAGTTGCGCATGGCGCAGGGTGCCGACGCGGTTGGCCAGCACGCCGGCGAACGGCAGGTCCGGCTGATAACGCGCCAGGCCCAGGGCCAACGCGCCAAACGTCTGGGCCATGGCGGTGCCGTCGATCACGCCGAGTACCGGCACGCCGAAGTGGCGGGCCAGGTCAGCGCTGGACGGAGTGCCGTCGAACAGGCCCATGACGCCTTCGATGAGGATCAGGTCGGCCTCGCCGGCAGCTTCCCACAACAGGCGGCGACTTTCCTGCTCGCCCACCATCCACATGTCCAACTGATACACCGGCGCACCGCTGGCGCGCTCGTGGATCATCGGGTCGAGAAAGTCCGGCCCGCATTTGAACACGCGCACCTTGCGCCCCAGGTTGCGGTGCAAACGGGCGAGCGCAGCGGTGACGGTGGTTTTGCCCTGGCCGGACGCCGGTGCGGCGATCAATACGGCCGGGCAATGACGGGGCTGATTCAAAGTTCGACGCCCTTCTGTGCCTTGATACCGGCCTGGAACGCGTGCTTGAGCATGCCCATTTCGGTGACGGTGTCGCCCATTTCGATCAATTCAGGCTTGGCGCCACGGCCGGTGACCACCACGTGCTGCATCGGCGGGCGCGCTTGCAGGTCGCTGAGCACCTGGTCGAGGTCGAGGTAGCCGTGCTTGAGGGCAATATTCAGTTCATCGAGGACGACAAGGCCAATGGACGGGTCTTGCAGCAGTTCGCGGGAAACTTCCCACGCGGCTTCGGCGGCGGCGATGTCGCGCTGGCGGTCCTGGGTTTCCCAGGTGAAGCCTTCGCCCATGACGTGGAAGCGCACTTGCTCGGGGAAACGGCGGAAGAACAGCTCTTCGCCGGTGCTGTTACGCCCCTTGATGAACTGCACCACACCGCACTGCATACCGTGGCCCATGGCGCGGGCGAGCATGCCGAACGCGGAACTGCTTTTGCCTTTGCCGTTGCCGGTCAGCACCAGCAGCAGGCCGCACTCGTTGGGGGAATTGGCGATGCGCTCGTCGATCACGGCTTTTTTGCGCAGCATGCGCGCCAGGTGGCGTTCGTCGCGGTCGGGGGAATCGGTCATGGCAGCTCTCCGTTGGGGCTGGACAAAAACGGCGGGCAGGAAAAAGAAAAAACAGACAGCCAAGCATCGCCCACCGTGATGCTGTTGGATGTTGCAGGCCGGTCTCCGGGCTCATGAGTGGCGCGCTTGCCGACACTGCGCCTTCCCATATCGCGGGGCGATACAGTGGCAAAAGCAGGGTCTTGACTCATTTACCGTTGCGGGGGCAGCGCCGGAATTGCGGCAACACTGTGGACAAGTGCGCTCGCTCACCGGCTTCCCTGTTTCACTCCGTCGACCCGTGGGTCACAGAGCACCTGGAACAAGTCGCGAAGGGTAGAGGGTTGGGGGTGGAGCGTCAATTAAAGCCGGCTGCGCACTTGAACCATCGGACCGCCGCGCGCCTCTACCCTTACAGGTATCCAGGAGAAAAACATGCACAAGACCCGACTTGCCCTACTGATCATGTGCGCAGGCGCCCTCGTCGCCTGCGGTGAAAGTTCGACCCTGCAAGTGTCTGACGGCACCGGGCCTTCCCCCAAGCTCCCGGAGCCGAACAAGACCCTGATCCCCACGGTCAACATCGCGCCGGCCATCGGCTGGCCTGAGGGCGCGAAACCCACCGCGGCTGCCGGGACTCAGGTGGCGGCGTTTGCCGAAGGGCTGGACCACCCGCGCTGGCTGTATGTGCTACCCAATGGCGACGTGCTGGTGGCAGAAACCAATGCGCCGCCCAAACCCGATGATTCAAAGGGCATTCGCGGCTGGGTGATGGAAAAGGTCATGGGCCGAGCCGGTGCTGGCGTGCCTAGCCCGAACCGCATCACACTGCTGCGCGACGCCGACCACGATGGCATCGCCGAGACCCGCACGGTGTTTCTGGCCAATCTCAATTCGCCGTTCGGCATGGCCCTGGTGGGCAATGACCTGTATGTAGCCGACTCGGACAAGCTGCTGCGCTTCCCCTACCAGCCGGGTGAAACCACGATCAAGGACGCCGGGACCAAGGTCGTCGACCTCCCCGGCGGCAGCATCAACCACCACTGGACCAAAAACGTGGTGGCGAGCAAGGACGGCAGCAAGCTGTATGTGAGCGTTGGCTCCAACAGCAACGTCGGTGAAAACGGCCTGCAGGCAGAAGAAGGCCGGGCGGCGATCTGGGAAGTGGACCGCGCCAGCGGCCAGCACCGCATCTTCGCCTCGGGCCTGCGCAACCCCAACGGCATGGCCTGGGAACCGCAAAGCGGCAAGCTGTGGACGGCGGTGAACGAACGCGATGAGATCGGCAGCGACCTGGTGCCGGACTACATCACCTCGGTGCAGGATGGCGCCTTCTATGGCTGGCCATTCAGCTACTACGGGCAGCATGTGGATGTGCGGGTCAACCCGCAAAACCTCGACCTGGTGGCCAAGGCGATTGCGCCGGACTACGCCGTGGGCCCACACACCGCCTCGCTGGGCCTGACGTTTGCCGAGGGCAGCAAACTGCCAGCGCCGTTCACTGATGGCGCTTTCATCGGCCAGCATGGCTCGTGGAACCGCAAGCCCCACAGTGGCTACAAGGTGATCTTCGTGCCGTTCGAGGCTGGCCAGCCCAAGGGGCAGCCGGTGGATGTGCTGACCGGGTTCCTCGACAAGGACGAGAAAGCCATGGGCCGGCCGGTGGGTGTGGTGGTTGATCAGCAAGGCGGGGTGCTGGTGGCGGATGATGTGGGGAATAAGGTGTGGCGGGTGTCGGCGGCTAAGTAGGTAGGCTTCAGACCAACACAAATCCAATTTGGGAGCGGGCTTGCCCGCGATGAGGGAGTGTCAGTCAACTGATGCATGACTGACACTCCCTCATCGCGGGCAAGCCCGCTCCCACAGTTAGCTCTGCATTCAATTCAGGGATTACGCGCCAGATTCCCTGGCAACACGCGCTTGGCACTCAGATAAGCATTCTGCCAATACGCCTTGGACAAGGTGTCCAGCTTCACCGTACCGCCGGTCTGCGGCGCATGCACAAAGCGGCCCTCACCCACGTAGATCCCCGCATGGCTGACCTGCGAACCGCCGCCGGTAGCAAAGAACAACAGATCACCGGTTTGCAGGTTCTGCTCACTGACATCCTGCGCCCGCATCACGATCAGTTCACGGGTAGTACGCGGCAAGGAGATGCCGGCGGCGTCGCGAAACACAAAGCCGATCAGGCCGCTGCAATCAAAGCCCGAATCCGGCGTGTTGCCGCCCCAGCGATAAGGCGTGCCGACCAGGCCCAGCGCGCGAAAGAGCACGTCTTCGGCAGCCGGCGAGAAATTCTGGGTGGCATAGTTGAACACCGGCTTGGGCTTCACCGCGACGGGTGCAGGCGGTGGACGGCTGGCGCAGGCGCTGAGCAGCGCGGCGCAGACAATGAGGATCAGGCGGGCCGAGGTCGACATGTGCAGAACAATCCTGGTCTGGATGCGGCTTTCGCTGCCGAACGCTGAAAACCAGAACGCGCAAGCAAAGCTCGCGCGTACGGATTACAACAATGTCCAGGGATTCTAGCGCTTACACGTCAAACTTCAAGTATCACTTTAAGTTTACTTGCTAGCGGTAACCGTCGTCGGGGCCATGGCGAGTGCGCGCTTGGCTTCGATGAAGGTTTTGCTCCAGTAGCTGTCGCCCAGGTTGTCGACGCGAACACCGCCACTGCGGCGGCTGCTGGAGTGGATAAACTGGTTATCGCCCAGGTAGATACCGGCGTGGCTTACACGACCACGGCCAGCCGTACTGAAGAAAAGCAGATCACCGGGCTTGAGGTTGTTGCGCGCGACCAACGGTGCATTCACGTTGATCATCTCGCGAGTGGAGCGTGGCAGGTTCATGCCCGCTTCTTCACGAAACAGGTAGCCGATGAAACCGCTGCAGTCGAAACCGGCTTCAGAGGTACCGCCGAAACGGTAACGGGTACCGATCAGGGACATGCCGCGTTCGAGGATGCTGTCGGCCAGGACGGGAAGCTGGTAAGGCTTGTTGCCGGCGAAGGCGCCCAGTTCCTTTTCAGTCGCCAGCTCTTCTTCATAAACAGAAGCAGACTGTGCAGCGACGAATTTTGCCTGATTTTGAACCTGGGGTTTTTGCTGCTCAACCACCTGTTGAGGGTGGGAAGCGCAACCAAACAACAGGGTAACGAGTGCGAGAGGCACGAGGGGTGCGAAGCGATTTAGCATGGGCACGACCGTGGCTGATGTGTAAAGAAGCCGAGACTATGCCCTCTATCACATCGATTTGCAAATTCAATCGTGATCTATGTGACTTCTTGTTTGGACTATGACATCTAAGCCCTTAACACCCTATACGCGCCTTTTGCGTGGCCAAAGCGGCCCAAACGCAGGTTTTCTGGCGCCTGGAATTTGCCGAAAGCCCCGAAAACAAAGGGCTGGCTACCAGCCGAGGGTTTCCTTGAGGAAGGGAATGGTCAGCTTGCGCTGGGCCTGCAAGGAGGCCTGATCGAGCTGTTCGAGCAAATCGAACAACGCGCTCATGCTGCGGGTGCCGCGAGTCAGGATAAAGTGCCCCACTTCGTCAGTGAGGTGCAGGCCGCGACGGGATGCACGCAATTGCAGGGCGCGCAGCTTGTCTTCGTCGGAGAGCGGGCGCATCTGGAAGATCAGGGCCAGAGTCAGGCGCGACTTGAGGTCAGCCAGCTTCACCGGCAGCTCGCGCGGCGAGGTCGATGCGGCGATCAACAAGCGCCGGCCGCTGTCCCGCAGGCGGTTGAACAGATGGAACAGCGCCTCTTCCCACTCCGCCTTGCCGGCAATCGCCTGCAGGTCGTCCAGGCAGACCAGCTCGTATTGCTCAAGGTGATCGAAGATGCCGATGCCACGGTCCATCAATTCAGCCAACGGCAGGTAGACCGCCGCTTCGCCCATCTGCTCAAAGCGCAGGCACGCGGCCTGCAGCAGGTGAGTACGCCCTACGCCGTGTTTGCCCCACAGATAGATCAGGCTTTCGGTCCACCCGGCGTCGGCTTCGCATAGCCGCTCGACATAGCCGAGTGCAGCGGCATTGGCGCCTGGGTAGTAGTTGATAAAGGTGGCGTCGTCACGCAGACGCACACCCAAGGGCAGCTGAATCGGTTTCATGCTGACTGAACGGCTCCAAACGAACCGCTAGTGGCCTCTGTGTAAAGTTTGCAAAGTTTATACCCGTGACGCCGGGCGCACAATGCAGCAGACCACAAGCAAAATCAAAGGTTTGCGTTAACTCGCCGGTTTTGCGCAAATTGTTTGACACCAGAAACAACAAACCCGGCCAGGCCGGGTTTGTGACAGAAGGTTTACAGATCGGGGTCTTCGACCCCCGTGTACACATCCGAATCCTTGTACAGATCATGCACATGGCGCACCAGCACCATAATCACCGCCGCCACCGGCAGTGCCAGCAAGATGCCAGTAAAGCCGAACAGCTCGCCGCCCGCCAGGATCGCAAAGATCACCGCCACCGGGTGCAGGCCGATCCGGTCCCCCACCAACAGCGGTGTGAGCACCATGCCTTCCAAGGCCTGACCGACCATGAACACCGCGACAATCCCCAGCATCGGGTACAGGTCGCCGCCAAACTGGAACAGCCCCGCCACCAGCGCCGCGCCGATACCGATCACAAAGCCCATGTACGGCACGATGGCCGCCAGACCTGCAATCAGGCCAATCAACAGGCCCAGCTCCAGGCCGATTGCCATCAGGCCCGCCGCGTAGATGATCCCCAAGGCCAGCATCACCAGCAACTGCCCACGCACGAACGCACCAAGCACTTCGTGGCATTCCTCCGCCAGGGAGACTATGCGCTCCTCGCGATTGCGCGGCAGCAGGCTGCGGATCTTGGCCATCATGATGTCCCAGTCACGCAGCAGGTAGAACGCCACCACCGGGATCAGCACCAGGTTGGTCAACCAGCCGATCAGCGCCAGGCTGGACGCCGTGGCCTGGCTGAGCACCACACCGACAATATCGGTGGTCTGGCCCATATGCTCGCTGATCGCGGCCTTGACCTTGTCGAACTTCCAGAAACCATCCGACAACCCCAACTTGGCCTGGGCCCACGGCATCGCCGTGTGCTGCAACCAGTCGAGCATCTGCGGCGCCAGCTCATACAGGCGGAACAGCTGCTTGGCCAGCATCGGCACCAGCACCAGCACCAGGGCCGTGATGATCAAGGTAAACAGGGCGAACACCGCCACCACGCCCCAGGTACGTGACAGGCCGGCTTTCTCCAGGCGATCCACCACTGGATCGAACAGGTAGGCCAACAGCAACGCAACCAGGAACGGCGTCAGGATCGAATGCAGCAAGAACACAAATGCACACAGCAGGACAATCCCGCCAATCCACACCCAACGACGCGTATCCGCCATAAACCACTCCATTGCTTCTATATAAGGAAGACCTTTCTACCAATGAAAGCGCAGTTGCGCCTGAGGCTCCGGGGCACCACCCGCCGCGACCGGCACTTCACCCGGCGCAACCTCCTGCAACTTGGCCAGGCCCAACTGGCTGCGCAACTGCTCGGCACTGCCATGGACCCGGTAAACAATGCGATTGCCATCTACCAACAGTGGCTGGCCACCGAACGGCTCAAGCAGATGCCCCAGGGCGGCGTAGCGTTCCAGCGTCATGCCCTGCACTTCCAGCAGCTGCTCAGTGCTGACGCCCGGCTTGACTGCAAAGCGCGGCGCCAGTTTCTGGCTGACGGCCAGCATCACCGCATCGGCCACGGCAGCGGTATCCGCCCCTTGGGCAGTGCCCTGCTCGCTCTTGTCGCCCAACCACAACCGCCACTTGGCCTGCCATTGGCTGCCTTCCTGGCGTGCATGCACCGCCAGCAAGGCATCCGCGCCGTAGCGCTCGGAGGCGGCGCGCAGTGGCGTGGCATCGGCACTTTCCAGATTCGGCGCGGTAGCGACCACCTGTTCATCCAGATCCCCCAACGGCAGGCGCAACGGCAAGCCACGGTGTTGCGCCGCACGGCGCAAGGCCTGGGCGACGCTTTGACCGTCGCCCACCAGGCTGCTGCCTTCGGTGGAGTCGTTCAGCCACCAGCCGAGGATCGACGGCCGATTGCTGCCCCAGATCGACAGGCCGGCGTCACGCAAGGCACGGTCGGTGCTCACCGGGTCGAAATCCACTTGCAGGCTCTCGGGCGGGCCGGCGTCGTAGCCGTATTGGCTGATGATTTGTTGCGGGTCCTTGCGAATCGCCGCCAGGCCCGGGCCGTCGGCCGCCTTGGCGTCGCCGGTGAGGCGGATGACCAGGGTCTGCACGGCGCGCTGGGTCGCCTGGTCGCGCTCTTGTGGCGACTGGCTGCTGACCGGTTCAAGTACTTGATAGAGGCCATTGAGGGTTTCGGCATGACTCGCCAGGCTGACCAACGACAAGCAACCTACAAAGAAGAATTTACACAGACGCATGAAAGATTCCCGAACGACAAATTTAGCGGCTGGAACAGACCGCGTGAACTCGGTTGCGCAAGGCTGTGACCACAGCGACCGGTAAAACATTCACAGGGTCTTGGTAAGTTTTCGTACTGTCATAACGATAGCGGGTTCAAGGCTATACCTTAATACGCACCAAGGCAGAGCCGATTAGCATTTTTTTAATCGGCTTTTTTAAGCTATATCGCCCTGCCCGTCGGCCCGAGGATGGCCGCTGCCCCTCAAGCCTGATAAAATCGCGCGCCTTCGCAGACCGTCAACGGCTGGGCCTTTTACCAAAAGCGCCTGCCCGCTCGGTCGTTACCCCTGAATCCCCCCTAAAGGCCTGGATCATGAGCAAGCAACCCTCCCTGAGCTACAAGGACGCCGGTGTAGACATCGACGCCGGTGAAGCATTGGTCGAACGCATCAAGAGCGTCGCCAAGCGCACTGCGCGCCCCGAAGTCATGGGCGGCCTGGGCGGTTTTGGCGCCCTCTGCGAGATCCCGGCTGGCTACAAACAGCCTGTGCTGGTCTCCGGCACCGACGGCGTGGGCACCAAGCTGCGCCTGGCACTGAACCTGAACAAGCACGACAGCATCGGCATCGACCTGGTGGCCATGTGCGTCAATGACCTGGTGGTGTGCGGCGCCGAGCCGTTGTTCTTCCTGGACTACTACGCCACCGGCAAGCTCAACGTCGAGACCGCTACCCAGGTAGTGACCGGCATTGGTGCTGGCTGCGAACTGTCCGGCTGCTCCCTGGTCGGCGGCGAAACCGCTGAAATGCCAGGCATGTACGAAGGCGAAGACTACGATCTGGCCGGCTTCTGCGTCGGCGTTGTCGAAAAAGCCGAAATCATCGACGGCTCCAAGGTTGCCGCCGGTGACGCCCTGCTCGCCCTGCCATCGTCCGGCCCGCACTCCAACGGCTACTCGCTGATCCGCAAGATCATCGAAGTGTCCGGCGCCGACATCGAAAACATCCAGCTCGACGGCAAGCCACTGACCGACCTGCTGATGGCCCCGACCCGCATCTACGTCAAGCCTCTGCTCAAGCTGATCAAGGACACTGGCGCAGTTAAAGCCATGGCCCACATCACCGGCGGCGGCCTGCTGGACAACATCCCGCGCGTGCTGCCAAAAGGCGCCCAGGCCATCGTCGACGTGGCCAGCTGGCAGCGTCCTGCGGTCTTCGACTGGCTGCAAGAGAAAGGCAACGTCAACGAAACCGAGATGCACCGCGTACTGAACTGCGGCGTGGGCATGGTCATCTGCGTGGCGCAAGAGCACGTTGAAACCGCGCTGAACGTCCTGCGTGAAGCGGGCGAGCAGCCTTGGGTCATCGGCCAGATCGCCACTGCTCCAGAAGGCGCAGCCCAGGTCGAACTGAAGAACCTCAAGGCTCATTGATGTCCCAGACCTGTGATGTCGTGGTGCTGCTCTCCGGCACCGGCAGTAACTTGCAGGCCCTGATCGACAGCACGCGCACCGGCGACAGCCCGGTGCGCATCGCTGCGGTGATCTCCAACCGCAGCGACGCCTACGGCCTGCAACGCGCCAGGGACGCGGGTATCGACACCCGCTCCCTGGATCACAAGGCTTTCGAGGGCCGCGAGGCCTTCGATGCCGCCTTGATCGAACTGATCGACGCCTTCAACCCCAAACTCGTGGTCCTGGCCGGCTTCATGCGCATCCTCAGCGCTGATTTCGTGCGCCACTACGACGGGCGCCTGCTCAATATCCACCCTTCCCTGCTGCCCAAGTACAAAGGCATGCACACGCACCAGCGGGCGCTCGACGCCGGCGACAGCGAGCATGGCTGCAGCGTGCACTTCGTCACCGAGGAACTCGATGGCGGGCCTCTGGTCGTACAGGCAGTGGTTCCGGTAGAGTCTGACGACTCGGCGCAGACCCTTGCGCAACGGGTTCACACCCAGGAACACAGGATTTACCCGTTGGCTGTACGCTGGTTTGCCGAGGGGCGGTTGATTCTTGGTGACCAGGGTGCATTATTGGACGGTCAGTTACTCGCGGCCAGCGGCCACTTGATTCGAACCTAGGAGATTTTATGCGTCGCGCCTTGCTCTTCGCTTTTGCTCTGTTTGCCTTGCCTGCGGTGCAAGCGGCAGACCTTCACCCTTTCTCCGTCAGCTACACCGCCGACTGGAAACAGTTGCCCATGAGTGGCTCGGCTGAACGCAGCCTGGCCAAGAATGGCGATGGCACCTGGACCTTGAACTTCAAGGCTTCGATGATGATCGCCAGCCTGACCGAAACCAGCGTGATCCTGTTTGACAAGGACACCCTGCAACCGAAGAGCTACACCTTCGAACGCGGCGGCCTGGGCAAGGCGAAGAAGATCAACCTGGACTTCGATCAAACCGCGAAGAAAGTCACCGGCTTTGAAAACAAAGACCCGGTCAACGTCGCCCTGCAAAGCGGCATGCTCGACAAGTCGACCTACCAGTTGGCGCTGCAACGTGACGTGGCCGCCGGCAAGAAAAGCATGAGCTACAACGTGGTGGAAGGTACCGACGTCGACACCTACGACTTCCGCGTGATCGGCCCGGAAAAGGTCCAGACCAAGGTCGGTTCCATTGACGCGATCAAGGTTGAGCGCGTGCGCGACCCGACGCAAAGCAAGCGCATTACCCAGATGTGGTTTGCCAAGGACCAGGGCGGCATTCTGGTTGCACTGCGTCAGGTAGAAACTGACGGCAAGGAATACAACATCATGCTGCAAGACGGCACCGTTGACGGCAAGGCTGTCAAAGGGAGCTGATGAGCTGGTGAATCAAAAAAAGAGCCTCGCGGAATGCGGGGCTTTTTTTCGTCTGCCGATTTTGTTTAGAGGCTTCTGACGCCATCGCAGGCAAGCCAGCTCCCACAGTTGGAATGCATTTCCCTGTGGGAGCTGGCTTGCCTGCGATGGCGGTAGCGGCCTCACAACATGAAACTTCTGTCATAAAACTCCAGCCCCCAAAACACAAACCCCCAATTCTCAAGGCCTGCAGCACTGTTGCAGTTCCTGCAATGAATAGTTGCGCGAAAAGTCGGTTTACTTAGCAAGCTAACAAAACATATAAAAGAGGCCTGCGACGACTTGCCGCAGACCCACCAGAGATTGGAGCAAGCAGATGACTGTAAAAGTAACTGAACGCGACGATGCACACATGTCCCACGAAGCGCTGGGCCATGGGATTCACATCTGGGATGTACACCAACAAGACCTGCTGGTCGGCATGTTTCACAACGAGAGTGACGCTCACAATTATAAGAACGAGCTGGAGTCGCTTGAGATGAAACGCCAGGCAGAGAGCTCCTGAGTAGCGAAATCCTATAGGTACTCCAGCCCACGCAGCCGGAGTACCTATCAACAAAAACCCCGCCTTTTGAGCGGGGTTTGTTGTTTCTACAGCCTTACCACATCAGATCGTCAGGGATCTGGTAGGCGGCGTATGGATCATCCTCATCCGGCACCTGGCTTTCGGTGAGGATGTTGAGCTGCACGATACGCTCTGGCGCGCGCTCCTGGATCTTCAGCGCCGCTTCACGCGGGATCACCTCGTAACTGCCACCGTGGTGCACGATCGCCAGGGAGCCGTTGCTCAGCTTGTTGCGCATCAAGGTGTTGACCGACAGGCGCTTGACCTTCTTGTCATCGACAAAGTTGTAGTAGTCCTCGGTGGTCAGCTTGGGCAGGCGCGAGGTCTCGATGAGTTGCTTGACCTGGGCCGTGCGGGCCTTTGCCTCGGCTTTTTCCTGCTGCTGGCGGTTCAGTTCCTGGTCGCGCTTGACCTTCTCGGCCTGCGCTTCCTGGGCCAAACGAGCCTGGGTGTCATCGGCCTCGATCTGGCCCTTGTGGACCAGGCGCTGCTGCTTCTGTTTCTCTTTGCCGACCTGCTTGGCCTGCTTTTGGTTGACCAGACCTGCTTTGAGCAACTGATCGCGAAGGGAAATGCTCATGGTGCTTACTCACTTAGGCAGCCGCTCAACCGCAGCTGGACATGTTCTTTTCCTGGCGTTTGGCTTCGCCCCACAGGGCGTCCAACGTTTCGAGGGTGCAATCTTCTATGGGTTGATGCGTGTCGCGCAATGCCTGTTCGATAAATCGGAAACGTCGCTCGAACTTGGCATTGGCGCCACGCAGCGCGGTTTCCGGGTCAACCTTGAGGTGGCGGGCCAGGTTGACTGCAGCAAACAGCAGGTCGCCGACCTCATCGGCGATCGCGACCGGGTCGTTATCCGCCATGGCTTCGAGCACTTCATCGAGCTCTTCGCGCACGTTGTCCACCACCGGCAACGCCGATGGCCAGTCAAAGCCGACCTGACTGGCGCGCTTTTGCAGCTTGGCCGCGCGGGACAGGGACGGTAGCGCTGTGGGCACATCATCGAGTAGGGACAATTGCTCCGGCGCATCGGATTTTTCCGCGCGCTCCTCGGCCTTGATCTGCTCCCAACGTTCCTTGACCTGCTCTTCGCTCAGTTGCGGGATATCCAGCGGCGCATACAGGTCACCGGTGGGAAACACATGGGGATGGCGACGGATCAGCTTGCGCGTGATGCTGTCGATCACCCCGGCGAATTCGAAACGCCCTTCTTCCCGTGCCAGCTGGCTGTAATACACCACCTGGAACAACAGGTCGCCCAACTCGCCTTGCAGGTGATCGAAATCACCGCGCTCGATGGCGTCGGCGACTTCGTAGGCTTCTTCCAGAGTGTGCGGGACGATGGTGGCGTAGGTTTGCTTGATGTCCCACGGGCAACCGTATTGCGGGTCGCGCAGGCGGTTCATCAGGTGCAGCAGGTCATCTAGTGAATACATCGGTCAATCTCTGCCCGTTTTCTGGAGCCGCTGAACAATCAATGTGGGAGCTGGCTTGCCTGCGATAGCATCGCCTCGGTATCACTGAAATACCGAGGT